>NZ_JBSHJJ010000015.1:0-208376 GCF_053619415.1 Nocardiopsis sp. NPDC055551 | reverse complement strand
GTGCGGGCGGCAACAATCACGCGGCGGGGAAGGAGGGAGAACCCACCCCCACCCCGCCAGACCACCGGAAGAGCCTCTACCCGAGGCGCCCCACCCACACACCCGACGACGACAGGCGAGGCCAGATGCCCCGACCCACCGCCCAGGCTTAACCCTCCAAAAGCTCTTTGACCAGGCCTGATACCTGAGCGGCCTCGATGAGGAAACCGTCGTGCCCGTAAGGTGAATCGATCACTCGCGCCCGGCCGGGGACCGGGAGCATGCGGGCGATCTCGTCCTGTTGGGCGAGCGGGTACAGGTGGTCGCTGGTCACGCCCGCGACGATGGTCCGTTCGGGCATACGGGCGAGCGCGGCGGGAACGCCACCACGCCCACGCCCGACATCGTGACCGTTCATCGCCTGGGTGAGCAGCACGTAGCTCGCGGCGTCGAAGCGACCGACGAGCTTGCCCGCCTGGTGGTCCAGGTAGGACTCCACGGCGTACCGGCCGCCCTCGGCGGGGTTCTCGTCACCTTGGGCGTCGCGGCCGAAACGTGTGTCGATCTCCTCGGCACCCCGGTAGGTGACGTGCGCGATGCGGCGGGCCACACCGAGTCCGTCCACCGGGCCCCGGTCGGTGTCGTGGTAGTCGCCTCCGGCCCAATTCGGGTCGGTCTGGATCGCGCGCAGTTGTGGTGCGGCCCAGGCGATCTGCCAGGCGGTGGTGGCCGCCGGGCAGGCCAGGATCAGGGCGCCACGCACCCGGTCGGGGTGGGTGGTCGCCCACTCCAGGGCACGCATGCCGCCCATGGATCCGCCGATGACCGCCGCCCAGGTGTCGATGCCCAGTTCGGCGGCCAGGTGCTCTTCGGCCCGTACGGTGTCGCGCAGGGTGATGCGTGGGAAACGACTTCCCCAGGGCCGCCCGTCGGGGGCGATCGAGGAGGGTCCGGTGCTTCCCTGGCAACCGCCCAGGACGTTGGGGGCGACCACGTAGTAGCGGTCGGTGTCCAGGGCGAGCCCGGGGCCGACCACCCCCTCCCACCAGCCGGGGCTGAGCTGCCCCGGCCCGACGGAACCCGTCACGTGGGCGTCGCCGGTCAGGGCGTGCAGCACCAGGACGGCGTTGGTGCCCGAGGTGTTCGGGCGCCCCCAGGTCTGGTAGGCCAGACGTACGTCCGGTAGCCGCTCGCCCGACTCCAGCTCCAAGGGTTCCTCGATGTGGACCCAGCGGCGTTCGCCCACCGGATCACCCTCCCGCCACCCACCGTGGTGGGGACGGGAGGCGAAAGCATCGGATCGCTCGGTCACTGGTGAGCCTTGGCCGCCCGGAAACCGAGTTCGAGGTCGGCTCGCAGGTCGTCGATGTGCTCCAGCCCGACGGAGAGACGGACCAGCCCGGGGGTGGCCCCGGCGGCGGCCTGCGCCTCAGGAGAGAGCTGGCTGTGCGTGGTACTGGCCGGGTGAACGATGAGGCTGCGCACGTCGCCGATGTTCACCAGCTGGCTGAACAGCTCGGTGCCGTCGACGAAGGCGCGCCCGGCATCCACTCCGCCGCGCAACTCGAAGGAGAGCACTGCTCCGGCGCCCTTGGGCAGGTACTTCTGCGCCTGCTCGTAGAAGGGGCTGGAGGGCAGGCCGGCGTAGTGGACGCGCTCGACCTCGTCGCGGGACTCCAGCCATTCGGCGAGCGCCTTGGTGTTGGCGACGTGCCGTTCCATGCGCAGGGAAAGGGTCTCGATGCCCTGCAGGATGAGGAAGGAGTTGAGCGGGGCGATGGCCGCGCCGGTGTCGCGCAGCACCTGGACCCGCAGTTTGGCGGCGAAGGCACCGGGGCCGAGGGCCTCCCAGTACTTGAGGCCGTGGTAGCTGGGGTCGGGCTCGACGAAACCGGGGAAGCGGTCGCCGTGGGCGCCGAAGTCGAAGGTGCCGGCGTCCACGACCACACCGGCGACGGTGGTGCCGTGGCCGCCGAGGAACTTGGTGGCCGAGTGCACGACGATGTCGGCGCCGTGCTCGATGGGCCGCAGGAGGTAGGGCGTGGGAACGGTGTTGTCCACCATCAGCGGGACACCCACCTCGTGGGCGGTGTCGGCGACCGCGCGCACCTCCAGGACGTTACCGCCGGGGTTGGCCAGGCTCTCGGCGAAGTAGAGCTTGGTCTCGGGGCGGGTGACGGCGCGCCACGCCTCGGGGTCGTTCTGGTCCTCGACGAAGGACACCTGCACGCCGAGCTTGGGCAGTGTGTGCTGGAAGAGGTTGTGGGTCCCGCCGTAGAGCAGGGGGCTGGAGACGATGTGGTCGCCGGCGCTGACGAGGTTGAGGATCGCGGCGGTGATCCCCGCCGAGCCGGAGGCGAAGGCGACCGCTCCGACACCGCCCTCCAGGGCGGCCAAACGCTGCTCCAGAACGTCCTGGGTGGGGTTCATGATCCGGGTGTAGATGTTGCCCGGCTCGGCCAGACTGAACAGGTCCGCACCGTGCTGGGTGTCCCGGAAGACGTAGGAGGTCGTCTGGTAGATGGGCGTCGCCCGCGCGTTGGTGGCGGGGTCGGGCTCGGCCCCGGAGTGGATCTGCTGGGTCTCGAAGGACCAGGACTGCTCGTTGGTGCTGTCGGTGCTCAAGAACGGACTCCTACAAAAACAGACCGAATGGGTAGGGAATCACCGCGAGGCTAGCATCGACACCGGTCAGGTGGCCAGTAGTCACACAAAGTCCGCAGTGTTCTCCTCCTGTGACAGTGATCATTCAGATTCGGTCGGCACTGACGACCAGAGAGGGGATCGCCGGGAACAGGCGTCCTGAGGCCGCGCGCCCACGCTGTTCATGGGGCCCATCCTCTCAGGTGGGCCTTCGGGATCACCGGCCGGCATCGCCGATCAACTCGGCGACCACCTGTGGCAGGGCACTCCCACGGCCCTCCCGCAATGCCTTTTCGAAGGCCACCTCATCCAGGTCGGCGCGCAACAGCGTTTCGACGCGGTCGACGTCGCCGCGTTCGGCGGCGGGCATGGGCGCCCCGGAGGACTCGCGTGCCCGGGTCGCGACGCCCAGCAGACGTGCGGACTCTTCGAGGCGTCCGGTGAGCGTGTACGCCCCGGCGATCCCCTCCAGGGCCAGGGCGATGGCTCGCGTGTCATCGGTGCCGCGTGCCGTGACCAACCCCTCGGTGTGCAGGCGCAGCGCCTCATCGGCGTCCCCGCGCAACTCCGCGACGAACCCCAGTTCGCACAGGGTCAGCGCGGTGCCGGGCCACCACCGCACCCGCCGCGACCAGTCGACCAGTTCGGTCAGATAGGCCTCCGCCTCGTCGAGCCGGCCCCTGCGGCGGGCGGACAGCGCCAGTCCCATCTGGGCGTGTTGACGTTCGGCGATACCGCCTTGGCCCCGGACCAGGTCGGCCGAGCGGCGATGGAGCGCGTCGGCGCGGTCCAGGTCGCCTTCCAACAGGGCCAGACGTCCCAGCCCGGACAGCGATCCGGCGACCTCCACCGTCAGGTCCAGTTCCTCGGCGTCCGCCAGGGCGGCCTCGTGCAGACGACGGGAACGCCCGTACTCGCCCCGGATCTCGGCGAGGACCGCCAGGACCCCACGGGCGTTCATCCCACCCCAGGAGTCGCCGAGTCGCTCGAACAGGTCGAGCGCCTCACGGCCCTGCCGTTCGGCGCGGGCGAGGTCGCCGCGCCCCAGGGTGTGGGAGGCCTGGGCGACCAGCGCGGCGCCCAGGCCCCAATCGTCACCGTGTTCGCGGAAGGTGGCCGGCGCCAGGCCGACGAGTTCCTCGCTGACGTCCTGATCGCCCCGGCTCTGCAGGGCGAGCCCGAGCATCAACGCCAGTCGGGCCCGGATCAGGGGTGTTTCCGGGCCCGACTCCAGGGCGGCGCGGGCCCGTTGGGCGTGGTCGTGGCCGATGTCGTTGAGGATCTCGAACACGGTGGTGGTGGCCTCGACCGTCGCGTGGAGTCCCGGGTGGGCGTCGGCGCCGTCGACGACGCGGGCCAGGGTGAGCACGCGCAACCCCTCCCGATAGCGGCCGCGCAGGTACCAGGACCAGGTCAGACCGCCCGCCGTCTCCAGGGCGGTCTTCGCTTCGCCGACGGCGACCGCGTGGTCCACGGCCGCGTACAGGTTCGCCGCCTCGGCGTCCAGACGCCGGATACCCCGCCCTTGGTCCGGACCGAAGAGGGTGGCGTGCTGTTCCTCGGCCAGGTGGGAGAAGTGGCGGGCGTGCCGGTCCCTGAGCGCTCGGGTCTCCCCCGCCTCCGCCAGACGCGCGCGGGCGTAGTCGGCGATGGACTCCAGCAGGTGGTGGCGGATTTCGCCGGTGCACGGGTCGACGGTGGCGGCCACCAGGGAGCGGTCGACCAGACGGGTGAGGGGGTCGAGCACATCGTGGTCGGGGTCGGCGCAGACCGCCTCGGCGTCCTCGGGGTGCCAGCCGCCGGTGAACACCGACAGGCGGCGCAGCAGGACCCGTTCCCGCTCGTCGAGGAGGTCCCAACTCCAGTCGATCATGGCGCGCAGGGTGCGCTGGCGCGGGGGAAGGTGGCGCTGGGCGGTGGCCAGGAGCCGGAAACGATCGTCCAGGCGGCACAGCACCCCGTGCACGCCCAGGGCCCGGATCCGAGTGGCGGCCAACTCCAGGGCGAGGGGGATGCCGTCGAGTCGGCGGGTGAGTCGGGCGACGTCGGGGGCGTTGGTCTCGGTGAGCTCGAACCCGGGGCCGGCCGCGCGGGCGCGCGCCACGAAGAGTCGCACGGCGGCGTACTCGTGCGCTTCGGCGGGGTCGGAGACGGACGGGGGGACGGGCAGCGGGCCGACCGGGTGCAGGTGTTCGCCGGGCACCCCGAGGGGTTCGCGGCTGGTGGCGAGGACGCGCAGGTCGGGCAGGCGGGCGAGCAGGTGGGCGGCCAGGTCACCGATCGGTTCCAGGAGGTGTTCGCAGTTGTCGAGCACCAGGAGGGTGTCCTGGCCGGTCAGTCCGCGTACGAGGCGTTCACGGGTCCCGCCCTCGCCCTCGTCCCGGAGACCGAGGGTACGGGCGAGGACCTCGGCCGGATCGGCTCCCCTCGCGTGCGCGGCGTACTCGACCATGTGGGTGTCACCGTCGAGTTCGTGGGCCAGGGCGGTGGCCAAACGGGTCTTGCCGACCCCGCCGAACCCGGTGAGGGTGACCAGTCGTTCGTGGGCCAGCAGGGACCGGATCCGGCTCAGGTCGTCCTCTCGCCCCAGCATCTCGGTGAGGGGCCTGGGCAGGCGTCGCCGAGGGATCCCACCACCGCCGGATTCCTGGCGGAGGATACGTGTGTGCAGGTCGGTGACCTCGGGGCCGGGGTCCACGCCCAACTCCTCACGAAGCCCGCGCGCCAGGTCCGCGAAGAGGCGCAGGGACTCGGCCCGACGTCCGTCCTCGTTCAGGGCACGCATCCGTGCGGCGACCAGGCGCTCGCGCAGGGGATTCTCCGCCAGCGGTTCGCTCAGGTCCCGCACGACCTGCCGGTGTTCACCCAGGTCGAGGCGGGCCAGGGCGTACTCCTCGGTGGCGGTGAGCCATTCCTGTTCAAGGCGCGCCCGGGCGGGTTCGGTGAACGTCTCGTCCGCGAGGTCGGCCAGAGCCGGACCGCGCCACAGCTCCAGGGCCCGGGCGAACAGTCCGGCGCGTGAACCCGGGTCCTCGGCGGCGCGGGCCCGGGCGACCAGCACCTGGAACCGTTCGGCGTCCACCGCTTCCTCCGCCGTGTGGAGCAGGTAGCCGGCCGAGCGGAAGCGGACCCGCTCCCCCGCGTCGGGTTCGGCGGCCGACAAGGCGCTGCGCAAAGCCCACACCTTGCGTTGCAGGGCCCGATCGGGTCGCAGCGGCGCGTCGCCGAACCCCCACAGGTGGTCGACCAGGGTGTCCACGGGAACCAGGCGTCCGCGGGCCAGGAGGAGAGCCCCCAGCAGGACGCGCACCTTGCGTTCGGGGACGTCGACGGAGGCACCGTCATCGGTCCGGACGATGAGTGGTCCAAGCACACCGAAACGCATGCACTCACCGTACCGAGTGCGAGGCGAGGGTGTTCCGAGTGCGGCTCGGACGAGGGTGGGGGCGATCGATCGAGAGCCCGAGAAGGAATGTGGTGAACATGGGACCGCTCAGGATGGTCGTCATCGTCGGCAGTGTGCGCGAGGGCCGGTTCGGGCCCACACCCGCCCGGTGGTTCGTGCGGCTGGCCCGCGCCCGCCCGGACATGGAGGTGGAGGTGGTCGACCTGGCCGACGTGGACCTGCCGCTGCGCATGGTGGAGGAGTCCCCGCTCCCCCCGGACGTCGCGGCGCTGGGTCCACGTCTGGCGGCGGCCGACGCGTTCGTCCTCGTCACACCCGAGTACAACCGGAGTTTTCCCGCCTCGGTGAAGAACGCCATCGACTGGTTCCACGACGAGTGGGCGGCCAAACCGGTGGGTTTCGTTTCCTATGGCGGGATCTCCGGCGGTGCCCACGCGGTGCAGCAACTGCGTCCGGTCTTCGGGGAGCTGTGCGCGGTCCCGGTGCGCGACTGCGTCCACGTCGCCGACTTCTGGGAACTGTTCGACGCCGACGGTGGCTGGCCCGCGGACGATGAGCGGAGCAAGGGGGCGGCGCAGGCCGCCCACGGCATGCTCGACCAGCTCACCTGGTGGGCGCACGCGCTGCGCGATCGTCGTTCCCTCACCCCGCATCCCGCCTGACCCGGAAGGCGAACCATGAGTTCCGTGAGAGAGAATCCACTCCGCGCCGGCCGGGCCGCCTGGGTCGGTCTGGCCGTATTGACCCTGCCCATCTTCATGATGGCCAACGACGTGTCCGTGCTGTTCCTGGCACTGCCGGCGATCGGCGCGGACCTGCAACCACAGGCCACCCAGTCCCTGTGGATCCTGCACGTGGGAGAGCTCCTGGGCGCCGGGTTGGTCCTGACCATGGGCCGGCTCGGTGACCGGGTGGGACGCAGACGCCTGCTACTGATCGGATTGGCGGCCTACGCGGCATCCTCCACCCTGGCGGCGTTCTCCCCCGACCCGGCCACGTTGATCGTGGCGCGGGCGCTGATCGGCGCGTCGGTGGCGACCATCTCCCCGTCGACACTGTCGCTGTTGCGGTCGATGTTCCCCGACCCCGGGCAGTTCGCCACGGCGGTGGCACTGAACCTGAGCGCGTTCTCCGTGGGCATGGCATTGGGGCCGCCCCTGGGCGGGCTGCTGCTGGAGTTCTTCTGGTGGGGTTCGCTGTTCCTGGTCAACGTTCCGGTGGCACTGTTGGCGCTGGTCACCCTGCCGTTCCTGCTACCGGAGTACCGCGACCCGAATCCGGGGCGCATGGACGTGCCCAGCGTGCTGTCGTCCACGGTGGCTTTGGTGTTGCTGGTGTACGGGCTCCAGGAACTCGCCGCGCAGGGATCGCGGCCGTCGCTGCTCGCCGCCGTCGTGGTGGGTTCGGCGTTGCTGTGGTGGTTCGTGCGACGGCAGCGACGCTTGAAGGACCCGTTGATGGACCCGGGCATGTTCGCCCGCCCGATCTTCGTGCTGGCGGTGACGATGTGCTTCCTCATGCTGCTGGCCGCCGCCGGCACGGACCTGTTCCTGGTGCAGTACCTACAGTCGGTGTTGGGGATCTCCCCCGGCCTGGTGGGAGCGCTGCTCATCGTGCCCGCGGTGGCCGGTTTCGTGGGCACGATGCTCACCCCGGTGTTGATCCGATTCCTGACCACCGGCGTGGTGGTCGGCGGCGGAATGTTGGTGGCCGTGTCCGGGTTGGCGACGATCCTGTGGGGAGCCGGCACGGGCAGCGCCTGGCCGCTGATCCTGGGCACCACGGTGACCTCGATCGGCGGCGCTCCGGCGATGACGCTCGGCAGCCAGTTGGCGTTGTCCTCCGTGCCGATGGAACGCACCGGTTCGGCCTCGGCCGTCACCGACGTGGCCGCGGGCCTGGGACAGACGCTGGGGTTGGCGTTGATGGGCAGTCTGGGCCTGCTCGTGTACCGCACGAGTCTGTCGGGGGCGTTCACCGGTGACGTTCCCGAGGCGGCTCGGGGAAGTATCGGCGGTGCCCTGGCGACCGCCGACGACCTGGGCTCAACGGCCGGGGCCGCCCTGCGGGAGGCCGCCGCGTCGGCGTTCGGGCTGGGCCTTCAGGTGACGGCCGGGGCCGGCGGTGTCCTGTTGGCGGTCGCGGCCGTGGTGATGATGGCGGTGCTGCGCGGACACCGTGCGAACGAACCGGAGGAGGCCGTGGAACGGGTCGGTTGACCCCCTACGTCGGGGAGATGGTCGACGCGTTCCATGGTGACCCCCTTACCGGTGGGTTACCCGAACCACCCCGCCTTGCACGTGTGGGCCGTGGGGGTCCTGGGGAGTGTGGAGACAGGGATGGCGGACGGCCTCGCCGGGCCTCCGCCACCGCCCGACAAGCACTTGCTCGCCAGGGCGAGCACGCCACCACCGCGGCCTGTCACCACATGCACGAGGGACGAGACGATCTGATGACGAACGACTTTCCGGACGGCCCGGGTGGAGAACCCGGGTCCTTCGACGAGTTCCTGGCCAGGTTCCTCGGCGCCCGCGGACCCGTCCGCCGCGTCGACCTTTCCAAGCTGATGAGCCCCGAGGCCCGCCAGGTCGCCGACGCCGCCGCCCGGCGCGCGCTGGAGAACGGCGGCGCCGACGTCGACTCGGTCCACCTATTGTGGGCGCTGCTGCACTACCCGCCCACCCGCAAGCTCGTGGAGCGCGCCGGAGCGGACGCCAAGCCACTGGAGGACGTCATCGAACAGGCGGTCGCCCAGGCCCCGCGCGCGGTGCGCGGGTCGGCCCGGCTGACCCCGTCGGCCAAGCGGGCACTGCTCGACGCCCTGCAGATCTCCCGGGCCACCCGGAGTCCCGCCATCGTGCCCGAGCACATCCTGTTCGCGTTGGCGGTCAACCCCGACCACCCGGTCGGTCAGCTACTGCGCGACCAGGGTGTGAACCCCGAGTCGCTACAGAACGCGGCCGGGCCGGCGCCTTCCGCCGAACAACCCGAAGCCGAGCCGTCGCGGACGCCGACGCTGGACGAGTTCGGTACCGACATGACCGCGCTCGCCCGCGAGGGGCGTCTGGACCCCGTGGTCGGCCGCGACGACGAGGTCGAACAGTGCATCGAGGTGCTGGCCCGGCGGCGCAAGAACAACCCCGTGCTCATCGGTGACCCCGGCGTGGGCAAGACCGCGATCGTGGAGGGCATCGCCCAGCGCATCTTCGACGACGACGTCCCCGACGTCCTGCGCGGTCGGCGCCTGGTCCAACTGGACCTGTCCGGGATCGTGGCGGGCACCCGCTACCGGGGCGACTTCGAGGAGCGGCTCAACGGCATCGTCGAGGAGATCCGCGCCCACTCCGAGGAACTGCTCATCTTCATCGACGAGATCCACACGATCGTCGGCGCGGGCGCCTCGGAGGGTTCGACCAGCGCCGGGAACATGCTCAAACCCGCGCTGGCCCGCGGTGAGCTGCACATCATCGGTGCCACGACGGTGGACGAGTACCGCAAGAACGTGGAGAAGGACGCGGCGCTGGAGCGTCGCTTCCAGCCCATCCTGGTGCCCGAACCGTCGGTGGAGGACACCGTCGACATCCTGCGCGGGCTGCGCGACCGCTACGAGGCGCACCACCAGGTGCGGTTCAGCGACGAGAGCCTGGTGGCGGCCGCCGAGCTGTCCGACCGCTACGTCACCGACCGGTTCCTGCCCGACAAGGCGATCGACCTCGTCGACCAGGCCGGTGCGCGGGTCCGGTTGCGGTTGAAGACCTCCAGTACGGGGCTGCGCGAGTTGGAGACCCGACTCAAGGAGTTGGAGGAGCAGAAGGAGAGCGCGGTCCAGGACGAGGACTACGAGAAGGCTTCCCGGCTGCGCGACGAAATCCACTCCGCCAGGAGCGACATGCACCAGGCGCGCGGAACCGGGTCGGCCGTCCCCGAGGTGGAACCGGCCGACATCGCCGAGGTGGTCTCGCGCAGTACCGGCATCCCGGTGTCACAGCTGACCCAGGAGGAACGGGAGCGGCTGGTCAACCTGGAGGAGGTGCTGCACGACCGGGTGGTCGGTCAGGACGAGGCGGTCACCGCGGTGTCGGAGGCGATCCGCCGCAACCGGGCCGGGCTCGGCGACCCGGATCGTCCGGTGGGCAGCTTCCTGTTCCTGGGGCCGACCGGTGTGGGCAAGACAGAGCTGGCCCGGGCCCTGGCGGAGGCGCTGTTCGGCTCCGAGGAGGCCATGGTCCGGATCGACATGAGCGAGTTCCAGGAGCGGCACACCGCCAGCCGGCTCACCGGCGCCCCTCCCGGGTTCGTGGGGTACGAGGAGGCCGGTCAGCTGACCGAGGCGGTGCGTCGCCACCCCTACTCGGTCCTGTTGCTGGACGAGGTGGAAAAGGCCCACCCGGACGTGTTCAACCTGCTGCTACAGCTGTTGGACGACGGTCGGCTCACCGACGGCCAGGGCCGGACCGTGGACTTCCGCAACACCGTGGTGATCATGACGAGCAACCTGGGGTCGGAGGTCATCACCGGCGGTGGGCCGATGGGGTTCACCGACGGCGGGCAGATGGACGCCGACACCGAGCGCCGGGTGATGCGCCGGCTCAAGGAGGAGTTCCGGCCCGAGTTCGTCAACCGGATCGATGAGGTCATCGTGTTCCAGCAGTTGGGCGAGGACGAGATCGCGCAGATCACCCGCCTGATGCTCAAGCGGACCGAGGAGCGGTTGGCGGCGCAGGAGATGACGATCCGCTTCACCGACGAGGCGGTGCGGTGGCTGGCGGAGAAGGGCTACCAGCCCGAGTTCGGCGCGCGGCCGCTGGCCCGGACCATCCAGCGCAACGTCGGCAACCGGCTCTCGCGCATGGTGCTGGATCAGCAGGTCGGAGCGGGTGACCGGATCATCGTGGACGTGGATCCCGTGGGCGAACTGACCATCGCCACCGAATAGGCAACGGGCCCCGAGGACCGCTTCAGGTCCTCGGGGCCCGACGTCGCGTGGGATCAGGCGGACAGGCCGCTGGTGCGGATCTGGTCGCGGATCCACTCCCCCGCCGGCTTGAGCGAGTCCGTGCCGGTGAAGGGGCCGCCCGCGTCGCAGGTGCCGGGCTCGAAGACCGCGCCGGAGCGGACGTCGTCCGAGTAGTTCCAGTTCACCCAGCTGATCTGTTCCCGGTCCATGAGGTCGAGGTAGCGCTGGGCGGAGTCGAAGTCGTCGCCGCCGTCACCGGTGTGCTCCTGGGTGCCGAACTCGGTGACGAACAGTGGCAGCTCCTGGGTGGCCCGCTCGAAGGTGTCGTAGTGCCCGCCCCCGTGCGAGGCGGCGTAGAAGTGGTAGACGTACATGATGTTGTCGGCGTCCACCGGGTCATTGAGGATCTCGGTGTGGTCCGAGCCCTCGGACACGCCCAGCGACGACCACGCGCGGGTTCCGACGAGCACGAGCGCCTCGGGATCGGCGTCCCGGATCACCGGGATGACCTGCTCGGAGTAGCCCTTGATCGCGTCCCAGGAGACACCGTTGGGCTCGTTGGCGATCTCGTAGAGCAGGTTGTCCTTGTCGGCGTGGGTCGAGGCGATCTCGGCGAAGAAGTCGCGTGCGAGGTCGGTGTTGACGTTCGGGTCGCCGGGGGTGAGCATGTGCCAGTCCACGATGACGTACAGGCCGCGCTCGGTGCCCTCTTCGATGAGTTCGTGCACCCGGTCGGTGAAACCGCGCGGGTCGGTCTCGTAACCGCCCTCCTGGATGTACATGGACACGCGCAGGACGTCCGCGTTCCAGTCGTCGGAAAGGGCGTCCAGGGAGGCGTCGGTGAGGCAGTGGTCGAACCACTGCAGACCGTGCGAGCTCATCCCGGTGAGCTGGACGGTCTCGCCGTTCTCGTCACAGAGCTTGATACCGCAGACCTGAAGCCGTCCATGCTCGTCGATGGCGGTGGTCTCGGGTGTGGTGGAGGCCGGGGTGGTGGAGGCGACGGGTTCGGCCTCTTCCAACGCACCGTTGCCGAGCAGGGTGGCACCGAGCAGAATCGCTCCCAGTGCGGCCAGGGACAGGGTGCGGTAGGGGTGCCTGGGGGTGGGACGGTGACGCGCCAAGGTTGTCCTCCAGCGGGGAGCGGATCGGACGCGGTGGGGGCGACGCGGATCCGGAAGGAAGGTTTCCCATTGAAGCTAGGTAGTGGTGGCGCGGCCGTCAAGGGGGGTGACCGAGGGTATTCGCATCGGCCCCGACGTCCCCGTGGGGCGCACCCGGTCGGGTACGCCCCACGATGAGAGCGGTGGAACCCCGCCTCAGGCGGGTTCCGGTTCGGGTTCGGGCCCCGGTGGTTCCGGGACCGGTTGGGGCTCCGGCACCGGGTCCGGGCTCGGTTCCGGCGGGACCGGTTCGGGCGGCATCGGCGCCGGTGGGAACGGGTCCGGTGGCATCGGGTCGGGCTGTCGTAGGGCCCGTTCCGCCAGGTTCACGCTCATCCGACTTCCTCCTCTCCTCCGGCCGTCTCGGTGGTTCGTGCTCGGTCCTGCCCGACCGAGGTGAGTTCCGTGTCAGGATCGGGCGTCGGGGTCGGGGTCGCGGGGCCTGCCCCTCTCCCCGCGCGAGGGCTGGTTCAATCGGTGTCCCGCCCGATCGTTGAGCACGCCGACGGTGTCGATCAGGCGACCGATCCGGGAGTCGGCGGCCTCCGAACCATGGCGCTCCATCGCTATCCCCGGTGCCCTGGGCAGCAGCCGACCGACCACCCGCAGGGCCCGCTGGGTGAGCCCGGGGGCCACCCCGTGCACCGCCAAACCGATCCGGGTCGCCGGTGTGATGATGAGGAACCCGCGCCCGCTCGCGGCGGCCCGCACGATGCCGCGGGCCGCACGTTCGGCGCTCACGCTGAGCAACGGCAGCCCGGCCGCCAACGCGAACCAGGCGTACTCGCGTTCGGGATCACCGGAGAAGAGCACGCCCTTGTGCGAACCGGTGCGCATCAGACCCGGCACCACGGTCAGCACCCGCACGCCGGTACCGCCGGTCTCGGCGGCCAACCCCTCCGACAGCGCCGCCCAGGCGCGTTTGGCCACCGAGTACGGCAGCATGTGCGGCACCGACAGGTAGGCGCCGATCGAGGTGACGTTGACGACGGTGCCGCCGGTGCCGCCGGTGCCGCGCATACGTTCGACGGCGGCGCGGGACAGGTGGAACGGGCCCCAGAACATGATGTCCATGGCCTGCGCGAAGTCCTCGTCGGCGATCGTCTCCTGCGGGCCCACCCGCATGACGCCGGCGCTGTTGACCACCACGTCCAGCCGGCCGAAGCGTTCGACGGCCGCGTCCAACAGGGCGTCGACCGCCTTCGGGTCGCCGATGTCGCAGACCACACCGTGGGCCTCCACGCCCCGCCCGGTGAGTTCGGCGACGGCACGGTCCAGTCCCTCACGGCCGCGGGCGCAGATCACCACCGAGGCACCGGAGGCACCGAACTCACGGGCCATCTGCAGCCCCAGACCACGCGAGCCACCGGTGACGAGCGCGACCTTGCCGCGCATGCTTTTGGCGCGGCGACGTTCGGACAGGGCCGAGACCCCCACCCCCAGGGCGGCCCCCGTGGCGCCCCAGGCGAGGAGCTCGGCGTTCTGTCGGATCGGCGACGGCGGCGGTTCGTGGCGGCGACGGTAGCGGCTCCACACCCACCGGGCACCGGCCAGTGCCAGGGCTCCCTTCAGGCGGCTCATGGGCGCCCCCGTTCCACAGGAGAGTGGCGGCGGGTGTGCGACATGTGTTCCCCTGTTCGGTCGGGTTCGCGGGAGGAGGTTGTGGGTGCTGCGGTACCCGGCGCCCTCGGTGGGAAAACCGTGGCCGGCGAGAGTTGGACGAACCCGGGAACGCGCCTCGACCGGACTTCAGGGCACCAGACCATGGACCGGAGGAAGGCCGTCGTCCTGGTACCCGGCGGCGACGTAGGAGACGACCGCTCCGGGGACCGCGACGAGACTTTGGCTGTTCCTTCCGTGACGGTTGTCGGGGTCGAAGAGACGTTCACCGTCGAACCGGATCCAGCGCGGTGTGCCCGCGCGTTCGGTGTCGGTGTCCTCCGTCGGGACGGCCAGCACGGCGCGCTCGCCCTCTTCGATCCCCGCCTCTTCGACGTCGCCCGTCCTCAGCTCGTTAACAGCGGAGACCAGTGCACCTTCCAGCACGGCGGTGGGGCCATCGAGGTAGTAGCCGATGTCCCACTCGACCTCGACGCTGGAGACGACCTCGCCGTCGGAATCGGACTTCTTCAGCCGTCGAGGACCGAGCGCCTCCGGCTCGTTCTGGGCGACCACGGCACCCTCGGTGTCGGCGGCCAGGGTGCCGGGGGCCATCTCGTACTGGTGGTACTCCTGCTCAGGATGGTCGGGGACGACATCGACCGGCTCTCCGGTGTTCAAGCCGAACAGACTTTCCCCGGCCGCGACCACGGGATCCCCATCGCTCCACGTCCTGGGCCGAACGATGCCGGCATCGTCCCACGCCAAACGTCGGGACGGCTCCACTTCCGCACGCCAGAGCTCATCACCGGTCGTGGTGTCCAGGACGACCAAGGTCCGCTTCGCGTCCTCGGGCCGCCCCACTCGGTCGAGGGCCAGCATCAACCCGGTGTCTCCACTCTCCAGATCACCATCGTCGAAATGTTCCTCGTCCAGGCAGGTCCGGGAGACCAGTAGACGGTCGCCGTACAGTTGCGTCCGCACGCTTTCCCCGGGCAGGCAAACGCGACCGGTTTCCCGGGTCAGGGGGTACTCCCACTCGGGTTCCGCGGAGTCGAGGTCGTACCCCACCACGGAGCCGCCTCCGTCGTCTTCCTTGACCTCCATCATCCGATCGGCGTTCACGTGCCGCCGCCAGGAGTCGGCGTCCTCGTCCTCGTGTTCGGGCAGCGTCCTCTCTCGAACGATCTCGCCGGTGGCGGTGTCCAACACGAGGATGGTGCCTGGTGCCGCGCGGCCCTCCCGGTGCATGAAATAGACGTGCGACTCGTCCCCCCGGACGAACCCGAACCCGAGGATCTCGGAGTAAGAGCGCCGATAGGTCCACAACTCTTGTCCGGTGGCCCCGTCCAGGCCGACGAAACCGTCCCGGTACCGAACGACCGGGCCCCGGAGGCCGCGTCCCACATCCTGGATCGGCTGTTCGGGCTCCCAGGACCACCCCACCCGGGCGACGTCGGTGGGGAACGGTTCGGGTTCGCCCGCAGCCGCGACCCGGTGTTCGACTTCCACCCAGGTGGTGAGCGCCGGGGTCAGGGCAGTGACCATGAGCAGGGCCGTCGCACCGGCGACCAGGCCACCGAGCAGGGCCTTCCAACCACCACCGGTTGCCGTTATGGGAGCGAAGACCAGTAGCACAATCCCCAGCACGACCGCGCCGATACCGCCCCACACCCCGAACGTCTCCGCGAGGTAGAGGCCGCTCTCGGACACGGACGATGACACGAATCGAGTCGGGAAAGCCCACCAGGCGAACCCCACGGCCGTGGCGGCGGCCAAGGACCGGAGCACGAGACCGGAGGCGCCGGACCCCTTCTCTTCGTCATCGGCCGGAGCGGAGTCTCGGTCGCGTCGGATGTTGATCCGCACCACCAGCACTATGAACGCCATGAAGAGCAGCAGGACCACAGGGATGGCGAAATCCTCCGCCGCCTCGGAATCGATCCCGGCCAGGCGGACCGCGGTCAAGACCACGCCCCCGGCCATGGTCGTCATCCCGGCCCATCCGAGCACGCCTGCGTTCCGCCCGCCCACGCCCGACTCCCTGTCCACTTGTGCCCTGCTTGTCACCGTTCGTACGCAGGGAGCAGCCTAGAGGTTCGGCTCAGCGCAGGACGAACTCGCCCTTCGGGCCACGCAGGACCGCCTCAAGCAACGGGCTGGAGCCTTTGGTGAGGTCCAAGTCGACGCCGAACGCGGACAGGGCCGGGGCGAGGCGGGCCGGCTCGGGGTGTTCGGCGCGCAGGGACAACAGTTCCAGGGCGGGTAGATCCCCCAGGCCGGGCTGCGGCGTACTCCCCCAGTCGATGAGGAAGGGCACCGGCGCGGGGTAGGCCTCAGGTTCCCGTTTGGCCAGGTGCCAGTGAAGGACATCACCCTCGGGGGTGGCCCGGGACCAGGGTTCGACGTCACCGGGGTCGTGTCCCACCGCGCGGGCCCGCTCCACGGCGGCGGTCAGGTCATCGTCGACGCGGACCGCGAAGGTCGCCAGGTGGGGGCGTTCCAGGTCGGCCAGACCGAATACCTCCACCGGCCCGGGGCCGGCGCGTTCGGGATCGGGGCCGACGATCTCCAGGTAGTGGGGCGCGCGCTCACCGTTCACCGTGAGGGCGACCAGGGCGTTGGCCGAACCGACCGGGTGCCGGCCGCCCCGGGCCGGTGCGACGCCGGTGCGTTCCGCGAAGGCGGATACCGCCGCCGCCAGGTCCGGGACGGCGTAGACCAGGTGGTCGAGGGTGCCGGGAAAGCTCATCGGGTGTTCCTTACTGTCAGGTGGGCATGGGCCGACGCCGGGCGCCCCGGGCCGAGATCGGACCCGTGTGCCGTGCGCGGAACGGTGCGCCGGCACCACGTTCGTACGTTCCGGCCTCCCCGCGAGGCAGGCTGTTCAGGCCTTGTCGGCGGGAAACCCTCCGGTGGCGATCGGGCCCCATTGTTCGGCGGTGACCCGGACCAGGGCCTTGCCCTGCTGCCGCATCGCCTGGCGGTACTCGTCCCAGTCGGGATGCTCGCCCGCGATCACCCGGAAATACTCGACGAGGGGTTCGACGGCGTCCTCCCCATCGAGGACCTCAGCGGTGCCGTCCACCTGAACCCAGGGTCCGTCGAAGTCGTCGGAGAGGACGACCAGGCTGACGTGAGGGTCCTTCCGGGCGTTACGGGCCTTGGCGCGCTCGGGGTAAGTGGAGACGACGATGCGGCCTTCGACGTCGACCCCACAGGTCACCGGCGAGGCCTGGGGTGAGCCATCGTTCTTCCGGGTGATGAGCAGCGCGTGATGGCGGGGGCGAACGAAGTCCAGGAGTTCGTCCGGTCGACCTTGGTGTTGGTGGCGATCTTGCGGGCCATGTTCTCGCTTCCCCGGGTATGCATTCGGTAGCCCCGAAACTACCCGGGTCGCTTCGGCCGAACCTCGTGCCGTTCCGAGGGATCAGCAGGCGTCGAACACGTGGCCGGCTTCGGTCTCCGACACCAGGTCGAGGTCGCGCAGGATCGTCCGCGAGGGCGGAGCGGAGTCGCACACTTCGGCGAAGGAGGTTCCGGCTTCCTCCAGGTCCTCCTGGTATTCGATGGCGAGCACGTTCTCCTCGCCGTACACACGGGTGTAGCCGTCACATTCCGACCACGCTCCGCAGGATTCGGTGATGGCGAAGTCGAAGCCGACCTCCTCCTTGCCCCTGTCGGCTTCCTCCACCGTGTTCTTCTGCGCCGCGCCCATGCCCCGCTCATGGGTCAGGGCCACGAGATCCGTTGCGAGGGCGAGATTGTCGTCGCTGGTCAGGGCTTCATCGGAACGCAGGTAGGAGTCCAGGTTGTCGAACTCGACGGCGTCGAAGCCCGCTTCGGCGCACCGGTCGATGGTTGCGGTGAGCGCCTCCGCGATGCGTTCACGTCGGTCCGAGGTCGAGGTGTCCAGGAGGAACTCATCCGGCCAACCCGGATCCGCCACCGGTTCCCCGTCCTCGTCGCGAAGGAGGAGATCGGGGGTTTCCCGCCAGGCGTCCAGGTCACCCGGCTGTGTCTGGAATCCGTTGACGTAGCAGACCGAGTACAGGTCGGGTTCGGGGTCGGCGGAGGAGTCACGCACCACGATGTCGATCCCCGGTGGCGGTGGGTAGGCCCCGCCCAGTTGGTAGTCGAAGCCACCTTCCCCGGGAAGGCCGTCCGGGCTCCCGGAAGCACAGGCCACAAGGGACGCGGCCAGCCCCACGGACATCAACGCGGCGCGCCCGACACGAGCACCCAAGGTGGTCTTCCCTTCGACCCGGTGAGTGGAAGGAGAGGTCGGCCCCGAACAAGGAACCGCCTCCCCTCACCCAGTCAAGCACCCGAAGACCCCCACCCCACACACAGGGACGTAGCCCGCTCACCGGAAGAACTCCTGGGTCGCGGCCGTGGTCCCCTCCATCCCCGCGTGCGCGGGGAGCAGTCTCGCTGACCTGCGCCTTTACTCGGCGAACATGCTCGAATCTGCAACTTGTTGAAAGTTGGACATCAAGACCTTTCCTCGCAAAGGGGACTGATCAAGTCTTCGAGGCTCTTCACACTATGGTCAACGGTAGCGGAGGAGCCCTGGTTTTGAGGGACAGCCGTGGCGTTACAGCCATCCGGCGGTGAGGTGGTGGGCGAAGGCACCGGCTAAGGCGGCCAGGGTGTAGCCGAACAGGGGCCAGGCGATGCGGCGGCGTCGGCGGGGTTTGCGGTGGCTGTGCGGACGCCGGGGACGACGCGGGAGCGGCGGGCGTTCCGGTCGAGGGCGAGGCACCCACGGGCCGTCGTCAGGGGCCGGCCGGGGGTGCGGGACCAGGGGTTTCGGCAGCCGGCCAGGTGCGGGCGTGGGTTCGTGTGGACGTTGGGGTGCCCAAGCACTCCATTCATCGATGAGGGCCACCCGGCGCTGTTCGCGACGTGGCGGTGCCGAGTGGGTGCGGGAGAATCGGCGGCCTCGGGGTGCCTCCAGCACCGCGCGCATCTCGGAGGAGATCGGGTCGGCGCTCACCGGTCAGCCTCCGTGGTGGTGAGGGTGAATTCGGCCCATACGAGGGTGCCCAGCCCGGCACAAAACGGGAAGTCCACCACCGGTCGACTCCCCCAGCGGGTGGACAGGTGTTCGATGAGCAACAGCCCACGGCCGCGTTCGGCCTCCTCCCTTTCGGTGGCGGTGAGCTGGTGCGGGATGTGCGGGAGGGTGGGGGCTTCTTCGCGGGCACCGTCGTCGATGGTGGACACGCACAGGGTGTGGGCGGTGGGCATGGACAGGGTGCGCAAGACCCTGCCGTCGTGTTGGCCGGAGCGGGAGTGATCGCAAGCGTTGGCGAACATCTCGCTGGCACAGAGAACGATGGTCTCGGACTGGTCAGGGCACAGGCCTTCGAGGCGGTGCAGGTCGGCGCGCAGGTCTTCTCGAACCCAAGCGGCTTGGGCCAAATCACCGGAGTAGACGCGGCCGGCCCACCTTCGCCCGGCGAAGGGCGGGGTGGGGGTGTGGAAGGGCGCACGGGAACGCGGCACAATGGGCATGACGCACTTCTCCTCAGGCAAGAGGGACTGGTGTTGTCACTGGGCCCTGGAGGCGCTGCTATCGCCCCCAGGGCCCGTTTTCATGCGGTCACCTTGATCAACAACCGGCAGAGTTCCCAGCTCTGGCGAGCCGAGCCCCTTCCGCACCTGGTGACTACGGCCGCGACTGAGCCAGGTGACGCTTTTCAATCACGACGAATCCTCCGGCACGGCACTCCGCCACCAAAAGACTCAGCGAGCCACTGGATAGTCTTATCCTTAACTATGAATTTCCTACTTTCAAGTCCAAAGTTACTTTGTGTGGAATGTCGGATTCTGCAATCGGAAGTTCGTACTAGGATCAGCGACATGTCCCATTGCCCCCAGCCCCAGGAGGAGCACCTTGGCCGCAAAGCCACCACCCCTTCCCACTGTCGGCAAGCGGCAGTTGGCTCGCGAGCTTCGGCAGGGGCGTGAAGCCGCCGGGTTGACACTCGACCAAGTGGCGGCTGAGCTTGACTGGGCAAAGACAAAGGTCCACAACTACGAGAACGGCCGCTGGACCAGGGGAAACCTCACCGACCTCAGGGCGCTCCTGGATCTTTTCGGCATCACAGACGCCAAGCGCCGAGAATCGCTGGAGACCCTCATGCGCGACGCGAAGAAGAAGGGATGGTGGGTCGCCTACGGAGATGCGTTCGAGGGATCGCTTCCGGCCTTTGAGGATGAGGCCGCCCAGATCAGCAGCTACGAACCAGTGTTCATCCCTGGGCTACTCCAAACACCTGAGTACACCGATGCCCTCATGCGCTCCTATTCCTTCCTCAGCCCTGATGGAATCGAACGCAAAGTCGAAGCCCGCATGCGACGCCAAGAGATCTTGAACCGCAGCTCCCCTCCGACACTCTCGTTCGTCATCGAAGAGGCAGCCGTGCAACGCCTGACCAGAACACCGCATGTGTTCGGGCCCCAGATACAGCACCTGGTCGAGGTGGCAGAAGGTTCTCCTCAAGTCTCTATCCAGATCATGCCGTTAAGGTCAGGGCTGCATGGGGCGTTGGGATCCTCGTTCATGATCCTGGACTTCGATGGAGATTTCGATCTGTCGATCGTCCACACTGAGACGGCCACACGCAATGGCTATCTTGAAAGCAAGGAGGAGGTGGCACTTCACAGGACCATGTTCACCCAAGCATGCGGAAGTGCCCTCTCCCAGGGAGAATCAACCGCGTTACTTAATGAACTCCTCCAGCAGAATAGATAATGAATTGCAGGACTTGACCATGCGCTCAACCACCGACCACCACCCAAGCCCCTTCCACACCTCCAGCTACTCCTCAGCCGCTGACAACTGCGTGGAAGTTTCGGAGGGACCCACAGGCGCAGAGATACGCGACACGAAGCACCGTCAGCTCAGCACACTCTTCTTCAACGCAAGTGAGTGGCAGGCCTTCCTCGGGACGGCACGACACGATGTGGACTGAACGAAACAGATCCAGCGCCAACTGGCGTAAGTCCAGCTACAGCAGCGGAAACGGCCAGTGTGTGGAGGTAGCGGACAGCCCGTCAGGCACAGCCGTGCGGGACACCACCCACCGTGATCTCGGAGCTCTCCTCTTCGACGTCCACGAGTGGCGAACCTTCATCGACTCCACCAAAGCGCGACCCTGAGGGTCGGCCGCACACAGCGATCAGGCCCCACCTGCTTTGCAGCGGGTGGGGCCTGATGCTCGTCGATCCAGCAGGGTCCGCTATTCGGCGGCGTTCAGCAGCACGTCCACCAGGCGCTCCGCCGCGTCCGGCCTTCCATGGGCGCGGGCGTTGGTGGCGATCTCCTCACGCCGGGCCGGGTCCGTCAGCAACGGCTCGACCGCGCTCTGGAGGCTCACGGGGGTGACCTCGCCGAGCAGCGCCACCGCCGCGTTGGACTCCTGTAGGTGGCGGGCGTTGTGCGCCTGCTCGTTACCGGCCGACGAAGCCAGGGGGATGAACACCGCCGCCTTACCCAGGGCGGTGAGTTCGGCGATGGTGCCGGCACCACTGCGGGAGATCACCACGTCCGCCAGCGCCAGCACGTCGGGCAGCTCGGGGCCGACGAAGTCGGTCAGGTGGTAGCGCTCGGCCAGGCCGGGCGGGAGCTGCTGTGCGCTCTCTCGGAGACCCGCGACGTTGGCCGCGCCGCACTGATGAACCACGTTCGCACGGGCGAGCAGCCAGGGCAGGATCGCGCGGACGTTGTCGTTGATCTGCGCGGAACCCTGCGCGCCACCGGTGACGTAGATGGTGGGCAGCTCGGCGTCGTAGCCCTCGAAGCCCAGGCCCTTGGCGC
This sequence comes from Nocardiopsis sp. NPDC055551, assembly GCF_053619415.1. Classification (NCBI taxonomy): domain Bacteria; kingdom Bacillati; phylum Actinomycetota; class Actinomycetes; order Streptosporangiales; family Nocardiopsidaceae; genus Nocardiopsis; species Nocardiopsis sp. NPDC055551. The sequence continues at coordinate 186,801 of NZ_JBSHJJ010000015.1, read as the reverse complement.
CGAGTTCGGCCCGGCCGGTGAAGACCTCGGGCCGAACGGGGTTACCGGTGACGACGGCGTCCTCTTGGGAGGAGTCGGGCAGCAGCTCGACGGAGGACTCGGCGGACACGGCGATCTGGGCACCGGCGCGGGCGAGGACCTTGTTGGCCAGTCCCAGGCGCACGGTCTGCTCGTGCACGACCAGGGGCTTGCGGCACATGCGGGCGGCCAGGCCGACGGGCACGGCGACATAACCACCGGTGGCCAGCACGACGTCGGGTTCGAAGTCGGATACGAGCTTGCAGGCCTGGGCGACTCCCCGGGGCACGTTGGTCATGTCCTTGATGTTGGCGGGGGAGGCGAGCTTGAGGGGGTTCTTGGAACGGCGGATCTTGCCGGTGGCCACCGCCTCGAAAGCGATCCCGTTCGCGGTCGCCACCCGCTTCTCCAGGCTGCCCGCCGCGCCCACCCACAGCACATCGAGGGAGTGCCCGGTCGTCTCCAGGCGCTGTCGGAGCGCGTTGATCGCGGTCAGCGCGGGGTAGGTGTGGCCGCCCGTGCCGCCGCCGGTGACGATCAGGCGCAGGTCTCGATGGTCAGGGGTGCTGTTCACGCGGTTCCCATCCGGGTGGGTGATGAGGTGGTAGGGCCGAGGCTGCTCGACCCCTGAGCACGTTAGCCGGGTCCGAGGGCTGCCGAGGCCTGGTATCGGGGCGAATCCGGATCGGATCATCGGGGTGCCCGAACTACTGGGACGGGCCGCCACCGGGTTCGGTTCACGGGTTCTTGGAGAGGAACGTGCGAACGCGCCGGGCGACGTGGGGGGCTCACTCCCGGGTGACGACCGGTTCGAAGTCGACCCCGTAATCGTACAGCCACCCATGGCCCTCGAACCTGGTGCTGGGGCTCCTCCCTCCGGGTCAGCGGTCGAGGGTCCAAGGGAGATCGAAGAAGGGGAACAGGGTGGTGTCGAAGAAGATCGAGCAGTGTCCGATCCCCTCCCCCGTCATGGCGAGCACGTGGATGCCGAAGGCCCGGTAGACGCCGTCCTCGCCACGCAGGTACATGGCGAAGGCGGGCTGTCCGTTGGCGGCGGTGGGCACCAGGGCGAGGTCACCCGGCGCCTTGGCCGGGCACTGGGCGTGGATGAGCCGCACGATGTTCTCGGGTCCGCGTACCCAGGTGGCGAACGGTGGCATCTCGAACGCCGCCTCGGCGGTGAAAAGGTCGGTGAGCGCACCGATGTCGTAGCTCTCGAACGCGGTGACGTACCGCTCCAGCAGCTCACGTTGCTCGGCCCTGGGCGCGGGGATCCGGTCCTGTTGTGGGAGTTCCTTGGCCAGCTGGGCGCGGGCCCGCTGCAACAGACTGTTCACGGCCGGGACGGAGGTGTCAAGGATCTGGGCGACCTCGGCGGCGCTGAACCGCAGCACCTCGCGCAGGATCAGCACGGCCCGCTGTTTGGCCGGCAGGTACTGCAGGGCGGCCACCAGGTCCAGGCGGACGCTCTCGCGGTCGACCACCACGGTTCCCGGGTCGTCGACGCCCACCCCGAGGCGGTCCGGTATCGGCTCCAGCCAAGGGACCTCCGAGCCGTCGGCCAACTCGGACTCGGGGCTGTCGGTCGGCCCGCCCAGGCCGGTGGGCAGGGGTCTGCGCCCACGTTTGTCCAGGGCCGTCAGACACACCGTGGTGGCGATGCGGTGCAGCCAGGTGCGCAGGCTGGAGCGGCCCTCGAAGCGGTCGATCCCCTTCCACGCGCGTAGACAGGTTTCCTGGACCAGGTCCTCGGCGTCGTGCACCGAACCGAGCATGCGGTAACAGTGCGCGTACAACTCTCGGCGGTAGGGGCCGATGAGTCGCGCGAAGTCCTGGTCGATCGTCGTCTGCTCAACCACGATCGTCACGCTACGCCGCACCTACGACAGAACGGATCGGGCGTGGTCGTTCCTTTGCCGGAATTTCTTCCGGTGGGCCCCTGGGCCGGTGGCCGGCGCCCTCCGCCGGGCGCCGACCACCGGTGGCGTGGACCTCCTCCGTTCTCAGGCCTCCTGGGGCGTGGCCTCCATGGCGGCCAGGTGTTCGGGGCTGAGCTGGACGATCTGCACGTAGTTGCCGTCGGGGTCCTGGGCGGTGGCGAACAGGCTCCCGTCACGGTCCTCCAGCGGGGCGACCCACGGGGTGCCCAGCTCCTCCATGCGGGTCGCGACGTCTCGTGCGTCGGCGACGTCGAAGTTGAGGATCATCCGAGGTGCGTCGGTGGCCCTGGATCCGATGTCGTCGCGGCGGTCGATCATCATGTAGAAGTTCCCGAACTTGAGCACCCGGTAGTCGTCCATGGTGTCGTTCTGGACCGGGTCGAGCACGGCGGCGTACCAGTCGCGCAGGCGGTCGGGGTCGGTGCTGGCCAGGAGCATGCTGTCGAGGACGGTGTTCTTCACTGTTTTCTCCCTGTGGTGTCGTTGGTCTGGTCGTTAACCCGTACCGACTCGGCGGAGACGGTGGAACTCATCGCGGGCGTCTCACTCCTGGATGAGGCCGATGACGTTGCCCGCCGGATCGGTGAACCAGGCGACCAGGGGTCCGCCGCCCTCACGGACGATCCCCTTGGCGTCGTGCCGGAACCCCTCGTAGCGCAGCATGGTGATCCCGCGGCGGACGAGTTCGTCGACGGCGGCGTCGATGTCGTCGACCGGCAGGTTGAGGACGGTGAACACGGCGGGCGCGTGGTCGGGTTTGGCGTAGACGAGCACGCCGTGGTTCTTGCCCAGGTCGATCTGGAACAGGCCGTGCTCTTCCATCCCCGGTACCGGCCGGACGTCCAGACCCAGGGTGGTGCCGTAGAACTCTCGGGCGGTGTCGGGGTCGGGGACGGCGAAGGAGCCGAAGGCCCGGGTGGTGTCGAACATGTGGTCCTCCTCGAAGGTCGTGTCTCACCCGTGTGGACCCGGGTGGTGGGCCGAACTCATCGCCTCGGTGGACGTGAGCGGGTCAAACAATGCGGACGATTCCGTGCGTACCCCTTGGGTGACGCACCGTGATCACCGGTGTTACTTTCGCGTGGGCGAGAGGGCGTCTCACGTGGCCCGGTTCGCCGGTGTCCGACAGAGGGCACCGAACCTTGTTCGAGGGAGATCGCACATGCGCGCAGTGGTGTTCGAGGACTACAAGCAGTTCCCCTCACTCACCGAGGTGCCCAAACCGGAGCCGGGCCCGGGAGAGGTGCTCCTGCGGGTGGCCGGCGCCGGGGCGTGTCACTCCGACATCAGCGTCTACCGGGTGTTCGAGAAAGGGCAGCCCGGCGCCCAGAAGCCGCCGTTCGTCCTTGGGCACGAGAACGCCGGATGGGTCGAGGCGCTCGGCCCGGGTGTGAGCGAGCGGATCCAGGTGGGCGCCGCGTACCTGGTCTACGGTCCGATCGGCTGTTGGCACTGTCGCCAGTGCGCCCAGGGGGTGGAGACCTACTGCGAGAACGCCGCGTCCCTGCCGTACCTGGCGGTGGGACTGGGCCGGGACGGCGGCATGGCCGAGTACATGACGGTGCCCGCCCGGCACCTGGTCCCGCTGGGCGACGCCGACCCGGTTGCCGCGGCCCCGTTGGCCGACGCGGGCCTGACCCCCTACCACGCGATCAAGGAGGCGCTGCCGTACCTGGCCGGCGGTGGTCGGTACGCGCTGGCCATCGGGCTGGGCGGCCTCGGCCTGATCGGGGTGCAGATCCTGCGGGCGTTGACCGGCGCCACGGTCATCGCCACCGACGTCAAGGAGGACGCGCGCGCCCGCGCCGAGGCGGAGGGCGCGATCACCGTAGGCGCCGGGGAGGACCAGGTGGAGAAGATCCGCGCGCTCACCGGCGGGCACGGTGTGGACGCGGCCTTCGACTTCGTGGGGGCGGCCCCGACGGTGTCCACGGCGGCGGCCTCCATGGCACAGGGCGGTCGTTGCACCATCGTGGGCATCGCGGGCGGCACCCACGAGTTCTCGTTCTTCAGCAACCCCTACGAGACCCACATGACCAACACCTACTGGGGTTCGGTGTCGGAACTATGGGAGGTGGTGGAGATGTACAAGGCCGGGCAGATCCGCCCGGACGTGGAGCGGTTCGCCATGGACGACGCCTTGGAGGCGTACCGGAAGCTGGAGGCGGGCGAGGTCAACGGTCGCGCGGTCGTGACCCCGAACCCGAGCTGACACGGGGGTTCCGGCATCTGCCAGGATTCCCAGAACATCGCCGGACCACTGTGGAGGAGACGAGATGGATCTGGGAATCACCGGCAGGGTCGCACTGGTGACCGCGGCAAGTTCGGGGTTGGGTAGGGCCATGGCCCTCGCCCTGGCGGCGGAGGGGGTGAGCGTGGCCGTGACCGGCCGTGACACCGAACGTCTCGGGGCCACCGTCGACGCCTGCCGGGCGACGGGGGCTCGGGCCATCGGTATCGAGTGGGACCTGGCCGAGCACGGGCGCGCCGGGGAGGTCGCCGAACGGGTCGCCGCCGACCTGGGGCCGGTGGACATCCTGGTCAACAACACCGGTGGGCCGCCGCCCACGCCGGCCCTGGGTCAGGAGCCGGCCCTGTGGCAGGACATGTACGCGGCGATGGTGCTGCCGGTGATCGAACTGACCGACGTGGTCGTGGGCGGGATGCGCGAACGCGGTTGGGGGCGGATCATCACGAGTACCTCCTCGGGTCCGATCGCCCCCATCCCGAACCTGGGCGTGTCCAACACGCTGCGGGCCTCACTGCACTCCTGGTCCAAGACGGTGGCCACGGAGGTCGCTGCGGACGGGGTGACCGCCAACGTCATCGTGCCGGGCCGGATCGCCACCCCACGGGTGGACTCGTTGGACCGCGCCCGGGCCGAACGTGAGGGCCTTTCGGTGGAGGAGGCCCAGGCGAGGGGCCGCGCCTCGATCCCCGCGGGCCGTTACGGCGACCCGGCCGAGTACGGCGCGGTGGCGGCCTTCCTGGCGAGCAGGCAGGCCGCGTACGTGAACGGTTCGGTCATCCGGGTCGACGGTGGTCAGGTCCCGTCGGTCTGAGCCGGTGGTCCGAGCCACCGTCCGGGGCGCGCTCGTGGTCCGGCGCGCCCCGGCCCCGTCCCTTCAGGGGCGGGTGCGGCGCTTGGGCGGCAGGGGGAAGAAGGCGCTGGTGCGTTCGGTGTACTCGGCCCAGCCGGGGCGACCGGCCATGTGCTCCTCCATGAGCCGTTGGCCGGAACCCCGGGTGAGCAGGTAGGTCATCACCAGTGGGGCGGGCAGGGTGAACAGGACCCACCACGAACCCGCGGCGACCAGGAACAGGCCCCACCACACGCACGCGTCGCCGAAGTAGTTGGGGTGGCGGGTCCACGCCCACAGGCCACGGTCCATGATCCGGCCCTTGTTGGCGGGGGCGGCCTTGAACCGGGCGAGCTGGGCGTCGCCCACGGACTCGAACAGGAACCCGGTCAGCCACAGCAGCGCGCCGAGCGCGGCCACCCATCCGAAGGTTCCGGAGGTGAACGCGCCCACCTGGATCGGCGTGGAGATCAGCCACACCAAGGCTCCCTGGAGCAGGTAGACCACGCGCAGCGCGTAGAGGTTCGGGTCGCCGGGCGCGTTGGCCAGGAACCTCTCGTAGCGCGGGTCCTCGCCCTTGCCCCGGCCGCGCAGACCGATGTGCACCGCCAGGCGCAGCCCCCACACGGTGGTCAGCGCGACCAGCGGCCAGACGCGGGTCGGGTCGCCGTGTCCGGTGGCGATGACCACCACGCCGGTGGTCAGCGCGGTGGCCGCGAAGGCCGCGCCCCAGGCGGAGTCGACGACGCTGTGCCGGCCCAGCCGCACCCCGATCGCGAAGGTGGTGAACATGACGGCGGCCAGGACAAGGGCGGTCACCCCCAGGTTGAGGGCCAGGGCGGCGCCCACGCTCACGTGGTCTCCTCGGGGCGCTGGGCCAGGATCTGGTCGACGCCCATGCGTCCCTCCTCGAAGGCGAGCGCCCCTCCGGCCAGGTACAGCCGCCACACGCGCGCGGTCTGTGGGCCGGCGATCCGCACAAGTTCGTCGAATCGGCGCTCCAACTCCTCGGACCAGGCGCGGGCGGTGCGCACGTAGTGTTCGCGCAGCGCCCGTACGCCTCGCACCTCCAGCCCGGCGTCCTCGATGAGCGCGACGGTCTCACCGAGCGGGCGCATGTGCATGTCGGGGGCGATGTAGCGCTCGATGAACGGGCCGCCACCGGGGTAGGCTCCGCGCCGGGACATCTGCTGGACCAGGAGGGAGCCGCCCGGGCGTAGCAGGTCGTGGAGTCGTCGGGTGAAGGGCCCGTAGGCGTCCCGGCCCACGTGTTCGCCCATCTCCACGGTGGCCACGGCGTCGAACCCGTGCCCGACGGGTTCGTCGAAGGTGTCGTCGGCGATGTCGCGGTAGTGCAGCAGGCGCACGTCCACCAGGTGTTCCAGTCCTTCGGCGGCGGCACGTTCGACCACGTGGTCGTGTTGGCGCGCGGACAGGGTCACCGCGTGCACCCACGCCCCGTACTCGCGAGCGGCGTGCAGGGTGAGCGAACCCCACCCGCAGCCCACGTCCAGGAGTCGGTCGCCGGGGCGCAGTCCGAGGTCGGCGCAGACCAGGTCGAGTTTGGCGCGTTGGGCCTGGGCCAGGGTCTGCTCGGGCCGGTCGGGGTCCCAGTAGGCGCAGGAGTAGGCCATGGTCTCGTCTAGCAGGAGTTCGTAGAGGTCGTTGCCGGCGTCGTAGTGGTGGGAGACGGCGGCGGCGTCGCGTTCGCGGCTGTGGAGCCGCCCGCCCATGCGCGCCTCGACGGATGGCGCGAGGGGTGGTGGTCCCACCAGCCCCAGGACCAAGGCGACGTGGGCCACGCGTGCCCAGTCGAGCGGCCCCGGCACCGAGGTACCGTGTTCGCGCACCGAGGCCCACACTCGTCGCAGGGCGTCGGTGAGGTCGCCCTCGACCTCAAGGCCCCCGGTGACGTAGGCGCGGGACAGGCCCGGTTCTCCGGGGCGGGCCAGCACGTGGCGCAGGGCGTCGCGGTCGCGTACCGTCACGCGCGGCGCGTTCGCGGGGCCGTACTCGCTGCCGTCCCAGGTGCGCAGCCGCACCGGTGGTACCCCGTTGAAGAAGGCGGCGATCAGGGGGCCCAGCAGGTGGGCCGCCCCTCGCGTGCCGGGGCCGCTCCCGGGTCGGGCGGTGGCGGTGGTGGCGTCGGTAGCGGCACGGGTGGTGGTGGTCATGCGGGACGCTCCAGGGTGATCTGTTCGACGTCGATGATCCCGGACCGGAATCCGGCCTCGCAGTAGGCCAGGTAGAAGGTCCACATCCGGCGGAAGACCGGATCGAAGCCCAGGTCGGCGACCTGGTCGGCCGCGTCGACGAAGGTGCGGCGCCACACGGCCAGGGTGTCGGCGTAGTCCCGACCGAAGGCGCGCCGGTGGGTGACGCGCAGTCGGGTGTGGGCGGAGAACTCTCTGCGCAGGGCGGTGATCGAGGGGATGAGTCCGCCGGGGAACACGTACTTGTGCATCCAGGTGTAGGAGCCGCGCGAGGCGCGCATCATGGCGTGCTCCATGGTGATGCACTGGAGCGCCACCCTGCCGCCGGGCCGGGTGAGGCGGTCCAGGGCGGTGACGTAGGCGGTCCAGTACTTCTCGCCCACCGCCTCGATCATCTCGCAGCTGACCACGGCGTCGTAGGAACCGGTCGCGTCGCGGTAGTCGCACAGTCGCACCTCGACCCGGTCGGCCACACCGGCTTCGGCAACGCGGGCGCGGGCCAGGTCGCGTTGCTCGGTGGACAGTGTGATGGAGGTGACACGAGCGCCGCGTCGGGCGGCCCGAACGGCCAGTTCGCCCCAACCGGTGCCGATCTCCAGGAGTTCGGTGCCCTCCTCCACCCGGGTGGAGTCCAGGAGCCGGTCGATCTTGCGTTCCTGGGCTCGGGCCAGTCCGTGGGCGTCGCGCGGGTCGTCGGCGGTGAACAGCGCCGACGAGTAGGTCATGGTGCGATCCAGGAACAGCGCGAACAGGTCGTTGGACAGGTCGTAGTGGTGACTGATGTGGCGGCGTGCTCCCGCCCTCGTGTTGCGGTCGGAGTCGGGGCGGCGCGGCAGCGTGACGTGTCGCAGTGGGTGCAGGGCCGGGGGGACGAGTCGTTCGTAGTGCTCGGCCAGGCGGGTGAGCAGGGCGACGAGGTCGGGTGAGTCCCACTCCCCCGCCATGTACGACTCACCGAACCCGATGAGGCCGTCGTGGGCCAGGCGGGCGTGGAAGGCGTCGGGGTCGCGCAACCACAACACGGGGGCGGTCCCGTCAAGGGGTGGTACGCCGGTGCCGGTGTGCACACGGATACCGGCCAGTGGGACCGCCCGGGCCGTCACCAGGCGGGCCACGGCGGTGCGCAGCCCGCTACGCGGCACCCGGGCCACGTCGGGCCAGCGTTCGGCGTTCGGGGAGGTGGCTTCGACGGTGGTCATTGACGTGCTCCTCGCGGTTCGTGATCCGAGCGGTGGACGGGCCGCTCCCGTATGGGCAGGCCACGCAGGTAGAGCCGGACGCCGTGGAGGCGGATGCGTGCCGCGTCGACCAGTGGCGCCAGCGGGTATCGCAGGTTCAGCCACAGCAGGGTGGCCCTGGTGAGGGGACGTCGCAGACCGCGTACCGAGGCGGTGAAGGGCGGGTGTCCTTCGCGGTGCAGGGCCACGGTCAGGTCCAGCCGCTCGCCGGGTTCGGTCAGGGAGAGCCGGTAGTGGCCGTCGACGTCGTTGAACGGGGACACGTACAGGGCCTTGTCCACTCGGGCCCGGCCGCGTTCGTCGGTGCGCAGGAGGTAGCGGTGGCGGTCGCCGTAGGTGTTGTGCACCTCGGCGACCACCACCCGCGGCACACCGTGGGGGTCATGGCACCAGTACACGGTCAGTGGGTTGAACACGTATCCGAACACGCGGGGGTGGGCGAGCATGAACACGCGCCCGCCGGGCGGTTCCACGCCCCGGTCGCGCAGGTAGGAGTCCAGGTCGGCGCGGATCGTGGCCGCCCGCCCGGAGCCGTGGTCGGCGGGGTGGAAGCCGGCCAGCGGACGCAGGAGCCGGGGCGGGCGCGGCGGGTGGTCCAGGTCCACGAACCAGTAGAGGGTGCGGTGGGCGAAGGCGTACCGCACCGGGGCCGACCGCACGTGGCGGACGGTCGCCTCGTACAGGGCCGGCGCGCCGGTCACCACGTCCTCCCCAGGGCGGCGGCCGCTTCCGCGCCGGCCCGGCATCCGTCCTCGTGGAAGCCCCAGCCGTAGTGGGCGCCGGCGTAGGCGAGGGTGGGGCCGTCCAGGGAGCGCAGACGACTCTGGGCCGCGACCGACTCGGGGGTGAAGACCGGGTGGGCGTAGTCCATCGCGGCCACCACCTTCGCGGGGTCCACGTCCGCGTCGTCGTTGAGCGTCACGATGTAGTCGTCCCCCTCCGGCAGCCCTTGAAGCCGGTTCATGTGGTATCCGACCCGCACGGGGGCGCGGCCGGGGGCGCAGGCGGGCAACCGGTGGTTCCAAGACGCCCAGGTGGCGCGATCGTCGGGTAGTACGGAGGTGTCGGTGTGCAGCAGGGTGCGGTTGCGCGTGTAGGTGAAGGCGCCCAGTACCTCGCGTTCGGTGTCCGTGGGCTCCTCCAGCAGGTCCAGGGCCTGGTCCGCGTGGGTGGCGACCACGGCGGCGTCGAAATCGGCCGTTCCGGAGTCGGTGCTCACCCGTACGCCGCCCTCGCTCCTGGCCAGCCCGCGCACCGGGGTGCCGGTGCGGACCGAGCGCAGGTTCTTGGCCACCCGTTCGACGTAGGTGTGCGAGCCGCCCTCGACCGTGCGCCAGCGGGGTGACCCCCAGATCCCGAGCATGCCGTGGTGTTCCAGGAAGGTGAACAGGTGGCGGGCCGGGTACTCCAGGGCGGTGCCCGCCGGGCAGGACCAGACCGCCGAGACCAACGGGAGCAGGAAGTGGGCGGTGAAGTAGGGGGTGAAGCGGTGGCGTTCGACGAAGGCGCCGAGGCTGGGACCGACCGCGCCCCGCTCTTCGTCCAGGCGTCGGGCGGTTCGGAGCAGGCGGTTCGCGGCCCGGTGGAAGCGGGGGACGTCGGCGAGCATGCGCAGGTAGTCGACGCTCGCCCTGGAACGGTCGGGCCACATGGCCCGGAGTCCTCGGGCTCCCGCGTACTCCAGTCCGCAACCGGCGCAGCTCACCGACAGGCTCATCTCGGTGGGGCGGGTGGGGACGTCGAGTTCGTCGAACAGGCGCAGCAGGTGGGGGTAGGTGCGGCGGTTGTGGACGATGAAGCCGCTGTCCACGCCCAGTGGTTCGCCGTCGGGCCCGGGAACGTCGTGGGTGTGGGCGTGTCCGCCGAGCCGGTCGTCGGCCTCGAACAGCGTGACGTCGTCGTGACGGTGCAGGACGTGGGCGGCGGTGAGCCCGGAGATCCCGCCGCCGATCACCGCGACCCGCCGTCTGTGGTGTGTGCTCATGCGCCCTCTCGTGTGGGGTGGTGCGACCATCACGAGGTATTCGGTGCCAAGGGCCGGGCGGATGGGTCCCGTGGCAAGGCGTGGGTCAGGGGACGAGGGCGTGGACGGCGGTGAGGTGGGAGAGGACACGGCCACGGGAGTCCACGCCCAGCGCCTCGAACACCCACCGGGCGTCGGGTCCGGGTGGGCGAAGGAAGTCGGCGTGTTCTCCCGGTACGCCCCGTCCGGGCCCGGCGAAGGTGTCCGGGTCGGGCACGGTCGCGGCCCCGGTGGGCGGCGCGAACTCGGGGTTCGGCGTCAGACCTTCTCGGAGGGCCGCGGGCCGAGTCCGAGGGCGGAACGCAACTCGTCGCAGGCCGCCGCGCAGGTCTCGTCGAAGGTCACCACCTCGACCGGTCCGCCCCGCGCCCATCGGGCGAGCTGGTCGTGCCACTCGCCGCGCGGCATGGACACCGTGTCGGGTGGGGTGACGTCCTCCCCGACCACCACCGGGAGGCCGTCGGTGAGGACGGTGACCCGGTGCTCGGGGTAGGCCCGTGCGAGGTCGGTGTCGAGGGGACCGGAGGAGTGCAGGACCACGACGTGGGTCTGTTCGGGGCTCTCGTTGGTGGTCATGGGCGCCTTTCCTTGGGGGAACGCGCCCAGAACCCTACTCGCCCAGGACCCCTCCGAAACGTGATCCACAGGGCCGATTCCGGTCACCGGTCCCGAGTCCGTCGTGCGGTTTATGGACAACTCATCCGTTTCCCACCAGGCTGGGCGCATGCGAATCCTGCGTCACCTACAACGCATCGACAAGAGCGTCTACGACAGGGTGACCCGGGTGGGCACCCCACGGCTGGACGGCTACACGCCGCGGTTCGTTCAGGCCACCGACCACATGGCCCCCTGGATGATGGTCTCGGCCACCCTCGCGGTCACCGGCGGTCCCAGGTTGCGGCGCACCGCGCTGCGGGCCATCGCCGCGGCCGGCCTGGCCAACGCCGCCGCCTCCGGGATCAAGTACCTGGCGCGGCGGCCCCGACCGGACAGTTCGGCGATCCCCGCCGCGAGGTTCCCCTACCGGGCCTACTTGAGTTCCTCCTTCCCCTCCGGGCACACCGCCGCCGCGTTCGGGTTCGCCGGTGGGGTGGCCGCGGACGCGCCCAGGCCCCTGTCGGCGCTGGTGATCGCGCTGGCCGGCGCGGTGGGGTTCTCACGGGTGCACAGCGGCGTGCACTACCCGGGCGACGTGCTCGGCGGGATGGCGGTCGGGTTCGTCTCCGCCCTGGCCGCGCGGGCGCTCATCCCGCCCAGGCCCGAACTCGTGCACGGCGCGAGCACCGTCCCCGCCGGCGAGGCCGACGTGGACCCGGAAGGGGCCGGGGTGACGCTGGTGCTCAATCCGCGTTCGGCCGAAGGCGCCCTGCCCAGTCTCTCCATGACCGACACCACCACCCGGGTGGCCCGGCAACTGCCCCGAGCACGGATCATGCCGATGTCGGCCGACGACGACATCCTGGAGGTGATGGACAAGGCCGCACGCGACTGCGAGGTGCTGGCGGTGGCGGGCGGCGACGGCACGGTGAACGCCGGTGCGACCGCCGCACTGGCGCACGACCGTCCCCTGTTGGTACTACCGGACGGCACCCTGAACAACTTCGCCCGCACCCTGGGGCTGACCTCGGTGGACATCTCGTTGCGCGCCTTCGCCGACCGCCGTCTGGCGCGGGTGGACGTGGGCGAGGTCGACGGGCACGTCTTCCTCAACACCTCCTCGTTCGGGTCCTATCCGCACATGGTGGAGCATCGGGACCGGTGGGAGCAGCGGATCGGCAAGTGGCCGGCGTTCGCGTTGGCGCTGTGGCGGGACCTGCGGGAGGTGCGGCCCACCCCGGCCCTGGTGGACGGACGTCCGGCCAAGGTGTGGTGGGCGTTCGTGGGCAACTGCCGGTACCGGACGCACGCGCGGGTGCCGGGGCTGCGCGAGCATCTGGACGATGGACGTTTGGACGTGCGGGTGTTGTGCGCCCGGTACCCGTTCCCCCGGTTGCGCGCCCTGATGGACGTCCTGTTGGGGCGGCCGTTGTCGGGGCGGGGCTACAGCGAACGCCTGGTCGAGTCGTTGACCCTGGCCATCCCCTCCCGGCCGAGGTTGATCGCGGTGGACGGCGAGGTCATGGAGGGCTCGCCGACGATGTCGTTCCGCAAGCGTCCGGCGGCGCTGCGGGTGTTCGTGCCCGCGGGGCAGGGACGCTGAGGGTTCTCAGGCGGCCAGGCGGGCGAGTACGCCTGCCAGTTCCGCGAGTGCCTGTTCGGTGTCGGGGGTGCTCCGGTGCTCGGCGCCGAACAGGTCCACGAACTCCACCACGTCCCGCAGGTCCCAACGCAACCGGTACAGGTCGAGCAGGTCGGGGTCGGGAACGTGCCCGGAGGCGTCGGCGTAGCGGGCCAGGGCCTCGGGGTCGTCGGTGACCGGCCATAGGTCGCGCTCGGGCACGGCGACGCCGACGGTGTCCCAGTCGACCAGCAGCGGCCGGTCGTCGCGCCACAGCAGGTTGCCCGGATGTGGTTCGCCGTGGGTGATGACGGCCCGGGCCGGGTCGACCGAGGCGGCCCGGTGCCCGAACCCGCTCAGGTGGGCGCGCAGGACCGCGCCGTACTCGTCGAGGAGGTCGGCGACGGCGCCCGACAGGGGCCCGTGGTCGCCGAGCCCGCGAGGGTCCTCGGCCAGGGCGGCCAGGTGTTCGGCGCCCTCCAGGGCGACCGGGAGCGTGCGCGCGGTGCCCGGGGGCGGACACCGGTGCAGCGCCGCGAGCGTGTCCAGGACCCGGTCGCGGCGGGCCGGTTCCAGGACCTGGCCGAATTCCCCGGAGGCGCCCTCCACGTGCGGGAAGACGCTCAGGGCGTAGCGCGCGCCGACGGTGTGGACGGTGGCGCCGGACAGCGAACGCAGTGGTGCCACCACGAAACCGAGCCCGGCGTCGTCGTGCAGTCGGGCCGCGGTGTCCATGGCCCCTTCCAAACGGTCGAGCACCATGTGCGGGTCCTCACCGAGGAAGGTCTTGTGCTCCAGGTCGGCCAGGGTGAGGAACCAGCGTCGCCCCGCGGTGTCGGTGGCGCTCCAGTGGTGGTCACCGAAGCCCAGGGGCACGTGGGTCAGCGCCACGGCGGACACGCCCCAGGCGTTCAGGGCGGGCAGGAGGCGATGTTCGTCGAGGTCGGCGGGCTCGTCTCGCATGCCGCGGACCGTAGCAGCCCCCTGGTCCGGGTGGTACAAACCCCTTGCCCATGGGGGTCCGTGCCGCGAGGATGACGATCATGCCCACCTTCGAAGCTCCCGACGGCGCCCGCCTGTCCTACCGATCCGACGGACACGGCGAACCGCTGTTGTGCCTGCCCGGCGGCCCCATGCGCGCCTCCGCCTACCTCGGTGACCTGGGCGGACTATCCGCCCATCGCCGGCTCGTCCTGCTCGACCTGCGCGGAACCGGTGACTCACAGGCCCCCGAGGACGATTCCGGGTACCGCTGTGATCGGCAGGTCGCCGACGTGGAGGCGCTCCGTGTCCATCTGGGCCTGGAACGGATGGACGTGCTCGCCCACTCCGCGGCCGGGGATCTGGGGCTGCTGTACGCGCTCGCCCACCCCGACCGGGTGCGTTCCCTGGTGCTGGTGACCGCTCGGCTGCGCTCCCTGGGGATCGAGTTCACCGACGGGCACCTCCAGGAGGCCGCCGCCCTTCGTTCCGGTGAACCCTGGTTCGAGGCGGCGTTGCGGGGCTACACGAACCTGGCGAACGGTTCCACCTCCGGCGAGGACTGGGACGCGGTCATGCCGTTCTTCTACGGGCGCTGGGACGAACGGGCCCGGGCACACGCGGCCACCGGGGTCGAGCAGTCGAACGAACACGCGGCCGGGCTGTTCTCGCCACCGGACGCCTTCGACCCGGAGGCGGGCCGCGCGGTCGTGGCGTCCTGGGGTGTTCCGGTCCTGCTCCTGGCCGGAGAGCTGGATGGTGCGCCTCGGCCGCACGTCGCCGTGGATGCGGCACGGTTGTTCGACGACGCCCGCACGGTGACGCAGCCCGGTGGTGGGCACTTCCCCTGGTTGGACGATCCGGCCTTCTTCAGCGACGCCGTCGCGAGTTTCCTAGACCGGCGTCGCTGAGGCTCACTCGGTCTCGGCGGCCTGGATCGGTAGTGGAAGGGCCTCCGTGTTCCCGTCCACCTTGAGGGCGTCGGTGTCGGTGCGTCGCCACAGGGCGAGCAGCCGGGGGGGGGGGGGGGGGGGCCGGGCCCCCCCCCCCCCCCGGGCCCCCGGGGGGGGGCCCCCCCCCGGTGGGGGGGGGGGGGGGGGGGGGGCCCCCCGGGGGGGGCCCGGGGGGGGGGGGGGCGGGGGGCCCCCCCCCCCCGCCGGTGTTCCCCGGTGTGGTCGACCGTCCAGGCGTGGCCGGTGTCGGCGGCCCAGATCCTTCGCGCGGTCCACGGCGGTGTGTTCGAGGTTCTTGAAGCGATGCCCGCCTACGGAACGTGACCGCGCGTTACGCTGTCGGGTCGACGATCGGGTATCAACGAAGGGACGCACGTGGGCGAGGCGACGGGTACCGGACCGGAGAGTGGGGCACTGCACGAGGTCGTCGACGGGGTGTACGCCTGGGTGCAGCCCGACGGCACGTGGTGGGTGAACAACGCCGGCGCCGTCACCGGGACCGAGGGCACGTTGGTGATCGACACCTGCGCCACCGCCACACGCACCCGCCGCTTCCTGGACGCCCTCGCGACCGCCACCGACGACGCTCCCGTGCGCTGGGCGCTCAACACCCACCAGCACGGCGACCACACCTACGGCAACAGCCTGCTGCCCGACTCGACCGTGTTGATCGGGCAGGCCGCCATGCGCGAGGCCCTGGAGAACGACCCGCTGTTCGAGAGCCTCCCGCCCGTGTGGAACCCCGTCCCCGACTGGGGCGACGTCACCCGCAGGGTTCCCTCGGTGACCCTGGACCGGGAACTCACCCTGCACCCGGGCGGGCGCCGGGTCGACCTGCGCCACCCCGGATACACCGCGCACACCCCCGGCGACGTGGTGGCCTGGCTACCACGGGAGCGGGTGCTGTTCACCGGGGACCTCGTCTTCCACGGGTTGACCCCGCTGGTGTTCATGGGTTCGTTCGACGGGGCGCTGCGCTCATTGGAGTGGGTGCGCTCCTTCTCCCCCGAACACGTCGTACCCGGGCACGGCCCGGTGTTCCAGGCCGGCGACCTGGACGAGGTCTTGGCCGCGCACGAGCGCTACTACCGGTTCGTGCTGGCCACCGCCGAGGACGCGGTGCGTGAGGGGCGCACCCCGTTGGAGGCCGCCCGCGCCGCCGACCTGGGCGGGTTCGCCGACTGGGCCGACGCCGAACGCATCGTGATGAACCTGCACCGCGCCCAGGCCGACCTGACCGGTGAGGCGATGGATCTGCGACGGGCGCTGAAGGACGCGGTCGAGTGGAACGGCGGCCCGATGTCCACGTCCCTGTGACGGACGGAACGAACCCGATTCCCGGGGCGCGGCCCTCGTCCGCGCCCCGGGAACGATCAGGCCGCGGCCTCGGTGCGCGACGGGGCGTCCTCACCGACGAGGACGTCGGCGCGCTCGAACGGCGACGGGAACGGGAAGCGACGCTCCAGGTAGTCGCGGAGCATCCCGGCCACCTCCTCCTGGCGTTCGGGCGGGGTGTCGAAGTCGTTCAGGCACAGGAAGTCGAACGGTGCGTCCAGGCCCAGCTCCGCCAGGTTCTCCCGCGCCTGCGCGGTACCGATGTCGATGTAGCGGGTGCGGTACTTGCCGCGCACCCCCTGCCCGCTGAAGAGGGCGTAGTACTGGTGCAGGGTGGTGGCCGGGGCGATGTCGCTCGGGTGCCGGAAGCGCGAGCGAGCCGTGCGCTCGATGTCCTCCCGGTAACGCTCCTCCAGTTCCCGGTGGATCCGACGCGACTGTGGCAAGGGGGCGTGGCGCACCTTCTGGGCGATGGTCGCGCCGAAGTCCTCCATGAGCAGTGCCCGGGCGTTCTTGCCCGCCCAGTTGGGGGCGACCTCCTCGGGGATGGGGGCGCCCACGCCGATCTGGTGTCCGGAGAAGGGCAGCCGGACGATCCCGTTGGAGTGGAAGAAGTACTCGGCTCCGACCTGCTTGGCGAAGAAGACGTCGTCGTTGAGGTAGAGGTAGTGCTCCGACAGGCCCTCGATGTGGTGCAGTTGGGTCTCGATGGCCCGTGAGCTGAACACCGGCAGCGCGTCGGGGACGGTGAAGATGTCGCGGTGGTCGACCACGGTGAGGCCCGGGGCGTCGGTGTCGAGCCAGGAGGGCACCTGCGCGTCGGTGACCAGGTAGACGTGGCGAACGAACGGTGCGTACATGCGCAGTGAGCGCAGCGAGTAGCGCAGTTCCTCGTGGTCGGTGTAGCGCGAGGAGTTGGCGGCGTGGGAGGCCAGGTCGACCACCTCGCCGCTGTGGCGGGCGCGCTTGGCGGCGTGCACGGGGTCGGCGCCGTCGACCCAGGTGTAGACGACGTCGACCGGGAATCCGACGTCCTCGGGGTGTCGGTGCGAGAACGGTTCCAAGGTGGGCAGTTCGCGCCCTCGGACGGTGAGCGTGGCGGATCTTCGCGCGTCGGTGGTCAATACGTCGGCGATCCGGTTGGGGCGCGGGCCCAGTAGCGCTCCGTCCATCGCGCCCACGGGGATCTTGACGCGGAGCCGGTCGAGGGCGTCTTCGGCCCGTTCCCCGGCCAGGACCTTGGTGGCGTCGCGCCAGAACTCGACGTCGCAGCCGTGGTCGAACCCGCCGAACTCATCCTCGTGTTCGGACAGCAGGAGTTCGGCGAAGCGGATCACCAGGCCGCTCTTGACCTCGGCGTCCAGGGCGCCGTCGACGTAGGCGGAGGTTCTGGCGACCTTACCGTCGGGGCCGGGCGCGACGGCGTACAGAGGACCGTCGTCGTGGAGTTCGCGCATGGCCTCCAGCAGGTCCTTGCGCCGGGAGCGGTGTACGCCCAGGACGTGGCGTCGTGGGGAACGGCCGGGCACGACGAAGTGGTCGATCCCGGCGTGTTCCAGGGCGCGCAGGACCAGGTCCAGGTTGCGGTCGGCGGCTCCGGCGGCGGTGTAGTCCCGCACGACGCGACCGATGCGCTCGGTGCCCTCGACGGTGTAGGAGCGCAGGTTCGGGTCGGAGTCCAGGAGGGCGGCGCGGCGTCGGGTGACGCGCTCCAGACGGCGTTCCTCCTTGGCCCGTGCCCGTTCTCTGAGGCGTTCCTCCTCTCGACGGGCCCTGACGGAGTGGGGGATCAGGAGTTCGGCAGCGCGCTTCAGGCGGGCTGTCACGAGCATGGACGGCCTTTCGCGAGTGGCTCGTCACTGAGAGTGTCGAACCGGGGGATATGGGGGATTCATCCCTTTGACTCGCGAAATCCGGTTTCGGATGACGACCAGGACACCTCAAGGTCGTTTAAAGACCGGTTCGGGACCGAACCGCGACAATGGGCACCCGATTCTCACCCGTGGTGATCATGATGGAACCGAGTGCCATCGAAGACCGTGTCCCTCCCCGCTCACTCCCGCCCGCTCACTCCTGGAGGTCGGGGCGGGTCACCCGGATCTTGGACTGCCCGTGCGGGAGCCTCTCCCAGTCGTCCATGAAACGCGCGCGGAGCCCGTGCTTCTCGGCCAACGCGACGAGGGTCTCGGTGCGGTAGTAGAAGTCCTCGCGCAGCACGTGGTGCTCGGTGCCCTCGGTGCGGTCGAAGGTGAAGTCGAAGAAGCCGCC
The DNA here is from genome assembly GCF_053619415.1 of Nocardiopsis sp. NPDC055551. Classification (NCBI taxonomy): domain Bacteria; kingdom Bacillati; phylum Actinomycetota; class Actinomycetes; order Streptosporangiales; family Nocardiopsidaceae; genus Nocardiopsis; species Nocardiopsis sp. NPDC055551. The sequence goes on along the minus strand of NZ_JBSHJJ010000015.1, from coordinate 168,534 downwards.
CGGCGCGAGGATCCGTTCCACATGGGCCAGGGCCTCGTCGATGACCTCCGGCGGCGAGTGCGAGAAGACGCTGTGCGCGTGGACGACGTCGAAGTGCTTGTCTGGCAGGAAGTCGAAGGTCAGGTCCTGGGTGATGGTCAGGTGCGGGAGCTTGTGCTGCAGGCCGCGCTCGGCCAGGACCTTCTTCGCGGACATGAGGATGTCCGGGGAGATGTCGATGCCGTAGTAACCGCCCGGGTCCAGGTGGCCGATGAACCGCCAGCCGGCGCGCAGGTTCCCACAACCGATGTCGAGCATGCGGTGGCCGGGCTCCAATCCGTGTCCGAGCAGGTACTCGAACTGCATCCGCCCCAGCGCCAGCCACCGCTCCTCGTTACGACTGCCCACCGCGGCCTTGGGGTCGCGGGCGGCGTCGGAGGCCATGACGGCGCGGTAATAGGAGACGTGGTCGCGGTGGGTCAGGCGCAGGCGCAGGTCGCGCATGGAACGACGCACGTACGGCCCCACCTTGGCGGGGTTGCGCAGTGCGTAACGGATTCGGTGACCAAGGGAGGAACGGTCCCTGGTGAGGGCGTCGGTCTTCTTCGACATCGGCTCGCGTTGGCCTTCGGTTTCGGGGGTGCTTTCGGGCGTTGGCATCCCATCATGTTCGCGTCGACATGCCAAGGGGGCGTGCGGCGCGTTCCCGGGGCCGCCGCCACCAATTCTCACTCGGGTCACTCATCTCGGCCTCGACGTGCGGGTCTTCCCCGGCCCGAGGTTCGGTGAAATCGTCGCAAACGTACGCCAAGCACCGATTTCTTCCACTGTTGGGGCCCGGCTCGATGCTTCGCTGGTGAATACACATCGCACAGCGAGGGGGCACGATGGTGGAGGAGAGCACGACGCTTCGACACGCGAGGCCGCGCGGACCGCGCGGCGGATGGTTCCCCCTGGGGATCGCCGTCGCCGCGATCGCGATCCTGGTCGGCGGGTGGGCCGCGGTGAACACCGCCCTGCCCGCCACCACGCCCGTGAAGTCCGGGCACAGCATGGTGATCGCCACCGGTTCCGGGTACCAGGCGAAACTGACCTTCGCCGACGGGTGGGAGCTGCACCCGGGTTCCAGTAGCGCCGGGCAGCAGTACCAGTTCGGCAATGGACCGGTACGGCTACGGGTCACCGTGGTCACCCCGCCCGAGAGGTCGTCGGAGACCGCGCTGTGGGAGGGCATGCGCGAGGTCGTTCGGGTGGGCGACCCCTCCGCGAGCCTCACCGATCCCCGTCCGGTGACCGCCGAGTCTGGTGCCGAGGGCCTGACCGGGACCCTGCACAGCAACGAGGACGTCGGCACCGCGACCCTCTTCCCCTCCCCGAACGGAGGTTTCGCCGTGGAGTCCGTGGCCGTCGGCGAGGGCAGCGGAGGCGATCTGGCCGACGCGGAGAAGCTCCTCCAGTCCATCAGGTTCGACCGAACGGGAGGAGGGGCATGAGCCACGCACGTCCCGAACCCGGTATCCCGTCAAGGAAGGACGCGCACGTGCCCCCTCCCCGCGATTCGGGTCAAGGTCGAGAGGGCGTCGAACGGCTGCCCGCCCCACATGAGGATTCGTCTCGGCGCCGGAGTCTCCCACGCCTGGTCACCGCGGTCGTGTTCGGACTGTTGTGCCTGGCCGGGTTCGCGATCATGGTCAACGGCCTCCTCGGGGCCGTACTGGTGTTCTTCGGTGAGGCGGTGCTGTCGGCGCTGGTACTCACCGTGGTCGGCGTCATCGGTTTCTGGTTGCTGCGCCGTATCCGCCCGGTACGACCACCGTCGATGACCTTCTCGCTCTTGGCCCTGCTCTGGGGCATGACCGCCGCCGTGGGACTCGCGCTGATCGCCAACAGCAACCTGATGACGATCTGGAACACCCTCGGCGGACTGTCGTTCGGTGAGGCCTGGGGCGCGGCGTTGAGCGCTCCCGTCAACGAGGAACTGATCAAGGTCGCCGGGGTCGTCCTCATCGCCGTCATGGCGCCGCGTGTGTTGCGCGGGCCCGTGGACGGTTTCGTGATCGGCGCCTTGGTGGGTCTGGGCTTCCAACTGGTGGAGGACTTCACCTACACGATGAACGTGATCCCCATGACGGGCGGCATCGACGGACCCGCCGCGGTGCTCCAGACCCTCCTGCTGCGGGTGGGGATCACCGGTCTGGGTTCGCACTGGGCCATGTCGGCGGTGGCGGGCACCGCGGTCGGCCTGATGGTCGCGGCGTCGTGGCGACCCGGTCGACGACACGGGTCGCGGGCGGCCCTACTGCTCTTGGCCGCGATGGGCGTGCACTGGCTCTTCGACTCCCCGATCCTGGGAGGAGTCACCGGAACCGTGCTCAAGTCCCTGTTGGTGTTCCTGATGGCGGTGACCGTCTACTTCGTCGTGCGGCACACCTACCGATCCCGGGTCCGTCGGGCCCTGGCCGAGGAGGGCGAGGAGCTGGGGATGCGCCGTTCCGCCGCGATGGCCCTGGCCGACCGACGCGGGCGCGGCAGGGAACTGCGCCACGTGGCGCACCCGGAGCGGCCGGCGGTGGCGCGCCGGCAGGAACGGCTGGTGGATTTCGCCGAGGATCGGGCCTCGGAGCACCGCGTCCCGTTCCGGGAGTGACCGGGAGTGAGTGGACACGGGTGGGCCCTTGGCACGACGCCGGGGGCCCACTTTTTTCTTCTCCCTTTCTTCTCCGGACAAATAGGGACAACAAACATCCCACACGCCACATGATTCCCATCCTTTTCTTCCTCCCCTTCTTCGAGATCTCGTTCCGATACACACTGGATTCTCCGGTCGCGAAAATGGGAACACCCCTACCCCGCCCGAAATACCCAGGAGAAAGTGACCGAACACCCTTGGCCCGCCCGACGAGAAACGGATATGGGAAATCCCGGAGCCGCGTTGACCAGTAAAGAAAACGGGGAGACGAACTCCAGTGGTCGGATCCTCGTGTTCCACTCCCCCCTGTCCGGAAGCAGCTGCACCACGTCCCTGGCCAATATCGCCTGGAACATCGCCAGTACCGGACGCAGCGTCCTGCTCGTGGACTTTCACCTGCGCGATCCGGAGCTGCGGGAGTACTTCGCGCCGCTGTTCACCCTGCGCGGCGAGCCCCAACACGGGATCGTCGACATGGTCACCGAGATCATGGCCCAGACCCAGGTTCCGGGCGCCGACCCGGCCCAGGTGTGCCGCCAGGGCACCGAGCTGCACCACCGCATCGACCGCCTGAGCCGATGGACGGTGATCCCCGGGGTCCCCGAGGGGGAGATCGGTTACCTGGGTCCCGGCGGACGCGACCCCGAACAACGGATCCTGCTACAGAACATCCACAACGCGCGCTTCGCGACCAGCCCGTCGGCCCGACACTTCCTGCGCGCGCTGCGCACCCGCCTGCTGCACAGCGGTTTCGACTACGTGCTGGTGGACACCGCCCCCGGCAACGGCCTCTTCGGACGCCAGTGCGCCACACTCCTGGCCGACCAGGTCGTGCTGTGCCTTCCCCTGAACCAGAACGCCGTCACCAAGGCCGTGGGGATCACCGCCGACCTACGGGCCGAGGCACCCCACGTTCCCGTCCACCCGGTGCTGACCAGGGTCGACCAGGACCTGCCCGAGTTGGCCGCCCACCTGGACTCCACCTACGCCCGGTTCGCCCCCTACGTCGAGGTACCCGAGGACGACCCGTGGCGGTACTGGGGGCGGGCCGAGATCCCCTACAAGGCGGCCATCGCCGAACGTCGCACCCTGGCTGCCTTCCTGGAACGGACCAGGACGCCCAACTCCCTGTTCCACTCCTACGAGCGCCTGACCTCCCTGCTCACCGACGGCGACGTCCCCCGAGGACGCCACCTGACCCAGGAGCAGACCGAACAGGTCCAGCTGGTCTTCGAGCAGATCCGGCACGGGACGGTCACGTCGGTGGTCCTGGTGGCCGACCCCCGTGACCGGGTGTGGGTCGACTGGGTCGGCGCCCAACTGGAGTGGGTCGGCATCCGGGTGGTCCGGCCCAGGAGCGACCCGGACGCGCCACCGCACGCGCCGGCCAACAGCGTCGTCACGGTTCTGGTCTCCGCCCACCTGCGCGGATCCCCCGCCATGGACGTCCTGGCACGGCTCCTGGAACGAGAACAGGACCACGGCGCCAACGGCGCGCACCGGGTGCTCGGGGTGACCATCGGGGAGGGCGCCCCGCCCGACGACTTCCCCGAGGCGGAGTGGCTCAACCTGCGCATCCGCGAGGAACGGGACTCCCGCCGCGCACTCCTGGCCCGGTTCGATCCGGCCTTCGACAGCCGCCGTTCACTGGGGCCCGAACACGGACCGCGCTACCCCGGCGAGCCCAACCCCGAGCGGATCAACAACGCGCCCAGTGGCAACCCGAACTTCAGCGGCCGCGAGGGGCACCTGGAGCGGATCCGCGACCTGCTCGGCCAGGGGATGGAGGACAAACCACCGGTGGTGCTGGTGGGCATGCAGGGCAGTGGCAAGTCGGAGATCGTGCGCGAGTTCGTCCGACGCTTCCGCAGCGACTACGACCTCATCCGGTGGATCTCCGCCGACCGGTCGGAGAAGGTCGAGGCCTCCCTGACCGACCTGGCGCCCGAACTGAACCGGCGCGCCCCCGACGACCCGGGCGACCCCGACCGGCGGATCGAGGGCCCGGAGCACGTGCTGGACGCACTGCGCCGGGGCCGACCGGTGCACCGTTGGCTGCTGGTCTACGACAACGCCGGGCCGCCCGGCGACCTGGACGCGCTCATCCCGCACGACCACGGGCACGTCATCGTCACCTCCTACCACCGGGACTGGGAGACCTACGGGCACCGGCGCTGCCTGCAAGTGGGACCCTTCACCGAGAAGGAGGTCGTGGAGCTCTTCGACGACCGGTACCCGGAGGTGGACACCTCCACCGCGCTCGGCCTCTCCCGACGCCTGGGTCACCTGCCCGCCCTGCTGCACCGCGCCCTGGAGTGGCTGAACTCCGCCCAACGGCGCGACGACGGGGTCCGGGCGGTGACCGAGTACGTGCGGTTGCTCGACGAGCGCGAACCGTCCGTCACCCGGGGCGAGGGCTCGTTCGAGGAACGGTTGAGCGGTTCGCTGGCCCTGGACGAGATCGAGGGCTACCACCCGGCGAGTCTGTGCCTGATCCGACTGGTCTCGCACCTGTCCCCGGACGGCATCCCCGAGGACCTGCTGCGTTCGCCGCACGCCGCCGCCGAGTACGGCGAGGCCGACCCCCGATACCGCAGCGGACTGATCAACTTCAACCACATCCACTACCAGCTCACCCGGGTGCTGCTGCTCCACCACGACCGGCACCTGAAGACGTTCTCGGTGCACCCGGCCGTGCAGGAGGTGGTCCGCGACCGCGTCCCCGAGGGCGAACGCGACCGGTTCCGGGAGGCGGCCCGTCTGCTGTTGGCGGCCTACGCTCCGCACGACGAGGAGGCCGACGACACCCGGCACGATCACCGGTACGAACACCTGCGCTGGCACATCGTCCCCTCCGGCGCCGACCACAGCGCCCACGACGACGTGCGCCGGTGGTTGGTCAACCAGGTGCGCTACCACTACAGGCGCAGCGAGTTCGGGGCCGCGTTGCGCCTGGGCGCGCCGTTGTTGGAGACCTGGACCGACTCCTTCGGCGAAAGCGACCAGCTCCGGCTCCGGCTGGCCACCCAGTTGGCCAACGTCCACCGGTCGCGTGGCGATCACCGCGCGGCGGATCGGCTCAACAGCAGGACCCTCGCCCTGCAGTTGGAGGTGCTGGGCGAGGCACATCCGTTCACCCTGTTGACCCGGCGCGGGATGGGTTCGGACCTGCGCGCCCTCGGCCGCTTCCAGGAGGCCCTGCTCCACGACCGCAAGACCTACGACGCCTACCTCGACGATCGCGGGCCCGACCACCAGCACACCCTGCTGGCCGAACACAACCTGGCGTTGTCGCTGGCCGCGGCCGGTGAGTACGGCCCCGCCCTGGAGAACGCCGCCCACGCGTTCCGGGGCGCGCGGGAACTGCTGCCCCAAGGACATCCGCACACGTGGATCCTGTCCTCGGCCGCCGCGACCTACCGGCGCCGGATGGGCGAGTACGTGATCGCCCAGCGCCAGATCCATCAGGCCGCCTACCTGCTGCGTCGTACCGTCGGGGAGTTGTCCTCGCACACCCTGCACGCCCGCAAGGAGTTGGCGGTCACCGAGCGCCTGGTCGGCGAATCCGATCAGGCGTTGCGCCGGATCCTTCGGACCAGGGAACTACACCTGAACGAGTACGGCGAGGACCACCCGCGGAGTCTGGCGATGGGCCTGGAGCTGGCCGCCTGCCTGGCCGCCGACGACCGTTTCGAACCGGCCTGGCGGCGGGCGGAGTCCTGCGTGGACGGGTACGAACGGACCTTCGGCGAACGGCACCCGTTCACCCTCGTGGCCCGATCCAACCTGGCCGCCTACGCCTGCCGGGCCGGCGAGGCCGAGCACGCCGCCGAACAGGCGCGGCTGGCCCACGAAGGGCTGGCGCAGGACGACCAGGTGGGGCCACGGCACCCCCTCACCCTGGGCGCGGCCGTCAACCGGGCCAACACCCTGGTGGCCACCGGTGAGATCACCGAGGCGGTCGCACTGGACGTGCGAACCCAGGAGACCCTGCGCGAGCGCTTCGGCCCACAGCACCCGCACTCCGAGATCGCCTTCGCCAACTACCTCAACAGCTCCGCCCGGCACACCGGTGACCCGTTCAGCGCACGTGCCCACATCGATTTGGAGGTACCGGAGATCTGAGTACTCACGAGGCCATGGGCAAGGGCGCCCCCGAACGTCCCGGCACCTTCTTCACCAGCTACGGCGGCCGTAAGGCGGACCGGGCGGAGGTGCTGCGTTTCCACGCCGACCTGGAGCGGGCGGTGCGGCTGCACACCGACGACCACGCCACGGGGCTCAGCGGCCCCTCCCTGGAACAGGGCGGCAGATGGCGCGAGGAGCTGCTGAAGCACTGCGCGACCGCCGCCACGATGGTGGTGCTGTTGAGCGAGACCCAACTCGACAGTGAGTGGTGCGCGCGGGAGTGGGGTGTGTTCGAGGAACGTCTGCGCCGCTTCCGGTCGAACGGCTCGGTGAACGGGGAGGCGGCCCAGCCGCTGCTTCCGTTGGTGTGGACCCCGCTGATCGGCCCGTTGCCGATCGCGGTCCGGGGACGACAGCGACTGGACTGGGTGGAGCCGGTCGGGCACGCCGACCGAGGTGTGCTGGACCTGATGTACACCTCCCCGGACGACTACCGGGCACTGTGTTTTCGGGTCGGTGGGTTGGTGGCCCGGGCCGCGGCCACTCCCCTGCCGCCCCTTCCGTTGGACGAGGCCGCCTCGGTACGCCCGGCGTGGGACGCGCGGGCGCGGGCGAAGAAGGGGGGCGACCCCGGCCTCCGCACGAAGGAGTGTGTCCTTGAGGAAATCGAGCCGGGGGATCCGTTGAGGCGCCGGGTGGCGCACGTGTTGTCCCATGTACCCGGCCTGGACGAGGAACACCTGTGGCGGGCCTTCCTGAGCAGGCTCGGCGAGCTGCGCGGCGGCCGGGCCCAGAACCCCCTCCATTGGCCGGTCACCGAACCGAGGTTCGATCGGGTGAGCCGGCTCGTGGAGCACCTCTCGCACCAACACCGTTCCGAGGACACCATCGCCTGGCTCTCCCAGGCCGTGCGCGAGACCACCGGGATCGACCACGCGGCCGACGCCTTGGCGAGCCTGGACCCCGACCCCGTTCCCGGTCCGGACCCCGAAGCGGAAAGGAGCCTCGAACCTTGAGCACGCCCTCCCCCGATTCCGCCGCCTCCTCGGACCGGCGTCCCCGGATCGCCGTGGTCGGCAGCCTGGACTCCCGGCGCGAGTACGACCCGCCGCTGCGCGACCTGGACCGAGCACGCGCGGCCTGCCACGAGCTGGGGCGCGCGCTGGCCCTGGCCTCCTTCGACCTGGTGGTGTTCTCCGACCGCGACCACTACGCGGAGACCCTCGTGGTGCGCGGATACGCGGCGGCGGGCACCCCTCGGGGCCGGGTACTGGCCCACCAGGCACGGCACCAGGAGTACGCGCCGGAGCTGCCCGAGGGGGCGTCGGTACGGATCACGACGGTGCGCGACATCGGTGAGGAGTGGGAGGTCCCCTTCTACCGGACCCTGTTGGAGACGGACGGGGTGATCCTGGTCGGCGGCGGACGGACGACCAGGGTGGCGGGGATCCTGGCGTTGGCGCGGGACATCCCGGTCGTCGCCTTGGCCGCCTTCGGTGGCGGGGCCCGGCAGGTGTGGGCCGACCTGCCCCGTTCGGGGGAGCACGTCCTGGAAGCGGACGTGAACGTGCTCGGCGAGCCGTGGTCCACCGGGTCGGCGGAGCGTGTCGTGGGAGTGCTGCGCGCGCAGGTGGGGCGGTGGGCCGCGGGCCGGCGACGCCGGCGGCGTTCACGACGGCTGGACCGGTGGGCGGAGTCGGGCGGGCTCCTCGCGTCGATCCTGCTGCTGGTGGCCGCGCTCGCCTCGATCGTGTTCGTGCCCGGGCCCGGACCGGCCGGGACCGCCACCCTGGCGCTGCTGCTCGGCGCACCGATGTGCGCGGCGGTCTCCGGCGGGTTGATCCGCGACTCGTTCGGGGCCTCTCCCACGGTGCTGCGGGCCTGCGCGCGCGGATTGGGCGCGGGGGTGGTGACCGTCCTGACCTACGTGGCGGCGCAGTTGCTGACCGCGCCGGAGCTGTTGGCGGACCTGGACGCGCGGCGGCTGCTGTTCTTCGTGGTGCCGATGGGGTTCGCCGCGGGTTTCACCTTCGATCTGGTCTTCGATCGCCTGCGTCGCACCGATCCGAAGGAGACCGTGTCCCCACCGCCCTGACCCGCGCGGGGTCGAGGTCGGCCTGTCCCTGCCCTTCCCACGGAGGCGACCGAACGGGCCTGAGCGAGTACGCCGGCCGTACCCTTCGTAGGGTGACGGGTATGGGACCACTCCACCGAGCGCGGACCGCGATCCTGGTCGAGGGCGACAGCGACCGGGCGGCCCTGGCCGCCCTCGCCGAGCGACGCGGCCTGGACCTGGCCGCGCGGGGCACCACCATCCTGTCCATGGGCGGGGCCACCAACATCGGCCGGTTCATACAGCGGTTGGGGCCACCCGGGCCGGGTCTGCGCCTGGCCGGGCTCTACGACGTCGGCGAGGAGAGCCACTTCCGAAGCGCTTTGGAGAAGGCCGGTCTGGGCGGCGATCCGACGGCGCACGGTTTCCACGTGTGCGTGGCCGACCTGGAGGACGAACTGATCCGGGCGCACGGGATCGCCGGGGTGGAACGGGTCGTGACGGCCCAGGGCGACCTGCGCACCTTGCGCACCTTCCGCAACCAGCCCGCCCAACGCGATCGCGCGCCCGAACAACAGCTGCATCGCTTCCTGGGAACCACCGCCGGCCGCAAGATCCGCTACGCCCGGGCCCTGGTGGAGACACTGTCGGCAACGAATATCCCCGAACCGCTCGACAGAACCCTCGACCACGCGTAATGTCCGAGACCACCACTCACAGTGACCACTGGGAAAACCATGCCGACGCTACGCCGCCGACTACTCGACCTGTTGAGCCGCCGGGTCAACGTGCACGACCTCGGTCCGGGGGCCGCCGTGCTCGAACGCCGCGGCGACTACCGGGTCACCCCGGCCGGGTCACGCTCCTGGCTGGTCACCCGAGGTGAGAGCGGCCACCGCCCCATCGTTCCGCCCCAGGGTTGGACCCGAACCCCCCTGGGACCGGGCGCGGAACTACTCGCCCGTGAGTCCATGGGCGACGCCGACGAACTCGCGCTGCACAAGAGGGCACAGAACCACCTGGGCACCCGACACGTGGTCTCCGTCCTGCGGCACTACCGGGTCGACTGCGTCTTCGACGTGGGCGCCAACATCGGTCAGTACGGCCGTAGCCTGCGCGCACACGGCTACCGGGGTCGGATCGTCTCCTTCGAACCGGTCCCCGACATGGTGGCGAAGCTGCGCGCCGTGGCCGCCGAGGACCCCGACTGGCAGGTTCACGAGATGGCTTTGGGCCGTGAGGACGGCACCGCCGAGATCAACGTCGTGCCGGGGTCGATGAGTTCGTTGTTGGGCGCCAGCGAGTTCGGCAACACCCGGTACAAGCGCTTTCAGAAGACGCACACCCAGAAGATCGACCTGCGCCGCCTGGACGGCCTCATGGACGAGGCACTCGCCGGGATCGACAACCCGCGTCCCTACCTGAAGATGGACACCCAGGGCTTCGACCTGGAGGCCTACGCGGGCGCGGGCAAGCGGATCGGGGAATTCGTGGGTCTACAGTCCGAGGTGGCCCTGATGCAGATCTACGAGGGCATGCCCCGCATGGCCGAGGCCATCGCCGTGTACGAGGCGGACGGTTTCGAGGTGACCGGCATGTACCCGGTCACCCGTGAGGAGAGCACCGGCCGCGTGCTGGAGTTCGACTGCGTCATGGTCCGCGCCGAGTCCCTCTCCCAGGACTGACGCCCGGTCCGACCCGGTAACGCAGGAATGGCGTAAGAGCGTTACCGGATCGAGGGGCGGGGATCAGCCGCCGTTGGACTGACGGATACCCTCGCCGAGCGCGTCGAAGGTGTAGACGAACCCACCGTCCGCGCCGCTCACCGTCATGTAGGCGTCGGTCGTCCCGGGTTCGATGGCCACGTTGGTGGCCGTGTCCAGACCGGAGGCCGCTTCCTCGGGCACGTTCACCGTGGCCAGATGCTCACCGGTCGAGGAGTACACGAAGATCCGGGGTTGGCCGTGGACGGCCTGGTAGAGGTTGCCGTCGGCGTCGACCGCGATGGAATCGATCCGGCTGGTACCACCGTCGAAGTGGATGGCCGCGTGCGAGGTCAGCACCTGCGTGCCGTCCTCGTTCAGCTCATAGTGGTCGACCCGGTTGGCCCCGTACAACCCCACCCACAGGCCCGAGTGGTCCGGGGTGAAGGCGATCCCGTTGGGCGCGGGCAGGTCCTCGGACAGCACGGTCGCCTCGGCCGTCTCCCCGTCGATCCGGACCACCCTGCCCCGTTCCTCCCAGGCGGGGGCGTCGAAGCCGGCGGAGTCACTGACGTACATGTTCCCGGCCTCATCGAAGGTGAGGTCGTCCGGGTTCATCGGTTCGCCGTCGACGTCACCGGAGAAGAAGACCTCGAGGTCCTCCCCCTCCGCGGTCATGGAGACGATCCCGCCCCCGGCGAAGTCGGTCAGGTACAGGCGGTCGTCGAGCGGGCCGAACTGGGCGGAGGTGTACGCGCCGGTGTCGTCGGTGAAGACCGTGGACACCTCCTCGGTGTCGGTGTCCACCCGCAGCACCTTGGGTTCCCCCGCGGGCGTGGGCACGTCGACGACGAGCAGGCCCCCGTCGGGGGCGAAGACGGGCCCTTCCAGGAGTGTCATGCCGGTCTCCTCGTGCACCGAGGTCACCTGCGTCAGGAGTTCGGCCGTGAGTTCGCCCTCCCCCGCGGTCTCCTGTCCGGTCGCCTCCGGTTCCGGGTCCGAGCACCCTGCCACCGTTCCCACCAGGAGGAGCGCGGCGAACGCGCGGGTCGTGATCGCCCTCATCGGTCGCTCACCTGCGACGCCGGGACCAGGACCTCGTCCATGCGGGTGTTCCGCCACTCGCGCAGGATCCGGTGGAAGGCCACCGGCCCCGGGCCGAAGGAGTTGCTCCTGCCCGTGCCGGCACCCTCGCGGTTGTAGTAACCGGGTGTGCACTCGGCCTGGAAATCGGAGTTGTCGTGGGCGCTCTCCCTCACCACGCGCCCCCATTCCTCGGCCGCCTCCAAGGAGGGTTCGACCGTCTCCGCCCCGACCTTGCGCGCCCCTTCGATGACGGCCGCGATGTGCTCGGCCTGCTCCAGGAGGATGTGCGCGAAGTTGACCGAGTTGGCGTTCTGCAACGACCCCAGGTGGAAGAGGTTCGGGAACCCCGGACTGTAGAAGCCGTGCAGGGTCTTGGGGCCACGACTCCACGTGGCGAGGAGGTCCTGGCCGTTCCGTCCGCGCACCGGCAGGGCACCGGACAGCACCCCCGAAACACCCACCTCGAACCCGGTGGCGAAGACGACGCAGTCGACCGGGTAGGCGGTCTCGCCGACCACGATCGCGTCCTCGGTCATGCGGGTGATGCCGCCGTGGTCGGCGGTGTCCACGAGGGTGACGTCGGGGCGGTTGAACGTCTGGAGATAGTGGTCGCTGAAGCAGGGCCGCTTGCACATGTACCGGTACCAGGGCTTGAGCCTCTCGGCCGTGGCCGGGTCCTGGACGACCTCGTCCACACGGGCGCGAATCCGGTTCATGGTGCGGGCGTCGGCGATCTCGTCCAGGCGCTCGCGCTCTTGCGCGCAGACGCCGGTGTCCAGCGCACCGGAGATCATCTTGCGCTGGAGCCGGGCCGTCGCGGTCCAGCCGTCCTTGGTCAGGTCGGTCTCGACCGGTTCACCGGAGACGACCGCCAGGAAGTTCTCCATGCGCTCGCGCTGCCAGCCCGGTCGCAGGGAGGCCGACCACTCCTCGTCGGTGGGTCGGTTGTCGCGCACGTCCACCGAGGAGGGGGTGCGCTGGAAGACGTACAGGTGCTCCGCGTCGCGGCCCAGGTGCGGGATGACCTGCACCCCGGTCGCCCCGGTGCCCACCACCGCGACCTTCTTGTCGGCGAGGCCGACGAGGCCACCGTCCGGGTCTCCCGCGGTATAGCCGTAGTCCCAGCGGCTGGTGTGGAAGGTGTGGCCCCGGAAGTTCTCGATGCCCGGGATCCCGGGGAGTTTGGGACGGCTGAGGGTGCCCGAGGAGGTGATGACGTAGCGGGCGCGCATGTGGTCGCCCCGGTCGGTGGCCACCTCCCACACGCCCTCGTCCTCGTTCCAGTCCATCGAGGTCGCGCGGGTGTGGAACAGCGCGTCCCGGTACAGGCCGAAGGTCTCGGCGATGGCCACGGCGTGCCGGCGGATCTCCTCGCCGGGGGCGTAACGCCACTTCGGGACGTAGCCGACCTCCTCCAACAAGGGCATGTAGGAGTAGGACTCGATGTCGCAGTGGATACCGGGGTAACGGTTCCAGTACCAGGTGCCGCCGAAGTCACCGGCCTCGTCCATCATCCGGATCGACTCGACGCCGACCTGCCGGAGCCGGGCCCCGGTGGTGAGCCCGCCGAAGCCGCCGCCGATCACGAGCACCTCCACCGTGTCGTTCACGGGTTCGCGTTCGACGCGGGGAGTGTAGGGGTCGGTGGCGTAGTAGCCGAACTCGCCCGTGGTGGGCCGGTACTGGCCGGTGCCGTCGGGGCGGATCCGGCGTTCCCGCTCCAGTGCGTACCGTTCGCGGAGGGATTCCAGATCGACGTCCTGGTCAGGGGTTTCCTGGCTCTGCGTCGCTTCGGAGGGTGCGCTCATGGCCGTCCTCATTCGATGGTCGACGTGTCACCGTGGGTGCGCGAACACGTCGCCGATGGCGGATGTGCCGCAGGGATTTGTCACTCACCGTCACTACGTGTGGAGAATCTGTGCGCGACGAAGGTTAGCATGATGCTAAGCATTATTGGTATCGAGCGTCACGCGCATCGGGCGCCCTATCATTGCGACATGCCGCATGAGGGTGTTGAACAGGACGAACACGAGCGGGAGCACCTCCTGCACGAGATCGAGCGCCTGAACGGGCAGATGGAGGAGGCCGTACTGGCCAACCTCCTGCAGTACCTGATCAAGATGAGCCTGACCATCCCGCAGCTTCGGGTGCTGATGCTCCTGGTCACCTCGGGGAAGGGCGCGACAGGAAGGGACCTGGCCGCCTCCTTCGGTGTATCGATGGCGTCGATGTCCACCATGCTCGACCGGCTCGTCTCCCAGGGCGTGGCCGCGCGCACCCTGGACCCCGACGACCACCGGGTCCGCCGCGTGCACGCCACCCCCCTGGGGACCTCGGTCGTGCGTCGCCTGCTGGTGACCCGCCCCTTCCGCTCCGACATCCTCGTCCGGCTCCGGGTCGAGGACCTGCGCGCCCTGGAACAGGGGTTCCGTGCGGTCAGCGAACAGATCGCGCTGATGGACGACACGGAATGACCATCCGACCGCGCTCCCGCGACCGTAAGTGATCGTACGAGGACTCGGCGCTCGCTATGGTCTTGCGTGATCCTTCCTTCCCGAATCTCCTCACACGGGGGCGGTACATGCGCCGTGGCAACGGTGAGCACATCCTTGTGGTCGCTCGCGACCCTGAGGTCGTGGACGTCCTGTGCCCGACACTCGAACTGGCCGGATACGGGGTGGACGTCATCGACACCGGCGACGCCGCCATCGATCGCATGGGGCGTGGCGGCCTGGACCTCGTCCTCGTGGACACGACGCTTCCGGACCTGCCGGAGATCCCGCGGCGACGCCGTGGCGTCGGTGGACCACCGGTGTTGTTCATGGTGAGCGAGAGGTTCCTCGACACCGTGCTGCCCGAGGTCGGACTGAGCGGGGAGGACTACATCGCCGATCCCGTCCGGGTCCCCGAACTCCTCGCGCGGGTGTGGCTGCTGATCCGCGGGCGGAGCGCGGGCCGCTCCGAACCCCTGCTCCGTTACGGCGACCTGATCCTGGACGACACCTCGTGTCGGGCCCACCGAGGAGAGCGCGAACTGGACCTCACCCCCGCCGAGTACCGACTACTGCGCTACCTGATGGTCAACTCCGGCAGGGTGCTGTCCAAGGAGCACATCGCCGACCACCTCTGGGGCGAACTCCGTGGGGACAACGCGATCGAACGGCTCGTCTCGCGGCTACGCCGCAAGGTGGACGGGGACGGGCCGAACCTGATCCGCACCCACCGGGGCTTCGGCTACGCGCTCGAAGGCCGGGACCGCTGAGCCCCACCCCGCGCGCTCGCGCCCGGCAGTGATCCACCTCACGTCAGCCTCCCGTCAGGTTCGTGTCCGCCCGACGTCAGGCCTCCTTGGTTGCCTCATCGAAAAGCGACCAGAGGAGACGTATGACCGACACCGCCACCCCGCGGGGCGACGCATCCGCGCGATCGGTGACCGAGTACCCCGCGGCCAGGCAGGAGGGTTGTCCGTTCAGCCCCGCTCCGCAGCTGCGTGCGCTGACCGAGCGGGAACCGGTGGCCAGGGTTCGGATCTGGGACGGGAGCACCCCGTGGTTGATGACCCGGCACGCCGACCAGCGAGCCCTGCTCACCGATCCCAGGCTGAGCATCGACGAGAAGCTGCCGAACTACCCCCACATGACCCGGGGTCGGGCCGAGATCGCACCGCACCTGCCGGAGCTGATCACCAACACCGACGCCCCGGAGCACACCCGGCTGCGCCGTCTGGTCAACCTGCCCTTCACGGTCAAGCGTGTCGAGGCGCTGCGCCCGACCATCCAGCGGCTGCTCGACGGACTGATCGACGACCTGTTGGCCGGCCCCAGGCCCGCCGACCTGGTCACCGCGATCAGCCTTCCGGTCCCGACCCTGGTCATCACCGCGCTCCTGGGCGTGCCCTACGCCGACCACGAGTTCTTCCACCGCCACAGCACCGTCGGGGTCAGCCACACCTCCACCCCCGAGGAGGTGCGGGCCTCCAACGCGGCGCTGTCCGGATACCTGGGCGAGCTGTTGGACGAAAAGAGGACGGACCCGGCGGACGACGTGCTCTCGGAGATGGCCGGGCACGTCAACGAGGGCCGGATGACCCGCGAGGAGGCCGTGATCATGGGATCGGCCATCCTCATCGCCGGACACGAGACCAGCGCCAACATGATCTCGCTGGGCACGCTCCTGCTGCTGCGAAACCCGGAACAGTTGGAGGTGCTGCGCACCACCGAGGACCCCAAGGTCGTGGCCGGCGCGGTCGAGGAGCTGCTGCGGTACCTGACGATCGTGCACACGGGGATCCGTCGGGTCGCGCTGGAGGACATCGAGGTCGGCGGGCAGGTCATTCCGGCCGGGGACGGCGTCATCTTCGACCTGGCCACCGCCGACTGGGACGCCGAGGCGTTCCCGGAGCCCGACACCCTCGACCTCTCCCGGCCGGCCCGCAAGCACCATGCCTTCGGTTACGGGGCCCATCAGTGTCTGGGCCAGACACTGGCCCGGGTCGAACTCCAGGCCGTGTTCGGCACCCTGTTCCGGCGTGTCCCCACCCTGAACCTGGCGGTGCCGTTCGAGGAGGTCGACTTCGCCTTCGAGGGCGTGGCCTACGGCCTGCGCTCCCTGCCCGTCACCTGGTGACACACGAGCACACCGAACAACGAGAAAGCGAGAGCACCATGCGAGTGGAACTGGACGAACCCAAGTGCGTGGCGTCGGGGCAGTGCGTCGTGGAAGCACCCGACGTCTTCGACCAACGCGATGAGGACGGGGTCGCGGTCGTGCTCGACCCCCACCCGCCCGAGGAACTGTACGACCAGGTGAGCGAGGCCGTGGCGATCTGCCCGGCGGCGGCACTGCGACTGGTGCGGGAATGAACCGCGTCGTCGTGGTCGGGGCCTCCGCTGCGGGGCTGGCCGCCGCCGAGACCCTGCGCCGGGAGGGCTTCGAAGGAGACGTCACCCTCATCGGGGACGAACCCCACGCGCCCTACGACAGGCCACCCCTGTCGAAGCAGATCCTGTCGCGCACGTGGCGGGAGGATCGGCTCCCACTCCGTTCCGACGAGGACCTGTCGGCCCTGAACGTGGAACTGCGGCTCGGCACCAAGGCGATCGGGTTGGACACCCACGCCCGCACCGTGAGGATCGCCTCCGGGGAGGCACTCCCCTACGACGGGCTGATCGTCGCCACCGGGGTCCGGCCGCGCGCGCTGCCCACCGCGCGCGGCCACCTCCTGCGCACCCTCGACGACGCCCTGAACCTGCGGTCCCGGCTGGAACCGGGACGCCACCTCCTGGTGATCGGCGCGGGGTTCCTCGGTGCCGAGGCCGCCGCCTCGGCACGGGGTATCGGCTGCCGGGTCACCCTGGTCGAACCTGCGCCCGTCCCCCTGGCCCATGCCGTGGGCGAGGACGTGGGACGGATGCTCTCGACGCTGCACCTGGAGCACGGCGTGGAGCTGCGCACCGGAACCGGCGTGGCGGAGGTGACCGACGAGGGGGTGCGGCTGATGGGCGGCGAGGTGATCGAGGCCGACGAGGTGCTGTTCAGCGTGGGTTCGGTGCCCAACACGGACTGGTTGGAGGACAGCGGGCTGCGCCTGGACGACGGCCTGGTGTGCGACGAGTACTGCTCGGCCGCACCGGGTGTGTACGCGGCGGGCGACGTCGCCCGCTGGCACAACCCGCTCTTCGGCGTTTCCATGCGCGTGGAACACCGCACGCACGCGGCCGAACAGGGCATGGCCGCCGCCCGGAACCTGCTCCGCGGCTCCCAGGGGCGACCGTTCGCCCCGGTGCCCTACTTCTGGTCCGACCAGTACGACGTGAAACTCCAAGCGTACGGATACCTACGCGGTCACGACGAGGTCGCCCTGGTCGAGGGCGACCTCGACGAGCGCCGGTTCATCGTCGCCTATCGCACCGGTGACCGGCTGTCCGGGGTGATCGCCGCGGGGGTTTCGCCCAGGACCCTGCGGTCGTGGCGCCAAGCCATCGCACGAGGCGCGGCCTGGGACGAGGGTCCCCCGGCCCCGTCCGAACCGACGAGGAAGGTGGCCTGAGATGGAGATGTCCGACGAACCCGAGGTGGTCGTCGTCACCGGAACCGGTGGCATGGGCGAGGCGATCGCGCGTCGTCTGGGAAACGGGCGCCGGTTGGTGCTCGCCGACCGTTCACAGGACCGGCTGGAGCGGGTCGTGGCCTCCCTGCGGGAGACGGGTTACGACGTCTTGGGCGTCCTCACGGACGTCTCCGACCGGTCCTCGGTGGAGGAACTGGCGCGCGTGGCGCGGCGGGAGGGCGGGATCGTCTCGATCGTGCACACCGCCGGTGTCTCCGCCGCCACCGCGACGGTGGAGGCGATCCTGCGTGTGGACCTGGTCGGTACCGCGCACGTCATCGACGTGTTCGAGTCCGTGGCCTCGCGCGGAACGTCCCTGGTCTGCGTGGCCAGCATGGCGGGTCACCATGCCTCGCTGAGCGCCGAGGACGAGCACGCCCTGGCCACCGTTCCCACGGATGAGCTCCTGTCCCTGGACCCGGTGAGGTCCATCGACGACGGCGTCAGCGCCTACATCGTCGCCAAACGGGCCAACCAGGTTCGTGTCCAAGCGGCGGCCCTTGCGTGGAACCGTCGGGGCGCGAGACTGAACACCATCAGCCCGGGGGTGATCGCCACCCCCATGGCGGCGGCCGAGGCCGAGTCCGCCACGGGGGACCACATGGTGGAGATGTTGCGGGCCTGCGGCATCGGCCGCAGCGGCACCCCTGGTGAGATCGCCGAGGCCATCGCGTTCCTCTCCGGGACCGACTCCCGGTACATCACCGGGACGGACCTGCTGGTGGACGGCGGCCAGGCGGCCTGGATCCGCCACCATCGCCCCACCGGATAGGGCCGGTACCGCCCTCGTGAGCGCCCCGACACGCCTCGCCGCGCGCCGGGGCGCTCTCTCGGTCCTACCGCTTGCGGGCGAGGCCGCAGAACTCGTCCATCTCTCGGGCCCGTCCGACTTCGGGGGGTTCGGGGCGCCACAGGGGGCACGAGACCACGCCGGGCTCGACGAGTTCCAGGCCGTCGAACAGGGCGGTGATCCGCTCCGGGGTGCGCAGGTGGTAGACGGCCGAGCCCGCCTCGTTCCAGCGGCGCACCGCTTCCTCCATGCCCTCACCGGTCACGGCGCTGGTGCTGTGCACGATCGCCAGGTGGCTGCCCGGGGGCAACGCTTCCATGAGGTGGTCGATGATCCGCTTCGCCTCGGTGTCCTCGCCGACGAACGGCAGTACGCCGAACAGCGTGATCGCGACCGGGCGTTGCAGGTCCAGGGTCCGGGCCGCCTGCTCCAGGATCGCGGCCGGGTCGCGCAGGTCGGCGTGGACGTAGTCGGTCGCCCCTTCCGGGGTGCCGGCGAGCAGCGCGCGGGCGTGCGCGAGCACGAGCACGAGCGGGTCGTTGTCGACGTAGACCACCCGGGCGGCCGGGTTCGCCGCCTGGGCGACCTCGTGGGTGTTGTTCGCGGTCGGCAGGCCGGTCCCGATGTCCAGGAACTGGTCGATGCCCGCCTCCTCCACCAGGTGGGTGACCATGCGGACCAGGACCGCCCTGGTGGCGACGGCGATGTCGACGATCTCGGGCAGGACGGCGACGATCCCGTCGCCCGCTTCCCGGTCGACGGGGTAGTTGTCCTTGCCGCCCAGCCAGTAGTTCCAGATCCGGGCGGAATGGGACTGTGAGGTGTCGATGGGGGGTGTGGAAGCCATGGGGACCGTTCTTCGGGGGGTCTGGTCCGGCTCATCCTAGATGAGTGATTCCAAGGGGTGTCTGGTGGCCGGTGGGGCGCCTCGGGTAGAGGCTCTTCCGGTGGCCTGGCGGGGTGGGGGTGGGTTCTCCCTCCTTCCCCGCCGCGTGATTGTTGCCGCCCGCACCGCACGCGTCAAGGCGATGTTGTGTTCTGTGGAGCTGTGGTGGGTGGCCTTGACCCGTGCGGTGCGGGCGGCGGTTTGGCGGCTATCGGGGAAGGGGGGAAAGTGGTTGAGGTCCCAACGGGCCCTGTGGGCCTGCGGCCCACTCCGGCCGTAGCCGGCCGGATCCCTTCCCGCCCGTCTGGCTTTCTCGTGGGCCGCGTCGCCACTACGTGACCGGTCCGGTCACGAAGGGCCCGCTACAGGTGAGGCACGGGGCGGGACGCGTCCCAGCGGTAGCCGGCACTGGTAGCAAGACCACGCCGAGGCCCACAGCAGTCCCCGGTACCGGCGGGCCGGTAGCAGTGGCGGGCAGTGCTGGTGGGAGTAACCCAGGTGCTGCTACCCGGTGCCGTGTCCGCAGTGGGGGTAGCCCCCCGGCGCCAGTGCCAGTGCCAGCGCCAGTACCTGTGCTGGGGGTGGCACCGGTAGGGCGGGTGGCCGCAGTAGGTCCGGTGTCGGCAGGTGTGCTGCCGACACCCCCCCATGGGAGCCACCGTGGTCCCGGGTTATGGCTCTGGGCGGGGGGTTCGTGGTGGGGGCATGCCGATATCCCCACAGGGCACGGGCCCTTGGGGTCTGACACCCACTTGGGGGTGTTCTCGTCGGGGTGGTGTTCCACCTGGCGGAAACGCGTGGTGGAAGTGGGTGGTGGTTAGAGGGCGGTGGCTGGGGCCGGCTCTCCTTCCCCATCCCCGGATCCGCTGTCCTTGCCTGCTTCTTGGTGGTTCTGGGCGTGGTGGTGTTCCCAGATCTTCCGGTTCACCTTGGCCTGCAACCGGTGCTTGAGCCGATTGTGGGTCGCGCACAAGATCTGCATGTTGTCCGAGCTCGTGGCCCCACCCTGGGAGAAGGGCACGATGTGGTCGAACTGCGACCAGCTACGCGGCACGTCACAGCCCTGGTGCCACTCGCAGTAGGACTTCTTGAACCCTGCCGCCTGGCGGACCGGGTCCGGAGCGCACCGCTGCTTGCGCCCCACGTCCAGCAGGGTGCGGCCCTGGGCGTCGGTCACGAACCGGCGCAGCCAGCTGTTGGGGGTCAGGCGGGACACCATCTGATCGGGGATGACCACACCATCCTCCGTGACGGCCGGTTCAGCGGTGTCGTCTCCGAGGAACCGCTTGAGGGGGACGGTGATGTTCAACGTGGCTAGGGCCTGGGGGGCTTTGGCGCACTCCCGGTGGCCCAGAGCGGTCTCGAAGATCCGCATCATCGCGTCATAGGTGCGCTGATGCTTCGGCACAGCAGCGTTATCGGGCCCGTACGGCTCGGTGTAAGCCTTCAAAGCGGCCTGGATGAGCTCGTTGTCGGCCCCCGGCCCCCACATCCGCAACAGGAACCCGGACTCGAAAGTCGGGGAGAATTGGGCGCCGCGTTTTTCGAAGGTTTCGTCAAAGTCCCGGTCGGCCTTTTCCGGGTCCAGGCGGGCGACGAACCATTTCGCCGCGTCCCGCAACTGGCGCACCGAGGCCTGCGGGCGTTCGTGTTTGTAAGCGATCAGCCCGTATTCCAACCGGGCCCGAAACCCCTCCACCGAAGGACGCTCCGCACGGAATACCTCATCCGCTGATTCCAGGACCTTCGCCCACTCTGCGGTGGCTTTTTCGGTGGAGGTCGCGATGGTGCACGCTTCACCCAGCGACAGAACACTGTCCTGGAAGGCCTCTTCCACCAAGGGCAGCTGCTGCTTGTACAACGCCCGGGCGAGGGTGGCAAGGCTCTTGGCCTCGGCCGGAGAGGTTCCCCACTGGTGGGTGATCCAGGCTTGGATGCTGCGCTGGCCGCCCTCTTCCAGCAGGGCGCCGGTGGCTTCCATGCGGGCCAGGGCGGGCAGCATCCCGTAGCGGATCCGGTCTGTTTCCTGGTTGAGGCGGCCGAACTGTGCGAGCGCCTCGGCTTCGCACCCGAACGGGATATCCCGTTCGGAGAATTCCACCGCGATCTCCCGCGCACCCGCCATCGCCTGATCGACCGGGGTGTTCCCGGTCGGGCGCGGTGTGCTGGGAGGAAAGCTCATACTCTGATTATATGCGAACACCCCAGGGAATGGCAGGCCTACCCGCCAGTTTATTCAACCTATTTCCAGGACGGCGAACGCGCCTACCATAGACAGGGTGGTCATTTCGGATTATCCACAACACGGAATCGAAGGTGCTCCAGGTTTTGATCTTTCCCGTAGCACCATTATTGGGTGCCCATAATGGCGCTACGAGCAAGAAGCGTCATCGGGGAGAGAGCTTCACCGGAGGTGGCTACCGCAGGGACGCCCCACCACCCACTCGACCTGTAGCGGGCCCTTCGTGACCGGACCCGTCACGTAATGGCGACGCGGCCCACGAGAAAGCCAGACGGGCGGGAAGGGATCCGGCCGGCTACGGCCGGACCGGGCGAAGCCCGGGGCCGTTGGGACCCCAACCACTCTCCCCCCTTCCCCGATAGCCGCCAAACCGCCGCCCGCACCGCACGGGTCAAGGCCACCCACCACAGCGCCACAGCACACACCATCGCCTTGACGCGTGCGGTGCGGGCGGCAACAATCACGCGGCGGGGAAGGAGGGAGAACCCACCCCCACCCCGCCAGACCACCGGAAGAGCCTCTACCCGAGGCGCCCCACCAACCACCCGAACAACCCCAAGAGCCAGAGACCCGAGGCACTCCACCAACCACCACCGGCCGCCACCACCACGCCCACCCCTTGGAATCACTCATCCAGGGGCGTTGGGGCATGGGCCTCCTGCTTCGGCAGCAGGTAGTCGACGACGTCGGCGGCGGAGAAATCCGGACCGGCGTGGCGCAGCAGGTCGGGGAGGAAGTCCAGATCCTGGCCCAAGGTGAGCAGCGGCGGTTCGACGTAGCCACCGGGGCGATGCTGTTGCAAGCCCACGTTGGCGGTCAGGGCGTTGCACAGACAGCGGCGCCCGTCGGTGTCCTCCTTCGCCCCGCCCTTGCGGACGTAGGCGTCGACGGGTTCGGCGGGGCAGCGGTAGCCGATCGTGCCGTTGTCCTTGCGGAACGGGGTGCGTAGGAAACCGAGGTCGCACAGGCGGGGGCGCAGGGCGAACTCCCCCTCGTCAGAGAGGGTGTCCGGCACCCGGGCCACTTTGAACGGGAAGCCGGTGGGCGAGGCCAGGGGGTCGTTGCGCACCTGAAGGGTTCCGGCCTTCCCTCGGGTCAGGAGCCCCTGCCGCAGACCGGGGGTCAGCCCCGATTCCCGGGCCAGCGCGAAGACGGTTCCGACCTGCACGCCCGCCGCGCCCTCGCCGCGTGCCGCCGCCAGTCCCCTCGGTGTGGCCTGGCCGCCGGCGAGCCAGAAGGGAAGTCCGAGCACGGCGACCTTGGCGACGTCGATCGCGTCGCGCGGTCCGTACACCGGCTCTCCCCCCTCGCTGAGCCCGTTCCGGCGCCGTGGCGGGGCGCTGTGACCGCCGGCCCGATGGGTCTCCAGCACGAACCCGTCCGGGCGGGTGGCCGGGGAACGGTGCAGGTACTGGGCGAGCACCGTGGAGGCGACGATCGCCAGGAAACGCGGTCGGGCCAGGCTTCGGGGCGCGGGTCCGGCGAGGCCGGTCGGGTCGAAGGCGACGGTGTGCCGCTCCTGCGATCCCTCCACTGCGACCGTGAGTTCGGTGGCCGAGTGCGTGCTCAGGGCGTCGAGCAGCCCCGGGATCTCGCCGGGGATCCCCGCGCCCACCAGGACGTGGTCGACCCCCGCCAGCATCGCCCCGTAGGCGGCGGGTTGGGTCGCGAGTTGGATCTTCTCCATGTAGTTGACGCCGACGGGCCCGTCGTGGCCCTCCTTGGCCAGCCACACCTCGACGAAGTTGCCCGCGACCGTGAGTTCGTCACGGGCCCGGTTCGGGCGCAGGCCGAGTCGGGGCACCGGGCGGAACGGGCGGCCGTCCGGTATCCCGCCGGGCACGAAGTACCGGTCCACGATCCGGGAGACGGTGCCCTGGTCGGGGAAGTGGGACAGCGCTCGGCGCATGTCCCCCGCCGGGTCGCCGAGTTGGAGTCGGCGGGCGAGCTGGGCGTCGAGGGCGACCCCCGAGACCACGCCGAGTTGGCCGGTGCGCGCGACGGCGCGGGCGAGCCGCCATCCGGACACCCCGACCCCCATGCCGCCCTGGATGACGGCGGGTAGTACGCCGGTGGTGGAACCGGTGGGCATGGCGGACACTCCTGTGGGTGAGGGCAGGCGGTCCGACCAGCTTCGAGCACACCGGCCCCGGGAGCGAGGGGTCCTCCGTCCCGGTCACCGGATCGGAAGGTCCCCTCGTGGCGGGGTCAGGTGGACGTGTCGGGGGTCGTGCTCACCGCTCCCCCGCGGGTTCACGGCGCACGCTCAGCAGGAAGACGCTGTCCTCCAGCGCGGTCACGGAGTGGCGTTCGGGCGGGATCGGCACGATCTCCCCGCCGGTGAGCTCCCATTCGCGTCCCTGTCCGTTCAGCCGGATCCTGCCGGTGAGCACCTGTAGCGTCGCCTCCGGCGGGCTTTCGTGCTCGGCCAGTTCGGTGTCCTTGAGCAGGGCCAACGCGGTCTGGCGCAACAGGGAGTCCCGGTCGCCGTACACCGTGGTCGCGGCCCGGTGGGCGTGCGCCCCTCGTGCCTTCCCCAGTAGGTCGTCGGCCAGGGCTTTCAGGTCGATCGTGCCGTTCGGACTCGCGTGCTCGCTCATCGTGCCCTTTCCTCGGGCACCGTCCCTTGGCGCCCCGCCGTCACTCTCGGTAGCGACAGGAGTTTATACAACCCAGGTTGGCAAAAATAGGGCCGCCACCCCGTACCGATCCCTCGGCCGTCGGCCCGGGGGCCCTATCCGGAGGTGCCGTCGAGGCCACGGAAGTCCTATGCCGGGGCGGGTTCGGCCTCGACCTCCGTACCCTCCTCGGTGGACAGCAGGGCCCGCAGGCGCCATCCGCCGTCGGGGCAGGGACCCGCACTGATCTCCCCACCCGCCAAAGCCACCCGCTCCCGCAGACCCGTCAACCCGAACCCGCTACGCGGCGCCGGGTCCACCACACCCGGCACCGGACCGTTGGCCACCTCCACCTCCAACCGGTCCACCCCGTGGTGCAACCACACCCGCACCCGAGCACCCGTGGCGTGCTTGGCCGCGTTGGTCAACGCCTCCTGCACCACCCGAAACGCCGTACGCTGCACCGCCAAAGGCGACTCACCACGCCCCCCGGCGTGCTCGCACTCCACGTCCATCCCCGCACCACGCCACTGCGCCACCAACCCCGCCACATCCGCCAACACCGGCTGCGGAGCCGTGGGAGCCGCCTGCCCCTCCTCCTCACGCAACACACCCAAGATGCCACGCAACTCCGTCAACGCCTCACGCCCCGTGGTACGGATCAACCCCGCCGCCCGCTCGGTCCGCTCATCAACGGACGACACCTCCAACCCACCCGCGTGCAACACCATCAAACTCACCCGATGCGCCACCACATCATGCATCTCCCGCGCGATCCGCGTCCGCTCCGCCGTGATCGCCTGCTCGGCCATCATGTGCTGCTCACGCTCCAACCGCTCCGCACGCTCACGCAACCGCTCCACCAACTCACGCCGCGTACCGATCCACAAACCGGCGACCGTGGGCATGGCGAAGACGAAGACCCCGGTCATCACGTATTGGGCCACCGTGGTGTGGAAGACGACCCCGTGGGCCACACAGCCCAGCGTGAACCAGAGGGCGAGAACCCTGCGGTCGTCGAAGTGGGCCGGGTAGGAGTACAGACCCACCATCAGCGGGATCGGGTTGCCGTACAGCGCCAACATCAGCAGCCCGGCCGGCAACAGCCACCTCGGGGCACTGCGCCGCCACAACATCGTCAGCGAGGCCAGGACCCCGGGCACCACGAAGCACAGCGCACCCAGGCCCAGCAACCACCAGCGCTCTCCCGCGAACGAGGAGAGGAAGTCTGTGAGCGGTGTGGAGAGCAGACCCAGTTCCCCGGTGATCCCGACCAGCATCGCCACCCCGCTGAAGGGCAGCGTGAACAGGGCGAAACACCAGTCGGCGATGCGCAACCGACGGTTCCACCACCACATCCCGTTCCGCCGCGCCAGCGCCTTGACCCGGTCCGTCCGCTCGCTCATCCGCCCCATCATCGGCCCGAGTATAAGAGGTCCCCGTCCCGTGCTCGATCGTGTACGGGTTCGGGGCCCGGATGGTGCGCCATCCGGGCCCCGGATCCCCCCCCAGTCGGCCGAGACGACGGCCCAGGACGGTGGCCGCCTCTCGATCCGCGGATCGGACGGCCCGAGGGCCGCCCCTGATGGTCAGTTCGCCATGCCGGTGGAGGCGTAGCCCTCCACGAAACGACGTTGCAGGACCAGGAACAACACCAGTACGGGCAGGATCATGATGATCCCGGCCGCGCTCACCAGGGCGTAGTTGACGGTGAAGCCCTGCTGGAAGGAGTACAACGAGATCGACACCGGGAGGGCCTCGTTGTCCTGGATGAAGGTGACCGCGAGGAGGAACTCGTTGTAGGCCTGGAGCGCGGCGACCAGGCCGGCGGTGATCACACCGGGCCAGATGAGGGGCAGCACGATGCGGAAGAACACCGTCGCCTCCCCCGCCCCGTCCATGCGGGCTGCCGCCTCGTAGTCGGGCGGGATGGCGATGAGGTACGACCTGAGCAGCAGGGTGCTGAACGGGCTGTAGATCGCCCAGTAGATCAGGATGAGCCCGATCTGCGTGTCGTACAGGCCCAACCGCGTCCACCAGTTCACCAGCGGAACGAGGAAGAGCTGGATGGGCAGCGCCGTCACCACCAGGAGGTACATCGTGAGCGCGCCGGGGGCCGGGATGTCCAACCGGACCATGGCGTAGGCGGCCATTCCGGAGATCAGGCACACCCCGGTCGCCGTGGCGAGCACGATGACCAGGCTGTTGGACAGGCCCGCCGCCATGTTCGCGTTCTGCCAGGCGGTGAGGAAGTTGTCCCACATCGCCTCGGCGGGCGGCCCCATCGGGTTGGTGCTGATCTCGGCCGGGTTCTTCAGCGAGCTGAAGAGCAGGACCAGGATCGGGCCGATGGCGTACAGGGCCAGTAGTACGAGAACCAGGTAGACGAGCGGCCCACCACCCCGGGAGGAGGTCGCACGTCGCCTTCGCGGCGCGCGCCGTTCCGATACGGACGTCATCACACCTCCCAGCGCAGTCGGCGCCGGAGCACGAGATAACCGGCGATGGTGGTGGCACTGATCAGGGCCATGACGACGCCTACGGCGGAGGCGTGACCGGCGCGCCCCTCACCGAACGCCGTTCGGTAGAGCAGGGTGCTCAGCATGTCCGTGGAACCGGCGGGGCCGCCCTGGGTGAGGATGTAGACGTAGTCGAAGACCAGGAACGACCAGATGATGGTCATCAGCAGCAGAAAGACCAGGGTCGGCCTGATGCCCGGCAGGGTGACGTGCCAGAACTCGCGCCAGCGTCCCGCCCCGTCCAGCCGGGCCGCCTCGTACAGGGCCGGGTTGACCGACTGCATGGCCGCCAGGAAGAGCATGACCAGGAAGCCCCACCACTGCCAGTTGTTGATGAGGGCGATGGCGCCCAGCGCCAGTTCCGGGTCACCGAGCGGGTTGAGGCCGTCCATCCCCGGCACCCCGAAGGAATCCAGGACGGGGATGATCCCGGCCGTCGGGCTGAGGATCTGCCGCCACACGGCCGCCGAGACGACCGTGGCCACCACGTACGGAATGAAGAACAGGGTCTGGAAGAGGAGCCGCCCCCGGCGGATACGGCTGAGCAGGTAGGCGCCCAACAGGCCCATGCTCATGGGCACCGTGAGGAAGAACAACGTCCACAACAGGTTGTGGCCGAGCGCGTTGACGAAGGCTTCGTCCCCGGCCAACGCGGCGTAGTTCTCCCACCCGACGAAGGACGGGGTGTTGATCCCGTCCCAGTCGGTGAACGAGTACGCCACCGAGGTCAGCGCCGGTCCGGCGATCACCAGGACGTTGACGATCAACAAAGGCGCCAGGAACAGGAACCCGGTCAGGCGGCGACGCCTGTTGGTGCGGGCCGGCGAGGGACGCGATGTGGCTGTTCCCCCGCCGGCCACGAGAGTGGTGGTGGACATCCGGTGGGTGGTTTCCGTTCCCTGTCTACTGGGGCGTGAACGGGGCGGGGGAGGCGCCCGAACCGAGTTCCTGGTGGAAGGTCGAGTCCAGGATCTCCGTGTACTCCTCGGGCGACATGTCACCGGTGATGACCTTGTCGAACTCGGTGTACAGCGCGGTGTTGGTCTCGGGCGGGAGGAAGGTCCAGCTCGCGTAGCCGATGTTGGTCGACGCGGGGATCTCCTCGTACAGGCGCTGGACCCTGGGGTCGGTGTCCTCGGGGAAGTCGGAGGCCTCGTAGGCGACCGGGGGCGGGTTCTCCCCCTGCACGGCCAGGTACTCCAGGGAACGGGTGGTGTCGCCCATGATGTGGTCCAGGAACGCAGCCGCGGCGTCGGGGTCGGAACTGGCGGAGTCGATCGACAGCGCGGTTCCGATAGCGAGGGGGAACACACCCGGGTCGACGTCGTCGGCCAGGGAGGGCAGCGGCGCCCAGTCCCAGTCCTCGGGGTCGTTGCCCGAGTCGGTGAAGAAACTCCCCATGGAGCTGAAGCTCCAGGTACCGCTCATGTACATCGCCACGTCACCGGTGGCCAGCCCGGTGCACATGTCGGGGTCGGTGTTGGTGAAGTAACGGTCGGCACCGCCGCCCCACCACCCCTTGTCCAGCTGCGACTTCATCGACTTGAAGAGGTCGACCACGACCGGGTCGGACCAGTCGCGGTGACCGGTGAGCACGTCGTACAGGAAGCGCGGTCCCAGTCCGGCGTTGAGCAGGCAGGTCAGGTACCACTCGCTCTGAGCGGGGTAGCCGCTGTTGCCCGCGCCGACCGGGATCATGCCCTTGGAGTCGGCGTCCTCGCAGAGGTCCTCGAACTCGGCCTTGGTCGTGGGAGGCGTCCAGCCGTTGTCCTCGAAGACGGCCCGGTTGTAGTACAGGACCATGGAGCCGTAGCTGGTGGGGACGGAGTGGAGGCGGTCGTCCACCCGGCTCAGCTGTGTGGCCCAGGGCAGCAGGCGGTCCTCCCACCCGTACTCGGTCGCGTAGTCGTCCAGTTCGAGGGTCTTGAGGCCCTGAGCGTAGTTGACCGAGGTGGAGGGGCCGGGCGAGTAGATGATGTCCGGGGCGTTTCCGGAGGAGACGGCGGTGTCGGTGAGCGAGGCCAGGTCGGTGAGCTGCTTGGTCGACATGCTCACCGAGTGCCCGCTGGACTCGTTGAAGGTATCGATGAACTGGGAGCGGAAGTACTCCTCGGTCTCGGGCGTGGGGAAGGCACCCCAGTACTCGACACCGGAAGAGGAACCGCCCCCAGAGTTTCCGCAGCCCGACAGGAGCCAGGCGCCGGCGAACGCTCCTCCCGCCAGCTTGAACATGTCACGGCGGGGAAGTTGGTAGGTCACGGGGGTCCTTTTGGGGTCGTCAGGTCGATTCACGGACGATGAGTTTTTGGGGGAGCACGACCTCGCGCACGCCTTCACTGGGGGTGCCGGATAGGCGGTCGAGGAGGAGACGCGCACAAGCCCGACCTATCTCAAAGGCGGGGTTGTGCACGGTGGTGAGTCGCGGCGTCACCAGTGAGGCGGCCTCGATGTCGTCGTAGCCGGTGACGGCGACGTCGCCGGGGACGGTCAGTCCCCTCTCGCGGATCGCGTCCATGGCACCGACGGCCATCAGGTCGTTTCCGCAGACCAGGGCCTCGGGCCTCGGCTCCAGGTTCAACAACGCGTGCGAACCGCTCGCCCCCCCGGTGCGTGTGAAGGACCCCGTGACGATGAGGTCCTCGTCCACGTCCAGGCCGAACTCGCGAAGGGCCCGGTGGTAGCCGGCCAGGCGCAGTCGCCCGGGCGCACTGTCGAGTTCGCCGTTGACCAACCCGATCCTGCGGTAGCCGCGCTCCAGCAGGTGTGCGACCACATCGGCCATACCACCGGTGTCGTCGGCGCGCACGATGTCACCGAAGCGCGGGTCCAGTTCGCCGCTGAGTCGCACCAGCGCGGTCCCTGCGGCGGTGATGTCGTTGAAGTGGCGGTCCTGCGCGTTCAACGACGCCAGGACGACACCGTCGACCCTGCGGTTCAGCAGGTGACCGATCACCGAGTCCAGGTCCTGGGTGGTCCCCTGGGCCACACAGACCGAGATCAGGAACCCCTCGGGCTGTAGAACCTCCTGCAGCCCCGCCGCCATCAGCGGATAGAACGGGTTGGTGACGTCGGAGACGACCAGGGCGACCGCGTGACTACGACCGGTGCGCAGTCCCCGGGCCGAGGGGTCGGGGCGGTACCCCAGTTCCTCGATGACCCTTAGCACTTTGGCCTTGGTGCGTTCACTCACCGGCCTGCGACCGCTCAGAACGTGGGAGACGGTCGTGACGCTCACCGCGGCGGCGGCTGCGACATCGGCGATGCCGACGCGGTGTTCCTTGCTCATCGTCCCCACTTCGACGCATGCAAAACGTCTTGCAAATTTCCGAGCCTCATGGTGTCGAAATCACTCCGAACTGTCAAACAAACCACCGATGTTCCCTTTTGCTCCTGCTCTGAGCTCGTGCCATCCTGGTTCGGCTTATGCAAAACGATGTGAGAGGACTCCGATGGTCACGCGTGACCGGTGCCGAGGGGCACTGTTGGGGTTGGCCGTCGGCGACGCCATGGGGGCGCCCACCGAGGGCATGACCCCGGAGGCCATCCACGCCGCACACGGACGTGTCGAGGGATTTCTCCACACCCAGGCCTCGGGAACCGATGACACCGAGTACGCGGTGTTGTGCGCCCAAGGGCTGCTCGCCCACGGTCGCCGGTTGACCTCGAACGACGTCGCGGCCGTATGGACACGGGCCGTGCTGACGCAGAACGGGGGGTTCCACGGGGCCGGCTTCAGCGAGATGGGCGCCATCGCCAATCTCCGCGCCGGGGTCGCCCCGCCTGTGAGCGGCAACGACAACCACGAATCGTGGAGCGATGGCGCGGCCATGAGGGTGGCGCCCATCGGTGTCCTGTGCGCCGGTGATCCGGCGGAGGCGGCCCGACTCGCCCGCGAGGACGCCCAGGTCAGTCATGCCGCGGACGGGATCTACGGGGCACAGGCCATCGCCGCGGCCGTGGCGCGCGCTCTGGTGACCGACGACCACACCGAGGTCATCGCCGCCGGCCTCGCCGCGGTGGCCGAGGACACTTGGACCGCCAGGCTCCTTCGGCAGGCCCTGGACGTGGCGTCCCATGCTTCCAGCATGGCCGAAGCGGAGCGGGAACTCTACCGTCGGATCCCGCTCTTCCACTACCCCTGGCCCGACAGCGCCCCCGAGGCGGTGGCCCTGGCCTTCGGGCTCTTCGCCGCGGCCCGGGGCGCCTTCGTCCCCAGCGTGGTGAGCGCCGTCAACATCGGCCGGGACTCGGACACGATCGCGGCCATGGCGGGGGCCATGGCCGGAGCAATGCACGGTGAGACCGCCATCCCCCGAGAGTGGCGGACCAAGGTCAGGCAGGTCTCCGGAGTCTGTGTGACCGCGACCGCCGGCACCGACCTGGTGGACCTGGCCGACGCCCTGTACGAGGTTTCCCAGGGGAACGAGGAGTACGAGAATGCGACCTGAGAACGCTCGCGGCGCCCTGCTCGGCCTGGCGATGGGCGATGCCCTGGGCCTGCCCGCGGAGTACCACCGTCACGCCCGCGCCGGTTGGGGTCGCGGTGTGCTGTGGGAGAAGAACGTCGACCTGGACCGTCAACAGATCTCCCGCCCCCTCCTGCCCTTCGTTCCGGGGCACACCGAGCTCAACCCGCTGTGCGGGACCGACGACACCGAGACCGCCGCCACCGCCGCGCTCGTCCTGTTGGAAGCCGGTGCGCACGACCTGCGGTCGCTGTTCCAGGAGTGGCGCACGCACTACGTGGACACCGAGGACGTCTGGTGCGGGATCGCCGAGCGGGGTGCGGTCCTCCACGCCCTCGAAGGCCGGGTCCCGCCGGTGACGGGAACCGACAACCCGGTCTACTGGGACGACGGGGCGGTACCGGCGGCGGTGTCCGTCGGTCTGTTCCACTCCGGTGACACCCGGAAGGCCTCCGAGACGGCAACGGAGTACGCACGCATCACGCACGACCGTGACGGCGTGTGGGCGGCGGGTGCGATGGCGCACGCCATCGCCGCCCTGGCCGCCGGAGAGCACCTCGTCACGGCCCTGTCGGAGGCCGAGCGCACCGTTCCGGACGACAGCTGGCTGCGCCGCGGCATCGAACGCGCCGCGGCCATCGTTCCCGACCGAGCGGAAGGCGTGTTCGCGACGGTCCCGAGCCTGATCGACGCCTTCGGACGTCCCGGTTACAGCCACGGTGGCGTGGCACCCGAGACCCTTCCGCTCGCCTTCGCCATCACACGCCTGGTCGAAGGTGACCTCACGTCCGGTCTACAGACCGCGGCCCTGTTCCCACGCCAGTCCGACAGCCTGCCCGCGATGGTGGGAGCCCTGTGCGGAGCGACCGGTGGCGACGACGCGGTCCCCGACACCTGGCGAGACCACGTCGACCTGGTCGAAGGGGTCCTCCTGCCACGGGTGGCCGGACAACGCCTGACCGAGCTGGCGGACCGGCTGGTGACGCCTCGTACGAGTACGGAACACCTGGGCGCGCCCACGCGCTGACCCGGTCCCGCGATTCCGGCGGCCACGCGGTCGATCCGCCGTGGCCGTCGGTCGGCCCATCAAACGGACGCGTCCTCGCGCACGGCGGGAAAGACGCTCCGCAACAGGTGGAGAATCGTCTTGGTCAGCATGACGTGCAGGTCCGCACGGCTGAGCGCGTCCCGCACCAACCACTCCCTGGAAGCGGCCTTGAGCATGCTCCCGTAGGCGCGGACCATCGCGCGTAGCTTCTCCCGCCCCTCGACCACGTCGGTCATCATGGCGGCCTGGAGAAGGTGGTCGGTGGCCACCTCATCGGCTTCGAGCATGATCTCCTCGGTGTCGCGGTCCTGCCCGATGGCCTCGGAGCCGATGGCCGACAGCCACATCTCCGCGTTGCGTTCGACAAAGTCCAACCAGCGGTCCACGCAGATCGAGATCCGTTCCTCGATCGTGGTCCGGGGCAGGTTCTCCGCCACCGAGTGCGGCACCAACAGCATCTGCCGCACGACTTCGAGGTACAGCTGTCGTTTGCCACCGAAGTAGTGGTTGACCAGTCCCCGCGCGGCCCCCGCCTCCTGGGCGATCTCGGAGACCGAGACGGCCGAGTACGTCCGCTCACCGAACAGTCTGCGGGCCACGGTGAGGATCTCCGAACGCCTCTGATCCGGTTCGAGTCGCCGCCGTTGCATGGGAGGTCCCATGGCCTTCCACCCCTTCCCCCGGGTTGACGGGGCGCTAATACCGGCCGCAAAAGTGCCTCCGACGCACCGGCCGGCCCTACCCGGAGTTCACTGATCTGAACCGTAACGAACGCTGGAATCTTACCCGATCAGCCTTCCATGGATGACCTTCCAGCACTATTGACACACCGACAATAACTTGAGGACAATGATCGGAGTTCTCGGATCCAACGCAGAAGGAAGGCCCGGCATGCCACGAGTCCTGACCGACGAGCAAAAGGACCTGGTCGAGTCGATCAACCGGTTCTGCCAGAACGAATTCGGCACCAAGGACCAGCGCGACGCGCTCACCGACCACGGACGGGAACCGCACAGCCAGGCCGTCTACGACAAGATGGCCGACCTGGGCTGGTTGGGCATCTCCCTGCCCGAGGAGTACGGAGGCTCGGGTCTCGGTATGACGGACCTGTGCCTCTTCCTTGAGGAGACCGCCTACGGCCGGGCCCCGATCAGCGGTTTCGGCACCACCATCATCGCCGCCGCGACCTACGAGAAGTTCGGCACCGAGGAACAGAAGCGCAAGGTCCTCGAAGGCGTCGTGCGGGGCCGGGTCGAGGCCATCTCCATGTCGGAGCCCGGCGCCGGCTCCGACGTCGGCGCCCTGGTCTGCAAGGCCGAGCGCACCGAAGGCGGGTACGTGGTCAACGGTCAAAAGACCTGGTGCTCCAACGCGCACATCTCCGACCACATCCTGCTCGTCGCCCGCACCTCCGGCGAGGGCTCCAAGCACCAGGGCCTGACCCAGTTCATGGTGCCGACCGACACCGAGGGTCTGAAGATCAGCGGCATCGACACCATGGGCGGCCGTGAGGTCAACGACCTCTACTTCACCGACTGCTTCGTGCCGGACTCGGCCGTGGTCGGCGCGCGGGGCCAGGCCTGGGCCCAGCTCATGTCCGGACTGAACCTGGAGCGCATGATCCTGGCCGCCCTCATGCTCGGCACCGCGCGTCGGGCCTTCGACGACACCCTGGACTACGTGAGTCGGCGCGAGCAGTTCGGTCGACCGATCGGATCCTTCCAGGCGCTCAAACACCGCATCGCGGACATGGCCACCGAACTCGAATGCGCCCGGCTCCTGCTGGACGACGTCGCCGCCGCCATCGACGCCGAACCCGACCGCGTCTTCGCGCGCGAGGCCTCCATGGCCAAGCTCAAGTGCACCGAACTGGCCAAGCACGTGACCCTGGAGGGCATGCAGATGCTGGGCGGCTACGGATACGCCACCGAGTACGGAATGGAGTCGCTGCTGCGCTCGACCGTGGTCTCCACCGTGTACGGGGGCACGAGCGAGATCCAGCGGGACATCATCGGCAAGACCTACGGGCTGTGAGGCGCACCGATGCTGACGACCCGATTCACCGAGACCTTCGGGATCGAGCACCCGATCGCCCAGGGCGGCATGCAGTGGGTGGGACGGGCCGGGCTCGTCGCGGCCGTGGCCGAATCCGGCGCGCTCGGGTTCCTGACCGCGCTGACCCAACCGACCCCGGAGGCACTGACCCAGGAGATCCGGCGCTGTCGGGAGATGACCGACAGGCCGTTCGGCGTCAACCTCACCATCCTCCCCTCCATCAACCCTCCCCCCTACGACGAGTACCGTCAGGCGATCATCGAGAGCGGCGTCAAGATCGTGGAGACGGCCGGTTTCAACCCGGCCGAACACATGCCGCGATTCCGCGAGGCCGGGGTCAAGGTGCTGCACAAGTGCACCAGCGTGCGGCACGCGATCAAGGCCGAGCGGATCGGCGTCGACGCGGTGAGCGTCGACGGGTTCGAGTGCGCCGGTCACCCGGGTGAGGACGACATCCCCGGGCTCGTCCTCATCCCCGCCGCGGCGAGGAGGTTGTCGATCCCCATGATCGCCTCCGGCGGTTTCGTGGACGGTGCCGGGCTGACCGCGGCCCTGGCCCTGGGCGCCGACGGCGTCAACATGGGCAGCCGGTTCCTGTGCACGGCCGAGTCCCCGGTGCACCAGAGGGTCAAGGAACAGATCGTCGCCGGCAGCGAGGTGCAGACCGAACTGATCTTCCGTTCCCTGCGCAACACGGCGCGGGTGGCGAGCAACTCGGTCAGCCGGAAGGTCGTCGAGATCCTGGCCGATGGGGGCACCTTCCCCGACGTCCGGGACCTGGTCTCCGGGGCCCGCGGGCGCAAGGTGTTCGAGGACGGTGACGTCGAGGCCGGGATCTGGAGCGTGGGTCTGGCCCAGGGCCTGATCGAGGACATCCCGACCGTCGGAGAGGTCGTCGACCGCATCGTGGCCGAGGCCGAGGAGCTGATCTCCCGGCGTCTTCCCTCCCTGCACCGGTCCGACTCCCCCGTGTGAGGCCCGTGTCCCGTCAACATGGAGGGGCCGGGTGACCGTTCGATCGGTCACCCGGCCCCCTCTTTTTCAGGGAGGTGCGACCGACGGGAGGAGCCCCCCTGGCGCGGAAGGGGGACGGTCGGCCGCACCCGTTCAGGTGGTCCGATAGAGCTCGTCGATCACGTCGGCGTAGCGCTCCGAGACGACCCTGCGCTTCAGGCTCAGCTTGGGGGTCAGCTCACCGGACTCGGCGGTCCACGGTCCACCCAGGACCTTGTACTTCTTGACCTGTTCGACCTGGGCGAGCACCGAGTTGGCCTGTGCGACCGTCTCGTCGAGCGCCTTGGCCACCTCGGGGTGGCCCGCCAGTTCGTCCAGGTCCGCGAACTCGATCCCCTGGGCGCCGGCCCAGGCCGGCGCACCCTCCTCGTCGAGGACGATGAGCGCGGTGACGTAGGGACGGGTGTCCCCGATCGCCACCGCCTGCGCGATGAGGGGGTGCGAGCGCAGGGAGGACTCGATCTTGGTGGGGGCGATGTTCTTGCCCCCCGAGGTGATGATGATCTCCTTCTTACGGTCGGTGACGGCGACGATGCCCCTCTCGTTGACCACACCGATGTCACCGGTGGCCAACCATCCGTCCTCGTCGGTGTCGGACACGATGTTCCCGTCACCGTCCAGGTATCCGGGGAAGACCACGGGCCCGCGCACGAGGAGTTCGCCGTCCTCGGCGACGGTCACCTCCACCCCCGGGCCCGGCCTGCCGACCGCGCCCAGTTCGAAGGCCTCGGGTGTGCTCACGGTCGCGGCCCCGGTGGTCTCGCTCAGGCCCCACACCTCGTACACGGAAAGACCGAGGCTCGCGAGGAACTCCAGGACCGGTGTGGGGATGGGCGCGGCGCCACTGAAGGCCCGGTGACACTCGTCGAGGCCGATGGCGGCCCGGATCGGTTTCAACACCTGGTCGTCGAGCCCTCGAACCCGCTCGGCGAGCTCCGCGGGCACCTCCCGGCCCTCGGACCGGAGCCGGAAGACCTGAACCGCGCCCTCGCCGGCCTGTCGCACCGCCGCGGCGGCCTCCGGCGGGAGTTGGGCGAGCTTGGCCTTGAGACCCATGGCCAGCTTCTCCCACACGCGGGGCACGCCGAAGAAGCCGTTCGGGCGGACCGTCCGCAACGCCCGTAGGAAGTCGGCCTGGTCCGCGCAGATGGTGACGTGCCCGGCGTTGCAGATCGGCATGTAGATACCGAGCACGCGTTCGGCGATGTGCGCCAACGGCAGGTAGGCCACCGAGCGGGGGTGGTCGGGCACCTTGACGAGGTGGTCCTGCATCAGGGACTCGTGGACGGCGTTGCGGTGGGACAGGACGACGCCCTTGGGGTCGCCGGTGGTGCCCGAGGTGTAGACGAGTGCCAACGGGTCGTCGGTGTCGACCGCGTCGGTCATCTCCTCGAACTCGGGGCTGTCCGCGCTGAGCAGGTCGTCGCCGCGCAGGGCGTCGTAGCCGACGAAGCGCGCGTCGTCGGGGCGGATCAGGTCCTTGTCGAGGACGATGATCGAGCGCAGGTGCGGAAGCTCGTCGAGGATCGGCTCCCAGCGCCGCATCTGTTCGGCCCCCTCCAGGACCACCATGGTGGCGGCGCTGTGGTGCGCGATGTAGCGGATCTGCTCGGTGCTGAGGGTGTCGTAGGTACTACAGGCGAGGGCGCCGAGGTGGATCGCGGCCAGGTCGGTGACCCAGTGCTCGGGCCGTTTGGACATCGAGATCAGCACGCGGTCCGCGGGGAGCAGACCGAGCTTGGTGAGCCCCCTCGCGAGGGTCGCGACCTCGTCGCGCAGACGCGACCAGGTCCACACCGGGGAGTCGGGGTCGAGGCCGCCGGTGAGGGCGGGACGGTCGGGAAAGCTCTGGGCGTTACGGCGCAGCAATCGGGGGATCGTCTGTCCCTCAACGGCTTGCCGCACCTCGTTCGCGGTCGTCACGGATCGTTCCCTTCGTCGTGAGCCGCCAGGACATGTTGTGACCGACACCACGCTGTATCGTTATTGCCCACATGTCAATAGTTCTTTGAGATCCATCCGTCGGATCGCCCATATCTACCTTTGGCGCGTAAAAACGGTGCAATCTCAGCCTTAGCACCTATTGACATCGGGACAACAAGGACGATCATGGGTGGAGCCGAACACACGGGCCGAGGTCCGCCCTCGGAGGAAAGGACGCCACTCACGTGACGACCGAGGCATACATCTACGACGCGATCCGGACGCCCCGGGGCCGGGGCAAGAAGGGCTCCCTCCACCAGGTCAAACCCCTGTCCCTGGTCACCGGACTGCTCGACGAACTACGAGCACGCCACCCCGAACTGGACCCCGAGCGGATCGACGACGTCGTCCTCGGCGTGGTCTCGCCCGTGGGCGACCAAGGAATGGACATCGCCAAGACCGCCGCCTTGAAGGCCGGTCTGCCCGACCACGTCGCCGGGGTCCAGCTCAACCGGTTCTGCGCCTCCGGCCTCGAAGCGGTGAACACGGCCGCGCAGAAGGTCCGTTCCGGCTGGGAACAGCTGGTGATCGCCGGCGGCGTGGAATCCATGTCGCGGGTGCCCATGGGCAGCGACGGCGGTCCCATGAGCGACGATCCCGAGACCAACTACGACACGTACTTCGTCCCCCAGGGCATCGGCGCCGACCTGATCGCCACCATCGAGGGCTTCTCCCGGGACGACGTCGACGCCTACGCGGTGCGTTCGCAGGAACGGGCCGCCCAGGCCTGGACCGGCGGCCACTTCGCCAAGTCGGTGATCCCGGTCCGGGACCGCAACGGGGTCCCGCTGCTGGGCCAGGACGAGCACATGCGCGCCGACACGACGTTGGAGACCCTCGGCGCGTTGACGCCCGCCTTCGCGGGCATCGGCGACATGGGCGGCTTCGACGACGTGGCACTGCAGAAGTACCACTGGGTCGAAAGCATCGACCACGTGCACACCCCGGGTAACTCCTCGGGGATCGTGGACGGCGCGGCGCTGACCCTGATCGGCTCCGAACAGGTGGGCGAGGACCTCGGGCTCCGCCCCCGCGCCCGGATCGTGAGCGGCGTGGTCAGCGGCGCCGACCCGACGATCATGCTCACCGGCCCGGCGCCGGCCACTCGCAAGGCCCTCGCCCTGGCCGGGTCGACGGTGGACGACATCGACCTGTTCGAGATCAACGAGGCCTTCGCCTCGGTCGTCCTGAAGTACGTCAAGGACCTCGATCTTCCCTGGGAGAAGGTCAACGTCAACGGCGGCGCGATCGCCATGGGTCACCCGCTCGGCGCGACCGGGGCGATGCTCGTCGGCACCGTCGTGGACGAACTGGAGCGTCGCGACGCCCGACGCGCCGTGGTGAGCCTGTGCGTGGGCGGTGGCATGGGGATCGCCTCGGTCATCGAACGCGTTTGACCCCCTCCCCCGAACACGATGTCGAAAGGAAACAGCGCACCGATGCCCGACACGAACATGTTCGCCTGGGACCAGGGGGCCGACGGCGTCGTCGTACTGACGATGGACGACCCGGACCAGCCGATCAACGTCATGAACCAGACCTACGTGGACTCGATAGAGGCCACCCTGGAGCGTCTGGAGGCCGAGCGGGAAGGCATCACCGGTGTCGTGCTCGCCTCCGCCAAGAAGAGCTTCTTCGCCGGCGGTGACGTCGGCTTCATGAGCAGGGCCCGGCCGGAGGACGCCGCGGCCCTCACCGAGCTGTGCTCCACGATGAAGAACCAGTTGCGTCGGTTGGAGACGCTGGGCCGACCGGTGGCCGCGGCCATCAACGGCACGGCCCTGGGCGGCGGACTGGAGGTCGCACTCGCCTGCCACCACCGGATCGCGCTGGACGTCGCGAGCACACGCATCGGCCTGCCGGAGGTGACCCTCGGGCTACTGCCCGGCATCGGGGGCGTCAGCCGGACGGTCCGACTCCTGGGTCTGGAGAGGGCGCTGACGGACGTCCTGCTCCAGGGACAGTGGTACCGCCCGGCCAAGGCGCTGGCCAAGGGCCTTGTGCACGAACTGGCCGACACCCCGCAGGAGCTGCTGGCCAAGGCCCGGGAGTGGGTGCTGGCCAACCCCGACGCCGCCCAGCCGTGGGACCTGCCGAACCACCGCATGCCCGGGGGCTCCCCCGACCACCCCGGGCTCCGGCCGATGCTTCCGGCCTTCCCCGCCAACCTGCGCAAACGACTCAAGGGCGCGAACATGCCGGCGCCCCGCAACATCCTCGCCGCCGCGGTCGAGAGCGCGCGGTTGGACTTCGACTCGGGCCAGAAGGTCGAGACGAGCTACCTCGTGGAGCTGATGACCGGTCAGGTCTCCGCGAACATGATGCAGGCCTTCTTCTACGACACGCAGCACATCGAGAGCGGCGGCAACCGCCCCGAGGGGTACGAGAGGTTCGTCCCGGAGACGGTGGCCGTGCTGGGCGCGGGCATGATGGGCGCCGGTATCGCCTACTCGTGCGCGCGGGCCGGCCTGCGGGTGGTGCTGAAGGACGTCGAGTGGGCGGCGGCCGAGCGGGGCAAGCGGTACTCCGAGAAGCTGGTCGCCAAGGCCGTCGCCAAGGGGCGGATGACCCGGGTGAGGGCCGACGAGTTGCTCGCCCGGATCTCGCCGACCACCGACGCGACGGAGCTGAGCGACTGCGACCTGGTGATCGAGGCGGTCTTCGAGGACCCCGACCTGAAACAGAAGGTCTTCGCCGAGGTCGAGTCCGTCGCCCCGAACGCTCTGTTGGGCTCCAACACCTCCACCCTGCCGATCACCGATCTGGCCAAGGGGGTCGAGCGCCCGGAGGACTTCGTCGGCCTGCACTTCTTCTCCCCGGTGGACAAGATGCCGCTGTTGGAGATCATCGTCGGGGAACACACCTCCGACGCCACCCTCGCCAAGGCGGTCGACGTCGCCCGGCTCATCGGCAAGACCCCCATCGTGGTCAACGACGGTCGGGGCTTCTACACCAGCCGGGTGATCGGCAGGTTCGTCGACGAGGCCGTCGCGATGCTCGGTGAGGGGCTGCACCCGGCCTCCATCGAACAGGCGGGCCACCAGGCCGGCTACCCCGCGCCGCCGCTGCGACTCATGGACGAGCTGACCCTGACCCTGCCCCGCGGGATCCGCGAGGAGACCAAGGCCGCGGTCCTGGCCGAGGGCGGCGAGTGGAACGCGCACGGTTCGGAAGTGGTCATCGACCGGATGATCGACGAGTTCTCCCGGGGTGGACGCTCGACGGGGGCCGGTTTCTACGACTACGAGGACGATCGACGCGTCGGACTCTGGCCGGGTCTACTGGAGCACTTCACCGTCGAAGGGCGGACCATTCCGTTCGAGGACATGAAGGAGCGGATGCTCTTCGCCGAGTCCCTCGACACGATCCGCTGCCTGGACGAAGGGGTACTGCGGTCGGTGCCCGACGCCAACGTCGGTTCCATCCTGGGCATCGGATTCCCGGCCTGGACCGGGGGCACCCTGCAGTACGTGAACGGCTACCCGGGGGGCCTTTCGGGGTTCGTCACCCGGGCCAAGGAGCTCGCCGCCGCCTACGGCGAACGGTTCGAACCACCGGCGTCCCTGGTGGCCAAGGCCGAGCTGGGAGAGCGCTACGAGTGAGTGCTCGTCGGTGGAGCGGGCCGGGGACCCGGTCCCCCGGTCCGCTCCGGAGGCCGCAGCATGGGCACCAGGAACTGTTCGGCTATCGCCCGCAGTTCCGCGTCGTCGTCCAGGTCGACCATGTGGCTGGGGATGATGAGGAAGGACGCGGAGACACGGACCATCAGTTCCGCGACGCGTTCGACCTCCACGTCGGGTTCGATGTTGCCCGCCTGTTGTTCGAGGCGCAGTTGTCCGGCGACGAACGTGCACACCGTCGCCAGCGTGCGTCCACCGTCGTTGATCATGGAGGGCGCGACCACGTCCGGTTCGTCGTTGAGCAGAACCCCTATCAACGGATGCGCGCGAATGGTCCGCAACGAACTCGCGAAGCCGTACACCACCCGTTCGCATACCGTGTTCGCCTGCTTTATGTCGATGAGGAACCGGTCGAAGTAACGACGGAACTCACGCCGCACCACGTTCTCGATCAACGCGTCCTTCGTGGCGAAACGGCGATAGACCGTGATCCTGGAGACCCCGGCCAGGGTGCCCACGTCCTCCATCGTGGAACGTCTGATGCCCATTCGACAGAACTGCTCGTAGGCCGCGTCGAGCACACGTGTGGTGATCTCGTCCTGGTCATCGACCCGACCGACCGCGTCCGCGTACGCGCGTTCCAGGAGGGATTCCGGTTCTGAGGGCGCCATGGTCACAGATAATACAGGCTCCATGGATTCACCTTCCTCTCGTGTTCATCGAGCCCGGATCCAGGACGAACTTTTCCACCCTGGCCCGGACACTGTTCGGGCTGATGAAAGCCACTGCCGAGAACCGGTCCGCTTAGCGGTTCGATGAACGGATCATGTTAAGGGTCTGGCGCTTCACGTTAAGTTGTGTTTCGCTGATGATACGCAGAATCAAACTACGTATCACAGTATCATCCTGGTCCTGTGTTTCGAGAGAGGATCCCAACCATGGCGCACATCAACAGGCGCCGAGCCCTCATCGCCGCCGGTGCCTTCGGTGCCTTGGTGGCCGCGGCCCCGGCCCAGGCACGCGCGATGGCCGGCTGGAACTGGTCTCCCACCGACTCGGTGGCCGGTTCAGGCGCCGGACTCGACCCGCACCAGGTCTGGGACCCGGTGGCCGATCCCCTCCTGAAGTCACTGTTCGAGCGGGGAGCCATCCCCGAGGTCAACGACGCCCTGTGGAACTGGAACACCAACGAACAGGCACTGCCCGAGGGTCTGCCCTCCGACCTGCGGGACTTCATGGAAGAGGCCCGTCGGATGCCCTCCTGGGCCGACCAGGAGAAGCTGGAGGTCGCCGCCGAGTTCAACCGCACCCACGGGCTCTACCTCAACCTGAACAACGGTCCCGGTGGTGGCATGCTCGCCTGTGCCATCCCCGCCGAGGCGCGCTCGGTCTACTACTCCGCCGGTGGCGCGGACATGAAGGACCGGGTGGCCAAGACGAGCCTCTTCGGTTTCGCGGTCGGTTCACTGGACGCCTACCGCCCCGAGGGGACCTGCGTGGTCGAGTGCGTCAAGACCCGGCTGGTGCACGCGGGGGTGCGGCACCTGCTCCCCCAGTCCCCGCACTGGCGGGACTCCGCGGACGAGGACCTCCCGATCAACCAGGAGGACATGCTCGTCACCTGGCACACGCTGCCGACCTTCGCCATGCGCAACATGCAGGAGTGGGAGGTGACGATCACCGACGACCAGGCCGAGGCCTACCTGCACGTGTGGCAGGTGACCGCGGCCCTGCTCGGGATCTCCGAGGAGTACATCCCCGCCACCTGGGAGGCCGCCTACGCGCAGTCGGACGAGATCATGGCGCGGAACATGGGACCCACCGAGGAGGGCACCTACCTCGCCGACACCCTCCTGGCCCAACTGTCCGACCGCATCGGCAGCGCCTCCCGCCCCCTGGTCAACTCCCTGGCCCGCTTCCTCATCGGTGACGAGGTCGCCGACTCCATCGAGATCCC
This sequence comes from Nocardiopsis sp. NPDC055551, assembly GCF_053619415.1. Classification (NCBI taxonomy): domain Bacteria; kingdom Bacillati; phylum Actinomycetota; class Actinomycetes; order Streptosporangiales; family Nocardiopsidaceae; genus Nocardiopsis; species Nocardiopsis sp. NPDC055551. Next base: position 125,589 of record NZ_JBSHJJ010000015.1, on the reverse strand, counting down.
GCGCGAACGCCCGTGGGACGACCTGGTCGTCAGAGCTTGGCCGACCTTCGTCAGGTTCCGCGAGGGCCTCATTCCGCGCCCGCTCGTGCCCCAGATCGCCTGGACCATCGAAGAGTTCATCCGCCAGTACACGCTGCTCTCCCTCACCGACGGTGAGGAGACCAAGATCGAGATCCCCACGCACAACAACCCCGACTACTGATCTCGAAACGGGCAGAACCCCCCACTCACCCCCCGCTCTTCGGGCAACGGTGTACCGACCGGCCCGGTGAAGGAGTCACGGACATGAAGGACCTCAACAGACGAACGATTCTGGCCGGCGGAACCCTCGGAGCGTTCGGGGCCATGGGCATGATGTCCCCCGCCTACGCACGCGCCATGACCAACTGGACCTGGTCGGCGGACCAGTCCATCGCCGGTTCCGGCACCGGCATCGACCCCCTGAACGTCTGGGACCCCAAGGGCGACCCGATCGTCGCCGGCCTCCTCGATGACGGAGTGGTCCCCGAGGTCAACGAACTGCTGCGGCAGTGGACCCGCAACGACCAGGACCTGCCCTCCGGGCTCCCCGCGGAGTTGAAGAACTTCATGGAAGAGGCCCGGCAGATGCCCTCCTGGGCCGACACCGACAAGCTGGAACTGGCGGTCGAGTTCAACGAGAAGCGCGGCCTTTACCTCGGCACCCTGTACGGGCTGGCCAGCGGCATGATGTCCACCGTCATCCCGCGCGAGGCCCTGGCGGTCTACTACTCCAAGGGGGGTTCGGACATGAAGGCCCGAATCTCCAAGACCGCCAAGCTCGGCTACGACATCGGCGCCACCAACGCCTACCGGCCCGACGGCGAGATGATCGTGACCGCGGTCAAGACCCGACTGGTCCACGCCGCGGTGCGACACCTGCTCCCGCAGTCCTCCTTCTGGAAGGAGGTCGCCGACGAGGAGATCCCCATCAGCCAGGCGGACATCATGGTCACCTGGCACAGCCTGCCGACCACCGTGATGCGCATGCTGACGGACTGGGAGATCCCCATCCCGGACGACGAGTCCGATGCCTTCCTGCACTCCTGGCAGGTCAGCGCCGCCATGCTCGGGGTCGACGACGAGTACATCCCCGCTTCATGGGACGCCGCGAACTCGCAGGCCGAACAGGTGCTCGACCCGATCCTGGCCCCGACCCGCGAGGGCATCGATCTGGCCGACATCCTCCTCGACCTGGCCAAGAACGTCGACGCCGGCATCGTCAGCCGACCGATCCTGGGCGCCTTCACCCGATTCATGCTCGGTGACGAGATCGCCGAGTGGTTGGAGATCCCCAAGGAACCGATCTGGGACCGGGCGCTGGACACGTTCTGGGACCCGTTCGTCGCCGTTCGCGAGGGCGTGCTCGACCGCTTCCCCGGCACCAGCACCCTCTACTGGACCTTCGACGAGTTCCTGCGCCGAGCGATGTTGCTCTTCCTCTCCGAGCTCCAGCCGATCAGCATCGAGATCCCCACCACCAACAACCCCGACTACTGACCCCTCGCCGGGTCCGCGGCACGGTACCTCCGCGCCGTGGACCCGTGTCGCGGCGAAGCAACGAAGGAATGGCGAGATCGATTCGATGAGTCAATCCGGACAACCCCTCGCGCCCCGTCCCGGCGCGCACGTCGTCGGTAGACGCCGCTTTCTCGGATACGTGCTGGCGGGCGCCACGTTGGTCACCGCCGCGGAGCTCGTCCTACCGGAGGCGGCCGGGGCCGAGGAGGCACAGGCCGCCGACCTGACGGACATCGTCGACCTCAACGACGTGATGACGCTGGCGGCCAAGCCGACCTCGCTGCTGATCACGGTCGAGGTCCACGACGACGGCACGGTCTCGTTCGCCCTGCCACGCGCGGAGGTCGGTCAGGGCATCACCACGTCGACGGCGATGCTGATCGCCGAGGAGATGGACCTACCGCTGGACCGGGTACGGGTCACCCTGGCCGACGCCCGACCGGAACTGCTCTTCAACCAGCTCACCGGCGCCTCGAACACCACGATCTCGACCTACACCCCCATCCGGATCGCGGCCGCCGCCGCACGACTGCGGCTCATGGAGGCCGCCGCCGACGAGTTCGGCTCCGACGTGGACGCACTGACCCTGCGAGACGGCGTGATCTCCGACGAGGCCGGACACAGCGCCGACATCGGGACCCTGGCGGCCAAGGCCGCGAGCGAGACCGACGAGGAGGTGGACGTCGAACTCAAGTCGGCCGGGGCGTTCAACGTCGTCGGCACACCCCAGAACCGCGTCGACGCGCTCGACGCCGTCACCGGGCGCAAGAAGTTCGCCATGGACCTCGCCGTGGAGAACGCCCTACCGACCATGGTGTGCCGGGCACCGACCATCAACGGCACGCCCGCCTCGGTCTCCAACGCCGACGCCGTACTGGAGATGCCGGGCGTCACCGACGTCGCGAGCATCTCCACGGGTGTGGCGGTACGGGCCGAGACCTTCGGCCAGTGCATGGACGCCGTTCGGACCCTGGAGGTCTCCTGGGCCTCGGGCAGCGCCGACGGGTTGTCCGACGCGGACGTGCTCCGGGAACTGGAGGGGGCCGAGCCGCGCATGCCGTTGCCGCTGCCGGGCATCTCCCGGATGGAGGAGAAGTTCACCTTCCACTTCCGCAACAACAGCGCCCTGGAGCCGAACTGCGCGATCGCCGACGTGCGTTCCGACAGAGCGGAGATCTGGGCGGGGCTGAAGTCGCCGATCGTCGCCCAGGGCGAGATCGCCAAGCTGCTCGGCCTGCGACAGAGCGCGGTGACCGTGCACGTCACCGAGAGCGGTGGTTCGTTCGGGCGCAAGCTGTTCTTCGACGCCGCGCTGGAGGCGGCGGAGGCCTCGAAGGCGTTCGGCAAGCCGGTCAAGCTCATGTGGCACCGGGCCGACGACACCCGCCAAGGGCGCACCCAGCCGATGGCCATCTCGCGCGTGCGCATCTCCCACACTCGCAACCACGTGCTGCGCTACGACCAGCGGCACACCAGCGTCGCCACCGACCTGAGCCACGGGTTCGGCGACGTGGTGACCGCCATGGCGGCGCAGGTCCCGGGGCTGGACGGCACGTTCTCCCAGGTGTTCTTCCAGCTCTCCCAAGCGACGTCCTACGACTTCGGGCTCAGCACCCGCCTGCTCAACGAGACCAACCGGAGCTTCAACACCGGGAGCATGCGCAACGTCTATTCCCCGAACGTCCTGACCGCCCGTGAACTGATGGTCGACCGGCTCGCCCGGGAGTGGGACCACGACCCCTACGAGTTGCGGCGCGACTTCCTGGACGACGAACGTTCCCGCGCGGTCCTGGACAAGGTCGCCGAGGTCGGCGAGTGGGGCCGGGAGATGCCCGAGAACACCGCGCAGGGCATCGCGTTCATGCACGAGTACAAGTCCGTGTGCGCGGTACTGGTCGAGATCGACTGCCGACCCGAGACCATCGAGCGCCCCATCCGCAACGGTGTGGCGGGCCCGCGCGTGACCAAGGCGGTCTGCGCCGTGGACGTGGGTCTGGCGGTCAACCCGCGCGGCCTGGAGGCACAGATGCAGGGCGGGATCATGGACGGCATCGCGCTCGCCCTGTCCTCCAGCCTGCACCTGGAGGACGGCCACTTCCTCGAAGCGAGCTGGGACAACTACTTCTACACCCGCCAGTGGAACACGCCTCCGGAGATGGAGGTCATCGTGATGCCGGCGAACGGGGAGCCCGGCGGCGCGGGCGAACTGGCCGTCGCCCCGGCCAACGCGGCCGTGGCCTGCGCGTACGGTCGGGCCACCGGCACGATGCCCACCACCTTCCCCATCAACCACGGGGAACTGTCCTTCGACCCCATCCCGACCGTGCCCCCGATCCCCGAATCCCCCACCGACGGCCTGGACGACGCGGTCTGAACCGAGGAGAACCCCCCATGCCCGAGCACACCTTCCGCCTCAACGGTGAACAGGTCACCGTTGACGTCGCCGACGACGTACGACTCCTGTGGGTACTGCGCGACGTCCTCGGTGTCACCGGCCCCAAGTACGGGTGCGGCATCAGCGTCTGCCGGGCCTGCACCAGCCACTTCAACGGCAGGGCGATCACCCCGTGCGCCGTCCCTGTCTCGGCCCTGGAGGAGTCCGACGAGATCACGACCATCGAGGGTCTGCCCGACACCGTCGGTCAAGACCTACACCCGATGCAGGAGGCCTGGCTGGAGCAGGACGTGTCCCAGTGCGGCTACTGCCAACCGGGCCAGATCATGACGGCCGTCGCCCTGGTCCGGCGGGCCTCCGACGAGGGCCGTCAGATCACCGACGAGGACCTGGACGGCATCCGCAACATCTGCCGCTGCGGCACCTACCCGCGTATCCGGGAGGCCATCCGGAACGGCGCCGAACGCATGTGAAAGGGCCATGCGGCCCCCTCGGCGAACCCGTTCAAGTCCGGCCACGGCGGCACATCGCCCGACTGTCACGGCTGGAGGTCGACCAGTGAGGCGTTGTCCCGCCACAGGGCGTCCCTCACCCTGTCGTCGCGAGCGGGTTCCGAGGGCTCCGGCCAAGTGAGCGCATCGCGTCGAACAGCCGCGTAGTAGCACCCGGCGGGCGGGTCCACCCTCCCCAGCGCGATCGCTCCCAGGTGGGCACCGCCCGCCTCCTTACCGACGTGAACCGCTCCGGAATCGCCGGCGGGCGCGGGAAGACACGAACGTTCCCCAAGGGCGCCCGACCACCGCGCATCAGCGTGACGGCCCCGAGTCCAGCGGTTCGTCAGACCTCGCGTCGCGCCTTGTCATAGCGGGCGGCGCAGCCCGTCCAGCACGAGGGTGATGACATCGTCGGCCTCGGCCCGCCAGTCGGGGCGATCGTGGGCCGCGCCGATGCCGTGCAGTGCCATCATGATGGCGCCGGGGCCCAGGTCGTCACGGATGCCGCCGTCCGCGACGGCTGCGGTCACCAGGTCCGCGACCGCCTGTTCCAACGCCTTACCGCCTTCGGCGAGCGCACCCGAGCGGCTGGCCATGAGCGTGGCCAGCGTCCGGGCCAGGCCCTCGTGGGCACCTATGTGGTCGACCATGGCACGCAGGAAGGTCGCCAGCGCTTCCGCCGCCGGCAGCTCGCCCTGTAGTTCGCGAGCACGGGCGCACAGTGTGGCGACCTCCTTGTGGTAGACCGCCTCGGCCAGCGCCTCCCTGGTGGGGAAATGGCGGTACAGCGTGCCGGTGCCCACCCCGGCCAGACGGGCGAAGTCGTCGAAGCGCAAGTCGAAGAAGTCGCCCGCGTCGAAGACCTCCCGAGCCGTGGCGAGCAGGGCGTCGCGGTTGCGCTGGGCGTCGGCGCGCAGCGGCTTGCCTGCGGTCATGCATTGCCTCCCGTTGACAACTGGAGATCGTCTCCATATCTTCAAAGTGGAGATTGTCTCCACATAAATGATACCCCACGAGGTGTGCCATGAAGATCCTGATGTTCGGCCGAGGCGTGATCGCCACCATCTACGGCTGGGCCCTCGAACAAGCCGGGCATGACGTCGAGTTCTACGTCCGGCCGGGCCGCGCGGCGACGTACGGAGACGCTGTGGACCTCGACCTGATCGATACGCGGCGCCGGATGTGGGGGCAGCGCGTCGTCGAGAAGTGGCCGGTGCGCTACCGCGAGGCGCTGGAGCCGGACCACGACTTCGACCTGATCGTGCTCAGCGTGCCGCACCACCACATCGCGGAGGCGACGGCCTTCCTGGCCCCGCGTGTGGGCCGGGCCACGGTGCTGATCCTCGGCAACATCTGGACCGAGCCGGCGGCCGCGATCGGCGACCTCCCCGCCGACCGGATCGCCTGGGGCTTCCCCCAGGCCGGTGGCGGTTTCAGCGCGGACGGCGTGCTCCGTGGGGCGCTGCTGCCGTCGGTGGTCTTCGGCACCCTCGGCCCGCCCCCGACCGACCGAGAGCGGGCCGTTCGCCAGGCGTTTCGCCAGGCCGGGCTCCGGATCAAGGAGCGGTCCGACTTCCGCGGCTGGCTGTGGGTCCATTTCGTGTCGGATGCCGGCCTCTTCTCGCAGGGCTTGCGGCTGGGTTCCCTGTCCAAGTTGGTCGGGGCAACGGACGACCTGCGCGAAGGGTTACTGGCCGGCCGGGAGCTGCTGCCGCTCCTCCAGGCGCGTGGCGTTGACCTGCGCCAACACTGGGGCGGTGTGCTGCTGTTCCGGGCACCCACCTGGCTGACGGCCCCCGCGCTCGCCTGGCTGACCGCTCATTTCGCGCTCGCGCGCGTGAGTCTCGCGGCGCACTCCGACCCCGACGCCGAGGAGCCGCGTGCGGTCTGCAGGGACGTCCTGGCCGAGGCACGGCGGCTGGACGTCCCAGTACCACGGCTGGCAGCGGCGGAACCGCACTTCGCCCATGAGGGGACGGGTCGAGTCTGAATCCGCCGATGTTGTCGGTCCCGGTGGTCCGTTGCGGCTCCTCGGCCCGCCACATCCCAGAGCCGAATCCGATCGCACCAGTCGGTCGGCTGCCGTTCACACATGGCTTTGGCAGTCCAATCCCTATCGCCTGTCCGTGACGTCGTGGAAGGAAGAAGTCATGACCACCACCGAGAAGCACGAGTTCCCCATGGCCCGTACGTGCCCGTTCGCGCCGCCGCCGGCGTACCAGGAGATCCGCGAAGAAGAACCGGTCTCACGGGTTCGCCTGCCCGACGGGGGGTGGGCCTGGGTGGTCAGCCGCCACGAAGACGTGCGAAACGTGTTGAACGACCGACGGTTCAGCGCCCATCGGCAGCATCCGGATTTCCCAGCACTGGTCGAGGGCGAGGCGGTGTCCCGGCGGCCGGACGCGGAGCGCATGCTGCTCGAAATGGACGCGCCCGAGCACGGGCCGGCGCGCAAGGCCGTGCTCGGCGAGTTCACGGTGCGCCGGTTGGAAGCGCTGCGGCCGCGGATCCAGCAGATCGTCGACGGGCAGATCGACGCGCTGCTGGCCGGCCCGCACCCCGGTGACCTGGTGAAATCGCTATCGCTGCCGGTCCCGTCCCTGGTGATCTGCGAGATGCTGGGGGTGCCCTACGCCGACCATGAGTTCTTCCAGGGCCTCACGGTGAAGGTGATCAAGCAGTCGACGCCGCCCGAGGAACGGGGTGCGGCCATGGGGGCCATCCAGGGCTACATGGCCGACCTCGTCGCGGAGAAGGAACTGAACCCGCCGGACGATCTACTCGGGCGCCAGATCGTCAAGCTGCGCGCGGACGGCACCTACCGGCGGTCGGCATTGACCGGCATGGGCCTCCTGCTACTCGTGGCCGGCCACGACACGACGGCGAACATGATCTCGTTGTCGACCGTGGCGTTCCTGCGCAACCCGGAGCAGCTCGCGAAGATCAGGACCGATCCAGGCAAAACGCTCAACGCGGTCGACGAGATGCTTCGGTACTTCACGATCATCGACGCGGCGACAGCCCGGCTGTGCATCGAGGACATCGAGATCGGCGGGCAGCTCATCAAAGCCGGGGAAGGCGTGCTGGCACTCTCCTATGCGGCCAACCGTGACCCGAGGGCGTTCGAGAACCCGGACGAGCTCGACATCGAACGGCACGCGCGCCAACACGTCGCGTTCGGGTTCGGACCCCACCAGTGCCTGGGACAGAACCTGGCCCGAATGGAACTCCAAATCGTGTTCGACACACTGTTCCGCCGTGTCCCCACGCTGCGGTTGGCGAGAGACGTCGACGAACTGCCGTTCAAGGACGACGCGAACATCTTCGGCCTCTACCAGCTCCCGGTCACCTGGTAGAGGCCGCCCCACCCACCACCTCAGGAGATGAGGACCATGAAGATCATCGCGGACACCGACAGGTGCGTCGGCGCCGGACAGTGCGTGCTCACTGAGCCCGAGCTGTTCGACCAGAGCGAGGACGACGCCACGGTCATCGTGCTGGACGAGACACCGAGGAGTGAGCTGATCGAGAAGGCCCGCGAAGCGGTGCACCTGTGTCCTGGCCAGGCCCTCTCACTGGAAGCGTCGCCCAACCGAGGCTGACCTTACGGTCCGATACGACGTGGGCCGACACCCCGTCGGAGAAACAGAGAGGGGCCCACCTCGCGGTGGACCCCTCTCCTACTGCGTCGGGACGGCGGGATTTGAACCCACGACCCCTTGACCCCCAGTCAAGTGCGCTACCAAACTGCGCTACGTCCCGTCCGTTGACCAGCGCCTGCGGCGTTGCCAACAGGGAAAACCATACCGTATCGGGAGAGGTGTTCGGACCGGGATCCCCGCTGGGCGGCCGGTCCGGTTCAGGGAACCAATCCTTCGAGGACCTGTGATCGTTCGTCCTCGCTCAGGAGGACCACCGCGCCGGGTGTCGGCATGAGGATCGGTTCGCTCGATACCGTGCCGATCTGACGATCGTCCTGGAGCACGTTCCCCTCGCCCCAGGTGGTCGTCTCTCCGAACGGGACCGCTTGGACGACGACTTCGATGTCGTCGGCGTGCAGGCCGTGGGTCCTGGTGATCACCAGTGCGTCGTCGAGGACGACGATCTTGTCGGAACCGATGTGGACGCTCAGGTGGGTCTCCGTCAGCACGGCGGTGTCGGTGATCTCGCCCGAAGCGTCGGCACGGTGGAAGGTGTACTCCAATCGGTCGGTGTCGAAGGCGACGACGCTTCCCCGTGGATCCGCGTGGACCACGCCCTGGAAGTCGTCGGCTTCGGTCCCATCCGGGAGGGTGACGAGTTCGTTCCCGGTCGCCGGGTCCAGGACGACGGTGCGTCCCTGCGGCCCATCGTCCACCACGATCGGGCTCCCCGCCCACGTGGTGGGGGTCTTGGTGGGTCTGGGGCCATTACCTTCGGCGGACGCGTCCCACTCGGTGCGCCAGACTTCGGTCCTCGATCTCGGGTCGACGGCCACGACCGTGTCGGTGCCCGGGTCTTCAGGGCAGCCGAAAACACCGACCAGCAGCCGATCATGAACCATGTGCTGCGAGACCACGCACTCCTGGGGCAGGTCCAGGGACTCGGCCACCAGTTCGCGGCCGTGCTCTCGCACCCCACCACCAGGGGGGACGACGGCGTCGGAGTCCTCTTCGGCGATTTCTCCGGTCTCCGCGTCGAGCGCCACCGTCTGGAGGAGGCCCTCACCGCCGTCGTCGGTGCCGACCTGGTGCCGTACGTGCACATGGCCCTCGTCGACCCACACGTCGCGGACCGGATCGTAGGGGCGCCGGTAGGACCACAGTTCCTCACCATCGGTCCCGTCCAGGGCCACGGCGCCGTCGCGGAGCAGGACGAGGGGCCCGTGGCCGCCCGGGAGCACCTCGGTGACCTCGGCGCCCATGGGCGGCCGCCACTCCCAGCCCACCCGGGCGACGTTCGCCGGGACCTGGGAGGGGTCGGGGAGGTCGCCGGCCACCTGTCGGGGGACCCAGGGCAGAAGAACGGTACCGACCAGTGTCCCGGTAAGGGCCACGGCCAGCGAGCCCGCTCCGGCGGCGGGCAGGGCGTGGAGCCAGGGCCGGGGTTCGGGCCGACTCAGTCCGAGGAGCAGGAGCGAGCAGCCCAGGCCGACCGCGCAGGCGGCCACCCACAGGTGCACCTCGGGGGGAGAGGGCGAGAAGGTCCCCGCGTCGCGTGTGGTGGCTTCGAAGGAGTCCCGGGGGAAGGTCGGCCAGGCCACCAGTAGCCCGACCACGGCCAGGGGGACCATCCGGAACGGGTAGCGCTTCTCGGAATCCTCCCGCCGGTCCACGACGAGGAAGAGGGCGAGGACCCCGACCAGCACTGAGAGCATCCACCAGGAACCTCCGCCGAAGGCCTCCCCGCCGTAGACCACGGCCACGATGACGAGCCACAGCAGGGCGCCGGCCACCGACCCAGCCCCGCACCAGGTCAGGGCGTTGCGCAACACCCCGGGGTTCTTCTCTTGAGTCACTGTTCCGTTCCGTTCATCGAGGGTCGTGCGCCGATGAGTGGGCGTGGCCGTCGGCGGCGAGGCAGGAGGGGGCCAGGGCCGGGTCGAGGAAGGGACCACTCGGGGAGAGTCCTTCGGCCACGTGTTTCGGTGGGCCCGGAACCCCACTCCCTACGACGAGGGCCACATTCCGCCACGAAAAGCTAGCAGCCTCCCTGGTCTGGCCTCCCACCGGCGCCGGCCGGTTCCGGCCAGACGTGAAACGCTTTCATGTTCATGACGGGCTCGGCGGGGTCCGGCGAACGGGACCGGGCAGGAGGGCGACGCGCGGGTGGACATCGTCCCATCACCGACCGTCACCGAACGGGGTTCGGTACGAGCCGAACCGGTGATCCTACCCATCCGGCCCCGGCCCTCTCCTCTCCGGGGCGATCGGGGGCGCCCACCACCCATTGCCCCAGCGCACCGGGTGTTCTTCAATGAGTGCGCCCCCGTACCCCCGAAAGGACCCGCACGCATGCCCTCCCTCAACAGGCGTGGATTCCTCCTGACCACCTCCGCCGGGGTCGGCGGCGCCCTCGCTCTGGGCGCCTACCCCACCTCGGCCTCCGCCCACGAAAGCCTCATGCGCCAGACCCTGGACCGGGTCGTGGCCCCGGAGGGGCCACCCTCGCCGAGATCGGTACCGCCGTCGGTGACGGCTACAAGCTGCTGACCTCCGGGCCCGGTTGGCCCATCGAGGTCCGCGAGGACCTCGTGGCCGCCCAGAGCGACCGCGACGACCGGCGCACCCCGCTGGCCGCCTTCGTCCAGTTCACCGACCTGCACTTGACTTCCTCCCCACGGCTAAAGCCGGGGGATTCCCACCAGCGATAACGCCGGTCGGTGCGCCTGCCCTCGCGGGGGCGCTGGTTCCTGCTTCACGGACCGGGTAACCCCAAGGTCTCCGCAGGCTGACACCGCATGCCCTGCGGCGCTGAGGATGTTCTTGGCCGCGTTCACATCGGCGTGATCGGTGTGGCCACAAGAGGTGCACGCGAACTCGGCTTGGCTCTTGCGCGAGTGGGCGTCCACCACCTTGCACCGATGACACGTCTGCGATGTGTAAGCGGGGTCGACCAGCACGATCCGCGTGCCGGTCTTGCGGGCGGCGTTGCGCAGCGCGAGTTCGAGCCGGTGCCACCCCTTGTCCAGGATGGCCCGGTTCAGTCCGGACTTTTGACGCACCTGCTTGCCGGGTACCTCGACGGTTCCCTTGGCGGAGGCGGTCATGTCGGTGGTGCGCAACCCCTCCAACACCACCACGTTGTGCCGGATGGTCAGTGTGCGGGTGAGCCGGCCGCAGAAGTCGGTGCGCCGGTCCACCGCACGGGTGGTGATGCGCCCCATGGCCTTCACCATCTTGGCCCGGTTGGTCGACCTCTTCCTACGCCGGGACAGTTTGCGCTGAAGGCGTAGGTACCGGGTCTTCTCCCCCACAGTGGCGAACGGGCGGTCGTAGAACGCGCCGGTGGACAACGTGGCCGCCACAGCCACACCCCGGTCCACCCCCACCGGGGTGCCCGGATGGTGCTCGGGGGTGAACAGCCCGTCTTCGACGAGGAACGATATGAACCAGTGCCCGCCCTTGCGGGATACGGTCGCCGAGCGGATCGTGCCGCCGAGGGGGCGGGAGGAGCGCAGCCGCACCCAGCCGAGCTTGGGCAACTTGGCCCGCGACCACTTGCGGTTCAGCTTCTCCACCACGATGAGGTTCCCGGCGGGGAAGCGGAACGAAGGCCGCCACCGGTACTTGGCCCGCCACCGCACGTTGAAGGTGCCCTTCTCCTGACAGGCTCGGTCCAGGTCCTGCAACGTCTGCTGGAGCACATGCGAGGGGGCCGCCTTCAGCCAGGCCTCTTCCGTCTTGGCCTCGGCCAACTGCCCGGCCTGAAGGTGGTACCCACAGAACGGCCCTTGTCGGCCCCGGGTGTAGCGGTCGACGTACTGGCGGCGCTGGTCCAGGGCGGTGTTCCACACCGCCCGGCAGATGTCACCGAACTCGGTGCACATCGCCTCCTGCGCATCGGTCAGAGCAAGCCGGTAACGACGACCCGACAACATCGTGGAACACCCCCTCTCAGCGGCTCTTCTGGTTGTGCACGTACCGCTCGATCGCTTCCAGCGGGGCGCCTCCGACGGTGGCCACGAAGTAGCCGTTGGTGCACAGCATCGGCAGACGGGAGGAGCGACCCTTGATGGTCTTGACGAGCCGGTGCACTCCGAGCCGGGGGCCGACCTCCACGAGTAGACGCACGTGGTCGGGCATGACCTCCATCTTCACCTTTGTCGGCCATGCCCTCGCGCGCGATCTCCTTCAGCCGTTCCTCGATGCGACCGCCGAGGACGCGGCGCCGGTACTCGGGGCACCAGAGCACGTGAAAGGCACACTGGAAGTGATGTCACGGTTCGAGCGCAAGGTGACGGACGCGTAACTCATCGTATGGCAAAGGGCTGTTCAATGATCCCGTTCGCGGAAAGACGGCTCTCCCCAGGGCTGAAGCCCGGGATCTGCGCCACCCGAAAAATTCCGATCAACACCGCCTCCCACATCGACCACCCGCAGCTGGCCCGCTGCGTCGAACTCGTCGACAACGCCGACGGGACCATGTCGCTGTTCACCACCCTCGTGGAGGCCGACAGTCCCTACCAGGTCGACCACGGAGACTTCTCCCCCGTCGGGCTGGCCTCCCTCTACCGGGAACTGTCCGTCAACGACCTCTACGCCGAGCCCGCCAAGCTGGGTTCCCCGGCCGACCGCAACGTCGAACTCCTGGTAGCGGCCCACCACCCCGCCCGCTGACGGAAGGGGGCACGAGCACCGGCTCGGGACATCCGGGCCGAAGCTGTGGCTCTTGGGCGTGATCCCATCGATTCGGGGGAGCCGTTGGTTTCGCCGGTTTCGTGCCGCCCGGGGGTGGGTGGTGTTGGCGGGGCGCTTGAGGTCGGGGATTTGGGCGCCCCGCCCACAAGCCTGCCCCTACCTCTCGGCCCCGACCTCCATCTTTCCTCCCGAATCCCCGCTCGCAGGGCCCCTCAGCCCTGCTCCTCCAGGGGTGGGACGTGCTCACCCTCCACCACGGGTCCCGGCGGCGTTCCGTCCCCGAACGGGCGACCGCCCAGCTCCTCCCGGTGGTGTGGGGTGAGCCAACCCCGTGGGTCCGGGCCGACGGCCACGATCCCGGTGGGGTTGATGGCGGTGTGCACCGCGTAGTAGTGGACCCGGATGTGCTCCAGGTTGGTGGTGTCGCCGAAGCCCGGGGTCTGGAACAGGTCGCGGGCGTAGGCCCACAGCGCCGGGTACTCGATGAGCTTGCGCCGGTTGCACTTGAAGTGGCCGTGGTAGGCGGCGTCGAAGCGCACCAGGGTGGCCCACAGGCGCAGGTCGGCCAGGGTGATGTGCTCGCCGACCAGGTAACGGCGTTCTGTCAGGCGCTCCTCCAGGGCGTCCAGGCGGTCGAAGACTCCGCGAACGGCCCGCTCGTAGCGCTCCTGGTCGGGGGCGAACCCGGAACGGTAGACACCGTTGTTGAGGTCGCGATAGACCTCGGCGCTGACGGCGTCGATCTCCTCGCGCAGCTCCTCGGGGTACAGTCGCGGCGCGCCGGCGCGGGCCAGACCGTCCCACTCGGTGGCCATGTCCACGCTGATCTGGTCGTAGTCGTTGGAGACCAGGTGGCCGGAGGCGACGTCCACGAGTCCGGGTACGCTCACACCGCCGTCGTAGTCGGGGTCCCGGGCCAGGTAGGCCTCGCGCAGGGCGTGGATGCCGAGCACGGGGTCCTTGTCGTCGGGGTTGCCGGTGCGTTCGGTGAACACCCAGTGCGGGTCGCCCTCGATGATCTCCTGCACGGGGTCGGTGACGGCCAGGGAGACCACCTGTTCCAGCCCCATGAGGCGGCGGGTCATCACGACGCGGTGCGCCCAGGGGCAGGCCCGGTTGATCACCAGCCGATAGCGTCCCGGTTCGGCGGTGCGACCGAAGCGTCCGTCGGAGGTGATCCGGTCGGCGAAGGCCGCGGTCTCGCGCTTGATCTCCTCGGTCGGCAGCCGATTGGCCCGCATGGCGCACACCCTCCGTGTTCTGGGAACCTCTGTCTCCCCGATCCTAGGCCGAACCCACGTCGGGAACCCGGTTGTCCACAGGCGGGATTCCAGTGCTCTTACTCTCGTAGGGCGGCCACGGACTCGATCTCCACGAGCTGGTCGTCGTAGCCCAGGACCGTGACGCCCAGCAGGGTGCTGGGGACGTCGTGCTCGCCGAAGGCGTCCCGTACCACCTCCCAGGCCGTCACCAGATCCTCCTGGGACGTGGAGGCGACCAGCACCCGGGTACTGACCACGTCGGTCAGTGCGGCGCCGGCGTCCGCGAGGGCGGTCTTCAGGTTGGCCACGCACACCGCGGCCTGCCCTGCGTAGTCGCCCACGGCGGCGGTGGTGCCGTCGGCGTTCAGCGGGCACGCGCCGGCGGTGAAGACCAGTCGTGTCCCGGACGGGACCGTGGCGGCGTAGGCGTACTCCGCGACGTCGGACAGGGTGGCGGAACGGATGAGGGTCACGACGCTGTTCATCGGGGTCCCCTTCGGTGCGGAAGCGTTCGGTCACCGGGCACGTTAGCGTCGCACCGGCGAACGCCCCAACGGTTTTTTACGTGGGGAACGTTTCGTTACCGGCGTCGACCGAGCAGGGGGTCCATGAGACGGATGGAGGGAACCTCATGGCTTACGCGACCACGAACCCCTACACGAACGAGACCCTGGCGACGTTCCCGGGGATCGAGGACGAGGAACTGGACCGGGCCGTCCACACCGCCCAGCGGACCTTCGAATCCTGGCGCGCCAAGTCCTTCGACGAGCGCAAGGAGGTCGTCGCCCGCGCCGCGAGCATCCTGCGCGAACGACCCGACGAGTTCGCCCGTCTCCTCACCCTGGAGATGGGCAAGCTGTACGGCGAGAGCCTGGGCGAGGTCGACCTGGCCGCCTCGATCCTGGACTACTACGCGGACAACGCCGAGGAGTTCCTGGCCCCCGAGCCGGTGTCCACCGACCACCCCGAGGCGGGAGAGGCCATCGTGGTCAGCGACCCGATCGGGGTGCTGTTCGGCGTCCAGCCATGGAACTTCCCCTACTACCAACTGGCCCGATTCGCCGGCCCCAACCTCATGGCCGGGAACGTGGTGATGGTCAAGCACGCGTCGATCGTGCCGCAGTCCGCCGCGGCCTTCGAGCGGCTGTTCCGCGAGGCCGGCGCGCCGGAGGGCGCCTACACCAACGTCTACGCGAGCAAGGACCAGGTGAGCCGCGCGATCCAGGATCCCCGGATCCGCGGGGTCGCGCTCACCGGAAGCGAGGGCGCGGGTGCCAGTGTGGCCGCGCACGCGGGCGAGGAGTTGAAGAAGAGCACCCTGGAGCTCGGCGGCAGTGACGCCCTGATCGTGCTCGCCGACGCCGACCTCGACCTGAGCGTGGAGCGGGCGCTCTGGGGCCGGCTCAACAACGCCGGTCAGAGCTGCGTCGCCGCCAAGCGGATCATCGTGGTCGAGGAGGTGGCGGACGAGTTCCTGCGGCGGTTCGGCGAAGGACTCGCCGAGCTCAGGGCGGGCGACCCGTTCGACCCCGACACGACCCTGCCGCCGTTGTCCTCGCAGAGCGCCGCCGACGACCTCGACGCCCTGGTCGACGAGGCCGTCGACCACGGCGCCCTGATGATGACGCCCGGCGATCCCGTTCCGGAGGAGGGCGCGTTCGTCCAGCCCAGGATCCTCACCGGAGTCACCAGGGACAACCCGGTCTACGACAAGGAGTTCTTCGGTCCCGTCGCCCTCTTCTTCCGGGCCATGGACGAGGAGGAGGCGGTGCGGGTCGCCAACGACTCCAGCTTCGGGTTGGGAGGGTCGGTGTTCACCGAGGACATCGCCCACGGTGTGGACGTCGCCAGGCGGATCGAGACCGGGATGGTGTTCGTGAACCACCCGGCCTGGACCCGGCCGGAGCTTCCGTTCGGTGGTACCAAGAGGTCCGGTTACGGCCAGGAACTCTCCTCCGCCGGCATCCAGGAGTTCGTCAACAAGAAACTGATCAACGTGATGCCGACCGGCTAGGGAGCGCGGCCACCACCTGACGCGCGACGGCCCGCCCGGCCCGGTTCGCGCCGATGGTGCTGGCCTGCGGCCCGTACCCGGCCATGAACAGACCCGGTCGACGGACCGCGCGGCCATCCTCCACCCACATCCCTCCGCCTGGTTCGCGAAGGCGCAATGGGGCCAGGTGGGTGAGTTCGGCCCGGAACCCGGTGGCCCAGATGATGGCGTCCACCGGCTCGAACGTGCCGTCCGGCCAGCGCACCCCCTCGGGTTCGATCGCGGTGAACATGGGCCGGTCCACCAACAGCCCACGGTCCCGGCCCGCCAGGTTGGCGGGGGTCGCGGGCAGCCCGGTGCCACCGACGATGCTGGGCAGGCGACGACCGGCCCTCGCGGCCTCGTCCGCCGCGCGCACCGCGTTGATCGGCCCCTCCGGGTCGTCGACGAAGGTGACGGGTCTGCGCGTGGCCCATGTGGTGCTCGCGGCCACGCCCTCCAGTTCGCGCAGGAACCCCACCGCGGAGGTACCACCGCCCACCACCAGGACCCGCATCCCCGCGAAGTTCTCGGCGGCCCGGTAGTCGGGGGTGGAGAGCTGGATGCCCCGGAAGTCCGCCGCACCCGCGAAGTAGGGCCGGAACGGTCGACCCCAGGTGCCGCCGGCGTTGACCACGGTCCGCGAGAGGACCTCCCCTCGGTCGGTCACGACCCGGAACCCCTCGTCGTGGTCGTGCACCCCTCGCACCTGGACCGGGCGCACCACCCGCAGATCGAAGGAGTCCTCATAGCGGCGGTAGTAGTCACGGACCACGTCCCGGGCGGGGCGTTCGGGGTCGGCGGTGTCGAAACTGAGCTCCAGTTCCCGCATGCCGGGCAGGTCGTCGATCTTGTGGGCGTCGTCCAGACGCAGCGCCTCCCAGCGGAACTGCCAGGCTCCACCGGTCTGCGGCCCCCGGTCCAAAACCACGAAGTCGACCCCGGGCCTCAGCCCGAGTCGACGCAGGTGCCAGGCCACCGAGAGCCCGGCCTGCCCGGCACCGATGACGACCGCGTCGGTCGTCTCCGGCAACTCCGCCTTGTCCGTCATCGTTGCTCCCGTCGTCTCTCCTCCCCTGTCGCAACAACGCCACCGGATGGACCTCTTCCCTACGCGGCACCATCACAAGGGGGCGCGACACCCGGGCCCGGGGAGCGGCCCTTCTCCGACGACCCCGCCGGGAGGCCGGCCAGGAGGGCGCGACGGCTTTGTCGAACGTGCTCGCGCATCACGCGTTCGGCGCCGTCCCCGTCCTTGGCGACCACGAGTTCCAGCACGTGGCGGTGTTCGCGGTCGGACTGGAGCGGCCTCCCGGGCTGACTCAGGGACGTCTTCACCAGGCGCGTGTAGGCGAGCTGGTTCATCAGTGTCCGGTAGTGAGCCTCCAACTTGTGGTTGTCGGCGCCTTGGACGAGCAGGTCGTGGAACTCGTGCACCAGTTCCGCGTACCGTCCCTGGTCGTCCTGTGCGACCGCCTCGTCGGACTCTCGGAGGTTGCGCTCCAGCCGGTCTATCTCCGGTACCCGCCCTCTCTGTGCCAGGAGTCGGGCGGCGGCGCCCTCCAGCAGTTCCTTCATCTCGAAGAGCTCCATGATCTCCCGTCGGGAGGGAGCGGTGACGAAGGTGCCGACCCGGGGCCTGATCTCGACCAGGCCCTCGGTTTGCAACTGCTTGAGCGCTTCCCTGACCGGAGTACGGCTGACCCCGTACTCCTCGGCCAGGGCGAGCTCCGAGAGGGGGGTGCCGGGCTCGAACACACCGCTGATGATGCGCCCCCGCATCTCCTCGATGACCGTGGCCTGGATGGATGTGGGAGTCGATCCGCGCATGCCTCGCGCCACGTGGGCACCTCCTTCTCCGTGTCGGGATCCCATGGCCGATTATCCCAGAGGGGAGAGCGCTCCACCGTCGAAGAAGCGACCCGCACCGTAGACCATGGGGGCGTTGTCGGTGACGTCCGCGTGGACCACGCGGCAGACGAAGACGGTGTGGGTACTGGCTCGGAGCCTCTCCCGGATCTCCACCTCCATCCGTGCGCTGCTGCGGGCGATCAACGGGCTCCCGAAGGGCCCCGGGGTCCAGTCCAGGCCCTTGAACTTGTCATCCGACTTACCCGCGAAGCGGGCGACGACGTCCGGCTGGTCGGTCGACAGGATGTTGATGGCCAGGTGCTCGGTCCTGAACAGGCAGTCGTGCGTGGAGGATGTGTGCTGGACGCACACCATGACCACGGCCGGATCCAACGAGATGCTGGAGAAGGCGTTGACCGCCAGCCCCTTCGGGACGTCGCCGTCCATCGCCGTCACGACCGTGACGCCGGTGACGAACTGTCGGTTGACCTGCTTCATCAGGTGGGAGTCGGGCTCGGCGGGAATCGTGTGCATGAAGGTGCTCCTTGACATGGTGGCGGGTCAGTCCTGTCCGACGCTGATGATCCCGAGCGCGGAGAGCAGCGCCCGAGGATCCCAGGTCACGACCTCTTCGGTGATCCGGTCGCCCTCGAATCGGGCGAAGGTGGCACCGCTGACCCGAACCCGACGGTTCGTGGCGGGGACCCCCATGAGGGCGCCCTGGTGGGTGCCGGTGCTGTGCCAGCGGATCGCGGCCCGGTCGCCCTCGATGACGACCTCGTCGAGGGTGGTGGTCAGATCGGGGAACGCGGACCGGGTGGTGATGATCGACGCCTTGAACGCGTCCAGGTCCAAGGGCTGCGACTCGCCGCTGCGGCGGAGGTAGTCACCGCCGTGGAGACCGTCGAGCGCGTCGACGTCGCCTTGGTTCCAGGCCTTGGACCAGACCCGTTCGATGAGCGTTCGGCGGGACTCAGGGTGCGACATGCTTCTTCTCCTTGTCGTCGGTCGATTCGACACGGTGGTCCGCCGCGATGTCCTTCCCCAGGGCCAGCGTGAGACCGGCGATGATCACGAGGAAGGGCAACGAGGTGACGATGACGGTGTTCTGGAGGGCGTCCAGACCCCCCGCGATCATGAGCGCGATCGAGGTGACTCCGGTGAGCACGCCCCACAGGACGAGGACGGGACGACTCGGGTCGAGTGCTCCACCCGAGGTCAGCGTTCCCAACACATAAGTGTTGGAGTCGGCGCTCGTCACGAAGAAGATCACCGCGAGCAGGACGGCGATCGCCGAGGTGAGGGTGGACAGCGGCAGGTGTTCGAGCGTGGCGAAGAACGCGTTGCCGAAGTCGGCCGCGGTCTGCTCCGCGATGTCTCCGCCCTGGAACAGGTCGATGTGGATGGCCGTACCACCGAACACCGCGAACCAGGTGAAGAAGGCCAGGCTCGGGACGGTGAGGACGCCCGCGATGAAGCCGCGGATCGTGCGGCCACGGGAGATGCGGGCGAGGAAGATGCCGACGAACGCACCCCAGGAGACCCACCAGGCCAGCATGAAGTAGGTCCATCCCTGCATCCACTCCAGATCGCCGAACGCGGCGCCCTGCAGGCTCATTCGCAGGAAGTCGCCCGCCCACGTCCCGATCGACTCGATGTAGAGATTGGCGAGGAAGACGGTGGGGCCCACCGCCAGCACGAACAGGAACAGCGCGATCGCCATGGAACCGCTGACGAAGCTCAGCAGCTTGATGCCCTTGTTGATCCCGGTGACGGCCGACATGGTGAAGATGGCGGTGACGGCCGCGATGACGAGGACCTGGGAGACCGAGTCGACGGGGATCCCGAACAGGCGTCCCATCCCGTTGTTGATCTGGAGCGCCCCCAGACCCAGTGACGTCGCCGTGCCGAAGAGCGTCGCGAAGACGGAGAGCACGTCGATCGCCTTACCGATCGGTCCGTGGACCCTGTCGCCCAGGAACGGCGTGAAGAGCTGGCTCACCAGGGGACGACGCCCCTTGCGGTACGTCGAATAGGCGATCGCGAGACCGAAGACGGCGAAGACCGCCCAGGCGTGCAGCCCCCAGTCGAAGTAGGAATACTGCAGGGCGCGCACCGCTGCCTCGGGGGTGTTCGGTTCGGCCAGGCCATGTGGTGGCGTCGCCAGATGCGAGATGGGCTCCGCGACGCCGTACGAGACGAGACCGATGCCCATCACGGCACCGAGGAGCATCGCGAACCAGGTCAGGTTGGAGAACTCCGGTCGGTCGGTGTCCTTGCCCAGCCTGGTGCGACCCACCGGGCTGAACGCCAGGAAGACCAGGAAGACCAGGATCCCGAGGGTGACGACCAGGTAGCTCCACCCGAACGTCGCGGTGACCCAGTTCAGGGAGGTCTCCGTGACCCTGTTGAGGTTCTCGGTGAACAGCACCGCCCAGGCCACGAAGACCGTGGCGATGGCGATCGAGGTCCAAAAGACCGAGCCCAGCCGCCTGACGCCGTCGCGGCGGTCCGACGGCGCCTTGGCCCGGCCGGAGTCGTCGGTGTTCAGGGCCACGAGGTCTTCCGACTCTGTCGTGCGGTCCGTATCTGAACCCACTTGACGTGGATCGGACATGAAACTCCTCGTGTTGTTGATCGCCGACATTGCTCTGGCATGCCAGGGATCGTAATCCACGTCACAGGGCGAATGTCAAGAACCTGGTCGATATTTGCATCGACGACCACCGGAAGGAGCTTCATAACTCCAGATGGTCAATGGTTTTGGAGCCCCGACACCCGACCTCCAGGGGATCTCGCCGATCGATCCGGATCCGCTCTTGACCTTGCATACATGTGAGTTCTAGTGTCTGTGCCATGCAAGAGATCGCCACCCACCCCGAGCGGATCGCTCTCCGCAAACTGGTGACCTATCGCGATGTCGTCGTCACCGAGGCGGGGGCGAGACCGGTTCGTCCCGCACACCGCGCCAGTGTCGCCGCGGTGGTCCGCAACCCATGGATCGGCACGGCACCGGACACCGACCTCTCGCAAGAGCAGGGACGCGTCGCGCCTGTACTGGCCGAACTCCTCACGGATCGGCTCACCGCCGCCCTGGGCGGGGCGGACCGGATCGAGGCCTTCGGCAAGGCCGCGATCGTCGGCGCCTCCGGCGAGATCGAGCACGCGGGGGCGCTCATCCACACGCCGTTCTTCGGCAACCTCGTGCGTGAGCTCCTGCACGGCGAGTCCATCATCTGCTTCGCCGACGCCCGCGCCGAAGCCGGTGAGGACCTGGTCGTTCCGCTGTGGCACAAGACCCACGCCGCGACGCGAAGTCACTACCAGACCATCAACGCACGTATCGCCGACGCTCCACGGTCCGACGAGATCGTCGTCATCGCCGCCGCGTCGACCGGCCCCCGGCCACACCCTCGCATCGGCGATCGCTCCACCGATCGCGCCGTGACCATGGAGAACCTGGAGGAAGCCCGGTCATGAACATCCGTAAGATCGTCACCTACGTCGAAGAGGTCCGCGCCGAGGGCGGTCGTGCGGTCGACCCCGCCGCCCGCATCGCGGTCGTGGCCGCCGTCATCGACAACCCCTGGGCCGGCCAGGGGTTCGTCCAGGACCTCGGTCCGGGCATCGACGCCACCGCCTCGGACCTGGGGGCGCTCCTCGCGCCGGAGGTCCTCCAGGCGCTGGAGGCTCCGGCCCAGGCCTACGGCAAGGCCGCCATCGTCGGACTGGACGGCGAGGTCGAGCACGGCTCGGCCCTCATCCACACGCTGAAGTTCGGTGACCACTTCCGCAAGGCGGCCAACGCCACGACGTTGCTGCCCGCCGTCGAAAAGCGAGGCGCGGTCGGCACGGTGTTCGACATCCCGCTGAAGCACATCACCGACGCGACGATCCGCTCCCACCACCAGACCGTCGAGGTGCGGATCGCCGACGCCCCCCACCCGCACGAGATCGTCATCGCCCTCGCCGCGGCCTCTGGAGGGCGCCCACAGCAGCGTCTGGCCGACCTTTCCACCGAACGGTAGGCGGCCATGAGCAAACCGACCCTCGTGCTGCTGCACGGTGTCGGGCTCGACCACACCATGTGGGAGCCCGTCACCGAACTGACGGCCGACCGCTTCACCGTCGTGACACCCGATCTACTCGGGCACGGAAGCGGCCCGCCCGCTCCCGCGGGCATCACCCTCGCGGACCTGGCCGATGACGTGGCCTCGGCGATTCCCGCCGGATCCCACGTGGTCGGTTTCTCCCTCGGTGCCCTCATCGGCCAGTACCTGGCGGTGCACCGGCCGGAACTGGTCGCAACCTCGACCTCGGTCAGCTCGGTGTGTCGTCGCACTCCGAAAGAGCGTGACGGCGTGCTCGCGCGCCTCGACGCGGCGCGCGCCGACTTCGGGGAATCGGTCGCGGCCTCGCTGCGCCGGTGGTACTCGGGCACCGACGTCGAGACCGAGTGGGTGCACCGTACCGAGGCGACCCTGCTCGCCAACGACCCGGAGTCCTTCCGCAACGGTTATCGCGTGTTCGCGACCGCCGACGCGGAGCTGGGCCCGGATCTGCGCCGGATATCCGTGCCCTCCCTGGCGATCACCGGCGAGGACGACCCCGGGTCCACCCCGGAGATGACCCACCGGTTGGCGGCCGAGATCCCGGACTGCCGTGCCGTCATCGTGCCGAGGACACGGCACATGCTCCCCGTCCAACGGCCCGAGGCACTGGTCGAGTGCCTCACCGCCTTCATCGGAGACCACGCCCATGTCTGACCTCAGGAAACTGAACCACCTCATCGGCGGTGAGCGGGTCGAACCGGCCACCGGTGAGTACTTCGAGAGCACGAACCCGGCCACCCTCGAACCGCTGTACCAGGCGGCCCGAGGCGGTACCGCCGATGTCGAACACGCGGTGGCCTCCGCTCGTCGTGCCTTCGAAGACCCCCGCTGGCGCGACCTCAGCCAGACCGGGCGCGGGCGTCTCCTGCGCCGTCTGGGCGACCTGATCGCGGAGAACGCCGAAGAGCTCGCTCGCATGGAGACCCTGGACAACGGCAAGCTCTTGCGCGAGATGCGCGGCCAACTGACCGCCCTGCCCGAGTACTTCCACTACTACGCGGGACTGGCGGACAAGGTCCACGGCGAGGTCATCCCCACGTCGGACCGCCGGGTGCTCAACTACACCGCCAGGGAGCCGCTGGGCGTGGTCGGAGCGATCACGCCCTGGAACTCCCCTCTGACCCTGACCAGCAGCAAACTGGCGCCGGCCCTGTGCGCCGGGAACACCGTCGTGGTCAAGCCCTCCGAGTACACCTCGGCGTCCGTCGTCAGGCTCGCGGAACTGGTGGTGGAGGCCGGCTTCCCGCCGGGCACGGTGAACGTGGTCACCGGCTCGGGTGCCGAGGCCGGCCAGGCCCTGGTCGACCACCAGGACCTCGCCAAGATCTCCTTCACCGGCAGCACCGCCACCGGGTCGCGCATCGCCTCGGCCACGGCCGGCCGGTTCGTGGGATCGACGCTCGAACTCGGCGGCAAGTCACCCAACATCGTGTTCGACGACGCGAACATCGCGAACGCGGCCATGGGGGTCGTCGCCGGGATCTTCGCGGCCGCGGGGCAGACCTGTATCGCCGGCAGCCGGGTGTTCGCCCACCGGTCGGTCTACGACGAGCTCCTCGACCGGGTATCCGAGCGGGCCGGCCGTATCCGGATGGGCGACCCACTGGACGAGGACACCGAGATCGGACCCCTGGCGTTCGAGGAACAGAGGAACAAGGTCGCGGGATACGTCGATCTGGGTCGCGCCGAGGGCGCCCGCGTCCTCACCGGTGGCCGCCCCTCGGGCGGCGGCCTCGGCGGCTACTTCTACGAGCCCACGATCCTGGTCGACGTGGACAACGACATGCGCGTGGTCAGGGAGGAGATCTTCGGCCCGGTCCTCGCCGTCATGCCGTTCGACACCGAGGAGGAGGTCCTGCGCCTGGCGAACGACACCGAGTACGGACTCGCGGCCGGTGTGTGGACCTCGAACCTGGCGCGGGCCCACCGCATGGCCGACCGGCTGGAGGCGGGGACCGTGTGGGTCAACACCTACCGGGCGATGTCTCCGATGTCACCGCGCCAGGGCTTCAAGAGCAGTGGCGTAGGGGTCGAACACGGCACCGAGACCATGAAGGAGTACACGCGGCTCAAGAGCGTTTGGATCAACACCGGCGAGGACCCCGTCGCCGACCCCTTCGTCCTGAGGAGCTGAGATGCCACAGGTCGACATCACCCTGGCGGAAGGCCGCTCTCCGAGCCAGATCCGGGACCTGATGCACGACGTGCACACCGCCGTCCTGCGCACCACGAACACCAGACCGGAGTACATACGGGTCGTCGTCCACGAGGTGCCGCGCACTCACTGGTCCACCGGCGACAGGACGATCGAGGAAATGGATTCCGGCGGGCCCTACCCCGCCCCCGAAGACCAGGAGCAACAGTGAGATTTTCCCTCTTCTTGCACATGGAACGCTGGGACGAGAGCGTGAGCCCCTCCCAGCAGTTCGAGAACCTCACCGAACTCGCACAGATGGCCGAGGCGGGCGGATTCGGGACCGTGTGGATCGGCGAACACCACTCCATGGAGTTCGTGGGCTCCCCCAGCCCGATCCCCCAGCTCGCCTACCTGGCGGCACGCACCTCGACGATCCGGCTCGGCGCGGGCACCATCATCGCGCCCTTCTGGCACCCGGTCCGGGCCGCGGGCGAGGCCGCGCTGCTCGACGTGATCAGTGGCGGAAGGGCCGAGATCGGGCTGGCACGGGGCGCCCACCAGTTCGAGTTCGACCGGCTCGCGGACGGCCTGGCCGCGGCGGACGGCGGACAACACCTGCGGGAACTGGTCCCGGCGGTCCGTGCCCTCTGGCAGGGCGACTACGCCCACGACGGGGACATCTGGCGGTTCCCCACCTCCACCAGTGTGCCCAAGCCGGTGCAGCAGCCGACTCCACCCATGTGGGTCGCCGCACGCGACCCCGACTCCCACGACTTCGCCGTCGCCAACGGGTGCAACGTGATGGTCACTCCGCTCATGAAGGGCATCGAGGAGGTGGAGAACCTGGTGGACAAGTTCCGAACCGCCGTCCACAACCACCCCGAGGTGCCACGGCCCGAGCTCATGGTGCTGCGGCACACCCACGTGCACGGCCCCGAGGACCCCGACGGTTGGCGCCCCGCGGCCGAGGCGATCCAGCGCTACTACCGCACCTTCGACGCCTGGTTCGGGAACAAGGAGGCTCCCAAGGGCGGCTTCCTGGAACCGAGCCCGGTCTCGAAGTTCGCGGAGCGCCCGGAGTTCGAGCCCGAGTCGCTACGCCGGACCGCCGTGATCGGCACACCGGACGAGGTCGTCGAACGGCTGCGCCGGTACGAGGAGCTGGGCATCGACGAGTACAGCTTCTGGATCGATAACAGCCTCCCGCACGAGGAGAAGCGCGCCTCCCTCGAACGCTTCGTCAAGGAGGTCGTGCCCTACTTCCGGTAGTCGCGTCATGACCCCGACGATCGGGCACGGGTGGCCTCCAGCGGCGTTCTGGGGCCACCCGGCGTCTCCGCCCGATCCCGGCGAAGCCGCACGAACAAGACCCACGTCCCGCCCCCAGACACAGAAAACAGAAAGAGGCCCACCAAATGGTGGGCCCCTCTATGACCTGCTAATTCTCTGTCGGAACGGCGGGATTTGAACCCACGACCCCTTGACCCCCAATCAAGTTGCCCCAGGCCGCTGGGAGTCGGGAAAGGTCGCTCGACAACACGAAAAACCTGGCCAGGACGCGAGTCCCGAGCACCAGACAACGGGAACGGTCACTGCGGGGCGCTCACGGGCGCCCCTCTTTCAACCCCACCTCCGCCCCACCAAGGACGTTCTCGTCTTTCACGTGGCGAGCAGGGGTCTTGATGGAGAGCCACGTCATACTTCGGGTGGGACAGTCAAGGTCGACCGGGCGTCCCTGACACACCTGTCACCCCGGAACACCCGCGCAGAAAGCGCTCAGGTGTCCCCGTGGGTTGGCCCCCTGCCGACCCGGTCGCAGGCGGGCCCTCGCTGCTCTACCAGAGCCCCTCAACAGGTTTTTTTGCCTCTCCAACGGCGTCCCTAGGGTTTGAGTCGGCGGATCGCCAGCACGGACCCGTCTGGCCGTACAGAGACCGCACCCTCCCAGGACCGGTCCCACCGCGCATAGGGATGACGCACGTACTGGGCATCGACTTCGCGACGGTACTTGTCCACGTGCCCCTGAGACAGCATGTTGAACAGGTCTTCGGCGAGTCCGGAGAAGGCCTCGACGCGTTCACCGTTGAGGCGGAAAACGTGCTCGGTTCCGACGCAGGGAATACCGAGCAGTGTGTGTTCCTGATCCCGGACGCTGCTGATAGCGGCATGCGGCTGCCGTGTGTAGTACTCACGTCCTTGACGCTTGGTGAGGTAGGGCGCGGTGGCACTGCTATCCCCGGTGAAAGCCACCAGTCCAGCGGCGTCCGTACGGGCGAGGACCGCCCGGAACCACCCGGTGTGCTGGGGGAGGACGTGAAAGCCGGACAGGCCTTCCTCTGGGGCACCTCCTTCGGCAGGTTTGGTGATCTGAGGGGGCATGGAGCGGTCACGCAACAACGAGTTCAACTTCTCCTCCCCTGCCGGAAGGACTCCCCCGTCGCCCTCCGCGCCAAGCGCGTGGACGACAATCGGCCCCTTCATGCTCAGTTCCGTACTCAGAACCAGGCCTGGGGTCTCGTTCCACGGGCCGATGTGCACCGCCTCCATGTGAGCCGAAGCAGAGGCCAGTTGCGGATATGAAGAACCCTGACGACCATGGTGCCCCTTGCAGACGACGGGGAGGACCTGGGACCGTTCTCCCGGCCGCCAAACCTCAGCGAAGAAGCGGGGACGGTACCGCAGTCCCGTCAGCGGCCATCCGGCACGCAGAGCGACTTCCACGGGGACGATGGAGACACGGTGGTCTCGATAGCGCTCTCGGAGAATGTGCTCGACAGCCGCGACCCCGAAACCGACACCGAGTTCGTGGGCCTGGACTGTCTTGTGCTGGCGCTGGGTGGACCGCCCTTCTACTGACAGGGCCATGTGGTCCTGCTTCCGACTCCCATCCAGCGCCAGCGCGTACTTCAGGCAGCCCCAGTGCTCGGCAAACCCCCGGGCCGATCCCTGCCTGTCCAGAGAGATCGCCCTTCCCAGAGCATGGAGGATGCTCAGAGGAGCCACATCGACGGATGTCCTCTTCAACTGGGGAAGAGGGGCGAGTCGTGGTTTCCTGCGTGGCGGCTCCTGCTGTTTCTCCTTGTAGCGCTCGTCGTCCCGGGTGATCGCCGCTCCGACTTTTCCAGCTAGGCGGTCCCCTGAACTCACTGCCACGGATGACGAACCAACAAGGATTCGCAGGGTCGCTTCCAGATCAGACAAATAATCTCCTGAGACGCTACCGGTCCACCAGCTTCAGAGAGAAATTATGTGGTCGACAGCAGGAATCCACAAGAGCAGGCGAGGAACATAACCCATGCAAACAATAGACCATATTGGAGCATGGTCAACTTGAGAATACTTCCACCCCTGCAATACCATCAGCCTCATGCTTCTCAAAGGTTCATCGGGAAATCTTTGTGGAGCGACGCAGAGAGTGGTCGATCGCGTCGTTGCATCTGTACAGCACGAATTCCCCCAATCGGCCCGTTAGAGCTCACCTCAAAAGCCCTGCGAGGTGGCTCTGAGGCTGGCATGATCACGTGCTGTGAGCGATGTGTTGCCTGACGAGCTCTGGGAGATTGCCCAACCCCTGCTGCCGCCAGCCCCGAAGACCGGCCGCCCCCGCGCCGACCAGAGAGTCGTCATGACCACCGTGCTGTTCGTCCAGGCCTCGGGCTGTTCCTGGGAGAAGACCGATGGCCTGTTCGGCGTCACCCGCGCTACCGCCCACCGCTGGTTGAAAGACCTGGACCGAAACGGGCGTATGGCCCACGATCCACCGAACTGTCCTGGACGAGCTGGGCAGAAGGGCCCTGCTGGACTGGTCCCGCGCCACCATTGACTCTCAGTCGATCCGCGCCAAGAGAGGGGGAGAACACGGGGCCAAACAACCCCACCGATAGGGGTAAACCCGGCTCCAAGCTCCACCTGCTGTGCGACAACCAAGGACTTCCGCTGACCTGCGCGATCTTCACGGCCAACGTCAACGACGGCCAAGCCCTCAAACCCTTGGTACGGGGCGTCCCCGCCGTACGCTCACGCCGAGGCCCCCGCAGGCGGCGTCCGACCAAACTCCACGGGGACAAGGCCTACCACTCCCGCGACCGGCGCCGCTGGCTGCGTGGACGCCAGATCGGCGTGCGCATCGCCCGCCCCGGTGTCGAGTCCTCACAACGGCTGGGAAGGCACCGGTACAAGGTTGAGCGTTCCATCGCCTGGCTGGGCTCCTACCGCAGACTGAACGTGCGCTGGGAACGCAAGGCCTCCAATTTCCTGGCCATGCTCGGCATCGCCTGCATCCTCATCTGCTACAAGCACCTGACCAAACACAGCGACGACTTTTGAGATGAGTTCTAAGCACGGAGGTTGAGCACAACGACGAGACCCGCCTGAAAGACGCTGTTCGCCGAATCGAAACCATTATCGGCGACATGGAAAATAGCTACCCCTTGGAGCTATCCACGCCAGACGTTAGTTTCAAGGTTGAAAGCAGGAGTGTGGCCTGAACGATCCCAATGCAGCGCTTGAGCCTCAAGTTGATTGAGTCGCATAAGCGCCCTATCAACCAAACTTCTCCCGACAGACATCTCGCCTTGCTGCCTCATCAAAGTGTCCCAGTAGGGGCGCTGGAACCTTCTCGCGAGATCTGTCTCTTCCTGCCCCTGCCAGGTTATCTGGGATTCCGATATCCGGTAGTTGATCTCGCGCAGAAATTTTACTAGCTCAGGGTCTTCGATCCTCGCAGCCAAGTCGCGACAGCGATCGCGCAGAACTAGATCTTCGCGCCACAGTACTCGCCACTCTTCGATACTGAGCCCATCCGCCACACCTTTGAAAAAATCTCTCTGGTCATACAGGAAAGCTCTCAACTCGCCTGCAGCTGGCCCTACGAGGCGACTCGCACGACGGGAACGCCTGTTTTCAACATAGGTCTTTAGCGACACGACGAGCGCGCAAACCGCTAACACCAGAGCAGGAATTTGGTGCCAATCCATAATTTTTCATTCGTTTAATCGTCGGAAATCACGCTCTTTATATCACGCCGCGCCCCAGCGCGCACAAATTCCAATCTTCACGAAAGGTACAATTTGATCCTTCGGTCGCGTTCCTACTTCAGCTGGGGCGCTTCCGGCGCCTCGTGAGCCTCTCCCACCCGAGGTCTGGTCATCCACTACAACGGGCCCGCTACCCGTCTGGGCACCCACGCGGACTGCATCGCCTACTGGAAGCGGGTGCGCCGCGACCACATGAACTCCAACGGCTGGGCGGACTTGGGCTACAGCTGGGGAGCGTGTTGGCACGGCGAAGTGTTCACTGACCGCGGGCTCCCCCGGGCCCAGGCCGCGCAGGGGACCAACGCCGGAAACCAGCAGTGGTACTCGGTGACGCTGATGCTCGGCGGCAACGAGCAGCCCACCAAGGGGCACATCCAGGCCGTGCTCGACCTCCGTGCTTACCTCATGGCGCGTGGTGTCGGTGGGACGATTCGTGGTCACCGCGATTTCGTGGCCATCTCCTGCCCCGGAGAGGTGCTCTACCGGCTCGTGGCCGATGGCACCTTCGGCGCGAAGGGCAATGGCAACCCCAGTGCCGGTGGGGGTGGCGGGATGACCTCCGTGCGTTCCATTCGTTCCCAGCAGGCCGCCGTCAACAGCCTGGGCCACAACCCGAAGCTGGACATGGCCAGCCTGTGGGGGCCGCTCACCGAGGCCGGTGTGAAGTGGCTTCGTCCAAGGTCGGCGTCAGCGCGGACGGTCTGTGGGGTCCGGCCACCGAGGCCGCCTACAAGGCGGCTGGAGGCACCGCCCCCAGCGCTCCCCCACCGCAGTCCCGCTCTTCCCCCTCCCGAAGGGCTCCTTCTTCGGCCCCAAGGAGGGCCCGGCAAATTCGGTGAGCGGCACAGGCCCGCGAGCGCCTGACGGCGGCGGAGCCGTGGCAGGACCACGACCTGGTGTTCCGCACACGCATCGGCACCCCGCTGGACCGGCACAACGTCCTACGGGAGTTGCGCACGATCATGAGAAAGGCAGGACTCAACGACAAGGAGTGGACCGCACGCGAGCTGTGCCACACGTTCGTGTCGCTGCTGTCGGACCACGAGGTGAGCATCGAGGAGATCTCACTGCTGGTCGGTCACAACGCCACCGACACCACCGAACGCGTCTACCGCGAACAGCTGCGGCCGGTACGTCGGTCGGCGGATCGGGCGATGGACGAAATCCTCAACGACATGGGCTGATGCCTCACCCGACCCCGGTTCCACCCCACTTTTACCCCACCTGAGACGCAGAAAGAGGCCCACCATATGGTGGACCCCTCTATGACCTGCTACTTCTCTGTCGGGACGGCGGGATTTGAACCCACGACCCCTTGACCCCCAGTCAAGTGCGCTACCAAACTGCGCTACGTCCCGTCCGTCGGACCGACACCGTCTCCGGTGTGGCCAACGGAGACGACTCTATCGCATCCCCCGAGCCGTTCGCGCCATGGTTCCCTCCACCCCGCCTGCGCAAGATCGGTCAAGCGGCTCCAGGGGTCGAACGAAGATACTGGTCCCATGACCGACCCCACCACCGGACGCGACCGGCTGCGTGAACTGCTCGACGCCGTCCTGGCCGAGGACAACACCCGCCTGAGCGACATGGCCGGGCAGGCGCACGCCTCACCCTTCCACTTCAGCCGCACCTTCGCCCGGGACACCGGCGAACCACCCGTGGCGCTGCGCCGTCGGGTGCTGTTGGAACGGGCCGCCTGGCAGATCGGGCAGGGCAGCGGTGTCACCGACGCCGCCTTCGCCGCCGGATACGAGTCCGTCGAGGGGTTCACCCGCGCGTTCGCACGCGCGTTCGGCCACCCGCCCAGCGCCACCACGGCCGGCAGCGGCCGGTGGCTGGCCGCGCCCAACGGGGTCCACTTCCATCCGCCGTTCCATCTGTGGGTGGAGGAGAACCCGAAGGGACGACCCGACATGGACCTCACCGCCTTCCAGGTGCACCACGACGTCGACGACACGGCCCTGCTCATCGACCTGGCCGCCGAACTGTCCGAGGAGGAGTACCGGAAGGTGCGCTCCCCCGGGCGGACCGTCCTGAGCTGGGACGGTCCCGAGGAGTCGATCGCGCACAGCCTGGACCGTCTGGTGTGGTCCAAGGAGGTGTGGCTGGCCTCCATCGAAGGGGGCGACTTCCCCGAGCACGGGGAGGACGATCCGGCTTCGATGCGGGAACGGCACCGCGAGGCGGGGGCGCGGTGGATCGCCACCGTCGGTGACATCGGACGCCGGGGCGCCTGGGGCGACCGGCTGATCGACGCACTGTGCGACCCACCGGAGAGCTTCGTCATGGGCAGCGTGGTGGTGCACATGCTCACCTTCGCCGCGCACCGCAGGCAACTCGTACGGCACATGCTGCGCGAGGCGGGCATGGAGGTGGGCCACGGCGACCCCATCGAATGGCTACAGGACCACTACGGAGGAACGACATGACCAGGACCGTCTACGAGACCGCCACCAGCCTGGACGGGTTCATCGCCGACCAGGACAACTCCCTGGAGTGGCTGTTCGCGGTGGAGGGTGCTCAAGAGGGTGAGGCGATCGACTCCACCGCCGAGTTCATCAACGGCGCGGGCGCGATCCTCACCGGGGCGACCACCTACGAGTGGATCCTCCAGGA
Organism: Nocardiopsis sp. NPDC055551; assembly: GCF_053619415.1. Lineage (NCBI taxonomy): Bacteria > Bacillati > Actinomycetota > Actinomycetes > Streptosporangiales > Nocardiopsidaceae > Nocardiopsis > Nocardiopsis sp. NPDC055551. The sequence continues at coordinate 93,776 of NZ_JBSHJJ010000015.1, read as the reverse complement.
GCAGGGGGACAAGCCCTGGCCCTACAAGACACCCACCTGGGTGCTGACCCACCGCGACCTGCCCCGGGTCGAGGGCGACCTGCGGTTCCTGAGCGCCGACACCGACGACGAACTGCGCGCCCTGCACAAGGACATGGTCGAGACCGCCGACGGCAAGGACATCTGGGTGGTCGGCGGTGGACGCGTCGCCGCCGAACTGGCCCGGCTGGGCCTCCTCGACGAGGTTCGGGTGTCGATCGCCCCGATCAGCCTGGGCGGCGGCGCTCCCCTGCTGGACGGCCGGGTGCGGCTGCGGCCGCTGTCGGTCCGGCTCGCGGGCGCGTTCGCCTGTCTGAACTACGAGGTCGTCAAGGACTGACCGTCTACGACTCTGCCAGCAGTTCCGCGGCCCGGGCCACCTGATCCTCGTCCAGGACGGGAATCCCGTGTTCGCGCAGCAGGTGCGCGGTGACCCCCTCCCCCGGGACCTTGCGCCCGGAGAAGGTGCCATCGAACACCCGGTGGGAACCGCAGGAGGGGCTGGACTGCTTGAGCAGGGCCACGACCACACCCTGCGCCCGCGCGGTGGCCAGCGCCGCGCGGGCGCCGGAGACGAAGTGATCGGTCACGTCCACGCCGTCGGGGGTGAGGATGCGGGCGCGACCCGCGAGAACGTCGGCGGCGTCGGCACCCGGCTCGATCTCGGCCGGTGGCCGGGGCACGGGCAGACCACCGGCGATCTCGGGGCAGTGCACGACCAGACGCCCCTCGGCGCGCCAGCCTTCGACGGTGGCGTCGTCCACCGGTTTGGCCCGCCCGTCGAAGCGGACCTTGCGCCCCATCAGACAGGCGCTCACCAGCACTTTGCGCATACGGCCACGCTACCCGGACGCCGACACGACCACATCCCACGCTTTCGTCACCCACAGTGCTTACCTGGATCCTTCACGTGATCACTGGGAGGGGAAGACGTGAGCGAGACACCACCCGAGAGCGGTGCGGGCCCCAAGGACACCCGGGTATTGGAGACCGACCACCGCACCACCCGCAAGGCCGTCACCGCCGCGGCCATCGGCAACGCGACCGAATGGTACGACTTCGGTGTCTACAGCTACCTGGCCACCACGATCGGGCTGGTGTTCTACCCGTCCCAGTCGGGTGGCGTCCAACTGATCGCGACATTCACCACCTTCGCCGCGGCGTTCCTCGTCCGCCCCCTCGGTGGTCTGTTCTTCGGTCCACTCGGTGACAGGATCGGCCGTAAGCAGGTACTCGCCTTCACCATGCTGCTCATGGCGGTGAGCACGTTCGCGATCGGGCTCATCCCCTCGGCGGAGACGATCGGCGTCGCCGCCCCGATCCTGCTTCTGGTCGCGCGCATGTCACAGGGCTTCTCCACCGGCGGCGAGTACGGTGGCGCGACCACCTTCATCGCCGAATACTCGCCCGACAAGCGTCGCGGGTTCCTGGCCTCCTGGCTGGAGTTCGGCACGATCAGCGGCTACGTGGCCGGCGCCTCCATCGTCACGCTGATGACGATGGCCCTGGGCAGCGAAACCATGGTGGAGTGGGGGTGGCGTATCCCATTCCTGTTGGCGCTTCCGCTGGGTGGCATCGGCCTCTACCTGCGTCTCAAACTGGAGGACACCCCGATCTTCGAGGGCTCCTCGGAGGGCTTCGCCAAGGACTCCACCGGTGAACGTCGCAAGGGCCAACTCCGGGAGACCTTCGTCGACCAGTGGCGCGCCATGCTGCTGTGCATGGGCCTGATCCTGGTCTTCAACGTCAACAACTACATGGTGACGGCCTACCTGCCCACCTACCTGGAGACCGAACTCGACTACGGGGCCTCCGCGGCGCTGGCGATCACCCTGGGCGGCATGGTGTTCATCCTCGCCACGGTCGCCCTGGTCGGGCGTCTCAGCGATCGGGTGGGCCGCAGACCGGTGTTGTTCACCGGCAGCCTGCTCTCGATCGTGCTGTCCTTGCCGGCCTTCTGGCTGATGCAGCGCGGTGAGCTGTGGGCGGTCGCCCTGGGCGTGGTGGTCCTGGCGATCACCCTGGTGCACTTCTCCGGTGCGGCGCCCGGCACCCTGCCGGCGTTCTTCCCCACCAAGGTCCGCTATGGCGCGTTGGCCGTCAGCTTCAACGTCTCGGTGGCGTTGTTCGGTGGCACCACCCCGCTGCTCTCGGAGTCGCTGATCCAGGCCACCGGCAACCTCTACGCCCCGGCGTGGTTGCTCATGGCCGCCGGGGTGGTGGGCGTCCTGGTGGTGTGGCGGATGCGGGAGAGCGCCGGGCGACCGTTGCCGGGCGCGCCGGCCATCCCGGTGCCGCGTCCGCGCCAGAACGTGGAACCCGCGCCGAGGCCCCGCCCCGGCAACGTACGCCGCCTGCCCTAGGCGTCCCGTCCCTGACACACGAAGAGGGCTCCCCGTGATCGGGGAGCCCTCCGCACTCATACGCGAAACCCTAGCGGCGACCGCCGGACTTGCGGTCGGGGCGCACGCTGCCCTTGGAGGCGCGGCCCGGGGCCCCGCCCTTCTTCTCCCGGATGCGCATGCTGATGTGCACCGGGGTGCCCTGGAAACCGAAGTCCTCGCGCAGACGCCGCTCGATGAACCGGCGGTAGTTGTCCTCCAGGAACCCGGTCGTGAACAGGATGAAGTGCGGCGGACGCGATCCGGCCTGGGTCCCGAACAGGATCTTGGGCTGCCTGCCACCGCGCGCCGGCGGCGGGGTGGCCGCCACCAGGTCCTTGAGCCAGTTGTTGAGCTGACCGGTGGAGATGCGCTGGTTCCAGCCCGTCAGGCTGGTCTCGATCGCGGGAACCAACCGCTCCATGTGGCGGCCGGTGGCGGCGGAGATGTTCACCCGGGGCGCCCACGACACCCGCGCCAACTGCCGGTCGATCTCCTTCTCCAGGTAGGTCCGGCGCTCCTCGTCCAGGATGTCCCACTTGTTGAAGGCCAGGACCAGACCACGGCCGGCCTCGACGACCTGCTCGACCACGCGGATGTCCTGCTCGGCCAGCGGCTCGCTGACGTCGATCAGCACCACCGCCACCTCGGCCCGCTCCAGGGCGCTACCGGTGCGCATCGTCGCGTAGTAGTCCGCGCCCTGCAGCGCGCGGAACTTGCGACGGATACCGGCGGTGTCGATGAACTTCCAGGTCTGGCCGCCCAACTCGATGAGCTCGTCGACCGCGTCACGGGTGGTACCCGCCACGGAGTCCACGACCACGCGGTCCTCACCGGCCAGCCGGTTGAGCAGGCTGGACTTGCCGACGTTGGGCCGACCCACCAGGGCCACCCGGGACGGACCGCCCTCGCCATCGCCCTCGTCCTCGCCCCGGGGGGCCTCGGGGAAGGCCTCCACCACGGCGTCGAGCATGTCACCGGTTCCGCGACCGTGCAGTGCACTGATCGGGAAGGGCTCCCCCACCCCCAGGTTCCACAGGTTGAGGGCGTCGGACTCCTGCTGACCACCGTCGACCTTGTTCGCGGCCAGGACCACGGGACTCTTGGTGGCCCGCAGCACGCGGGTGACGGCCTCGTCGGCGTCGGTGATGCCGACCGTGGCGTCCACCACGAACAGGATCACGTCGGCGGTCTGCGCCGCGTACTCGGCCTGACGGGCGACCATCGCGGCCAGCCCGCTGACGCTGGTCTCCCAACCACCGGTGTCCACCAGGGTGAACCGGTGGTTCTGCCACTCGGCGTCGTAGGCGACCCGGTCACGGGTCACACCTGGAACGTCCTCGACCACGGCCTCACGGCGGCCGATGATCCGGTTCACCAGGCTGGACTTACCGACGTTGGGGCGACCGACCACCGCCACCACGGGCAGGGCCGACTCGGTTTCCTCGGTCTCGTATCCCACATCGGACACGTCGAACTCGCTCATTACCCACTACTCCCGGTTCGAGGTCCTCGCGCGCCCAGGATGCGTGCCGCGAGGATGCTGAGATTCCACGGGGAGACCCCCGTGGTGATGCCGGCGTTCGCCGGTGGTGCTATCCGACCTTGGCCTCGTCGGCCAGTTCGACCACCAGGGCCACGACCTCCTCCAGCGTCAGGCCGGTGGTGTCGAGCTCGGTGGCGTCGGCGGTCTGGGTCAGCGGCGAGTGGGCGCGACTGGAGTCGAGCTTGTCGCGGCGGGCCAGGTCGGCCTGGGTGGCGGCGACGTCGCCGGTCCGGACCTCCTTGCTGCGCCGCTGCGCGCGGGCCTCGGCGCTGGCGGTGATGAACAGCTTCACCGGAGCGTCGGGGGCCACCACCGTGGTGATGTCCCGGCCCTCGACCACGATGCCGGCGGACTCCGCCCTGGCGGCCTCGATGATCTCGCGCTGGGTGCGCACCAGCAGCGCACGCGCCTCGGGCACCGCCGAGACCGCGCTGACGTTGGTGGTGACGTCCTTGCCACGGATGTCGGTGGCCACGTCACGGCCGTCGACCGTAACGGTGGGCGCGTCCGGGTCGGTGCCCATGGAGATCATGGGACGCTCGACGTTGGCGGCCACCGCGGCGGCGTCGTTCACGTCCACCCCGTGGTGCAACATCCACCAGGTCAGGGCCCGGTACATGGCCCCGGTGTCGAGGTAGCGCAGCTCACGCACCCGGGCCACGCCCCTGGCCGTGCTCGACTTGCCCGACCCGGAGGGACCGTCGATGGCGATGACGATTCCGGTGTGCTGCGCGCTCACTACTGCTGACTCCCTCGGTCCACTCTTCGCCGACGCCCAAGACTACCTTCGCGCGACCCGCCCTCGGACCATGGAACGGAGCGGTCTCACACCCCCGGGTGGACCGACCATCCGTCGGCCGAAAGCGCCTCGGCGAGGACGTCCACCGCTTCCGGCAGCACGTACAACTCGGCCACGCCCAGCGGTAGTCCCGGACTGTGCTCGATGCGCACGTCCTCGATGTTGACCCCGGCGGTGGCGGCGGCCGCGAACAGGCGGCCCAACGAGCCGGGTTCGTCGGGGATCACCACGGGGATCACGGTGTACTCCGGACGACGGACCGAACCGTGCTTGCCGGGGATGCGGCCGTGCCCGGCACGGCCGCGCTCCAGCAGGTCCCGGACCGGTTCCGCCGTATGGTCCGCCAACGCCTCCGCGGCGGCGGCCAGGTCCGCGGCCACCTCGCTCAGCACCCGCGCCACCGGGGCGGCGTTGTGGGTGAGGATCTCCTCCCACATGCGCGGGTCGCCGCCGGCGATACGGGTGACGTCTCGCACCCCCTGACCGGCGAGCGCCAACGCGGTCGCGTCCCCGTCCAGCAACCGCGCGGCCACCGAGGAGGAGGCCACGTGCGGAACGTGCGAGACCAGTGCCACCGCCCGGTCGTGCGCGTCACCGTCCAGCACCAGCGGGTCCGCGCCGCAGAGCCGGGCCAGTTCGGTCACGGCCGCCACCGACCCCGGGTCGGCCTTCCCGGTGGGGCACAGCGCCCAGGATCGGCCCAGGAACAGGTCGGCGCGGGCCGCGCCTGGGCCCTGCTTCTCCCGACCTCCCATGGGATGCCCGGGCACGAACGTGGCCATGTCACAGCCCGCGCGTTCGGCCTCGCGCAGCACGCTCGCCTTCACGCTGGCCACGTCGGTGTACACCTGGGCCAGGCCGCGGTTCTGGGCCTCGCGCAGCACCGACGGAATGACGGCCGGAGGTGCGGCGATCACCGCCAGATCCGCCGGGGCGGTCTCGGTCGCCTCGTCCAGGGGTCGTCCTGCGCCCAGGTCACGGGCCAACCGGAGCGACGCCGCGTCGGGGTCGGACAACGTGACGTCGACACCACGCCCGCGCAGGGCCAACGCGATCGACGTGCCGATCAGACCGGTGCCGATCACCGTCACCCGACGCAGGTCGATTCGCCGATCCCCGGCCGTGCCGCTGCTCACTCGCCTGTCCCCCGACCTCGACTTCTTCCCCGAACCCCCAGGGTAGGGCCTCGTACCTACTGGGCGATGTCCAGACGCAACGCCTGGGCGCCGCGCAGGTACACGTGCTGGACCTCCGAGCGGGGACGGTCGGTCTCCACGTGCGCCATGAGCCGCACCACCCGGGGCAGGGCGTGCGGCACGGAGATCTCCGTGGCGCACATGAGCGGAACGTCGGAGAACCCGACCTTGCGCGCCGCCAACGCCGGGAACTCACTGGTCAGATCGGGGGTGGCGGTGAACACCACGCTGATCACGTCGTCGGTGGTGAGCCCGTTGCGCCGCATCACCTCCGAGACCAACTCGGCCGTGGCCTCCAGCACCTGCTCACGTTCGTCCGCGTCGACCTGTACCGCTCCACGGATGGCCCGTACCGCCACGTTCTTCCCGCCTCGTCCTCGTTTCCGCGCCGCCCGAAAAACGCGACGGCGGCCACCCCGGTTCGGGGTGGCCGCCGTCAACTGTATCGACAGCGCTCGGTTACAGCGCCGCCTGCTTGTACAGTTCGCCGACCTCACGCTGGCTGAGCGAGCGCATCGTGCCCAGCTTGAGGTTGTTCAGGTCGATCGGACCGACCTGGGTGCGGGCCAGGTCCGCGACCGGGTGGCCCACGGCCTCCATGAGACGACGCACGATGTGCTTGCGTCCCTCGTGCAGCCGGATCTCCACCATGGCCTGCTGGTCGTCGTTGTCGACCACGCGGAAGGAGTGGACCTTCACGGGCCCGTCCTCCAACTCCACGCCCTTCTCCAACTCGCGCACCACCCGGTGCGGCACCGGGCCGGACACCTTGGCCACATAGGTCTTGATGACCTTGTAGCGCGGGTGCGTGAGCCGGTTGGCGAGCTCACCGTCGTTGGTCAGCAGGATCAGACCCTCGGTCTCGGTGTCCAGGCGACCGACGTGGAAGATGCGCTCGGAGGTCTGACCGGCGTAGTCGGCCAGGGTCGGGCGCCCCTGCGGGTCCCACATGGTGCTGACCACGCCGCGGGGCTTGTTCAGCGCGAAGTAGAGCTTGTCCGGAGCGGTGACCACACGCATGCCGTCGACGCGGATCTCGGAGACCTCCGGGTCCACGCGCGCGCCGAACCTGCGGACGATCTCCCCGTCGACGCTGACGCGACCGGCGGCGATCATCTCCTCGCTGGCGCGACGGCTGGCGACACCGGCCGCGGCGAGTGCCTTCTGCAGGCGGATGCCACCGGGCACGTCGGTGTAGCCGTCACGGTCGTCGCCGTGATGGTCGTCGTCGCGCGGGTCGTAGTCGGCGCGCAGCGCGTTGAGGCGCTCGCGTGCCGCCTTGGACAGCTCGTTCTCGCTCTTGCCACCGGCGACCGGGGCCGGGCCGCGGTTGTCGCGGCGCGGACGCTCGTCGCGTCGGTTGTCACGGCCGCCGCCACCGCGTCGGTCGTCCCGACGCTCGAAGGAACGACCACCACGGTCGTCACGTCGATTGTCGCGACGGTCATCCCGTCGATCGTCACGTCGGTCGTCGCGACCGCGGAAACCACCGCGATCACGGTCCTCACGGCGCGGACGGTCGTCACGTCCCTGGGGACGACGGTCGTCACGGTCGTAACGGCCACCGCCACCACGTCGGTCGTCCCGACGCTCGAAGGAACGACCACCACGGTCATCCCGACGATCGTCACGTCGATTGTCGCGACGGTCGTCGCGTCCCTCGTCACGGCCACGGAACCCACCGCGATCACGGTCACGGTCCTCACGGCGCGGACGGTCGTCGCGCCCCTGGGGACGACGGTCGTCACGGTCGTAACGGCCACCGCCACCACGTCGATCATCGCGACGCTCGAAGGAACGACCACCACGATCATCCCGACGATCGTCACGGCCACGGGACCCGCCACGGTCACGGTCGTCCCGCTGGAAACGCCCGCCACCCTGGCGGTCGTCACGACGCTCGAAGGAACGACCACCACGGTCGTCACGTCGATTGTCGCGACGGTCATCCCGTCGATCGTCACGTCGGTCGTCGCGACCGCGGAAACCACCGCGGTCACGGTCACGGTCGTCACGCCGCGGACGGTCATCGCGCTCGAAGCGCCCGCCACCACGACGATCATCACGCCGGTCATCGCGCTGGAAACGTCCGCCACCTCGGCGGTCGTCTTGTCGCTGGGGGCGGTGGCCTCGGCCACCGCGGTCGTCATTGTCGCCGCGCTCACCGCGCGGGGCGTATCCGTCGCGCCGCTCACCGCGGGGACGTTCGTTGTCAGTTGTGCTCACCGGTGTCGTCAAGACCTTCGATGTCGTCGGGGAGGAACGGCGCCAGATCAGGCAGCTCGTCGAGGCCGCGCAGGCCCAACCGTTCCAGGAAATAGGAAGTGGTCCGATACAGCATCGCACCGGACTCGGGGTCGTGACCGGCCTCTTCGATCAGCCCCCTCAGTACGAGGGTACGCATGACTCCGTCGCAGTTGACCCCGCGTACAGCGGAGACCCTGCCACGGGAGACCGGTTGGCGGTAGGCGACCACCGCCATCGTCTCTAGTGCGGCCTGGGTCAGCCGCACTTCCTGCCCTTCCCTGAGGAAGTGCTCGACGATGTCGGCGCACTCGGGTCGCGTGTACACACGCCACCCCTCGGCCACCGCCCGTAGGTCGAAACCACGGCCCTGCTCGGTGTATTCCCGGGACAGGTCCTCCAGGGTGCGGGTGACCACGTCGAGGGGGACGTCCAGGGCTCGCGCCAGGTCGAACTCGGACACGGGCTGGTCGATGACCATCAGGACGGCTTCCAGGTCACGGCGCAGCGTGGGCGGCGCTTCCGCCCGATCGACCGCGTGTTCCATGGTCATGGTCACTCCCCCTCGTCATAGTCGCCGGCCACCTCGACCTCGCCTTCGCCACCGGTCCAGGTGACAAGAAGCTCGCCCAAGGGTTCGGGCTGGTCGAAGCCCACGTTGGAGGCCCGGTACAGCTCCAGCAACGCCAGGAAACGCGCGACGATCTCGAACGTACCGGTGCAGGCGACCGTCAGCTCCGCGAACGTGAGTCGTCCGTGCTCGCGCAGTTCCGCGACCATCAACTCGCCCTGTTCCTTGACCGAGGTCTTGGTCTGGTGGATGTGGGTGACGGGGACGCTCGGCGGTTCCTTGGGGGTGAAGACCAACCCGGCAAGGGCGGCGAACTCCTCGGGACCGAGTTTGAACAGCACGTCCGGTCGCATGCCGGCGAACCGTTCCTCCAACGGCACCGCGCGGGCGTAACGGCGTCCCTGGGAGGCCAGCCGCTCGCGCATGTAGGAGGCGACCTCCTTGTAGGCGCGGTACTGCAGCAGCCGGGCGAACAGCAGGTCGCGGGCCTCCAGCAGCGCCAGGTCGGCCTCGTCCTCCACGTCGCCGCGCGGCAGCAGCCGGGCCGCCTTCAGGTCCAGCAGGGTGGCCGCGACCAGCAGGAAGTTGCTGGCCTGGTCCAGGTCCCATTCGTCCCCGTGGGCACGGATGTGCGCGATGAACTCGTCGGTGACCTGGGACAGCGCCACCTCGGTGATGTCGAGCTTGTGTTTCGAGATAAGCCCGAGGAGCAGGTCGAAGGGCCCCTCGAAGTTGTCCAGGTGGACCTGGAAGGTGTTCTCGTCGACCTCGTCGACGTCCTCAGTCACCATGGCGGGTCCACGTCCTTTCGCACATGGAACAAGGGTGGCACCACCCGGGACCCTCCGGTGACGAGAACGGGCCCGGGTCGACCGCTCCCCCAGCGATCGCCCCGGGCCCCTCGTGTCAGTCCTCGCTCAGCCGACGGACCAACATGCTGCTCGATCCGTGCTCCTCGAAGTCGGCGAGCAGCACCGCCACCGCCTCACGGACGAGGCGGCCGCGGTCGGCCGACAGTCCGTGTTCGGCCCGCAGTGACAGCCTGGTCTGTTCCAGGGCCAGCAGTTCGGCTCCGGAGACGTAGACGGTGATCTTCTCGTCGTGACGCTGGCGCCCGCTGGGTTTGGGCGCCCGGCGGGCGCTCTTGGAGCCGCGCCCGGTCCTCTTGGACCTGCCGGCGTCATCGGATCCGTTGGCCTTGTGCGTGGTCCGCTTCGACGAGCCCTCGGCCGAGTCCTGTCGTGTCTGTTCCGGTACCTGGTGTCGGTGGTCGGTCTCCGGCTCTTCCGGTTCGGGACCGGAGGGGCGGAAGAACAACTCGTCCGCCCCGGGTAGCGTCACGCGCCGTGACCGCTGAGAGGCCACCTCGCCAGCACCTCCTTGGCCAGAGCCCGGTAGGCGTTGGCCCCGGCCGAGGACGAGTCGAACCTGGTGATGGGTTCGCCCGCCACGGTGGCGTCCGGGAAGCGCACGGTGCGGTTGATCACCGTGCCGTAGACCTTGTCGCCGAACCCGTCCACGATCGTGGACAGCACCTCGCGTGCGTGCAGGGTGCGCGGGTCGTACATGGTCCCGAGGAAACCGTCGATGACCAGTTCCTCGTTGAGTCGTTCCTGGACCTTCTGGATGGTGTCCATCAGCAGCGCCACACCGCGCAGCGCGAAGAACTCGCACTCCAACGGCACGATGACACCGTCGGCGGCGGTCAGCGCGTTGACGGTGAGCAGGCCCAGCGACGGCTGACAGTCGATCAGGATGACGTCGTAGTCGTTGATGACCGGACGCAGCGCGCGCCCCAACATCTGCTCGCGGGCCACCTCGCCGACCAGCTGCACCTCGGCGGCCGAGAGGTCGATGTTGCTCGGAATGAGGTCCAGGCCGTCGATGTCCGTCTTGAGCAGGACGTCCTCTACCGACACATCCCGCTGCATGAGCAGGTTGTAGACGGTCAGGTCCAGCTCACGCGGGTCCAGGCGGCCCAACCCCACCGACAGGGCGCCCTGCGGGTCGAAGTCGACCAGCAGCACCCGCCTGCCGTACTCGGCGATGGCGGCACCGAGGTTGATGGTGGTGGTGGTCTTACCGACCCCACCCTTCTGATTACACAGTGCTACAATCCGTGCCGGGCCGTGTTCGTCCAACGGCTCTGGCTCTGGATATGTGCGCACCGGTCTCTTGGTGTGCAGATCCGCCCCCGTGTTGCGTGTCGTCCCCCACGGGTTGTTCACCGGGTCGGCGAGGTCCCCCCCGCCGACGGGTGCGGTGTTCGCCGCCTCGTCGTACTCCGACCAGTTCACAACCCTTGACCTCCCCTACGGACCGGCCACGGCCCGATGGGACTCTTGACGTCTCCCACGACTGGCCGCCGTCGGAAACTCAATATGTCGACAGCAACGTACCTTCGTGCGGCGACTCTAGAACGGCGACACGGCGCACTTCAACATGATCAGATGAGTATTCGTCGCCGTGCGTACCGAGGGGGCCTGGCCGCACGTATCCTTCCTTCTCGTAGGAGAAGGGTACACACCAGACACCCTGTTCCGGCCCCGAACGACAAGCCTTCCGGCCCCACCTGCCAGGACCCCCCATCGCCGCCGGTGATCACCTTCGTGCCCTGGGGTGACTGGTGGCGTACACCTCCCGCAACCGTTCCACGGTCACGAGCGTGTACACCTGGGTGGTGGTGACCGAACTGTGCCCCAGCAACTCCTGCACCACCCGGATGTCGGCACCCCCGTCGAGCAGGTGCGTGGCGAAGGAATGGCGCAGGGTATGCGGGGAGATCCCCTCGACCCCGGCCCTCTCGGCCACCGCCGACAACAACGCCCACCCGCCCTGCCGGGTCAACCGGCCCCCGCGCGCGTTGACGAACAGCGCCGGCCCACCGCGGCCGGAAGCGGCCAGTGTCGGCCGTGCCCTGGTCAGGTACCCGCCCAGGGCGCGGCGGGCGTGCGAGCCGAGCGGCACCAGACGTTCGCGTCCGCCCTTGCCGCGGAACCGCACCAGACCGACCTGTGAGCTCTCCCTCACCGCCTCGGCCACGTCGTCCACGTCGAGCCCCACCGCCTCCGAGATCCGCGCGCCGGTGCCGTAGAGCAACTCCAACAGGGCCCGATCGCGCAGGGCCAACAGGTCGGCTCGCGCGTCGGAGGCGGGGGCGTCCTCGGGGCCGGCCGCGGCCAACAACCGCTCGACCGCGTCCAAGGGGATCGCCTTGGGCAGACGCATGGGCGAGGCGGGCGGTGCCACCTCCGCGGCCGGGTCGGTGATCGCCCACCCCTCGCGCACCGCGAACCGGTGCAGCCCGCGCACCGCGGCCAACGTGCGACCGACCGAGGCCGGCCCCAGGGGGGCGTGATCCTCGTCGCCCTCGCGCAGTGCCGTGAGGAAGGAGCCCACCCGTCCCGTGGTCACCCCGCCCGGTTCCGTCACACCGAGGGCGTTCAGGTACTCCACGTACCGGCCCAGGTCACGCCGGTACGCGGACAGGGTGTTGACGGACAGCGCCCGCTCGGCGCTCAGATGGTCCAGGAAGGCGGCGCGGGCCCGTTCCAGCGGCCCACGCTCCGGTTCCCCCTCCACGGCTCAGTGGTCGCCGGCCACGGGCAGCGACGCGAATCCGTCGGCCGCCGCGGCGTGCGCCGCCAGGATCCCGATGACCGTCGCGCCGTTGTGCAGTCGGCCGCGGAGCACGGCGCGCACCGCCTCCTCCAGCGGCAACCATTCGGCGGCCAGATCGGTCTCCTCGTGTTCGCGTACGAAGTCGATCTCCTCCTCGGGCACCTCGGACAGGTCCCGGGCGAGGAAGAGGTGGATGCGTTCGTTGGAGAACCCGGTGCTGGGGAAGAAGTCGGGCAGCTTGTGCCAGGTGGCGGCGCGCAGCCCCGCCTCCTCCACCAACTCCCGGCGGGCGGTGGCCAACGGGCCCTCCCCCTCGACGTCCAGCACACCGGCGGGCAGCTCCCACAGGGTGTGTCCGACGGCGTGCCGGTACTGGCGCTGCAACAGCACCCGACCACGCTCGTCCAGGGCCAGGATCGCCGCCGCGCCCGGGTGGTCCATGTAGTCACGGGCCGCCACGGTACGTCCCTCGCCGTTGGCGCCGGGCATCTCCACCCAGTCCGTGCGCATCGCGCACTTGGCCCCGCGGAACCGCTCCTCGGAGCGTTCCACCGGCCACGACTCGGGGGCGTCCGCGACCCTCGCGTACGCCCCCGTCGTCTCTTCTGCGACCCGGTCGGTCATTCGGCCCCTCTCACTCGGGCCCCGCCGACCGTCGCCTAGGACTCCTTGTGCTCCAGCGCGGCGGAGATCAGCCCGCTGAAGAGCGGGTTGGCGTTGGTCGGGCGGGACCGCAGCTCCGGGTGCGCCTGCGTCGCGATGAAGAACGGGTGGACGTCCCGGGGCAGCTCCACGTACTCCACCAGCTTGCCATCAGGGGAGAGTCCGGAGAACACCAGGCCCGCCTCCTCCAGCTTCTCGCGGTAGGCGTTGTTGACCTCGAACCGGTGGCGGTGACGCTCGGAGACCTGCGCCCGACCGTCGTACAGGTCACGGACCAGGGTGCCCTCACCCAGGTCGGCCGGGTACAGGCCGAGCCGCATCGTGCCGCCCATGTCGCGGTCGCCGGCGACCACGTCCTCCTGGTCCGCCATGGTGGCGATGACCGGGTCGACGGCCTTGTCGTCGAACTCCAGGCTGTTGGCGCCCTCCAGGCCGAGCACGTTGCGGGCGTACTCGATGACCATGCCCTGCAGACCCAGGCAGATGCCCAGCAGCGGGATCCCGTTCTCACGGGCGTAGCGGATGGCGCCGAGCTTGCCCTCGATGCCGCGAACGCCGAACCCACCGGGGATGAGGATGCCGTCGGCGCCGTCGAGCTCGGCGGCCGCACCCGAGGGGCTGGCGCAGTTGTCGCTGGCGACCCAGCGAAGGTTCACCCGGGTGTCCGTGGCGAAACCACCGGCGCGCAGCGCCTCGCTGACCGACAGGTAGGCGTCGGGCAGGTCGATGTACTTGCCGACCATGGCGATGGTGACCTCGTGGTCGGGCTGGTGCACGCGACGCAGCAGCTCGTCCCACTCGGTCCAGTCCACGTCCCGGAAGGGCATGCCCAGGCGGCGGACGACGTAGGCGTCCAGGCCCTCGCGGTGCAGCACCTTGGGGATGTCGTAGATGGAGGGCGCGTCGGGGGTGGAGACCACGCCGGCCTCGTCCACGTCGCACATGAGGCTGATCTTGGACTTGAGGCTCTGGGTGATGGGCCGGTCCGAGCGGCACACGATGGCGTCGGGCTGGATTCCGATGCTGCGCAGGGCCGCGACCGAGTGCTGGGTCGGCTTGGTCTTCATCTCGCCGGCGGGGCCGAGGAACGGGATGAGGGACACGTGCAGGAAGAAGCAGTTCTCCCGGCCGATCTCGTGGCGGATCTGGCGGACCGACTCCAGGAAGGGCTGCGACTCGATGTCGCCGACCGTGCCGCCGATCTCGGTGATGACGATGTCGACGTCGGGGTGGTCCATCGCGTAGATGCGCGACTTGATCTCGTTGGTGATGTGCGGGATGACCTGCACGGTGTCACCGAGGTAGGCGCCCTGTCGCTCCTTGGCGATGACGCTGGAGTAGATCTGACCGGTGGTGACGTTGGCGGACGCGGACAGCTCCACGTCCAGGAAACGCTCGTAGTGGCCCACGTCCAGGTCGGTCTCGGCACCGTCGTCGGTGACGAAGACCTCGCCGTGCTGGAAGGGGTTCATCGTGCCGGGGTCGACGTTGAGGTAGGGGTCCAGCTTCTGCATGGTGACCCGCAGACCTCGCGACTTCAGGAGTCGACCCAGGCTGGAGGCGGTGAGGCCCTTGCCAAGACTGGAGGCGACGCCGCCAGTAACGAAAAGGTGCTTGGTACTCGCGGCGGATGCCAAAGTGTTGCTCCCGTGGTGTGAGTGGCTACGGCGGGCTCGCAAGAGCCGAGCGACCGTGCGGCGGTCCGGGTCCGAGCGGCGGCCATGCCGTTTCAGCACGTCGGACTCCACGGGGCACCAGGATAACAGGCCCCCCGTTCGCCCACACCGGGCCAACTGTTCCCACCCTCGTTCTGTTCCCCGACACCACCCGAAAGCCCACTCACAATGACCACCACGTCGGCGTTTTCGCGTGTCATCACCGTTGGTGTGGTGGCGAAGGCAACACCGCTCAGGCGGGGAAGTTCCCGGCGCGACCCAGGTAGGCGGGCGGGGACTTGGCGAGCCGCTCCCCCATCCAGTCGCCCAGGGCCGCGGCCTCCGACAAACTCACACCGGTGCGCAGGCCGCTGCGGTGCAGCAGGTAGAGCAGGTCCTCGGTGCCGATGTTCCCGGTGGCGGCGGGGGCGAAGGGGCACCCGCCGAACCCGCCGAGGCTGGAGTCGAGTACCCGCACGCCCTCCTCCACGGCGGCCAACGCGTTGGCGTAGCCGGTGTTACGGGTGTTGTGGAAGTGACAGCGCAGGGTCCGCCCGGGCGCGGCCTCGGCGGTCAGCCGCAGCAGTTCACGGACCTGGGAGGGCACACCCACGCCGATGGTGTCGGCCAATGCGATCTCCACCGCGCTCGTCTCGGCGATCCGGCGCACCACCCGGGCGACCCGTTCGGGGGCGACCTCGCCGTCGAAGGGACAGCCGAAGGCGGTGGAGACGGTGACGCTCAACGGCACACCGGTGCCCTGGAGGGCCTTGTCCATGTCGACCAAGGCGTCGAGCATCTCCTCGACCGTGCTCCCCTGGTTGCGGACGCTGAACCCGTCGGTGGCCGGCACCGCGACGTTGACCTCCGACACCCCGGCGGCCAGGGCCCGGTCCAGGCCGCGGCGGTTGAGCGCCAGTCCGATGAAGGAGACCCCCGGATCCCGCCGGACCCCGGCCATGATCTCCTCGGCCCCGGCCATCTGCGGTACCCGCTTGGGGTTGACGAAGCTGACGGCCTCGATCCGCCGCACCCCGGCGGCGACCGCCCGGTCGATCAGTTCGATCCGATCCTCGACCGACAGCACGGTGGACTCGTTCTGCAGGCCGTCACGCGGTCCCACCTCGACGATCTCCACGTGCTCGCCGCCCTCGGCCCCACGGTCGTTCGTGGTCATCAGGTCCACCTCTCACGCTCCGTCGCGTCTCGCGCCCCCAGGTTAGGGGAGGGCGAGGGTGACCCCCATCACCGGGGGTCGGAGTGCGACCCTCGCCTCTGGTCAGCGCAGGGCGAGGGCGGGACGGACCTCCCACGTGGTCCACACCGGCCGGTAGCCCATGCGGTGCCAGAACGGCCCCGACAGCGGGTTCATCGCGGCGTAGTTGAGCACCGACACACCCACTCCGTGGCTGTCCAGCGCCTGGTGGGCCTGGCTGACCAGGGCGGTGCCGATCCCGTGACCGCGCTCGGCGGCGGTCACCACCCCGTAGCCGATGTGGGCGATCGGGCGGGCCCGCACCAGGGACTTGGCCCATCGGGAGCGTTCGGGCGGGGAGACCCACAACAGGCCCACGGCACGGCCGCGGCGTTCGGCCAACCAGATCCACGAACGGGATCGGTTCAGCGCCCGGGCGGCCACCTTGCGGGTCTGCTCGGCGGTGTCGGGCTGCAGGAAGACCCCGCCGAAGTGCTGTTCGTAGCGGTGCTCCTCCATCAGCAGGCCGACCACCTGGGTCAGGTCACTGATGTCGGCGAGCCGGATGGCCACGTCGCGTGGGGGCAGCGATGGCGGCACCCCGCGTCGGCGTTGGCGCGCCGCGAGCACGGTGTAGGGCTGTAGGCCGTGGCGTTGCAGCGGGATGATCCCGGTGACGTCACGGGCGGGCCAGCTGACCAGGGCCGCCGACTCCGAACCGGTGCCGGAGGGCAGGTCCTCCAGTTGGTCGCGCCAGCTGGTGAGCAGTGAGTCCAGGGCACGGGCCGGTTCGGGGCCACCGACGATGGGGGTGAGCCAGTGCTGGTCGGGCACGCCCCAGATCCGGCCGACCTCGCCGGGTTGGTACCAGGTGTAGTGCATGCTGCCCGCGGCGACGGGGAGGCCGTCCTCGTCGCTGACGGTCAGGAGCGGGTAGGAATCGGGGGCGAAACCCACGGGTTCGGGTAGCAGGGGGTCGGCCTCCGCCCAGCGTTGGGCGGCCGAACGCACCAACGGGTCGAGTCCGACGTCGCCCCCGGGCGACTCATCATGTCGCACCCGTGCGACATAACCGCTCATCCACCCCTCCCATAGCGGGTTCTTCCCAAGTGAACACCCTCGGTTCTGGCGCGGACCGAGCCGCGGTCGCCCTCACACCACGGCGCGGACATAACGGTGTCTGAGGGACCAGAACGACCGTACCGCCTCATCGCGGTACCGGCACACGGAATCGGAGAATCGGGCGGTGGTCCGGCATCATCTCCCGTACCGCGCGGAAGGACGGGCTCTACGGTAACGGATCTCGGATCACTCTCGGGTGGCGGGTCGGTGTATCGATAGACACGAAGTCGCCCGCGTGACGGGCGATCCCGCCGAAGGTCAGCCCTCGTCGTCGCCCGCCGCGTTGACGGTGGTGTTGCGCCCCTGGTTGATCACCTCGGGATCACCCTCGGCGAAGGTGATCTCGTTGTCCACGCCCACCAGGACGATCTTCTCGGCGCTGCCGACATCGACGACCGACCCCCGGCCGGTGGCGCGCACCACCCCGCAGTCGCCGGCGAGGACGACGGTGGCGCGGTCCGCGGAGACCACGACCTCCCGTTCCTCGCAGTCCTCGCGCACGTCGGTCCCGTCGTCGACCACGAGGATCACCTCGTCGTCGATGACGTTGCCCTCGGGCTCGCTCGTGGTCTCCTGCCCCTGCCCGGCCTCGGGTGAGGGGGCGCTCTCCTCGGGGGCCGCCCTGCCCATGTCGCACCCGGCCAGCAAGGAGCCGAGCAGGACCGCGCCCCCCATACCTTTGAGCACCCGACCGAGCATGGAACTCTCCCACCAGAAAACGGCAATCACGACATACCTCTTGGATAAAACCCAAGACTATGTCACGCGAAGGTAACTACGCGACCTAAGCGTTCTGTGATCGTTTCCGATTCGATACATTCCGATCGGGATCATCGGGGCACCCGAGGTTGTCACTTCACCCCGGCGGCGTCCATGCCACGAAGCTCACGCTTCAACTCACCGATCTCGTCGCGCAACCTCGCCGCCAACTCGAAGTGAAGATCCGTGGCGGCCTGGTGCATCTGCTCACCGAGCTGCTCGATGAGACCGGCCAGCTCGGCCCGCGGCATGTTGGCCACGTCCGCCTTCTCACCCAACGCCGGCACCGGGGCCTTCACGGACTTGCCCCCCTGCCGATAGCCGGTCGCCATGAGCTCCTCGGTGTCCACGTCCTCGCGGTTGAGGGTGTCGAGGATGTCGGCGATCTGCTTGCGCAACGGGGTCGGGTCGATGCCGTGCTCGGCGTTGTAGGCCAACTGCTTGTCCCGGCGCCGATTGGTCTCCTCGATGGCGGCGCGCATGGAGTCGGTCACGTGGTCGGCGTACATGTGCACCTGACCGGCCACGTTACGGGCCGCACGACCGATGGTCTGGATCAGCGAGGTCTCCGAACGCAGGAAACCCTCCTTGTCCGCGTCCAGGATCGCCACCAGCGACACCTCGGGCAGGTCCAGGCCCTCACGCAGCAGGTTGATGCCGACCAGCACGTCGAACTCACCCACCCGCAGCTCGCGCAGCAGCTCCACGCGCCGCAGCGTATCCACCTCGCTGTGCAGGTACCGGACCCGAATACCCATCTCCGCGAAGTAGTCGGTGAGGTCCTCGGCCATCTTCTTGGTCAAGGTGGTCACCAACACCCGCTCGGAGCGCTCGGCCCTCTCCCGGATCTCGTGCACCAGGTCGTCGATCTGACCCTCGGTCTCCTTGACCAACACCTCGGGGTCCACCAGACCGGTCGGGCGGATCACCTGCTCTACCACCTCGCCGCCGCCCTGGCGGAGCTCGTACTTGCCCGGCGTCGCCGACAGGTACACCGACTGGTCGATCCGCTCGGTGAACTCCTCCCACTTCAACGGCCGGTTGTCCATCGCCGAGGGCAACCGGAACCCGTGGTCCACCAGGGTGCGCTTGCGCGCCGCGTCCCCCTCGTACATCGCGCCGATCTGCGGAACCGTCACGTGCGACTCGTCCAGGACCAGCAGGAAGTCCTCGGGGAAGTAGTCCAGCAACGTGTTGGGGGCGCTGCCCGGAGCACGGTCGTCGAAGTGCCGCGAGTAGTTCTCGATCCCCGAGCAGGTGCCCAGCTGACGCATCATCTCCAGGTCGTGGGTGGTGCGCATCCGCAGCCGCTGCGCCTCCAGCAGCTTGCCCTGCCCCTCCAGTTCGGTGAGCCGTTCCCCCAGCTCCGCCTCGATCGTGGCGATGGCGCGCTCGGTGCGCTCCTCACCGGCCACGTAGTGCGACGCGGGGAAGATGAACATCTCCTCGCTCTCCCCCAGCACCTCCCCGGTGAGCGGGTGCAGCGTCATCAGCCGTTCGACCTCGTCACCGAACATCTCGATGCGGATCGCCAGCTCCTCGTAGACCGGGATGATCTCGATGGTGTCCCCGCGCACCCGGAACGTGCCACGGGTGAAGGCGGTGTCGTTGCGCGAGTACTGCATCTCCACCAACCGGCGCAACAGGTCGTCCCGGTCGACCTCCATGCCCACGGCCAACCGGGCCATCCGGTCCACGTACTCCTGTGGCGTGCCCAGACCGTAGATGCACGACACCGACGCCACCACGATGGTGTCGCGCCGGGTGAGCAGCGAGTTGGTCGCCGAATGCCGCAGACGCTCCACCTCGTCGTTGATCGACGAGTCCTTCTCGATGTAGGTGTCGCTCTGGGGGACGTAGGCCTCGGGTTGGTAGTAGTCGTAGTACGAGACGAAGTACTCGATCGCGTTATTGGGCATCATCTGCCGCAACTCGTTGGCGAACTGCGCGGCCAGGGTCTTGTTCGGCTGCATCACCAGCGTGGGCCGCTGCAGCCGCTCCACCGTCCACGCCACCGTGGCCGTCTTACCGGTACCGGTCGCGCCCAACAGCACCGTGTGCTCGCGCCCGTCCCGCACCCGTTCACTGATCTCCTCGATCGCGCGCGGCTGGTCGCCCGCGGGGGTCATCTCCGAGACGACCTCGAACGGGGCCTCACTGCGTTTGATGTCGCTGACCGGTCTCACTAGCCCTCAAATCTCCCGTCGAACCGTCCCCTCATCCCAACGCTACAGACCGCCTCTGACATCCCTGGCCGAACGACTCCTCGGCGTTACCATCGAAAGAAGCGAAAAGTGCCCGAAAAGTGAGGTACGCGCTGTGTCCCACCCCTCCAGACCCACCTTCGACCCGGCACTTCCCGCCAGGACCATCGAACGGCTGCGCGCCCACACCGACCGGCTCGTCCCCGCCACCAAGGCCCGACCACGCCGCCCCACCTGGCGCGAGAGCGCCCTGGGCCTGCTCCTGGGAAGTACCTCCGCCGCCGCCCTCGCCCTCCTCGTCGACTCCCTCGTCGTTCCGCTGACGGTCCTGTTGTGTCTGGGAGGGACCGTTCTCCTTCTCGGGCTGGTCGCCCGCCGAGGCGGCGTCGCCGATGACTGGCCCGACCTGATCATGCACGCGTTCTGGGCGTTGCCCACCTCGCTCGCCGGGGTCCTGGGCGCGCACTGGATCGCCTCCGAGGCCCTGGGCACCGCTCTACCGGGCGACCCGGCCCTGGCCGCGCTCTACCTCGTCACCGGCGCGGCCGGAAGCGCCGCCATCATGCGCCCGGGTATGCCCGCACGCCTGGCCACCGAACACCACGGCCGATACGTACTGCCCGAGGACTTCGGCCGTCCCTCCTCCCTCGCCACCCGCCGCGAGGAACCCGAGGCGCACCTCTTCGCACGCCTGCAACAGACCACCGACCGGGTCGAGGAGGGGCGACGCGTCCTCGGCCACTCCTTCGACGCCTCTCAGACCCTGCCCCTGTTACGCCAGGAGGAATGGCGCCTGTCCCAGGAACTGCTGCGGCTGCGCTCCTTACGCCGGGAACTGGTCCAACGCCGCAAGGACGCCGTTTCCGACCAGGTCACCCGTGCCCTGGCCCCGCAGTCCGAAGCCGTCTCCCGCGCCCACCGGGCGCTCTCCCGCCGGGTCGACGAACTCGCCGCCTACGGCGAACGCGTCCACGCCGCCGTCCTCGCCCACCACGAGTGGCAACAGTGCCAGGAGATCGCCGACCGGGCCGCCGACTACGCCGACCTGGCCCTCACCTCCGGCCAGGACCCCACCCCCACCGAGGAACTCGACTCCAGTCTGTTGAGCGTGCGCGCCGCCCTCAGCGTGCGAGAGGACCTGGTCCGCGAGGCCGTGGCGGCGGGCACCTCACTCTCCGAAACCTTGGACGAGGAACCCGAACCCTAGAGGTCACGCGGCCCGGAAGGCCGCCTGTACGGTCTCGCCGATCCGCCGTTGGATCGGATCGGCCTCGGCACCGAAAAGCCGTTCGTCGACGGTACCGACCACTCGCATCGCCTCGCCCAGGATCCGCCGCCCCTCGCCGGTGAGCGTGATCCTGGAGGCGGCACCGGCGCGGGCCGTGTCGTCCCGTACCAGGCCGGCGGCCTTGAGCGCCTTCACCGCGGTGTGCGTGCTCTGGACCGTGATGTTCGACATCCGGGCCAGGTCACTGAACGAGGCACCCGGAACACTCGCGATGTGCCCGAGCAGCCCGAGCCGACCCACCGTCAGTTCGATTTCCGAGAGGGCATCGCTCAGCTCCGACTCGATCGTCCGGGCCAGCGTGAGCAACAGCACCGACGTGCTCGTCACAGGGGCGCCCGGCCACACTTCTTCGTCCACCATGGCCCCATTCTCCTCCAAGGTGAACCCCGACCGTCTCCGATGAGCCGCGCTGCTATCCTTCAGCTTGCCTGAAGGTTGGTGGTGGCGAACACGCGAGCCACCGTTCCCGACCCGCCCCTCTCATCCGAACGGAACTCGTGTCCATGCTCGAAGTCATCCAGTCGTTTCTCCTGACCGCTCACCTGTTCGGCATGGCAACGATCGTCGGCACGTTCTTCGTGCAGATGCGTCGGAGCACGGGCTTCGCCACCGGTCTCATGCTCGGAGGGGCGGTCGTCCAGGTCGCCACCGGCATGGCGTTGGTCGGCGTCGGCTACGCGACGGGCGCCGACGTGAACCACGCCAAGATCGCCGTGAAGCTCGGTATCGGGGTCACCGTGCTCGTCACGGCCCTCCTGGCCGCACGCGCTCAGAGTCGCGAAGGCAGGGTCAAACCCATGTTCCACACCGCGGGAGGGCTGGCGACCGTGAACGTGCTGGTCGCCGCGCTCTGGCAGTGATCGGGCACGAGCCCCTACCCGAAGGCACCGGGCACCGGTGTCCTGTTCGGTGAACCACGGGAGGTCGTCGGTTCGGGCCCGGGGAACACCGCCTAGCCGGCGCGGTCCAGGAGCTCACTCCACAGTTCGGCGGCGCGTTCGGCCAGCTCCTCACGGGTACCGGAGTTGTCCACCACGAAGTCGGCGGCGGCCAGGCGCGTCTCGCGATCGGCCTGGGCGGCTATGCGGGCCCATACCTGTTCACGCGGCATGCCGCGGTCACGGGAGACGCGTTCCACCCGTACCTCGTCGGGGGCGTCGACCACGACCACCACGTCGTAGAGGGACTCCAGACCGTTCTCCACCAGCAACGGGACGTCGTAGACCACGACCTTGGCGCCGGATTCCAACGCCTCCTCCATCAGCCGGCCGCTACGCTCGCCCACCCTGGGGTGGACGATGGCGTTGAGCCGAGCCAACCGGGTCTCGTCGGCGAACACCAGCTCACCCAGCCTGGGCCGGTCCAGCCGACCCTCGGGGGTGAGCACCCCTTCCCCGAACTCGGCGACGACCTCGGCCAGCCCGGGGGTCCCCGGCTCCACCACCTCGCGGGCGATGGCGTCGGCGTCGATGACCACCGCCCCATAGGAGGCCAACGCGGCCGAGACCGCGCTCTTGCCCGAACCGATCCCGCCGGTGAGTCCCACTTTCAGCATGCGCCAAACCCTAGAGGTCGGAGTGCGCGATCGTCACACCGACCCCGCCGTCACCCGCCCCAGTTCCTTGCGCATGTGCACCATCACCAGGTGGTCGGCGACGCGCTCCCGGTGTGTCTCGGCGTAGCCCAGCCGACGGTAGAGGCGCTGTTCGGTGGTGTTCTGCGCCCCCGAGAACAGGGTCAACGCCGCAAGCTCCGGGCGACGGCGCCGCAGGTCCTCCTCCAGCCGCTCCATCAACGCCCGGGCGATCCCGCGCCCGCGCACGTCGGGGGCCACGACCAGGCGACCCACCACCCCGGTCGTGTCGGTGGTCGCCGCGCGCACCGCGCCCACCAGCCGATGACCCACCACCGCCTTGAGCACCAGCGCGTCCCCCGAGGCCAACAGTCCCTCGATCCGGGACAACCCCTCGGTGAGCGGCAGGATGAACGGGTCCCCGTAGGTCTGCGCCTCATCGACGTAGGCGGCACGCTGGAGGGTGAACAGCTCCCCCGCGTCCGCCACGGTGGCCGGGTGGATCTCGAACACGTCGCCTCCTGGTGCGCTCCCCTTCACGGGCTTCAACCTAGAGCCTGACACACGGCGAGGGGCCGCCCCCACCGAAGTGGGAACGGCCCCTCGAACGACCAGAGGCTTAAGCCTCGCCGCCCGCGAGCTTCTCGCGCAGAGCGGCCAGGGCCTCGTCGGAGGCCAGGGCGCCACTGCCGGAGTCGGAGGTGCCGGTGGAACCGGTGCTCTGGGCACCGCCGCCGCCGGTGTACTCTTCCTCTTCCTCCGGAGCAGGAGCGTTGGCGGCGTCGGCCTCGGCCGCGCGCGCCTCCTCGACCTGCTTGCGGTGAGCCTCGAAGCGAGCCTGCGCCTCGGCGTAGCTGCGCTCCCACTCGTCCCGCTGAGCCTCGAAGCCCTCGAGCCACTCGCCGGACTCGGGGTCGAAGCCCTCGGGGTACTTGTAGTTGCCCTGCTCGTCGTAGTCCGCGGCCATGCCGTACAGGGTGGGGTCGAAGTCCACCTGGTCGGGCGAGACGGCCTCGTTGGCCTGCTTCAGCGAGAGGCTGATGCGACGACGCTCAAGGTCGATGTCGATGATCTTCACGAAGATCTCGGTGCCGACCTGGACGACCTGCTCGGGCACCTCGACGTGGCGCTCGGCCAGCTCGGAGATGTGGACCAGGCCCTCGATGCCCTCTTCGACGCGCACGAACGCACCGAACGGAACCAGCTTGGTGACCTTGCCGGGAACGACCTGGCCGATCTGGTGGGTCCGGGCGAACTGCTGCCACGGGTCTTCCTGGGTCGCCTTGAGCGACAGGGAGACACGCTCACGCTCCATGTCCACGTCGAGAACCTCGACGGTGACCTCCTGGCCGACCTCGACGACCTCGCTCGGGTGGTCGATGTGCTTCCAGGACAGCTCCGAGACGTGCACCAGACCGTCGACGCCACCCAGGTCCACGAAGGCACCGAAGTTGACGATCGAGGAGACGACGCCCTTGCGGATCTGACCCTTCTGGAGGGTGTTGAGGAACGTCTGGCGAACCTCGGACTGGGTCTGCTCGAGCCAGGCACGGCGGGACAGGACCACGTTGTTGCGGTTCTTGTCCAGCTCGATGATCTTGGCTTCGAGCTCGCGGCCCACGTAGGGCTGGAGGTCGCGGACGCGGCGCATCTCGACCAGGGAGGCCGGCAGGAAGCCGCGGAGGCCGATGTCGAGGATGAGACCACCCTTGACGACCTCGATGACGGTGCCGGTGACGACGCCGTCCTCTTCCTTGATCTTCTCGATCGTGCCCCAGGCCCGCTCGTACTGAGCGCGCTTCTTGGACAGGATCAGACGGCCTTCCTTGTCCTCCTTCTGGAGAACGAGGGCTTCGACCTGGTCGCCGACGGCAACCACTTCACCGGGGTCGACGTCATGCTTGATCGACAGTTCCCGAGAGGGGATGACACCCTCGGTCTTGTAGCCGATGTCGAGCAAGACCTCATCTCGATCGACCTTCACGATGGTGCCCTCGACAATGTCACCGTCGTTGAAGTACTTGATGGTCTCGTCGATCGCCGCGAGGAAGGCTTCCTCGGACCCGATGTCGTTGACCGCTACCTGGGGTGTCGAGGTGGCCTCGGTGCTGCTCGTCATTTGTGGGTGGACTCCGGATACGGACAGGTTCAGGAAATGGGCACGCCGCGGGCTCGGGCTGTTCGATCCGTCGTCCAGATGTGAGGAGCAGGGGCACATGTACGGAACGAGCCGTCCGTGACCGCCGACTACCTGAGTCCAGAGTGGTGACCGATGCGGTGCAACCCTTCGCCCCCTACGGGGACGACAGACGGCACGCACGAAACCCACAACGCTCTGGCCAGAATATGAGACAAGGGCGTCCTGGTCAATCGGAACCCAGGACCGCCAACCCGACGAAGGGCATATTGGCCGCAACCTACCCGAGCGGGACGGTCAAGATCAACTGGACGACGTCGCATGTCCGACGGTGCTTACCCACCCGTAACCTCATGGCCTTCCCACGGGCCCGAACCGTCCCCGAAGGAGCCGAAGATCACTCCATCGAAGGCCGCGAACGTGCCCGTTTGACCTCGCTCCGGCGCCGTTTGGCGTCCAACCGACGCCGCTTGGCGTTCTTGGAGGGCTTGCGTTCGCGCCGTTCCGGCGGCGGGGGCTCGATCGCCTCCGCCAGGACCGACGCCAGCTTCTCCCGGGCCTCCAGCCGGTTGCGCACCTGCGACCGGTGGGTCTGCGCCGACACCGTCAGCACACCCTCCACCAGGCGCCCCCGCAGACGTTCCAACGCCCGGGCCCGGCGAGTCTCTCCCAGTGCCCGACAGGACGCCACGTCCAGCGACAACGACACCCGGGTGTCGGAGGTGTTGACGTGCTGCCCTCCCGGCCCCGAGGACCGGGAGAACCGCCACGTCAAAGCGTCCGCGGGAACGGTCACGGGCCCCACGGCCAGACCTTTCGTGGTCTCGTCCTGCCCCGCCACCGTTCCCACCCTCTCGATCTTCCGCGCTAGTGCGCGGCGTCGTGCCAGTTCTGTCCGCTGCCGACCGAAACGCCCAGCGGAACACGCAGATCATAGGCCGAGCCCATCTCGTGCGTCACGAGGTTTTCCACCGCCTCGCGCTCACCCGGGGCGATCTCCACCACGAGTTCGTCGTGCACCTGCAGCAGGACACGGGAGTCGTGTCCGCCCTCGGTGAGCGCCGCGTCCACCTGCAACATCGCGACCTTGATGATGTCGGCCGCCGAACCCTGGATCGGCGCGTTCAACGCCATCCGCTCGGCCATCTCCCGGCGCTGCCGGTTGTCGCTGGTCAGGTCCGGCAGGTAGCGGCGTCGGCCCAGGATCGTCTCGGTGTAGCCGACCTTGCGGGCCTGCTCCACCACCGCGTTCAGGTAGTCGCGCACCCCGCCGAAGCTGGCGAAGTAGTCCTCCATCAGCCGCTTGGCCTCGTCCGGAGCGATCCCCAACTGCTGCGACAGCCCATAGGCGCTCAACCCGTAGGCCAACCCGTAGCTCATCGCCTTGATCTTGGAACGCGCCTCGCCGTCGACTTCTTCCACCGCGATGTCGAACACCCGCGCCGCCATCTGCGCGTGGAAGTCGTAACCGCTGTTGAACGCGTCGATCAGCGCCTGCTCGCCGGACAGGTGCGCCATGATCCGCAGCTCGATCTGGCTGTAGTCGGCGGTCAACAGCTCGTCGTAGCCCGCACCGACCACGAACGCCCGCCGAATCCGCCGACCCACGTCCGTGCGCACCGGAATGTTCTGCAGGTTGGGTTCGGTGGAGCTGAGCCGCCCGGTCGCCGCCACCATCTGGTTGAACGTGGTGTGGATGCGGTCGTCGTCGGCGACGGTCTTGATCAGACCCTCGACCGTGGTGCGCAGCTTGGTCTGGTCCCGGTGGTGCAACAGCACCCCCGGCAGCTCGTTGACGGTCTGCCCCGCCAGCCACGCCAGCGCGTCGGCGTCGGTGGTGTACCCGGTCTTGATCTTCTTCGTCTTCGGCAGCTCCAGGTCCTCGAACAGCACCTGCTGCAACTGCTTGGGCGAACCCAGGTTGAACTCACGGCCCACGATCTCGTGCGCCCGCTCCACCGCGGCGCGTCCCGCCGAGGCGAACTCCGCCTGCAACTCCTCCAGATAGGGGCGGTCCGCGGCGATCCCGGCCCGCTCCATCCGCGCCAACACGTCCACCAGCGGCAGCTCCACCTCGCGCAGCAGGTGCGACCCACCACGCTTGCCCAACTCCGCGGCGAGCACGACCGCCAGGTCCCGGGTGGCCGCGGCGCGCACCGACAGCACACGGCCGCGCCCGCCCCCTTCGCCCTCCGAGCCCAGGTCCAGGGCCAACTGATCGCCGTCGGTGTCCTCCTCCAGTTCCCGACCCAGGTACTTGCGGGTCAGGTCGACCAGATCGAACCGGCGCTGCCCGGGCTGGGCCAGGTAGGCGGCCAGCGCGGTGTCGCTCACCACGCCGCCCAGGGACCACCCGTGCGCGCCCAGGGCCAGCAGGGCGCCCTTGTACTCGTGCACCACCTTGGGACGATCGGCGTCGGCGAGGAAGGCCGCGAGCGCATCGGTGTCGGCGACGTCCAGCAGAGTGGGGTCCAGGTAAAGGGAGGCACCGCCGGCGACGGTCACCGCCAGCGCGTCCACCCGACCGGTCCCCCGCCCCCAGGCACCTTCCAGGGCCAGTCCGGCCGGAGCCTCGGTGGTCACACCGTCGATGGAGGCGTGTTCGGTGAGCCAGGCCGCCACATCGCCGGTGCCGGCGACGGTCACGTCCACCTCGAAACCCTCACCGGAGCCGTCGACGCCCTCGCCCTCACCCTGGTCCGCGGTGCGCACCACCGTGTACAGGCGCTCACGCAGGCTGGAGGCGAACTCCAGGTTGTCGAAGAGCGCGTCCACCCCGGCCCGGTCCGTCTCGCCCAGACCCAGCGCACCCACCTCGGCGTCCAGTGGCACGTCGGTGACCAGCTTGTTGAGACGCTGGTTGCGCAGCACGTCGGCCAGATGGTCGCGGAAGTTCTGCCCGGCCTTACCGGTGACCTCGTCGGCGCGCTCCACCAGGGCCTCCAGGGACCCGAACCTGGCGATCCACTTCGCGGCGGTCTTGGGCCCCACCCCGGGCACACCGGGCAGGTTGTCGGCCTTCTCCCCCACCAACGCGGCCAAGTCCCGATAACGCTCGGGCGAGACCCCGTACTTGTCCTCCACCGCCGCCGGATCCATCCGCCGCAGATCCGACAGGCTCTTGCCCGGGTACAGCACCGTGCAGTTCTCGGTGACCAGCTGGAAGGCGTCCCGGTCACCGGAGGCGATCAGCACCTCCATACCCGCCTCGCCACCCTGGTGGGCGAGCGTGGCGATCACGTCGTCGGCCTCGAAACCGGGCGCGGACAGGTTGGTCACGCCGATCAACCGCATCAGGTCCTGGGTCAACGGCACCTGGGACGGGAATTCCGGCGGGGTCTCCGAACGGCCGCCCTTGTAACCGTCGTACTCCTCGTCCCGGAACGTGGGGCCGGACAGGTCCCACGCCACCGCCACATGCGTGGGCTCCTCATCACGCAACAACTTCACCAACATGGAGGCGAACCCGTACACGGCGTTGGTCGACTGCCCGGTACTGGTACCGAAGTTCTCCACCGGCAACGCGAAGAACGCGCGGAAGGCCATCGAGTGGCCGTCCAGAAGAAGCAGTCGGGGGCGCCCGCCATCGGCCGGGGCTGTCTGTTCGGGGGTCTCTCGCTTGGTCACCACAAGGGAAATCTTAGGATGCGCTGGGGACACTCCGTGGCCATCACCACGGGAACAGCGGATCGGAAGGCACCACCATGAGCACGCAGGCCCGGGAACTCAAGGAAATGTTGGACTCCGGAACACTCACCGGCGGCCTGGGCGACACCATGGGCATCGAGGTCACCGAGGCTTCACCCGAACGCGTCGTGGGTCGCATGCCCGTCGAGGGCAACCGCCAACCCTTCGGACTGCTGCACGGCGGAGCCTCCTGCGTCCTGGCCGAATCCCTCGGCTCCATCGGCTCCACCATCCACGCGCGCCGATTCGGACGCATCGCCGTGGGCATCGAGATCAACGCGACCCACCACCGCTCCGCCACCGAGGGCCACGTCACCGGTGTCGCGACCCCGGTCCACCTGGGACGCACCCTCACCACCTGGGACATCACCATCACCGACGACGCCGGTCGCAAGGTGTGCACCTCCCGTCTGACCTGCATGCTCCGTGAGGCGCCCCAGAACTGAGCGGGACCGGACCCGAACGACAAGCCCACCTTCACGGGCGAACATAGGCGCACTACACGGGCCGGCCGTCACACGTTGACGGTCGGCCCGTGCCATGCCCCGCCGTCATGACAGATTGCAGCCGACCGACCTTTATCAGTCACATTCGTCCAGGAACCAGACCCAATGGCCCTCACCTTGACCACAGGTTCATAACGGCATGAAAGCGAGTCGGACGCAACCGTCCCCGCCGGCTTCACGTAACGGAACTTCCATGATTAAGCTCCACTAACGCTCCTGATTAAGTCATGCCACACATCGCGGACTTCAGGACGCATATGCATCATCGGCACGGCTGCGCCACGCAGTACGTGCACCGCCGGTTGAACGGAGTGACCACGATCATGGCAAGCAAGAAGGTCCTAGGACTCACTGCCGCGACCGCGGCCCTAGTGCTGGGGCTGACCGCGTGTGGCAACGGTGACGACGGCGGAAGCGGCGGAGACTCCGCGGGCGAGGAATTCACCTACGGCATCATCTACCCCCAGACCGGTGCCCTCGCCTTCCTCGGCCCACCGCAGATCACCGCGACCCAGTACGCGGTCTCCGAGATCAACGCCGCCGGCGGCATCCTCGGCACCGAGGTCCCCGAGGTCGTCGAAGGTGACGAGGCCGCCGACGGCGCCCAGGCCAACGAGGCCGCCAACAGCCTCGTCAACAGCGACGTCAACGCCGTCATCGGCGCCGCCGCGTCCGGCATGACCCAGGCGATCTACGACACCGTCACCGGCGCCGAGATCGTCCAGTGCTCGGGCTCCAACACCGCGCCCGACCTCAGCGACATCAACGACGGCGGCTACTTCTTCCGTACCGCGCCCAGCGACCTGATGTCCGGCCCCGTCATGGCCCGCGAGATCGTCAACAACAACCAGACCAGTGTCGCCATCGTCGCCCGCGCCGACGACTACGGCAACGGCTACCTCGAAGCCGTCCAGAACGAACTCGAGGCCCTCGGCGCGGAGGTCGCGCTCACCGAGACCTACGACCCCGACGCCACCAACTTCGACAGTGTCGTCAACTCCGTCGCCAACGAGGAACCCGACGCCGTCGCCCTCATCTCCTTCGAAGAGGGCGCCCAGGTCATCGCCGAACTCCTCGAAAGCGGCGTCGAGGGCGACCAGCTCTACATCACCGACGGCCTCAACAGCCCCGAGCTGGGCACCACCGTCAACGAGGACGACCCGTCCATCGTCGACGGCATCACCGGCATCGCGCCCGGAGCCGACAACCCCGAGTTCAACGACGGGATCCGTGAGTTCGACACGGAACTGGACGTGTTCCAGTTCGCCCCGCAGGTCTTCGACTGCGTCACCGCCATCGCCCTGGCCGCCGAGTCCGCCGGCTCCGTCGACCCGAGCGTCTACGTCGAACACCTGCCCGAGATCAGCCGCCCCGAAGGCACCGAGTGCAACTCCTTCGAGGAATGCCGCGACCTGCTCAACGAGGACGAGGACATCGACTACCAGGGCACCAGCGGCAACATCGACTTCGACGACAACGGTGACCCCACCTCCGCCACCTTCGAGGTCTTCGGCTTCGACGGCGACACCCATGAGGTCCGGGGCTACGAGGAGTACTCCACCGACGAGTAGTCCCCACACCGGACGCCACGTCCCGAAGTAGCGGACTCATCGACGCACACGCAACACCGCGCCGGGGGTGCGGGGCCCGCGCCCCGCACCCCCGGCGCCATTCCTCCGACCGGCACGGCCGCCACCCGCGCGCCGTGCCTCGTCATATCCGTACAAAATGACCGAGTCCGTGGCACGAACCAAAGCACTCGGCCCGACCGCCACGACCACCGCGATGGTCCTCGCACCCGCCGCCCACGACGGCCGACCCCACGCACGCCGGGCCGGCGCCCACCCACACGCGCGCCGAGCCCACACCGCCCCCCGACCCCCGAACGGACCGACCCGATGACCACCGACACGCGCCCGGCCCTGGCGCTCACCGCCACCGCGCTCGCCGCCGTACTCACCCTCAGCGCCTGCTCCGACGCCTCCGAAGCCGACGACAGCGCCTTCACCTACGGCCTGCTCTACCCACAGACCGGATCCCTGGCCTTCCTCGGCCCGCCCCAGCTCTCCGCCGTCGAATACGCCATATCCCAGATCAACGACGCCGGCGGCATCCTCGGCGAACAGGTACCACCACCCGTCCAGGCCGACGAGGCCGGCGACAACGCCCAGGCCAACGAAGCCGCCAACACCCTCGTCAACGACAACGTCAACGCCGTCATCGGCGCCGCCGCCTCCGCCATGACCCAGGCCACCTACGACACCATCACCGGCTCCCAGATCGTCCAGTGCTCGGGCTCCAACACCGCCCCCGAACTCTCCGAGATCAACGACGACGGCTACTTCTTCCGCACCGCCCCCAGCGACCTCATGGCGGGCCCCGTCCTCGCCCAACAGATCGTCGAGGACGGCCACACCTCCGCCGCCATCGTCGCCCGCGCCGACGACTACGGCACCGGCTATCTCACGGCCGTCGAGGACGAACTGAACTCCCTCGGCGTCGACGTCCTCGTCAGCGAGACCTACGACCCCGACAGCACCAACTTCGGCGCCGTCATCGACGGGGTCTTCCGAGCCGACGCCGACGCCATCGCCCTCATCTCCTTCGAAGAGGGCACACAGCTCATGGCCGCCCTCATCGAAAGCGAGGTCCGCAGCACCTTCTACCTCACCGACGGCCTCAACGACCCCGGCCTGGCCGAAACCGTCGCGGACAATCGGCCCGAGGCCGTCCTCGGCACCACCGGGGTCGCCCCCAGCGCCGACAACCCCGAGTTCAACGAAGGACTGCGCGAGTTCGACCCCGAACTCGAAGCCTTCCAATTCGCGCCCCAGATCTTCGACTGCGTCACCGCCATCGCCCTGGCCGCCGAATCCGCCGAGTCACCCGACCCGACCGTCTACGTCGAACACCTGCCCGAGATCAGCCGTCCCCAAGGCACCGAGTGCAACTCCTTCGAGGAATGCCGCGACCTCCTCGACCAGGGCGAGAGCATCGACTACCAGGGCACCAGCGGCGACATCGACTTCGACGACAACGGCGACCCCACCTCCGCCACCTTCGAACTCTTCCACTTCGGAGACGACGGCTACGAGATCCTCGGCTACACCGAGTACTCGCTCCAGGGCTGACCCCGCACACCACGAACACGACGGAGGGGGTGGGGCCGCGCGGCCCCACCCCCTCTTCGCCCGGGTCCCAAGACCCACCGCTCACGCCTTGGCGAGCGTCCCCAAATACAACTCGATCACGTTCGGATCGTTCAACAGGTCCCGACCCGTACCCGTGTACGCGTTCCGGCCCTGGTCCAACACGTACCCGCGGTCACAGATCTGCAGACAACGTCGCGCGTTCTGCTCCACCATGATCACCGAGACACCCGTGGAGTTGACCTCCTTGACCCGCTGGAAGACCTCCTCCTGGTAGATCGGCGACAACCCCGCGGTCGGCTCGTCCAACAACAGCACCGACGGGTCCATCATCAAGGCCCGACCCATCGCCACCATCTGACGCTCACCGCCCGACAGCGAACCCGCCTTGGCCCGGCGCCGCTTCCCCAACAACGGGAACAGGTCCGAGACCACCGAGAACCGCTCCGCGAACGACTTCGGCCGCAGGAACGCCCCCATCTGGAGGTTCTCCTCGATCGTCAGGGAAGGGAACACGTTCCGCGTCTGCGGCACGTACCCCACACCACGCTCCACCAGACCGTGCGCCGGCAGACCCGCGATACTCGAACCCCGCAACGTCAAGGAACCCTCGCGTACCGGGATCAGCCCGAAGATCGTCTTGATCAACGTCGACTTGCCCGCGCCGTTCGGACCGATGATCGCCACGACCTCACCCTCGGAGAGGGTCAGGGTGCACCCGTTCAGGATGTTCACCCCCGGCACGTAACCGGCCACCATGTCCTGGGCCAACAGCAGATAGTCCTCCGGACCACCCACCTCCAAGGCCACACCGGCGTGCTCCAAGACCTCCTCACGGTGTTCCTGGACCGCGGCGGCCTCCTCGGCCTCCACCGGAACCTCCTCCGGCTCAGGGCGCGACCCGCCGTTCTCCTCACTCATCGCCACTCTCCCCGGACTCGCCCTCGACCTCCTGGGCTCCCAGGTAGGCGTCGATCACCTGCTGGTCGGACCGGATGTCCGAAGGACGACCCTCCGCGATCACCCCGCCCTGCGCCAACACCACGATCCAGTCGCTGATGCCCATGATCACGTCCATGTCGTGCTCGACGAACAGGACCGTCTTGCCCTCGTCCCGCAACGACGTGATGTGCTGCAACAGCGACTGCACCAGAGCGGGGTTCACACCCGCCATCGGCTCGTCCAACATGATCATGCTCGGATCGGTCATCAACGCGCGCGCCATCTCCAACAGCTTGCGCTGACCACCCGACAACGAACCCGCCATGTCCTGACGCTTGTCGACGAGCTTGAACCGCTCCAACAACTCCATGGCGCGCTCGGTGTTGGCCTTCTCCTGCGAACGCCACATCGGCCGCAGGAACGCGCCGACCATCCGCTCGCCCAACTGGCCCTGAGCACCCAACAACATGTTGTCGAGCACCGTCATGCGGGTCAGGGCCTTGGTCAACTGGAACGTCCGCACCATGCCGGCCCGCGCCACCTGGTGGCCACGACGACCGTTGATCGGCTTACCCTCGAACGTCCACCGGCCCTTGTCCACCCGGTCGAACCCGGTCAACAGGTTGAAGAACGTCGACTTGCCCGCACCGTTCGGACCGATCAGCGCAGTGATCGTCCCCCGCTGCACCTCCAAGTGGTTCACGTCCACCGCGGTCAGACCACCGAAGGAACGCTTCACGCTGTCGGCCACCAGGATCGGGTCCGACTTCGGCGACCCGGGCTCGGCCACCGCGTCCGCCATCCGGTCGACCTCGACCGCCGCGGAGGTGTCCACCTCATCACTTGACATTGATCAGCATCTCCTTGCGGTCACCGATGAGCCCCTGCGGCCGGAAGACGATCAACAGCACCAGCAACAGCCCCACGAAGGCCAACTGGATCGCGCCGTAGTCGGGCCCCTCCAGGAAGGGCAACAACCCCTCACGGCCCAAGCCCTTCAAGAACCCGTCCGTGAAGTTCATCAGGAACCAGAACGCCATCGAACCGATGATCGGACCGAACACACGGCCCGCACCGCCCAACAGCAGGATCACCCACAGGAAGAAGGTCACCTGCGGCTTGAACTGGTCCGGCTGGATCGCCCCCTGGTGCACCGCGAGCATCGCGCCCGCCAACGCACCGATCAGGCCGCCCAGCACCAACGCCTGCATCTTGTAGGCGAACACGTTCTTGCCGAGGCTGCGCACCGCGTCCTCGTCCTCGCGAACGCCCTTGATCACCCGGCCCCAGGGGCTGTGGATCAACATCCACGTGAACACGGCGAACACCGCGACCAGGCCCCACGTCACCGTCATCAACCACATCTGGTTACCGGTGAACGTCATCGCCCCGACCCCGTAACGCCCACCCGCGTCGAACGGGTTCACCTCACGAAAGCCCGAGGACAGGTTCTGCAGGCCGTAGACACCATTGGTCACCGGCTCGGCGAACCCCGCCCGATACACCAGGCGCAGCACCTCCGCCGCCGCGATCGTCGTGATCGCCAGATAGTCGGCCCGCAACCGCAGAGTCGGGATACCGAGCAGCAACGCCAACACCAGCGCACAACCCAGGCCGACGAGGAAACCGACCAGCACCGGCAGGTCGAACACCGCCACGCTGATTCCCACGCCATAGGCGCCCACCAGCATGAAGCCGACCTGACCGAAGTTCAGCAGACCCGTGTAACCGAAGTGCAGGTTCAACCCCACGGCGGCCAACGCGTAGATCGCCGCGACCGGGCCGACCGCGGATCGAGCGGCCTCGGCGAGGATCATGAGAATATCCATCGTTACCTCTCCTAGCCGACCCGCTCACGCGAACCGAGCAGACCCTGGGGCCTGATCAGCAGCATGAGGATCATCAGGGCCAGAGCCCACGCGTTCATGAGCTGTGCGGGGAACCACAGGGTGGACAACATCGCCACCAGACCGACGGCCAGACCGCCGACCATCGCGCCGTAGGCCGTGCCCAGACCACCGAGGATCACCGCGGCGAACATCAGCAGCAGCAGACGGAAGCCCATCTCGTAGTCCACGACCTGGTTCAGGCCGAAGAGCACACCGCCCAGCGAGGCCAGACCACCACCGAGCAGCCACACGTACATCGTCACGCGGTCCACGTCGATACCCGACGACTCCGCCAGGTCCCGGTTGTCCGAGACCGCGCGCATCGCCTTGCCGATACGGGTGAACTGCAGCAGGCACGCCACCAACACCAGGATCACGATGGCCACGGCGATGATCACCAGGTCGCGAGGCGGCATCGACACCGGACCCAGGTGCACCAACTCCTGCACCTGGAAGCCCGCGTACCGCGTCCGGTTCGCGCCGAACAGCACCAGGAGCACGTGCCGCAGCACCAGCGCCACACCGATCGACACGATGAACATCTGGATCAGGGCCACGTTGCGCTTGCGCAACGGACGCCACAGGTAGCGCTCCATCGTGCCGCCCAGCACCGCGCCCATGACCACCGCGATCGCGGCCGCCGCCCATAGCGGCACCTGCCACTCGAAGGCGTCACCGAGCACACCCAACAGGGTCGCCAGGGCGATACCACCGAAGATCGCCGTCCACTGGAGAACGATCAACAGGGTCCGGCCGAGCCTGTTCTCCATGAACGCGCCCAACAGGATCGCCACGCCCAGACCGGCGAAGATCGCCAGCAGGGAGTTGCCCATCCCGGCCGCGCCGGTGCTGAAGAGGAGCGCCATCATCGCACCGAAGGTGACCATGTCACCGTGCGAGAAGTTGATGATCTGCGTCGTCCCGAAGATCAACGACAGACCGATCGCGGAAACCGCGATGACCAGGCCGAAGAGAAGACCGGCCGCGGTCAGCTGGGCGAAGCGATCACCGAAGCCACCACTGACCCCCTCGACCTCCAGGGCCTCGTCGTCGGCGGCGGCCTCCTCGTCCTCCTCCGCGGCGCCGTCACCCTCCGCGGGGCTCTCCGATTCCTCCGGCTCCTCCGCGGCCGTACCGGCCTCGTCCAAGGCGACGATCAGCGGTCGCCGCTCATCGGCCTCGACCGTGACCTCGGCCTCACCACCGACGAGGAGAACCGTCTCGCGGACCTCGTACTCGCTGGGGATGGACTCCTGATCCACCACTGCGCGGTAGTCGCCCGGTCCGGGCAACACCACTTCCCAATTTCCATCAGAGTCGGTCGCCGCCGCTTCGATCTCGTCGTCACCCTCGAAGACCGTGATCTCGATGCCTTCCACACCGAGATCCCGATCATCGGGCTGAGTGATCTGACCGTGCAGCGCCTCACCGCCCTGTTCGTCTGCCGTCGCCGCCGCCCCGGGGATCACCAGGAATGCGGTGATCAGGGCGAGCAACACGGTCACGAGACGTGTGCGCACGCGCGCTCCTTGCGCATCTGAGGTCACGTGACACCCGGATGTGAGCATTCGGGCACCACTGTCCTTTAGCTGTTCGGTGCGCCGAGTTTAGCCCGGTTTATGGTGGTCATTCAGCACAGCTAAAGCCACGTGACACAACCGTCACCCCATTGTGCGCAACCGAGATCAAACCGGTATGAGATGCGAGTTGAATCTGTACAGGCGTCCAGGTTTTCCGCCCACACCCCAGCCGATCTGTCACTTGGTCCTACCTGTAGTGACCGGATGACCACACTTGAGACCCGATTCCAGACACGACAAAGGGGCCGCCCCCTTGGGCGCGGCCCCTTACGTCGATTGTTCAGTTCTCCTAAGCGGGAAAGATCAGCCCTGCTGTCCACCGAGGGTCTCGACCACGGTCTCGGCGACCTTGCGCATGGTCAAACGGCGATCCATCGAGTTCTTCTGGATCCAGCGGAACGCCTCCGGCTCACTCATGCCGTGCCGGCTCTGCAACAGCCCCTTGGCCTGCTCCACCAGCTTGCGCGTCTCCAACCGGTCCTGGAGGTCACCGACCTCCGCCTCCAACGCCGACAGCTCGGCGTACCGGGAGGTCGCCATCTCGATCGCCGGCACCAGATCCGACTTGCTGAAGGGTTTGACCAGGTAGGCCATGGCCCCGGCCTCCCGGGCCCGTTCGACCAACTCTCGCTGAGAGAAGGCGGTCAGGATCACCACGGGGGCGATGCGCTCCCCCGCGATACGCTCGGCGGCCGTGAGGCCGTCGAGCACGGGCATCTTGATGTCGGTGATCACCAGATCCGGCTTGAGCTCGCGGGCGAGCCTGATGGCGGCTTCGCCGTCACCGGCCTCACCCACGACGGCATAGCCGTCCTCCTCCAGCATCTCCTTGAGATCCAGGCGGATCAGGGCCTCGTCTTCCGCGATCACCACACGGCTCTGCGTCCTCGTCACGTACACGAGGTTACAGAGATCCGCTAGTATGCTGTGCGTTGGCCCCGGCAATGCCGGTCAATCGTGACACCACTGTTGACCGAGCATCGCCTAACCGACTATTGAAGGCCCCGGAAAATCACTTGACAAAGTGAACCCGTCCTGGTAGCCCAACGGCAGAGGCAATGGTCTCAAACACCATCCAGTGTGGGTTCGAATCCCACCCAGGACACCAAAAAGCCATCCAATCGGGTGGCTTTCTTGCTGCCCAGGACCACGCGACCCGAGAATGTCCGAAGCGTGAGCGAACATGCACTGCATGTACTCACCGCATGTCAGGCGTCAAGCCACCTCCCTTCTCGACTCGGGGATCTCCTACTCGGAGGTCGCTCAGCGCACCGGGATCAACCGGTCCACTCTTCGTACTTGGATGACCGACCGATCCCTGGTGGACAAGTACGAGGACACCGACCTCTGTCCGCGCTGCGAACCCATCCCCCGACCGCCCACCGATGGGCGTTCCTACGCCTATCTCCTGGGTCTCTATCTCGGCGACGGCTGCATCACCCCGGCAGGTGACCCGACCAAGGGCGTGTGGCGGCTCCGCATCATGTGCGGCGACGACTGGCCGGGGCTCATCGACGAGTGTGTCCTGGCCCTGTCCTCGATCCGCCCCCACCACAAGGTGTCCCGGGTTCCCTCCCAGGGCTGTACCGAGGTGCACGGCGATTGGAAGCACTGGCCGTGCGTCTTCCCCCAGCACGGCCCCGGTAAGAAGCATGACCGGCGCATCCTCTTGGAGAGGTGGCAGCAGGAGATCGTGGACGCGGAACCGAAGGCCTTCGTTCGCGGGTTGATCCACTCCGACGGGTGCCGGCTCATCAACCGGATACGCAAGAAGCGTCCGGACGGCGAGGTGAAGTCCTACGAATACCCCCGCTACCAATTCACCAACGTCTCGACGGACATCGTCGGGCTGCTCACCACCACCCTCGACCATCTGGATGTGGCTTGGAAGGCACAGGTGAGGAAGCCGTCCGAACCACGGCGCAGGGACACGCACGTCGTCTCGGTCTCCCGGAGGGAGGCCGTGGCCAGGTTGGACGCCTTCGTGGGGCCCAAGCACTGATGTGCGGGGCCGTTCCGGTGGACGAAACGTGCTCACCGGAACGGCCCCGGAGCCCCGAAGGGCGAGTGGCGCCCGAAGCGTGTGGGGACTTCGCGTCAGGCACACACGGCCGGACCCCGGAAAGGGGGATATCCGGGCACGACCGACTCAGAAACCCCCGTAGGAGGAGGGGCGGGGGTTCCTTCACCGCCATTTCTAGCGGATACAGGGCGCTCATGTGAGCAGAACCAGAATCCCGAAGGACTTTCGTCGGTCCCGGCACGAGCAACGGAAGGGGCCGTCCCGGTGGGGGCACCGGCCGGGACGGCCCTGTGGCGGCGCGAATCGCGATGGGGTCGAGTTCCGCGCCACGTGTGACCGAGCCTCGGGGAGGGGATCCCGTGGGCTCGGTCCAGGAGCCACCCTCAGGAGGAGATGAGGGGGTTCCTTCACCAACATTCTTATGGGATCGGAGGCCCTCGTGTGGGGGAAACAGGGATTCTGTGCGATGCGGGTTTTGAATCGGCGCCGGTAACCGCCCGGAACGCCCCGACTTGTGATGCGTTCAGGTGGAGCGCAGGTGGTCACGGAGGGCGCGGGCGACGCGGCCCATGAGGGCTTCGGCCTCGGGTTGGTGGCGGGCGGGGACCTG
The DNA here is from genome assembly GCF_053619415.1 of Nocardiopsis sp. NPDC055551. NCBI lineage: Bacteria > Bacillati > Actinomycetota > Actinomycetes > Streptosporangiales > Nocardiopsidaceae > Nocardiopsis > Nocardiopsis sp. NPDC055551. The sequence goes on along the minus strand of NZ_JBSHJJ010000015.1, from coordinate 54,418 downwards.
TGACGCGGTGAGGGCCGCGATGGCGTAGGCCTCACCGTTGGTGTGTTCGACGACGCCGATCTCGTGGCGGTGGTTGAGGACGGTGCCGGTCTTGGACGCCCAGGTGGCGGCGTCGCTGGTGAAGTCGGGGGCGAGACGGTGGCGGATCATGTTGTCGGCCATGAGCGCGCGGACGCCGTGGGCGACGTCGGGGTGGATGTGGGTGGGCCGCCAGAGGGCGTGGAGCAGGTCGACGTGGGCGCGGGCGGAGCCGGAGTTGGCGATGGTGACGTCGAGTTGGGGGATGTGGTGGCCGCGTCCGTCGGTGCCGGCCTGGATGGCGAGGGTGTGGGCGAGGTGGGTCTCGTCGGGGGCCAGCCGTTCCGCGGGGGTGGCGTTGAGGGTGCCGATGCCGTGGCGGACGGTGAGGCCCTGGATCCGGTGCTCGTGGAGGAGTCGGTTGACGTGGGTGGGCGGGGTGAGGTCGAAGAGGGCGTCGGCGGCGATGTTGTCGCTGAGGCAGGTGCTGAGGTGGAGGAGGTCGTCGATGGCGATGGTGACGGGGTGGCGGAACTTGCTGATGCCGAAGGGGCCGGTGCCGGGTGGTCCGGCGTCGATGTGGGTGGGGGTGAGGTGGATGGGGGTGGCGCCGTCGAGTTCGCCTTGGTGGATGCGGTGGAGGGTGGCCAGGGCGAGGGGGACTTTGACCAGGGACGCGGTGGCGTATTCGGTGTCGGGTTCGATGCCGATCTCGTGACCGGTGTGGAGGTCGCGGACGAGGAAGGAGCCGTGGAGTCCGGCTTCGTGGAGTTCGGCGCGCAGGCGGTGGGTGATCACGGGTGGGTGGCTCCGAGGCAGCGGGCGATGTGTGCGTGCAGGTGGGTGCGGAGGGTTTCGGCTTGTTCTCCTGTGGCGGTGTGGTCGCGGGTGGGGTGGATTTCTCCGATGGGACGCCAGTGGAGGTCGAGTCGTTCGGCCTGGTGCGGGGTGCAGAGGAGGAGGTCGTGGGTGGTGAGGACTTCGGCGGTGGCGGTGGTGAGGCTGGTGGCGACGGTGATCTGGGTGGGGTGGAGTCCCAGGGCGTGGCCGGTACGGGTGAGGGGGTCGCGGATGTGGGGTGTGTCGTCCTCGGGTTGGATCCAGACGCGTCGGCGTGGGGTGGTGGGGGCGCGTCCGGCCCTGAGGGTTTCGAGGTAGTGGGTGTGCGCGGTGGGCGGGTGGTGGGTGGCCAGGCCCAGGGGTGCGGTCCAGGTGGCCTGGTCGGGTGCGACGGCGGTGAGGGCGGCGCGGACCTGGTGGGTGTGGAGGAGGTGGGTGCGCTGTGCGGGTGGTGCGGGGTGGGGGTCGAGGTTGAGGTCGTGGTGGCGGGCTCGGGCGGTGAGGTGGGCGAGGTCGTGGGTGGTGCAGGTGGTGGGGACGGCGATGCGGAGTGGGGTGAGGCGGGCGGTGGCGGCGTCGTGTTCGAGGGTGTGGGCGAGGTCGACGAGGCGTCGGGCGGTGGGGAGGACGGCGTGGCCGAACTGGGTGAGGGTGGGGTGGCGTCCGGTGCGGTCGAGGAGGGGTGCGCCGAGGTGTTTTTCGAGGGCGGCGATGCGTCGGCTGGCGACGGGTTGGGGGATGTGTGCGGCTGCGGCTCCGTGGGTGAAGCTGCCTCTGTCGCTGACGTGGACGAAGGCGTTGCAGGCTCCTACGAGGTCCATGACCTGAGGTTATGCGCTTCTGGCATGGGATTGGTCGTTTTCGTCTTGGACAGCATGGGTGGGGGCCGGCGAGACTGCGGGAGCGGGCCGGTCCTGGTTCGTGTTCGTCGAGTGTCGGGAGTTTTCGATGGGGGTCGTGATGTCGGGGTCCAGGGTGTGGGGTTTCGGGGTGCGCGGGTTCGTGGCGGCGGCGTTGTTGGTGCCGTTGGTGGGTTGTGGGGCCTCGGAGGGCGCGGGGGGTCCTTCGGGGGCGTCTTCACTGTCGGCGACGGAGTCGGCCGCGGTGGTGGACTACGCGGCGGAATTCGAGGCGTTGGAGGAGGAGTTCGACGCGCGGCTGGGTGTGTACGCCTTGGACACGGGGTCGGGTGAGGAGGTGGCGTTCCAGGCGGACGACCGGTTCGCGTTCGCTTCGACGTTCAAGGCGCTGCTGGCGGGGGTGGTGTTGTCGGAGAACTCGTTGGAGGAGATGGAGCGGGTGGTGACCTTCGACGAGGGGGTGCTGCAGCCGCATTCGCCGGTGGTGGAGGAGAACCTGGATTCGGGGATGTCGTTGCTGGAATTGTGTGACGCGACGACGCGGTTCAGTGACAACGCGGCGGCGAACCTGTTGCTGGACGAGATCGGGGGTCCGGCGGGGTTCACGGAGTCGCTGGGTGAGCTGACCGGTGACGATGTGACGGTGTTGGAGCGGTACGAGGTGGAGATGAGTGACGCGGTCCCGGGTGAGGTGCGGGACACGAGTACTCCGAAGGCGATGGCGGGGAGCCTGGAGGCGTTCATTCTGGGGGACGTCCTGCCGGACGACCGCCGTGAGGTTCTGACGGACATGATGGTTCGCAACGTGACGGGGGACGACCTGATCCGGGCGGGTGTGCCGGAGGGCTGGGTCGTGGGTGACAAGACCGGCAACGGTGGTTACGGGACCCGGAACGACATCGCGGTGCTGTGGCCCGAGGAGGGTGAGCCGATCGTGCTGGCGGTGATGTCGAGCATGGATGTCGAGGGCGCCGAGCACGACGACGCGTTGATCGCGCAGGCCTCCGAAGTAGTGGTGGACGCACTGGGCTGACCTGCGTCCCGGGTGGTTTTTCGGGGGTTCTGGCCTTTGTGGGACAGACTGGCCAGAACCTCCGTAACTACCCGACCATTTAGACCCCAAATAGGTCTTTTGTCACTTTCTGGGGGCACAGGCACGCTGAACCGGTCACATCACGGCCACAACCTGAGCACAACCCGTGGGTTCGGTCGCGGTGGAGCTCCGCCGTCCCTGATCCTTGATGTCGTGTAGCCCTGCCCGAACGGGCTTGGCGCGAGGAGAGGGGCATCGGGTGTTGACCGCGTTGGCCGGGGTGATCGGCGCGCTGGTGATCGGGGCCTGGGTCGTGGTGGCCTGGGGATCCCGCCGTCGCCAGCCGTGGCTGTGGACTCCGGTGGCGTTGCTCGCGGTCGTGCTGGTGGCCCTGGATCTTCCCGGCTGGTCGTTCGTGCCGACGCTCGCGCTGGCCACCGGTTCCTTCGCCGAATTGGTGGTGGGCTCGCGTGAACAACCGACGATCCGGACCAAGTCGCCTGACGCCCCGTTGAGCACCGAACGATGGGCCGCGGCGGTCGCGGCCCCGTTCCGGGTCGCGTTGGCCGAACCCTGGGACGTGGTGGCCCGGCCCAGTCTGCGACGCCGCTACCGAAGGATGCTGGAGCAGCAGTGGTCGGTGGTGGACCGCGAGTCCTTGTTGGCCGCGGTCGAGCGTCTGCTGGAGGAGCTGCACTCCGGCCCGAGTCTGGACCTGGCGGTGGACCTGCGGTCGGGGATCGCGCGTTCGCGCCTGCCCGACGGCGGTGAGGACACCGGCGCGATGGTGCGGTTGTCCGACGAACAGGTGACGCGGTTGCGGTCGGTCACCGGGGTCGCCGAGGGCGACGAGACGGTGATGATCGGCGCCTACCAGTGGTGGAAGTCGGTGCACGTCATCCGACTGGTGTGCGGTGGGGCGTCGCTGGACTGGTTGAGCCCGGTGGAGACGCAGACCCTCCTGCGGCGGGTGGCCTCGGACCTACAGCGGCGGTACTCGTCGTGGGGACAGCTGTCGTCGGCCTTCCACGCGGGCTATCTGCTGTGGCCCGACAAGGGCGTGGGCGGCGACCACGGGGACGAGGACCGGCTGTGGGTGGCGCTGGGTCTGTTGGACGACGACTCGGGCAGCCCGTGGAACCTGTTGCCGTGGGACATGCCGTTGGAGCGGGTTCCGTTCGAAGGCGCTTCCTCGAACCAGGACTGAGCCGAGGCCGGCCCGTCCACTCCCCCGCCGCACCGGTCGGCCCGGAACGCTCCGGCGTGACTCATTCCGCCGGGCTCCGGGCCGGACCTGATGCGGCCCGTGGGTGCGGGCGCCGTGGGCGCCCCGCGTCAGTTGTTGTTCAAGGCGACGGCGTCACCGATTCGGTGCACGCGCAGGAAGTTGGTGGAACCGGTGGTTCCGGGCGGGCTACCGGCGACGATGACGACCTTGTCGCCCTTGTGGTAGTCGCCGAGTCCCAGGAGCTCACTCTCGACCTGGCGGACCATGTCGTCGGTGTTGTCGACCCAGGGCACCAGGTTGCTCTCGACTCCCCAGGTGAGGGAGAGGTGGCCGCGTGTGCTCTCCTCGGTGGTGAAGGCCAGCAGCGGGATGGGCGAGCGGTAGCGGGCCAGGCGCCGGGCGGTCTCACCGGACATGGTGAAGGCGACCAGGGCCTTGGCGCCGACGGTCGCGCCGATCTCGGCGGCGGCACGGGCGATGGCGCCACCCGTGGTCTCGGGCACCCGGTTGAGGATGTGCGAGGCGCGCAGGGACTCCTGCTCGGCCGCCCCCACGATGCGCGCCATGGTCTCGACGGTCTCGATGGGGTACTGGCCGACGCTGGTCTCACCGGAGAGCATGACGGCGTCGGCCCCGTCGAGGACGGCGTTGGCGACGTCGGAGGCCTCGGCGCGGGTGGGCCGGGGCGCGCTGATCATGGATTCGAGCATCTGTGTGGCGACGATGACCGGCTTGGCCTTGTCGCGACAGCGTTCCACGGCGCGCTTTTGCACCATGGGGACGTTCTCAAGGGGCAGTTCGACGCCGAGGTCGCCGCGGGCGACCATGACTCCGTCGAAGACCTCGATGATGTCCTGGAGGCGCTCGACCGCCTGTGGCTTCTCGATCTTGGCGATGAGGGGGACGGTGAGGCCCTCTTCGTCCATGATGCGGTGGCACTCCTCGGCGTCCGCGGGGCTGCGGACGAAGGAGAGGGCGACCATGTCGACGTTGTGTCGCAGGGCCCAGCGCAGGTCGTCCTCGTCCTTCTGGGTGAGGGCGGGGACGCTGACGGAGACTCCGGGGAGGTTGAGTCCCTTGTGGTTGGAGACGGTGCCGCCGAAGATGACGCGGGTCTGTACGTCGGTGCTGGTGGTCTTGGTGCATTCCAGCACGACGCGGCCGTCGTCGATGAGGACGCGGTCGCCGGGGCGAACGTCGCCGGGGAGTCCCTTGTAGGTGGTGGAGACCCTGTTCCGGTCGCCGGGGACGTCCTCGATAGTGACGGTGAACTCGTCACCGGCTTCGAGTTCGATGGGCCCGTCGGGGAAGGTTCCGACGCGGATCTTGGGCCCTTGGAGGTCGGCGAGGACGCCGACCGCGCGGTTGGCGTCCTGTGCGGCCTGCCGGAGGTTGGTCAGGCTCGCGTAGTGGTCGTCATGGGTTCCGTGGCTGAGATTGAGGCGGGCGACGTCCAAGCCCGCATCCACGAGTTGCCGGAGGGTCTCCGGGCTCGAGGTGGCGGGGCCAAGGGTCGCAACGATCTTTGCTCGACGTGTCACATGTATCACTTTAGAGCGTCTGGGGGATGGAGTGGTCTAAACCAGGTTGCGAACGGACGTATGCGAGGTGGAGTGGGAGCGAATTCGGTCACCCTCGGTGACCGTTTTCGTGGGGTGATCGGGTGGTCGAGGGTGGGGTCGGTGGGCCGGCGCGGGTTTCTCCGGGTCGTTGTCGTGTGGGCGTTTCGCCGTCGGTGAAGGGTGGGCGTGGTTGTTCGGGCGTGGCGTGGTGATGGCGGCTCTGGTGGACGAGGTGGCGGCCTTGGAGGAGGTGCTGCTGGGATTGTCGGAGTCGGATGTGGTGAAGGCGACACGGTGCGTGCCGTGGGACGTGACGGCGTTGTCGGTGCACACGGTGGGCTCGTTGCACCAGGTATCGGTGGCCCTGGACGGGGGCACGGCGGATCCGGCCGCCGCTCTGGTGCCGGCGGCCGGGTATTACTCGCCGCGAGTGCGTTTCTCGCCGGAGGTGAACCGGACCCGGGTCGACGGCGCTTCAGCGCGGGTCGGGCGCGGGGGTGCGGGTCCTGGCGTTGGGGTGAGGCCACGTCATCGTGTGGCGCCCCGCGTGCGGTACGGGGCGCCAGGTGCGCGGGCCGTCAGAGGGACCGGCGTGGGCGGGGCAGGTCGGGTACCAGGCGACCGTAGGCGCGCAGGATGCGCATGCGTTGGATGGTGCGCATGCCTTGGCGTTCGAGGGTGGCGGTGGTGTCCCAGTGCTCCCAGCAGGCGTCCCAACCACCGTCGGGGCGTTGCTCCTCCTCGAAGGCTTCGAGGTTGCGGGTGATCTCGGCGTCGGTGAAGAGCGGTCGGGCGATGTGGGCGGGGTGGCAGGCCAGGTCGAGTGGCGTGTGCACGTGGCCGGTGGCCCTCGGTCGGACGTCGATGACGGCGCGGATCATGGTGGCCAGGTGGTTCATGGTGGCCACGGCTCGGGGCCGGTCGGGCACGTACTGCAGGAAGGTGCAGATGCCGATGGCCTCGTGCGGGTCGGTCCAGTGGAGCCCGTTGATGGTCTTCCAGCAGTAGGCCGTGGCCCGGTCACGCCACGGGTGGGCGACGTTGTTCTTGTGGAGCAGCCCGATGATCATCGCGGTGACGTCGAGGCGGCTGGAGAAGTCGCGGGTCTCCCGGTACCAGGGCGCGGCTTCGGTGTGGCGGACGGTGGGCAGCACGGCGGGTACTCCGCCGTCGTCGTTGGCGTTGCCGGCGAGGAAGAGGCAGATGCCCTGTCCGACGTCCTCGGGGATGGCTCCGAGTTCGTCGAGGTAGCGCAGGGCGGTCTCGGTGGCGACGGGTTGGCTGCCGTGCCCCCGAAGGTCGGGGTCGAGGCTGTTGCCGTAGCCGCCGTCGAGGTTTCGGTGGGCGGCCAGTGACGCGTATACGGGTTGTGCGGACGCTGACTGGAAGTGGAAGGCGAAGCGGTGCCGGTCGATGAGCCGGGCGCTGCGCATGATGAAGTGGTCGGCTGCGCGGTACGAGTCCCAGGTCATAACGGTCATGTCTCGACCGTAGACCCGTGTGACCTGCGGGTGAAGGACGTGCGCGGGATCCATTCGCGATCTTTACGCCGTGTCCGAGGATGGTCTTCGTCGACGACGTAGGTGGATGACGAGGAGCCCGGCCCAGGAGACCGCGACGATGAGGGCGGTGAGGAGTCGGATGCCGGTCAGGTGTTCGGCGGGATAGACGACCCCGGTGAGGTAGTGGTCGACGAACCCCGTGTCCGAGAGGCCCTCCTGCCCGGCTCGTTCTCGTCCCCAGTTCTCGACGTGGGTCAGGGGACAGTCCCATCCGATGAAGGTGATGCCGAGACCGTAGAGGGCGCAGGCCAGGTGGGGCCAGAAGGCGCGTGGCCACTTCCAGGCGAGGAATCCGCCGACGGCGACGTAGACGAGGAAGGCCATGTGCAGGGCCATCGCGCCTTCACCGATCAGTCGGTAGATCATGTCCTTGAGCCTAGAGACGTGCCGGGCGCGAGGGGTAGCCCCCGCGCCCGGGCGGATTCTGGGGCCTCTCGGTCAGACGAGCGGGCGCTCGGTGGGCGCGATGGCGACCGGCAGGGTCCCGTCCTCGGTGAGGTGGTGGTCCACGGCGGCGGCTGCGGAGCGGCCCTCGGCGATGGCCCACACGATGAGGGATTGTCCACGGCCCATGTCGCCGGCGCAGAAGACGCCGTCGACGGTGGTCCTGTAGTCGCTGTCGCGGACGACGTTGCCGCGGCCGTCGAGTTCGACCCCCAGGTCCTCGATCATGCCCTTGGTCTCGGGGCCGACGAAGCCCATGGCGAGGGTGACCAGGTCCGCGGGGATCTCGCGTTCGGTGCCCTCGACGGGTTCGAAGCCGTTCGGGCCGCGTTCGACGTCGACGAGTCTCAGGGCGCGGACGTGCCCGTTCTCGTCGCCGAGGAACTCCAGGGTGTTGACGGAGTAGATCCGCTTGCCGCCCTCTTCGTGCGCGCTGGTGACCTTGTACAGCATGGGCATGGTGGGCCAGGGCTGGTGGTCGGGGCGCGTGGTCGGGGGCTTGGGCATGATCTCCAGCTGGGTGACCGACGCGGCGCCCTGGCGGTGTGCGGTGCCGACGCAGTCCGCGCCGGTGTCACCGCCGCCGATGACGATGACGTGTTTGCCCTGGGCGTGGATGGGTGCGCGGTCGAGGTCGCCCTCCTGCACCTTGTTGGCCAGGGGCAGGTACTCCATGGCCTGGTGGATACCGTCGAGTTCGCGGCCGGTGGCGGGCAGGTCGCGCCACCGGGTGGCGCCGCCGGTGAGGACGACGGCGTCGTTGTCGCTCTTGAGTCGTTCGACGGTGAGGTCGACGCCGATGTTCACGCCGGTGCGGAAGGTGGTGCCTTCGGCGGTCATCTGGGCGATGCGGCGGTCGATGTGCCGCTTCTCCATCTTGAACTCGGGGATGCCGTAGCGGAGCAGGCCGCCGATGCGGTCGGCCCGTTCGTAGACGGTGACGTCGTGTCCGGCGCGGGTGAGTTGCTGTGCGGCGGCCAGGCCAGCGGGGCCGGAGCCGACGATGGCGACCTTCTTGCCGGTGCGGTGGGTGGGCGGCAGGGGCTTGACCCAGCCTTCCTCCCACGCACGGTCGATGATGGAGACCTCGACGTTCTTGATGGTGACGGCGGGCTGGTCGATACCGAGCACGCAGGCCGATTCACAGGGTGCGGGGCAGAGGCGGCCGGTGAACTCGGGGAAGTTGTTGGTGGCGTGGAGTCGTTCGATCGCCTCGGCCCAGTCGTGGGTGTGGACGAGGTTGTTCCACTCGGGGATGAGGTTTCCGAGCGGGCATCCGTTGTGGCAGAAGGGGATGCCGCAGTCCATGCAGCGTGAGGCCTGCTTGGTGACGGTTCCTCGGTCGAAGTCCTCGTGGACCTCGCGCCAGTCCTGGATGCGCACGTCGACGGGCCGGTGCGCGGGGAGCTCTCGCTCGGTGATCTTCAGGAAACCCTTGGGGTCTGCCATGGTTCTTCCTCCTTTCGTGGACCGGGTTTTCAGGACTGCGCGGAGGCCATGACGGCCTCGTCGACGTCGCGTCCTTCGCGTTCGGCCTCGGCCTTGGCGAGCAGGACTCGCTTGTAGTCGCGCGGCATGACCTTGGCGATGCGGTCCAGGCCCTGGTGTCCGGCGACCAGGAGGCGTTCGGCGACGGTGGATCCGGTCTCGGCGTGGTGTCGGGCGAGGACTCCGGTGAGGAAGTCGCGGTCGTCGTCGGTGAGTTCCTCGATCTCGACCATTTCTCCGTTGACGCGTTCGGGGTCCAGGTCGAGGACGTAGGCGACGCCTCCGGACATGCCGGCGGCGAAGTTGCGGCCGGTGCGGCCCAGGACGACGGCGCGACCGCCGGTCATGTACTCGCAGCCGTGGTCGCCGACGCCCTCGACGACGGCGGTGGCTCCGGAGTTGCGGACGCAGAAGCGTTCGCCGACGATGCCGCGCAGGTGGATCTCGCCGGAGGTGGCGCCGTAGGCGATGACGTTGCCGGCGATGATGTGGTCCTCGGCCACCAGGCGTGAGTTCTCGTCGGGGCGGACGATGACGCGTCCGCCGGAGAGACCCTTGCCGACGTAGTCGTTGGCGTCGCCTTGGAGGCGCAGGGTCACGCCCTTGGGGATGAAGGCACCGAAGGACTGTCCGGCGGATCCGGTGAAGGTGACGTCGATGGTGTCGGTGGGCAGGCCCTCGGCCCCGTAGCGCTTGGTGACCTCGTGGCCGAGCATGGTGCCGACGGTGCGGTTGACGTTGCGGACCGGCAGTTGGAGCGCGACGGGCCGGCCGAAGTCCAGGGCGCCCTCGCTGAGTTGGACGAGGGTGTTGTCCAGGGCCTTTTCCAGGCCGTGGTCCTGGTCGCGCCGCCGGGAGCGGTGGTCGCCGGCGATGGGTTCGACCTCGTGCAGGATGGGCGACAGGTCCAGGCCTTGTGCCTTCCAGTGGTCGACGGCGTCGGCGGTGTCGAGCAGGTCGACGGAGCCGATGGCCTCGTCGAGGCTGCGGAAGCCGAGCCGGGCGAGGTATTCGCGGACCTCTTGGGCGATGAACTCGAAGAAGTTCACCACGTACTCGGCCTTGCCGGAGAACCGTTCCCGCAGGAGCGGGTTCTGGGTGGCGACGCCGACCGGGCAGGTGTCGAGGTGGCACACGCGCATCATGACGCAGCCGGAGACGACCAGGGGTGCGGTGGCGAAGCCGTACTCCTCGGCGCCGAGCAGGGCGGCGATGACGACGTCGCGGCCGGTCTTCATCTGGCCGTCGGCCTGGACGACGATGCGGTCGCGCAGTCCGTTGAGCAGCAGGGTCTGCTGGGTTTCGGCGAGGCCGAGCTCCCAGGGGGTACCGGCGTGCTTGAGGGAGGTCAGCGGCGAGGCGCCGGTTCCTCCGTCGTGGCCGGAGATGAGGACGACGTCGGCGTGCGCCTTGGACACGCCGGTGGCGACGGTGCCCACTCCCGCTTCGGAGACCAGTTTGACGTGGACCCGTGCGGACGGGTTCGCGTTCTTGAGGTCGTGGATGAGCTGGGCGAGGTCCTCGATGGAGTAGATGTCGTGGTGGGGCGGCGGCGAGATGAGGCCGACGCCGGGGGTGGAGTGCCTGGTGTCGGCCACCCACGGGTAGACCTTGTGGCCGGGCAGTTGTCCGCCCTCGCCGGGCTTGGCACCCTGGGCCATCTTGATCTGGATGTCGTCGGCGTTGCTGAGGTAGTGCGAGGTGACGCCGAAGCGACCGGAGGCGACCTGCTTGATGGCGCTGCGTCGCAGGTCCCCGTTGGGGTCGCGGGTGAAGCGGTCGGGGTCCTCGCCGCCCTCTCCGGTGTTGGACTTGCCACCGAGGCGGTTCATCGCGATGGCGAGGGTCTGGTGTGCCTCCGCGGAGATGGAGCCGTAGGACATGGCTCCGGTGGAGAAGCGCTTGACGATCTCCGAGACGGGTTCGACCTCGTCGATGGAGATGGGTTCGCGCACGCCTTCCTTGAGTCGGAAGAGCCCACGCAGGGTCATGAGCTTCTCGGCCTGGTCGTCGATCCTGTTCGTGTACTCCTTGAAGATCTCGTACTTGCGGCTCCGGGTGGAGTGCTGGAGCTTGAAGACCGTCTCGGGGTTGAACAGGTGGGGTTCGCCCTCGCGGCGCCACTGGTACTCACCGCCCACCTCCAGGCGCCGGTGGGCGTTGGGGTTGGCGGTGTGGGCGCGGCGGTGACGGATGGCGACCTCTTCGGCGAGGACGTCGAATCCGACGCCGCCCAGACGGGAGGTGGTGCCGGTGAAGCAGCGGTCGATGACCTCCTGGCCCAGGCCCAGGGCCTCGAAGATCTGGGCGCCGGTGTAGGAGCTGACGGTGGAGACACCGATCTTGGACATGACCTTGAGGACACCCTTGGCGTAGGCCTTGAGGGTGTTGCGCACGGCGGTGTCGGCGTCGACGTCGGCGAGGGTGCCGCGCCGGACCAGGTCGCGGACGGTCTCCAGGGCCAGGTACGGGTTGACCGCGGAGGCGCCGTAGCCCAGCAGGAGGGCGACGTGGTGGCATTCGCGGACGTCGCCGGCCTCGATGACGAGTCCGACCTCGGTACGGGTCTTCTCGCAGATCAGGTGGTGGTGGACGGACCCGGTCAGCAGCAGTGACGGGATGGGTGCGCGGGTGGCGTCGGCGCGGCGGTCGCTGAGGACCAGGATGTGGGCGCCGTCGGCGATGGCCGCGGAGACCTCGGTTTCGATCTCGGCCAGGCGGGCGGAGAGGGCGTCACCGCCGCCGTCGACGGGGTAGGTGCCGTCGACGGTGAAGGTCTTCAGCGCGGGGTCGGTCTGTCCCGCGGCGACGATGGCGGCCAGTTCGGCTTCGTCGACGACCGGGGTGGGCAGGACGAGGCGCCGGTTGTCGCCGGGGCCGGCGCCCAGGATGTTGTGTTCGGCGCCCAGGAGCGTGGACAGGCTGGTGACCATCTCCTCGCGGATGGCGTCCAGTGGCGGGTTGGTGACCTGCGCGAAGTTCTGTGAGAAGTAGTCGAAGAGTTGGCGCGGGCGGTCGGACAGGGCCGCCACCGGGGTGTCGGTGCCCATGGAGCCGATGGGTTCGGCGCCGGTGCGGGCCATCGGGGTGAGGATGATCCGCAGTTCCTCCTCGGTGTAGCCGAACACCCTCTGGGCGAGGTCCGGTTCGGTGACCGGGGTGGGTTCGGCTGCGGGGAGGTCGTTCAGGCGCAGGACTCCGGCGTCGATCCACTCCTGGTAGGGGTGTTCGGCGGCGAGGTCGGCCTTGATCTCCTCGTCCTCGATGATGCGCCCTTGGGCGGTGTCGACCACGAAGATACGGCCCGGCTGTAGGCGGCCCTTGCGCACGACGGTGGCGGGGTCGATGTCCAGGACGCCGGCTTCGGAGGCCAGGACGACGAGGCCGTCCTCGGTGACCCAGTAGCGCCCGGGGCGCAGACCGTTGCGGTCCAGTACGGAGCCGACGAGGGTGCCGTCGGTGAAGGACACCGAGGCCGGTCCGTCCCAGGGCTCCATGAGGGTCGAGTGGTACTCGTAGAAGGCCCGGACGGCCGGGTCCATCTCGGTGTGGTTCTCCCAGGGCTCCGGGATCATCATCAGGACGGCGTGCGGCAGGGAGCGACCGCCGAGGTGGATGAGTTCCAGGGCGTCGTCGAAGGACGCGGTGTCGGAGTCGTCGGGGTCGACGATGGGGAAGACGCGGTCCAGGTCACCGGGGATGAGGTCGGTGGCGAGCTTGGCCTCGCGTGAGCGCATCATGTTCCGGTTGCCCTTGACGGTGTTGATCTCACCGTTGTGGGCGACGTAGCGGAACGGGTGGGCCAGCGGCCAGGACGGGAAGGTGTTGGTGGAGAACCGGGAGTGGACCAGGGCCAGGCCGGAGGTGTAACGCCGGTCGGACAGGTCCGGGAAGAACGGCTCCAGTTGGGGTGTGGTGAGCATGCCCTTGTAGGCGATGGTGCGCGGGGACAGGCTCGGGAAGTAGACGTCGGTCTCGTGTTCGGCGCGCTTGCGGACGCAGTAGGCGTGGCGCTCCAGGTCGATACCGGTCAGGCCCTCGGTGGGGCCGCCCTCGCGGCCGGTGATGAACAGTTGCCCGAAGTAGGGCATGACCTCGCGGGCGGCGGGACCGCTGTAGCGGGGCTCGAAGGGGACCTCGCGCCAGCCGAGGAGGGTGAGGCCCTCTTCGGCGACGATGGCGTCGATCCGCTCCACGGCGGCGGCTCGTGCGGCCGCGTCGGCGGGGAGGAAACCGATGCCGGTGGCGTAGGCGCCCGCCTCGGGAAGGTCGAAGTCGCAGACCTCGGCGTAGAGCTCGTGGGGGACCTGGGTCAGGATGCCCGCGCCGTCGCCGTCGTCGGGGTCGGCCCCGGAGGCGCCTCGGTGGTCGAGGTTGCGAAGGACGGTCAGCGCCTTGTCCACGATGTCGTGGCTGCGGCGGCCGGTGAGGTCGGCCACGAACCCGACACCACAGGCGTCGTGTTCGTGGGCGGGGTCGTACAGGCCCTGGGGTGTGGCTTCGGGGTTCGTTCGGACGGACGAACGCCGCACGTTTCCAGCAGGCATCTACCCTCCTGTCGTCTTGAAGTCGGCTTTGTGAAAAGCGCATTCGGGACGACATTGGCCCTGCTGCGTACGTGATGGAGTTGTGGCCCGCCGTTGTGGGCGCCCCGGGGCACCCGCCGTGTCGCGTTCACGTCCTCGTGACGCCGGTGGTGTTCGGGTCGCCCGGTTTCGGGCAGGTTCTCTTATACACGCCGGCCCGGTGACGATGCGAATCGTCGTGTGTCCGGCGTTTCCCGCTCGTGTCCCTCTCGGGTCCGCGCGATCGCGCTTTTTCCGATGACGGCCGGCCTTGCCCGTTGTTCCACGCGCGAACCCCGCTAAACCTTCCCGGGCGCGGTGAAGACCGGACCATGGTCCGATTTTCACCGTGGCGGGGCGGCGCCCACCGGCGTGATCCCAGGTTATGTCGCTGTTAACGCGTTTCCCAAGGGGGGATGAACATGACCAGGGAGTGATATCTCCCTCATCGGTGACGAACCACCCTGACCTGCGTCACCGGTGTGGTCCGCACACCGTGGGAGGATCGCCGAATGGCAGGACACCCGACTTCCCCCGGCCCGGATTCCGGGACCTCAATCGACCCCGAACGTGCACCGGGTACCCCGGTCCTGGACGGTCTGGCGGCGCCCGGCGCCGGTTCGGGCCCTCCTCTGCCCGAAGTGGCGGAGACGTTCCTCACCGAGTACGGGATCGACGCCCCACGCCCGCGCCTCATCCTGGCGTTGCTCTCCGACGGACGTTGGTGGAGCGCCAACGACCTGGTGCGGGCCGGTGGCATCGCCCACTCCGTGGTGCGTTCGCTACTGCGGGTCCTCGACGAGGCCGACGAGGTGGCCAGGGACGGAGACCGCTACCGGTTGCTGCGTCCCTCCCACTACCAGGGTGCGACGGCGCCGATGCTCGCCGACCCGGTGGCGCACATGTTGCCCGAGCACCCGCGGGCCGCCACGGAGCTGGTGCGGGCGGTGGCCGAGGGACCGGCCTCCGACCTGAACCTGGACCACGTGGCGGCGACGGCGGAGACGGCCCTGCGCCGCGCCCTGTTCCTGACCACCCGTTTCGACCTGACCCGGCGCACCCTGTTGTGCGTGGGCGACCACGACCTGACGTCGCTGGCCTTGGCGCTGGTACTGCCCGGGGCGAAGGTGGGGGTCGTGGACCTGGACGAGCGGGTCCTGGAGCACATCGACACGGTGGCCGAGCGCCTGGGTGTGACCATCCACACGCACAGCGCCGACCTGCGGTTGGGGCTGCCCGAGAGGTTGCGCGAGCGCGCCGACGTGGTCTTCACCGACCCGCCCTACACCCCGGACGGCGTGGAGTTGTTCGTGCGCCGGGGCGTGGAGGGGTTGGCTGACCCGCGCAAGGGCCGGGTGTTGGTGGCCTACGGGGCCAGTGAGACCACCCCGAAGCTGGCGGCCGCCGTCCAGACGCGGTTGGTGCGGATGGGGCTGCTCATGGAGGCGGTGTTGCCGGACTTCAATCGTTACCTGGGCGGGGAGTCGATCGGTGCCGCCAGCGACCTGTACGTGCTCCGGCCGTTGTCGAAGACGTTGCCCGCCCCCGCCGGTGAAAGCGCCCGGGTGTACAGCCAGGGCGTCAACGCCAAGGAGGCGCGGGGCGGAACGGACGTGGAGCGGGCCCGAGCGGTGCTGGATCGGGTCACCGAGGACAGCGCCGGGCGGGGTCACGAGGAGCTCGGGAGCTCTCCGGCGTTGGTGGGCGACTGGCCTCGCGAGGTGTGCAAGGAGGTCCGGGTACGTCTGTCCACCTGGATGGATTCCCCCACCGCGGTGGGCCCGTGCGCGGTGATCGACCTGACCGGTGGTTGGGACCGGATCGCGGCGCGGGTGGCGTTGGCCACGACCGCGGACAACGCCTACGTCCTGGTGCCGTCGTCGTCCAAGTGGGTGCGCGACGAGGCCGGGCAGGGGGCGTTCCGGTCGATGGTGGAGCCGGGGATGCGGGTGCGGTTCCTGCGCGGGTTCGGTGCCTCGGACCTGACGGCGATCCGGTTGGAGCGCGACCCCGAACCGGGTGGGAGTTCGGGCCGGTTGTTGGCCCATGTCCAGGGGCGTGCGCACGGGTCGCTCACCACGACGCTGCGGACCGGTCTGATGGAGGTGACGGCCTGGGGCGGGCGGCCGGTGAACAAGCGCACGGCCCGGCAGGCGGTGGCCTCGGCCCCGGCGTGGTTGCCCGGGCACACCCTGTTGGACCTGCCCGAGCACCGGTTCTCGGATCTGCGGGTCCTGTCCTCCGAGCTGTTGGCCAGGGTGGAGGAGGTCAGGGCCGGCTGACGTCCCCCTCCCGAGCAGGACGGCTCCCGAGTAGGACGGCGGGCCCACGGAGAACGACTCTCCGTGGGCCCGCCGCACGTTCGGTGGGTGTGTGACCCCGGTCCTACTCCCCGGGCGCCACCGGGACCTCACCCTCGCCGGGCAGCCCCTCCTGTTGACCGGGGACCTCGCCGGGGACCTCTTCGGTGCCTGGCTCGGTACCGGGTTCCGTTCCGGGCTCGCCGCCGGTCTCCTCGGTGCCTTCGGCGCCCTCGGTTCCCGTGCTCTCATCGTCGTCGTACTCGATCATGCGACGGAAGAGCGGGTCACGGAAATTGGCCAGGGCCACCAGCGGGGTGGACAGGGTGACGCGTTCGTCGACCGAGTCGGAGTCGGTGGGCTGGACCCAGACCACGACCAGGTAGTGGCCGCTGACGATGGCGTCGGCGGCGCTGTAGCCCGAACCGAGGCGATCGAAGGGCTCGGCGCCGGAGGGCGGCAGCACGAACCCGGGGTCGACGACCTCCTCCTCGGGATCGCCTCCCTCGGGTTCGGGCAGGTTCAGGGCCTCGGCCACCGCGCGGCTGCCCTCGACGTCGGCCAGGTTGAACACGGTGGCCACACCGAAGTAGTTGTCGGAGAGGTAGGCGGCGCGTCCGGCCTGGCTGCAGTCGGCGTCGGCGAGGGCCTGGGTGGCCTGCTCGCCCCACACCGCGCTGGAGCAGTCGTCGGTCAGCTCCGACTCCTCCAGGGTGAAGTCGATGCTCTGGCTGGAGATCTCGGCGTTGCGGCGTTCGAACAGCTCACCCTCGTTGAGGACACGGCCGTCGATCTCGCGGGAGGCCAGGACCTCGTTCATGTTCCCGGCGTCGCGGACCTTGTAGTCGGCCGGGCGGGTCTGCGGGGCGGCCGCGTCGCTCCCCTCGTCCCCCGACAGCTGGAAGAACAGGACCACGCCCAAGGCGATGAGGGCGACGACCAGCGTCCCGACGAGGATGACCAGCGTCCGACCGAAGCGTCGGGGTTCCTTCTTGCGTCGTCCACCGCTTCGTCGACGCCCACCCTCCTGGGAGGGGGCGGGGGTCTGCTGTTCGTCGGGTTCGTTGTTCTTCCTCCGGCGGCCCGGCCTGCCAGGCGTCGAGGGTTCAGAAGAGGACACCCAAAGGACCTTTCCGTGGGTTCGGGCCGGTCACCTGTGGTGACCGGCCCGCTTGCGCTCGGGTTACGAGAGGAGGGAGCTTCCACCTCGGACACGACCCCGGCGGGCGGGTCGATCTGTCCGAGATCCTATCGGGACGTCCGACAGGGCCGGACAGGCCCGAGGTTCGGCTCGCGCTACTCGCCCTCCTCGCCCCGGTAGGCGACGACCTCGTCGTAGACGAAGGAGAACGCGCTCATGGAGGCCACGTCCAGGGTCGCCAGGTCCGAGTCGTCTCCGGGTTCGGAGCCGTCGGCCTTGGCCGTCCAGAACACGGCCAGGTAGTGGCCCATGACCTGGGTGCTGGCCTGGCTGTAGCCCTCCTGCAACCCTTCGATGTCCCCGCCGGTCTGGCTCAGCAGGAAGCCGAGGTCGGTCTCGGAGTTGGTCGGGTCCAGGGCCGCCGCGGCGTCGGTGGCGGCCTCGCTGTCGGCCAGGTCGAACAGCGTCACCTGGGCGACGTACTCGTTGTCGGAGTCGGTGTAGACGCCGGAGGCCGCGTTGACGCAGTCACCGTCGATCAGGCTCTGTCCGAGCTCGTCGCCCCACACCATGGAGGTGCAGGAGTCGGTGACGGCGGAGTCGCGCAGCTCCAGCTGCATGTCCCCGAGTTCCAGTTCGCCCACGGAACCGAAGACCGCCTCCTCCGTCATGGGCTCGGCCTCGGCGGGACGTTCGTCGATGGGACCGAACACCTCCGGGTCGTTCTCCTGGAAGCGGTACTGCTCCGGGGTGAGGGTGCTGTGGCCATCGGGTGGGGCGACCACGCTCTGGTCGCCTCCGCTGGTTCCGCCGCCCCCGCTGACGAGCTGGTAGGCCAGCACCCCCAGGAGTGCGACCAAGGCGATACCGAAGGCGCCCAGGAGCATGCCCAGCACGGCGGTGCCACGCTTGCGTTTGCTCTGTTCGGCCAGGGTGTAGACGATCTGGTTGGGCCGGTCCCCCAGGACCGACACCTTCTTGATCGCGGACGCGGAGAAGGCGGAGACGCGGCCCACGCCGCGCTTCTCCTTGCTCCTGCGTCGTCCACCCCGACGACCTCCCACCGCTCCGTCCGCCTGGGGGTCGTCCCCGTCGCGGTCGTCGTAGTCGGCGTCGTCGTAGTCGTACTCCTCGTAGGAGTCCTGGTCACCCGACCGGTCCTGGGTGTGTCCGTACTCGGCGGAGAAGTCTTCCTCCGGGTCGTAACCCTGGTCGTACCCGTCGTCGTCACGCCCGTAGTCGGCGTGCTCTTCGGTGTGGGTGCCGGCGGCGCGACGGGAACCGCCGCGCCGCTTCTTGCGTCCGAAACCGGACTCGGCTCTGCTCACGGTCTTTCTCAAATCATCAACCCGTGGTCTGCTCGACTGGTGCGGAAATGGCCCGCGGCGCCTGCGGCCACGGGCCGCGGCGCCGAAATTCGGCGTCCCGCGTTACTCGGGCTTCGACCCGGAGTCGTCTCCCGCGCCCTTGGCGTCGTCCTCCGTCGAGCCCTCGCTACTAGATCGCTCAGGGCTCGGGTGGTATTCCGTACCGGCTTCGTTGGACACGCCACTGTCCTGGTCGAACGCAGATCCCTCGGTGTCGACCGCGCTGTAGACGGTGCCCTCCTCCTCGGTCCTGGCGCCGGTGTCACCGAAGACCTGGGTGCCCGCGTCCTGGCCGTGCGGAACCACGGCGGTGGAGAAGCGGTCGATACGGGTACCGGCCCACACGAAGAAGACCAGGGCGCCCAGGAACACGACGATGGAGGTCCAGTTGTTCAGGCGCAGACCGAAGAAGTCGTTGGCCGGGTCCACGCGCAGGTACTCGATCCAGAAGCGGCCCGCGCAGTAGCCCATGACGTAGAGGGCGAACAGGCGCCCGCCCTGGAGGGAGCTCTCGAAGCGTCGGCCCAGGTAGGCCAGGAGGACGGCCAGACCCAGGCACCACAGGGATTCGTACAGGAAGGTGGGGTGGTAGGTGGTCACGC
The DNA here is from genome assembly GCF_053619415.1 of Nocardiopsis sp. NPDC055551. Lineage (NCBI taxonomy): Bacteria > Bacillati > Actinomycetota > Actinomycetes > Streptosporangiales > Nocardiopsidaceae > Nocardiopsis > Nocardiopsis sp. NPDC055551. The sequence continues at coordinate 35,408 of NZ_JBSHJJ010000015.1, read as the reverse complement.
CGGGTTCCATGCCGGCGCGCAGGTAACCCTCGGGGGTGAGGTTGATCTCCACGGCCCAGGGCAGGTCGGTGGGGCGACCGAACAGCTCCTGGTTGAAGTAGTTGCCCCAGCGGCCGATGGCCTGGGCGAGGGGGATGGTGGGGGCGATGGCGAAGGAGAGCTTGGACATCGACAGTCCGCGCTTGCGGGCGACCAGCCAAACACCGACCGCGCCGAGGGGAACGGCTCCCCAGATACCGAGCCCGCCCTCCCAGATGAAGAGGGCTCGGATGGGTTCCTTGCCCGGACCGAAGTACAGCTGCGCGTCGCTGATCACGTGGTAGAGACGGCCACCGATGAGCCCGAGGACGACCGCCCAGACCGCCATGTCCATGATGGTGCCGGGCTCACCGCCCATGGCCTTCCAGCGGCGCTCGCTCCAGAAGACGGCGACGATGACACCGGCGAGGATGCACAGGGCGTAGAAGTGGATCTCCAGGGGCCCGATCGGGATCGAGTTGACCTGAGGGCTGGGAATGGCCGCGAGGGCGCGGCCATACTCGGCCGCGCCCTCCGAAGCTGTCGACGACAATGTCACTGCTCTGCTCTCGGATCCGCCCCGCGTGCGGGGAGTCTGTTCAGGGGTTCTACTCCGTGTCACCCCCATCGCCCGCCGGCTCGGTCTCGACTTCGCCCGCGCCGGCGGAGGCGATCGCCTCGGAGAGACCGCGTGCCGTCATGGCGGAGTTGTTGTCGAGCAACTCGCCATTGATGTAGACGGCAGGGGTGCCGCGGAACATGTTGTCTCCGCTGTAGCGAGTGTAAGCCGTTCCGGTGGCGTCGATGATCTCGCCCGTGTACGTCCCGTCGAGGAAGGCGGGGTCGTGTCCGTTGTCGGCTCCCCAGGCGAGCAGGTCGGTCAGGACCATGGTTCCAAGGGTCTCCTCACCGATCTGTTCGGTGGCGTCCGCGGTCAGGGCCGGCAGGAACTCCTCGGTGAACTCGGTGACGACCTCGGCCTCGGCGTCGACGCGTTCGTCGAACTCGCTCGCCTGGGCCTCGTCGGCGTCGGTCTCGCGGAACCATTCCTTGAGTTCGTCGACGGTGAAGCCCTCGCGGCCCTCGGCCGGCTGGTTCTCGAAGAGCAGGTCGTTGTACTCGACGAAGACTCCGTGGTCGGCCGCGGCCCGAGCGGCGACACCACCACGCAGCGAGTTGCTGCTGATGGGGGTCGGCTGTTGGGCGAAGATACTGACCGGCCGGAAGTGGACGATGGCCTCGCCGCTCGCGGCGCGTTCCTTGAGGAGGTCTCCGTTGAGGAGTTCGAACTGGCGGCAGGCGGGGCACTGGTAGTCGGCGTAGACCTCGACGACGGGCGCGGAGACGCCCTCGTTCGCCATGACGACACTGCCGTCCTCCTGGAGGACCTGGGCGGCCAGTTCGCCGTCGTAGCCCTCGTCCTCGCCCGAGGTCATGACGGCGTAGCCGATCCCCACGATGAGCAGGACCACGGCGGCGGCGATACCGACGACGAGGAGGTTCTTCTTGCGTCGGGCCGCCCGCTTCTCCTTCTCCCGCTGTTCCTTGAGCTTCTCGCGGGAGCGCTTGCGCGCTTCACTCCCCATGCTTTCCTCTGTTTCTGACTTTCGGGTGGTCGATCGTCGTCTCGGTGCTCGTCGGGGTCACCGGTACAGGCCGAGGACGCGGTCGAGGGCGAAGGGTGAACGGGGCCAGATCGCGATGAAGGCCCCCATGGAGCCGAAGGCGATGTCGCGGGCGATGGAGAGCCCGTAGGTGGTCTCCCCCGGGTCGACCTGGCCGCCACCGCCGAAGCAGCCGCAGTCGATGGACAGGCCCCTGGCCATGGCGGAGACGATCCCGGCGATGAAGGCGACCATGAGGATCGCGCCGATCGCCCCGGCGTAGCGGGTGGCCAGGCCGAGCAGGAGCAGCAGCGCCAGCGCGAGTTCGAAGAGCGGGAGGGTGTAGCCGATGAGTCGGGCCACCTCGGTCGGGAAGAGGTCGTAGGCCTCCACGGCCTGGATCGACAGGGCCGGTGGGTACTTGGTGACGGCGGCGGTGATGAGGACGGCGGCCAGGCCGAGGCGGCAGGCGAGGCTGACCCAGGGCTGGATGTTCTCCCACCGCGTGGGTGCCTTCGGGGTGTCGTCGAGTGTGTCCGTCATCTGGCGCCTTCGGAAGGGAGGGGGTCGGTCTACCGCGAGCCTGGCGCGGGTTCCGCGTCCGGCCGCTCTTCACGTCGAAACAGATCCTACTGTCTGTAGTTCACGCGTGACACAGGGCTGTGGCATCCGGGTGCCAGAAGGGCGCTCTCGGATACTCGGGCTCCCGTCATCCCACCATCGAATCCGCCGCCATGGGGCGGGTTCACGTGCTTTCGGGGCCTCTTCTCACCCGATTCTCACCCTCTTAACCCGGGCCTTGACCAGGCGAGAAAAAAGACGGGCCGCACCATGACGGTGCGGCCCATCACAAGGGACCCGGGTCCCTGGATGACCTCGGAAGGGCCCTCCTAACGGGACCGAACGCCCTCGGCCAGTTCCTCGGCGAAGGAGCGGACGGCGACCAGACCGGTCTCCAGGTCGGGTGCGTCCAGGATCCGCTGGCAGAACCCGGCACCCACGATGACCCCGTCCGCGTAGGCGGCGACCTCCGCGGCCTGGGCCCCGTTGGAGATGCCCAGTCCCACGCAGATCGGCAGTCCCGAATCACGGGTGACCTCGCGGGTGCGGCGGACCAGGACCTCGGCGGTGTCGGAGACCTGGGTGCGGGTACCGGTGACGCCCATGAGGGACGCCGCGTACACGAAGCCGCCGCAGGCCTCGGTGGTCAGCGCCAGACGACGGTCCGAGGAGGAGGGCGCGACCAGGAAGACGCGGTCGATCCCGGCCTTGTCGGAGGCGGCGATCCACTCGTCGGCCTCCTCGGGGATGAGGTCGGGGGTGATGACCCCGGCTCCCCCGACCTTGGCCAGTTCGGTGGCGAAGCGCTCCACGCCGTAGCGTTCGATCGGGTTCCAGTAGGACATGACCAGGGCGGCGGCGCCGGTGGCCGCGGTGGCCTCCACGACCCGGAACACGTCGTCGGTGGTGGTGCCGGCGTCCAGGGCCCGGCCGGCGGCGCGCTGGATGGTGGGGCCGTCCATCATGGGGTCGGAGTAGGGCAGACCGACCTCGACGACGTCGCAGCCGCCCTCGACCATGGCCTGGACCACCCGGATGGAGGACTCCACGTCGGGGAACCCGGCGGGCAGGTAGCCGATGAGCGCGGCGCGGTCGGCCTCTCGGGCCTGGGCCAGCTTGCTCTGCAGTGTGGTGGTCGGCATCACGCCTGTCCCTCCGAGTCGACGAGGCCGAAGTAGTCGGCGGCGGTGTTGACGTCCTTGTCCCCGCGCCCGGAGAGGTTCACCAGGATGACGGAGTCGGGGCCCAGTTCCTTGCCCAGGCGCAGCGCGCCGGCCAGGGCGTGGGCGCTCTCGATGGCGGGGATGATGCCCTCGGTGCGGCACAGAAGCCGGAAGGCCTCCATGGCCTCGGCGTCGGTGACCGGCTCGTACTTGGCGCGACCGGTCGCGGCCAGGTGGGCGTGTTCGGGGCCCACGGCCGGGTAGTCGAGTCCGGCGGAGATGGAGTGGCTGGGCAGGGTCTGGCCGTACTCGTCCTGCAAGACGAAGGTTCGGGCGCCGTGGAAGACGCCGGGGCTGCCCGCTGTGATGGAGGCGGCGGTCCGGTCGGTGTCGACGCCCTCTCCCCCGGCCTCGAAGCCGTACAGCGCGACGCTCTCGTCGGGGATGAACGCGGCGAAGATCGCGATGGCGTTGGATCCACCGCCCACGCAGGCGGCGACGGCGTCGGGCAGCCTCCCGACGAGTTCGAGGACCTGTTCACGGGCCTCGGCGCCCACGACGAAGTGCAGGTCCCGCACCAGTTTCGGGAAGGGGTGCGGGCCGGCGGCCGTGCCGAACAGGTAGTGCGTGTGGTCGACGTTGGCGACCCAGTCGCGGAACGTCTCGTTGATGGCGTCCTTGAGGGTGCGACTGCCGATGGTGACGGGGACGACCTCGGCGCCGAGCATGTTCATGCGGGCGACGTTGAGCGCCTGGCGTTCGGTGTCCTGCTCGCCCATGTAGATGCGGCAGTCCAGACCCAGCAGGGCGCAGGCGGTGGCGGTGGCCACGCCGTGCTGTCCGGCCCCGGTCTCGGCGATGATGCGGGTCTTGCCCATGCGCTTGGCGAGCAGGGCCTGGCCGAGCACGTTGTTGATCTTGTGCGAGCCGGTGTGGTTGAGGTCCTCGCGCTTGAGCAGGATGCGGGCGCCGCCGGCGTGCTCGGAGAAGTTGTGCGCCTCGGTGAGCAGGCTGGGTCGTCCGGCGTAGGACTTGAGCAGGTGGTCGAGTTCGGCCTGGAAGTCGGCGTCGTCCTTGACCTTGGCCCACTGGGCCTCGACCTCGTCGAGGGCCGCGATGAGGGACTCGGGCGCGAAACGGCCACCGAAACGGCCGTAGTGTCCGCCGTCGTCGGGCACCGGTAGAGCGTGGCTCATGGGAAGTTCTCCTGGAAGGAGGCCGACCGCGGCGTTCCCCCGCCGGCGTCCGCGCCGCGGAGGTGCCGCGCGTCGACCGGTGTGCGCCGCCGGCTCCGGCGGCGGGATGGTCAGGGGTCAACGCGGCGGCGGGAACCCGCGGACAGGTGTGTCCACGGGCTCCCTAGAGCCATCGCCATCTGCGCGGGAGCGTGTGCGTGTGCCGCTCCGCGTGCGTGGTCGTCGTTCCCATCGGTCGTGGTTCCCTGTCAGTTCCGGTCGCGCAGAGCGGGGTGGGCTCCCGCGGTGACCAGGTCGGCGACGGCCTCGCGCGGATTGCGTCCGCGCACCAGGCTCTCTCCGACCAGGACCGCTCCGGCTCCGGCTCCGGCGTAGGCCAGCAGGTCATGCGGGCCTCGAACCCCGGACTCGGCGATTCTGACGCGGTCCGCGGGGATGAGCGGGGCCAACCGGGCGAAGGTGTCCCGGTCGACCTCCAGGGTCTTGAGGTTGCGCGCGTTGACGCCGATGACGGTGGCGCCGGCGTCGAGGGCGCGGGCGACCTCCGCCTCGTCGTGGACTTCGACGAGGGGGGTCAGGCCCAGGGAGCGGGCCCGTTCGACCAGGGAGACCAGGGCTTCCTGGGGCAGGGCGGCGACGATGAGCAGGATGGCCGAGGCGCCGAAGACGCGGGCCTCCCACAGCTGGTAGGAGCTGACCACGAAGTCCTTGCGCAGCAAGGGGGTGTCGACCGCGGCGCGGACGTTCTGGAGGTCCTCAAGGCTGCCGTTGAAGCGACGCTTCTCGGTGAGCACGCTGATCCACGTGGCGCCACCGGCCTCGTAGTCGCGGGCCAGGTCGGCGGGGTCGTCGATGGTCGCGAGCGGCCCCTTGGAGGGGCTGGCACGCTTGACCTCGGCGATCACGTGGACGCCGGGGCGGCGCAGGGCGGCTTCGGCGTCCGCGGGGACGGGCACCGTCTCGGCCTTGGCCTTGAGGCGGTCCAGCGGAAGGGCCTCCTGCCGCTGCGCCAGGTCCGCGCGTACTCCCTCGAGGATCTCGTCGAGCACGCTCACCAGTTCTTGCTCCCTCGTGAAGTATCGGTTCACGGTGACCGATCCGGCTCCTGGGGCGCGGGTCGGCTCGGCGGGCTTTGGGACGCGTCGCCGTCACACCGTGTGGTGGTCATGGTATCCATCCCGGTCCGCGTGGGGGTCGCCGCCCCCCTGCAGGTCGGAGGATTCGTGGTCACCAAGTGGGTAGGAGCGGGGTGCCCGGCGCGAGGAAGGAGAACCAGGGCAGGTTGCGCAGCACCCAGAAGGCGACGAAGGCGCCCAGGATGGCCCAGGCGAGCCAGGGTCTGACCACGACGACGCGTCTGGGCCCGGGGTCGGAGCGCAGGGAACGGGTCAGCCAGGTCACGTAGGCGTAGGCGATGTAGGGCAGGCACAGCATGAGCAGGAGGTTCATGCTCGCGGCGCCGACCACGTCCAGGTGGGTGAGGGCGGCCAGGGCCCGGGTGGTGCCACAGCCCGGGCAGAAGGTGCCGGTGAGCGCCAGCCAGGGGCAACCGGGATAGCCGTTGCCGGGGTCGTTGGGGTCGAGGGTGTGCAGGATCGCCGCTCCGACCAGGCCGAGGACGCCCAGGGCGATCGGCCAGGTGCCGGGGTGGACGCGCGCGCCGAGGGCCCCGACCCGGTCGGCCAGGGAGGGACGGGCGGGAGTCGTCGTGGGGGTGTCGTCGTGCTGCACGGGACCCAGCCTATCGAGGCCCCGAGGGACCGGTGGAACGACTGCGCCCCCGGCGATGCCGGGGGCGGAGTGGAGGATGCCGCGTGGTCGACTAGTAGTACGACGGCGTGGTGCTCATGGCGATGATCACCATGATGATCCAGAAGATGAAGTAGGCGATCCACAGACCAAGGCCGACCAGGCTGATGATGCCGGTGATCTTGGCGGTGTTGGACGAGGACTCGGCGCCCGCGTAGTCGCCCATCTGCCACTTGCTGTTCACCTGGAGGGCGAAGATGAGGCCGATGATGCCGGCCACGGTGCAGGTGAAGATGCCGACGATGTTCATCCACAGGTACGTCTTGGGCGGCTCGGCACCGACGGGGGGCTGACCCCCGAAACCGGGCTGGCCCCCACTGGGCGGACCGTAGCCGCCGGGAGGCGGACCGTACCCACCGGTGCCGTAGCCACCGGGAGGCGGGCCGGGGTTGCCGGGAGGCGGGGGACCATAGCTCATGAGTGGAGTGTCTTTCCGGAAGAGGACAAGGGGTTCTGTCTGGTGTGATGCGGCCTGGGCACACGTGGTTCCCAACGAGGGACAAGGTTGGAAATCACCAGACTCGGCAGGCCGGCGAATTCGAATCATGACAGATCGGCGAGACAGCGCCGACCGTCTTCGAAAACGGCGGGAAGGGCCGGTGCTGAAAATGTACCTTCCCGGTGGGACCTACGTCCATTTTACGTTACTCATCCGTTGTGAGCTGCGCTTTCTCGGACCCGTCCCGCGCTGTGGCTAGTTGCCGCTCGTGGCCGCGGACTCACGACCCGTTTCCCACTCCTCGCGCGTGGGCGGCACCGGACGCGGTGTCTTGCGGCCCAGGCCGGCCTTCTTCATCACACCGGCGATCACGGCGAGCACGACGCTGGCGACCAGGGCGATGACGGTCCACGTGACCAGGGAGCCGCCCATGATGATGATGACCGCGGCCACGGTCCAGGCCACGATCCAGGAGAGGGTGAGGAACCAGGCGGAGACGGTGTTGCCGTGGTCGTCGTGTTCTTCGAGGTGCGCGTCGGCCATCAGTGGTTCTCCTTCGGTTCGGCCGGCCGGTCGGACGGCTTTACGGGTTCTGTGTCGTCACCGGGTTCGGCTCGGTCCGCCCGTGGGTCTTGGGCGGGCGTGCCGTCGCCCGGGGAGTCGAGTGTGGGGTCGTCACCGGCGTCCAAGGATTTCCACAGGTCGGCGGGCGTCTCCGCCTTCTGCGGGCGCGGTGCGGCGTCCCGATCGTACCGGTTTCCCATACCGGGCCAGGAGGGGGCGCGCACAACGGCGAGGAGACCGCTGAGAATCAGCAGGACCGCGCCGGCCGCTCCCATCACGGGGCCCAGGGCGTGGATCTCGGGGGCGCCGACGACCTCGCCGGTGCCCGCGGTGTCGGTGGCGAACTCGGCGATGGCCGAGGTGAGCGTGCCGGGCCGGGTCGCCGACCACAGGGCGGTGAGCGCGAACGCGCCGCAGGCGGCGATGAGGGCGCCCACCACGCGTCGGGGCCAGGAGCGGGCCGCGTAGAGTCCGGCGATGCCGGCGAGTCCGGCCCAGCCCAGGCCGCTGAGGGCCCCGGTGAGGTCGCCGCCGGTGACCTCGACGGGAACCGAGGCGACGGGGCCGGGTGAGCCGAGCATGCCGGTCACCCACACGCGGCCGGACGCGGCGAGCATGAGGGCGGCGCCGGCGGCCATGGCGAGTGTGACGATCCCGTACTCGCGTCCGGTGCCCGTGGACCGGGTGGATGTGGAGGTCACAGCAGCCGTCCCGCGTCGAAGCAGGTGTGGTCTCCGGTGTGGCAGGCCGCACCGGTCTGGTCGACTCGGACCAGGAGGGTGTCGCCGTCGCAGTCGAGTGCGACCGACACCACACGCTGGGTATGGCCGGAGGTCGCGCCCTTGACCCAGTACTCGCCCCGGCTGCGGGACCAGTAGGTGCCCTCGTGGGTGGTGAGGGTGCGGTGCAGGGCCTCGTCGTCCATCCAGGCGAGCATGAGGACCTCCCCGGTGTCGTGCTGCTGCACGATGGCGGGGACGAGTCCGTCCGGGTTCCGCTTCAGGCGCGCGGCGATGTCCGGGTCGAGGTTGGTGACGCTCATGCCACCAGGTTATGGGCGCTCAGCCGGCGATGTTCACCGGGTACCGGCCAACGGGTGCGGGCTCACACGTTCTAGAGTGCGATCGTGCGCGACGGCGCCCCTCGCCTCGACGACCTGGAGGGTTCCCACTTTGACCGCCGAGTCCCTGGCCGCCGATCTGGCGGGCAAGCCTGACGCGCTGGCCGCGCTGGCCCGCAGGTTCCCCCGTTGGGACCCCTACTCCGCGCTGCCGGCCCTGTTGGACGACGAACCCGCCTCGGTGCGGTTCCTGGCGTTGGGTCCGGCGCGGCGGGCGTGCGAGGTGGCCGCGGCGCGGCTGCGCCGGGCGGGGATCGGGGCGAGCGCCGACCCGTCGACCTCGGTGGAGGAACCACCCGCGGGCGCGGAGACCCTCGTGGTGGCGGTGACCCTGGGCGATGGTCAGCGGGAGCTGAGCACGGTCCTGGACCGCTACGTGGGGCGCTCTCCCGTGGTGGTGCTGGCGCCGGACTCCGACACGGTGGTGGCGCGCTACGCGGACCTTCTGGTGCCGTTGCACGCCGGAACGGAGGCGTCGGGGCTGGGATGTCGCGCCTATCAGCACGCCCTGGCCTTGTTGCTGTTGTTGGGGCATCGGTTGGGCGCTCCCGTGGGCGGCAGCGGGAACTTCCCCGGCCTGTTGCTCCGGGTGGCCAACGCGGTGGGGACGTTGCTGGACAAGGCCCCCGACTGGGTGCCCGAGGTCGCGGAGGTGCTGGACTCCCCCACGGGTGTGCACCTGGTGGCGCCGGCGGAGCGGATCGCTTCGGCCGGGCAGGGGGTCCAGGTGTTGCGCCGGGGTCCGGTCCGCCCGGCGTACGAGGCGGAGACCGGGGAGTGGTCGCACACCGATCGGCACCTCGCGGCGGTGACGGACTACCGGGCGCTGTTGTTCGCCGGCTCCCTGTACGACCAGAGGTTCGCCGAGCACCTGGTGCAGTTGCGGGGCGCGTTCGTGGCGGTGGGCGCCACCCCCGACCGCGAACGCGTGCCGGGGGCGGCGCTGACCCTGCGCTATCCGGGTGACGGCGACCCGGACGTGCGCCTGTTGACCGAACCGGTGGTGGCCGAACTGCTGGCCGCCCACTGGTGGGGCCTCAGGCCGAAGAGCTGACCCAGGAGGCGTGCAGGTCCGCGTACACGCCCGGGCGGGCCACGAGTTCGTCGTGGGATCCGCTCTGGACGATGCGGCCGTCGTCGAAGACCAGAACCCGGTCGGCGGCCTCGGCGGTGGACAGTCGGTGGGCGATGGCCACGGAGGTGCGGCCTCGGGTGAGCCGGTCCAGGGCGCGCTGGATGCGCGTCTCGGTGTGCGGGTCCACGGCCGAGGTGGCCTCGTCGAGCACGAGGAGGTCGGGGTCGGCGACGTAGGCGCGCACGAGGGCGACGAGTTGGCGCTCCCCCGCCGACAGGGACTCGCCTCGCTGGCCGACCGGTGTGTCCAGGCCGTGGGCGAGGCTGCCCAGCCAGTCGGCGAGACCGAGTTCGGTGACGGCGGCCTCCAGTTCGACGTCGGTGCTCTCGGGTCGGGCGAAGCGGATGTTGTCGCCCAGGGAGCTGTCGAACAGGAAGCCCTCCTGCGGCACCATCACCACGCGGCTGCGCAGCGAGGAGAAGGCGACCTCGCGCAGGTCCACCCCGTCCACGAGGACGGTGCCGTCGTCGGGGTCCATGAGCCGGGTGAGCAGCTTGACGAAGGTGGTCTTGCCGGAGCCGGTCTCGCCGACGACCGCCACCCGGCTGCCCGGTGTGATGCGCACGCCGATGTCGTCCAGGACGACGGGACCCTCGGGGTAGGCGTAGGTGACGTGGTCGAAGTCGACCTGGACGGCGCCGCGGGGAAGGACGCGGCCGGCCTCGCCGGGGTCGGCGATGTCGGGGACGGTGTCCAGGACGCCCAGGACGCGCCGCCAGCCGGCGATGGCGTTCTGTGCCTCGTTGAAGATCTCGGTGGCCATCATCATGGGCTGCACGAACAGCGTCATCAGGAACAGGAAGGCGATGAGCTGCCCGGCGGTGAGGTCGCCGCCCACGCCCAGCCACACACCGACCATAACGACGGCGGCGTTGGCGATCGCGGAGACGATCTCGGCGAAGGGCGACACCGCCATGGAGAGCTGTTGGGCCCTGACCTGGGCCTTGCGGGTCGCCAGGACGGTGGTGTCGATGCGGCCGGCGGTGCGCTCCTCGGTGCCGTGGGCGCGGATGACGGCGGCGCCCATGACGGTCTCGCCGATGGCGCCGAGCATGTCACCGGTGCGTTCCCGGACCTTCAGGTAGGCCTTGGACAGGAGCTTTTGGAGCCAACGGACCCCGAACAGCAGCGGCAGGAAGCAGAGCCACACCACGATGGTGAGCTGCCAGGAGTAGATCGCCATGAGGGTGGTGGCGACCAGGAGTTGGCCGGTGCTGACCAGCAGGAGGAGCCCGCCCCACTGCATGAAGTGGCTGATCTGGTCGACGTCGCCGGTGACTCGGGAGACCAGAGCGCCCTTGCGTTCGCTGTTCTGGGTCAGGACGGACAGGTCGTGGACGTGTCGGAAGGCCTTGCGGCGCAGGGTGGCCAGCCCGGACTCGGTGGCCCGGTACAGGCGCAGGTTCATCAGGTAGGAGCAGAACATGGTGACGACCAGCAGCGCTGCGCAGCCGGTGACCATGCGGGTGACGAAGGCCAGGTCGGGGCCGCCCTCGGCGGTGAGACCGTTGTCGATGATCTGCTGCACGGCGATGGGCACGATGACCTTGCCGGCGGTGGCGACCACGGCGAAGACGAGGGTGAGCCACAGTCCCTTGGCGAACTCCGGGGAGAGTCGCAGGCCGCGCTTGATCGTGCCGAACGCGCCGTCGTCGCTGCGGTGCAGTGCGGGGGCCTGGTCACCCGTGGGGCGCGGCCCCTCGGTGTCCCGGGCCGACCTGTCGTCGGTACGGGCCCGTGTGGGTGCGCTCATCGGGTGCTCTCCTCCTTGGAGTCGGTGCCTGGTCCTCGAAGGTGGGGTTCGGCCGGTCCCGGTTCCTCGGGGATCGGGGTGCGTTCCGCCTCGTTCTCGGCGGAGGCGCGCTCGTAGGCGGTGACCAGACGGTTGTATCCGGACGACGTGGTGAGGAGTTCGTCGTGGGTACCGCGTGCCAGGATGCGACCGCCCTCCATGTAGAGGACCTCGTCGGCGAGTTCGATGGTGGCGCGTCGGTAGGCGACCAGGACGACGGTGGCGGCGTCGTCGCGTTCGCGCAGGCCGGCGAGGATCTGCGCCTCGATCTGCGGGTCGACCGCCGAGGTGGCGTCGTCCATGATGAGCAGGCGCGGCCGGCGCACGATGGCGCGGGCCAGGGCCAGGCGTTGGCGTTGGCCGCCGGACAGGGTGGTGCCCTTCTCGCCGAGTTCGGCGTCGAGTCCACCGTCGAGCGCGCCGATGAATCCGTCGGCGCGGGCCAGGCGCAGGGCGGCCCAGACCTGTTCGTCGTCGGCGTCGATGCCCAGGGTGATGTTGTCGCGGACGGTGTCCTCGAACACGAAGGTGCTCTGTGGGACGAGCGCGGCGGTGTGGGGTACCTGGTCGCGGGCCAGTTCGCGCAGGTCGACGCCGTCGTAGGCGACGGTTCCGGTGTCGGGGTCGACCAGGCGCATCAGGACCGTGGTGAGGGTGGATTTACCCGATCCGGTGGGGCCGACGATGGCGACGGTGCGCCCGGGGGCGATGTCGAGGTCGACACCGTTGAGGACCATGGTGCGGCGTTCGTGGACGTCGGGGTCGTCCATGAGGTCGCGTCCGCCGCCGTCGGCGTCGTAGGAGTCGGCGTAGGAGAAGGTGACGTCGCGTGCGCTCAGGGCCAGGCCGCGGGGCGAGGATTCCAGGGTCCGGTCGCCGTAGACCATGGATCCGCCGGCTCGCAGGACGGACTGGACACGGTCCCAGCCCACGACGCTGCGGGGCAGGTCGCCCAGGAGCCAACCGAAGGAGCGGATGGGTTGGGCCAGCAGGGTGAACAGGAAGGCGATCTGGACGAGTTCGCCGGGGTCGATGGCGCCGGTGGACAGGCGCCACATGCCCAGGAGCAGGACGGCGAGGACGCCGAGGTTGGGCAGGGACTCCATGAACGGATCGAACATGGAGCGCAGCCGGCCGACCTGGATGAGGGCGTCGCGCAGGCGGTGGGCGGCGTCGGCGAAGCGTTCGGTCTCGGTGTCCTCACGGCCGAGGGTCTTGACGACCAGGGCCCCGTCGAAGGACTCGTGGGCGACCCCGCTGACCTCGGCACGCAGCGACTGGGCGCGGGAGGCCATCGGGGAGACACGGCGTTGGAAGATGACGTTGGCGATGGCCAGGGCCGGGAAGACGACGAAGGCGACCAGGGCGAGGACCGGGTCGGTGACGACCATGGCGACGGCGGCGATGATCAGCATGAACACGCTGCCCACGGCCATCGGTAGGGGTGCGAGCGGCTGCCAGGTGGCCTCGACGTCGGCGTTGGCGTTGGAGAGCAGCTGTCCGGTGGGGTGACGGTGGTGCCAGGAGAGCGGTAGTTCGAGGTACTTGCGGGCCACGGAGCGTCGGTAACGGGCCTGCATGCGGAACTGCATGAAGCCGGCGAGCAGGCGTCGGATGGCCAGGCCGATGGCCTTGCCGAGTCCTACGGCCAGGAGAAGGCCGGCGGCCCCGGTGAGCACGGCCAGGGTGGCCTCGCCCGCGGCGAAGGCGGGCAGGATGGTGTGGTCGGTGATGTGGCCCAGGACCGAGGCGGAGGCGACCGTGACCGCGGCGTGCGTCATGGCGCCGCCGACGGCGAGGAGGAAGATCCAGGGTTCGGTGCGGGCCGCGACCCACAGGACCCGCAGACCGCGGGTGAAGACCCGTTTGTACTGGGCCCGCCCGGAGGTGTCACCGGTGGACGTGGACCCGGAATCGGATCCGGGGGTGTCCTCCCGTTCCTCCGGCCCCACCGTAGTCGTGCCCTGCGCCATGCGCCCCCGCTTTCTGTTCCCGGACCGGTGAACCGGTGTGTTCGCACCCCGACGGGCCCGGTTGTGTCCGGGTGCGGTCGTGGGGTGTCCGCACAACCTATCCAGCGGCACCGACAAGCCTCCACCGGATTGTTTCAGCGCCGGACGCATCCGGGCTATTCCGTCCAAACGAACTTCTGTTCGCCTGCCACGAGGAAGGCCCGGACATCCCCTTCGAGGGTGTCCGGGCCCGTGTGGCGAGTCGGTGTCAGGGAACCGCCGGTGACGTACTAGTGGTAGCCGTGGCCGGCCGGCGTCTTCTCGTCGTCGGACTCCTCGACGGGCTCCTCGACGGGCTCCAGCTCCTCGTCGACGACCGACTCCTCGTCGGCCGAGGCCCCTTCGTCGACGCACTTCTCCCCGGGCGCCCCCGCCTCGGGCTTGGTGATGGAGCACTTGAAGGTCATACGACCGTAGGCGCCGTCCACGCCGATTCCGGATTCCTCCTGGGCCGCCTCGACGGCCGCCGCGGTGTCCTCGTTGTAGACGTCGTCGGTCTCGTCGAGGTCGGCGCCGAACTTGGCGTTGAGCAGGATCTTGATGGCGACGACGGCCGGGCCCTGGTCCCCGACCTGGTAGGCGTCGGCCTCAGAGGGGAAGAGCGTGTTCCTGAGCTTGACCCAGGTCTGGGACTCCAGGACCCCGTTCTCCTCGATGGTCCCCGCTTCCTCCTCGAACGCGAGGATCAGCGCTTCCACTTCCTCGTCGAACTCGTCCCCCGGCTCTTCCGGGATGTTGTGCCCGAGGGCGGCCAGGAAGTACTGGACGGCTCGGATGTCCTCGCTCGGGCCGGGCTGGTCCACCGAGTAGACGGGCCAGGAGCGGGCCTCGATCTGCTCGATCACCTCGTCGGGGGTGCGCTCGTAGTCGTCGGCGGAAGCGGTCGGAGCGACCATGACGACACCACCGAAGGCGATGAAGCCGGCGGTGGCCAACGAGACGACGCGACGAGCGAAGTCGCTGTTGAGGTACTCGGACATGATGGGTGTGATCTCCCCTGTCGTGCGGTTGAGACGTGGACATGCTCACACTCATAACGAAAAAGGCAATGCAGCGCCACGCTTCAATAACGATTAAGATTTTCCGGTTTCAAGCGGTGTCCGGGAAAGCAAAGGGGCCCGGACGCCCCTCCTGGGGTGTCCGGGCCCGTGTGGCGCGGCAACGGCGAGGAACAGTCGCCGAACTAGTGGTGGTCGCGCTCGGCCTCCTCGACACCCTCGGTCAGGACACCGGCCTCGGCGCCCTCCGCGCCCTCGGCATCCTCGGCCGGGGCCTCCTCAGCGGCGACGTCATCGCTGGAGGCGTCGGCCGCCGCCTCACCCTCGTAGGTGACCACACCCTTGTAACTCAGCCACCCGAAGGCACCGTCGACGCCGATGCCGAGCTCCTCCTGGGCGGCCTCGACCGCGGCGGCGGTGTCCTCGTCGTACAGACCGCTGGTCTCGTCCAGGTCCGCGCCGAACTTCTCGTTGAGGATCGCCTTGATGCCGATGACGGCCCAGCCGCGGTCACCGACCTCGTAGGCGTCGGCCTCACTCGGGAAGTGCAGGTTGCGGATCTTGATCCAGGTCTGCGACTCCAGGGTGGAGTCGTCGTTGAGGTCGTAGTGACCGTCGAACTCGGAGATCGTCGCCTCGACGTCCTCGGTGAACTCGTCACCGGGGTCGGGGGTGATGAACCCGAGGTCGTTCAGGAAGGAGAGGGCGAACCGGATGTCGACGCTGGGGCCGGGGTTCTCGATCGAGTAGTTGGGCCAGCTCTGGGCCTCGATCTGCTCGATGACCTCGCGGGGGGTGCGCTCCAGGTCGTCGGCGGACGCGGAGGGGGCGAAGAGGGCCGCCCCGCTCAGGGCGACGAACCCGGCGGTCGCCAGGGTCGCGATTCGACGGATGACTCCGCCGCTGAAGTGATCGGACATGATGGTGCGAACTCCCGTGTCGTGTGCTTGGGACGGCCTCATGCTCACACGAATCACAACTGAGTTAACTTAGCGCCACGCCTTGACCACGATTGGTAATTTTTTCTTGTCGGGCCCCGGGACGATCCACCGACCGGCCCGGGACCCACGTGCTAGCGGACCGGGTAACCGGCCTCCCGCAGGCTCTTCTTCACGTCCGCGATGGTGAACTCTCCGAAGTGGAACACCGTCGCGGCCAACACCGCGTCCGCGCCCGCGGCGACGGCGGGCACGAAGTGTTCCACCGCGCCGGCACCGCCCGAGGCGATCAGCGGGACGCCCACACGGGCGCGCACCGCCCGGATCAGCTCCAGGTCGAACCCGGCCTTGGTGCCGTCGGCGTCCATCGAGTTGAGCAGGATCTCCCCCGCCCCCAGGTCGGCGGCGCGCTCGCACCACTCCAGGGCATCGATCCCGGTGCCCTTGCGCCCACCGTGCGTGGTGACCTCGAACCCGCTGGTCGTGGGGGCGTCACCGGCCCGGACGCGGCGCACGTCGGCGGAGAGCACCAGCACCTGACGGCCGAAGCGTTCGGCGATCTCCCCGATCAGTTCCGGGCGCGTGATGGCGGCGGTGTTGACCCCCACCTTGTCCGCGCCGGCGCGCAGCAGACGGTCCACGTCCTCGGTGGCGCGCACCCCTCCCCCGACGGTGAGCGGGATGAACACCTGGTCGGCGGTGCGGCGCACCATGTCGTAGGTGGTCTCCCGGTTGCCGCTGGAGGCGGTCACGTCCAGGAACGTGAGCTCGTCGGCACCGCCCGCGTCATAGGTCCCCGCCAGTTCCACGGGGTCGCCGGCGTCGCGCAGGTTCTCGAAGTTGACGCCCTTGACCACCCGCCCGGCGTCCACGTCCAGGCAGGGGATGACCCGTACCGCCAGGCTCATCGGCGCCCACCCCCGACCAGGGCCAGGGCGTCCTCCAAGGTGAAGGCGCCCTCGTACAGGGCGGTGCCCATGATGGCGCCCTCGACACCCTCGGGAACCAGGCCGGCGATGGCCTCCAGGTCGGCGAGACTGGACACGCCCCCGCTGGCCACCACCGGCTTCTCGGTGCGCTCGCACACGGTGCGCAGCAGGTCCAGGTTGGGGCCCTTGAGCATGCCGTCCTTGTTGACGTCGGTGACGACGTAGCGGGCGCAGCCCTCGGTCTCCAGCCGCTCCAGGGTCGCGAAGAGGTCACCGCCGTCGCGGGTCCAGCCGCGGGCGGCCAGGGTGGTGCCGCGCACGTCCAGGCCGATGGCGATCTTGTCCCCGTGCTCGGCGATGATCCTGGCGCACCACTCGGGGTGTTCCAGGGCGGCGGTGCCGATGTTCACCCGGGTGCAGCCGGTGGCCAGGGCGGCGGCCAACGACTCGTCGTCACGGATGCCGCCGGACATCTCGACCTTGACGTCGAGGCGGCCGACGATGTCGCCCAACAGGTCGCGGTTGTGCCCACGCCCGAAGGCCGCGTCCAGGTCCACCAGGTGGATCCACTCGGCGCCGGCGTTCTGCCAGGCCATGGCGGCCTCGTAGGGGTCGCCGTACTTACCGCCGGTGTCGGCCTTGCCCTGGACGAGCTGGACGGCCTGCCCGCCGGAGACGTCCACCGCCGGCAGCAGTTCGAGTGCGGGGGTGGACGTGATCTGCTCGCCGGTCATACTCGCCTTCTCGTTCTCGGTTCTGTTCACGAAATATGTCTGCTCAGAGTCCTTCGACCCAGTTGGCCAGGACCCGGGCGCCGGCGTCACCGGACTTCTCCGGGTGGAACTGGGTGGCGCTCAGCGGCCCGTTCTCCACGGCGGCCACGAACGGCTCCCCGTGTTCGGACCAGGTCACCAGTGGCGCCGGGATGCGGTCACTGGCCGCGACGAACTCCCAGTTGCGCACCCCGTAGGAGTGCACGAAGTAGAAGCGTTCCTCGGGGTCGATCCCGGCGAACAGGCGCGTGCCCTCCGGTGGGGTGACCGTGTTCCACCCCATGTGGGGCACCACGGGCGCCTTGATGCGTTCGACGGTGCCGGGCCACTCCCCGCAGCCCTCGGTGGCGCTGTCCGCGGCGTTGACGTCGGCCTGTTCGATCCCTCGGTCGAAGAGGACCTGCATGCCCACGCAGATGCCCAGGACCGGGCGTCCACCGGCGACACGGCGGTCGATGACGCGGTCCCCACCGGCGGCCCTCAGGCTGGCCATGCAGGCGCTGAAGGCCCCGACTCCGGGCACGACCAGCCCGTCGGCCTCCAGCGCGACATGGGGGTCGGAGGTGACGGTGACGTCGGCTCCGGTTCGTTCCATGGCGCGTTGGGCCGAGCGCAGGTTGCCCGACCCGTAGTCGAGGACGACCACACGTGAGGACATCGGGTGTGTGCCTTTCTTAGAGGTAGCCGAGCCGCAACGCGCCGAAGGCGATCGCGAGCACGACGCAGACGGCCAGGCCGATGGCGACCGAGCGGCTCCTGTGCCACATCGCGTAGACGCCACCGGCGAGGAACCCGCCCAGGATGATCAGGAGCAGCCCCCAAAGGTCGGTGTCCATCTACAGGACGCCCTTGGTGGAGGGCACCCAGTTCACGCGCGGGTCGTCCTCGGTGGCGAAGCGCAGCGCCCGGGCGAACGCCTTGAACTGGGCCTCGACGATGTGGTGGGCGTTGCGGCCGTAGGGCACGTGGATGTGCAGGGCCACGCGGGCCTGGGCGACGAAGGACTCGAAGATGTGCCGGGTCATGGTGGTGTCGTAGTCGCGGCCGATGGTCGGGGCCATGCCCTCGGGTTCGCTGTGCACCAGGTAGGGGCGGCCGGACACGTCGACGGTGACCTCGGCCAGCGCCTCGTCGAGGGGCACCTTGGCGTCGGCGAAGCGGCGGATGCCGGCACGATCGCCGAGGGCCTCGCGGAAGGCGGCGCCCAGGGCCAGGGCGGTGTCCTCCATGGTGTGGTGCGAGTCGATGTGCAGGTCGCCCTCGGTGCGCACGGTCAGGTCGAACAGGCCGTGCTTGGCGAGCTGGTCGAGCATGTGGTCGAAGAAGCCGACACCGGTGGAGATGTCGGCGACGCCGGTGCCGTCCAGGTCGACCTCGACCAGGACCTTGGTTTCCTTGGTTGCGCGTTCGATGCGTCCGGTGCGGCTCATGGTCACTCTCTTCGGTGGTGCGGTGGGAAGTCGGGGCGAGGTCAGCGGTCGGTGACCTGTAGGAGGGTCTCGCGGAAGACGGCCATCTCCTTCGAGGTGCCGACCGTGACGCGAAGCCACCCGGGGGGTCCGACCTCGCGGATGAGGACCCGGCGGTCGAGCATGTCCTGCCACACGCGCGTGCGGTCCTCGAACTCCCCGAACAGGACGAAGTTGGCGTCGGAGTCGGCGACCCGGAAGCCGTGTTCGCGCAGCCAGGCGACGAGGGCGTCGCGTTCGGCGCGCAGGTCGGCGACGGCGCCGAGGAGTTCGTCGGCGTACTCCAGGGCGGTGACGGCGACCGCCTGGGTGACGGCCGACAGGTGGTAGGGCAGGCGGACCAGTTGGAGGGCGTCGACCACCGCGGGGTGCGCGGCGAGGTAGCCCACCCGCGCGCCGGCCAGGGCGAAGGCCTTGGACATGGTGCGCGAGACGATGATCCGGGGGTTTTCCGCCAGGAGGGTGAGGGCGCTGGGGGTGCCCTCGCGGCGGAACTCGGCGTAGGCCTCGTCCACGACCACCACGCCGGGGGCCGCCTGGGCGATGCGCTCGATGGCGTCCGTTTCCAGAGCGGTTCCGGTGGGGTTGTTCGGTGAGGTCAGGAAGATGACGCTGGGCGCGTGTTCGGCGATCGCGGCCAGGGCGGCGTCGACGTCGACCCGGAAGTCGGCGTCGCGCGGCACCGAGACCCATCCGGTCCCGGTGCCCCGGGAGATGATCGGGTGCATCGAGTAGGACGGCTCGAAGCCCATGGCTGTGCGGCCGGGGCCGCCGAAGGCCTGGAGTAGTTGCTGGAGGATCTCGTTGGATCCGTTGGCCGCCCAGACATGGTCCGAGGTCAGTCCGTGGCCGAGGTAGGCGGCCAGGCCCTCGCGTAGTCGGACCGCGTCCCGGTCGGGGTAGCGGTTCAGACCCAGGGCGGTGCCGGCGACGGCGTCGGCCAGCGCCTTGGCCAGGGCCGATGAGGGCGCGTGCGGGTTCTCGTTGGTGTTGAGGACCACCGGCACGTCCAACTGCGGGGCACCGTAGGGCGAGCGCCCGCGCAGGTCGTCGCGCAACGGCAGGTCGTTCAGGGTGAAGCTCACTGGTTTCACGCTCGTGGTGGGTCGTGGGAGGGGCGGGCGGTTTCGGTGTGACCGGCTCCGCACGTCCTTCCGTCGGGTGCGTCGGTGTTCTCAGTCCCGGTTCGGGTCGTGGTCCATGCGGGCGGCGACGGCTTCGCCGTGCGCGGGCAGGTCCTCGGCCTCGGCCAGGGTGATGACGTGGTGGGCGACGTCGGCCAGCGCGTCACGGTCGTAGTGGACCACGTGCACCCCGCGCAGGAAGGTCTGCACGCTCAGGCCACCGGTGTGGCAGGCGCAGCCGCCGGTGGGCAGCACGTGGTTGGAGCCGGCCGCGTAGTCGCCCAGGGAGACCGGGCTGTGGTCGCCCACGAAGATGGCGCCGGCGTTGCGCACCCGGTCGGCCAGGGCCGGGGCGTCGGCGGTCATGATCTCCAGGTGCTCGGCGGCGTAGGCGTCCACGACGGCCAGCCCGTGGTCGAGGTCGTCGACCAGGACGATGCCGGACTGCGGACCCGAGAGGGCCTCCCGGACGCGTTCGCCGTGCCGGGTGGCGGCCACGCGTTCGGCGAGGCGTTCGGTGACCTTCTCGGCCAGGGCCTCGTCCGGGGTCACCAGGACGGAGGCGGCGACGACGTCGTGTTCGGCCTGGCTGATGAGGTCGGCGGCGACGTAGTCGGGGTCGGCGGTGTGGTCGGCAAGGATCGCGATCTCGGTGGGTCCGGCCTCGGCGTCGATGCCGATGACGCCCTTGAGCAGGCGTTTGGCGGCGGCGACCCAGATGTTGCCCGGGCCGGTGACCATGTCGGTGCGGCGGCAGTCCTCGGTTCCGTGGGCGAACATCGCCACGGCCTGGGCGCCGCCGACCGCGTAGACCTCGTCGACGCCGAGCAGGGCGCAGGCGGCGAGGATGGTCGGGTGGGGCAGCCCGCCGAAGTCCTTCTGGGGCGGTGAGGTGACCGCGAGGGAGGACACCCCCGCCTCCTGGGCGGGGACCACGTTCATGATGACGCTGGAGGGGTAGACGGCGCGGCCGCCCGGGACGTAGAGGCCGACCCGCTCGACGGGCATCCACTTCTCGGTGACGGTGCCGCCGGGGACGACCTGGGTGGTGTGGTCGGTGCGGCGCTGGGCGGCGTGGACCTTGCGTGCGCGACGGATGGACTCCTCCAGCGCGGCGCGCACGGCGGGGTCGAGGTCGACCAGGGCGCTCTCGATGACGTCCTTGGGGACGCGGACATCGGTGAGCCGGACGCCGTCGAAGCGTTCGGTGAGTTCGATCAGCGCTTCGGTTCCACGATGGCGTACGTCTTCGACGATGGGGCGGACGCGTTCGGTGGCGTCGGCCACATCCATTTCGGCGCGCGGAAGTGCGTCGCGCGGGTCGCCTGTGGAACCTCGGAGGTCGATTCGACTGATCACCACTCCAGTCTAGGGGGCCCGACCCGACCGGTGGGCGGTGGTGTCCGAATGATGGACACCACACCCGCCCGACCGGCATGAACCCGGCCGGGCGGACTTCACGACCCAAGGCCGCATAAAACCGCCGAACAATCCCCTGATAAGCGTCACCTAACTTTGGACAACCTTACCTGATTAATCTTTTGAAAGGCTTGCCTAACAAACACCCGAACCGTTTCTCGTGTTTCACAAAATGCATTCTAATGCGTTATCGTAGAACCATGAATTCCAACTCTTCCGGCGATAGCGGCCTTTCCAAGTTCCACCGACTCCTGGTCGACCAGGTCCGGCACGAGTTCACCGCCTCGCACCAGTACGTGGCGATCGCCGCCTGGTTCGACGACCAGGACCTGCCCCAGTTGGCCCGGGTCTTCTACGAGCAGTCCCTTGAGGAACGCGACCACGCGATGATGCTCGTGCGGTACCTACTCGACAACGACGTGACGTTCGCCCTACCGGGTGTCGACGCGATCGAGACGGATTTCGCCGTCTCCCGCGACCTTGTCGCCTTGGCCCTGCGTCAGGAGCGAGAGGTGAGCGACCAGTTCCAATACCTGGCCAAGGTGGCCCGTGACGAAGAGGACTACACGGGCGAACAGTTCCTGCAGTGGTTCATCCAGGAGCAGGTCGAGGAGGTCGCCAAGATGTCGACCCTCCTCAACGTCGTGGACCGTTCCAACGGCAACCTGTTCGACGTGGAGACCTTCGTGGCCCGCGACATGCCCAGTGAGGACAACGGCAGCCAGGGCGCGCCCGGTACCGCCGGCCCCACGGTGTCCTGACCCACGACGCCCGGCGTGAACACACGCCCCGCCCGGGCCCCGGGCGGGGCGTCGCCATGTGGCCCGTCGGGGGCATACTGGGGACATGCCTGAGGCTCTGCCGATCTTCCCACTGAACACCGTGCTGTTCCCGGGGATGACGATCCCCCTGCACGTCTTCGAGAAGCGGTACCGGAAGCTGGTCTCGGAACTGCTCGGACCCACGATGGCCGGGGGTGAGGCCGGTGGCCGTGAACGCGGACCGGCCCGTTTCGGTGTCGTGTGGATCGAGCTGGGCCACGAGGTGGCGAGCGAGTCCGGTCAGGGCGCCGGCGGTGCCGACACCGGGGTGCCGCACACCGTCGAGCACACGCGTTCGCCCTCGCTTCCGGTGGTGAGCGCCGTGGGATGCACCGCGGTGGTGCGCGACGTACGCACCTACGAGGACGGCCGCTACGACCTGGTGGTCGAGGGCGGCACCCGGTTCCGCGTCATCGACCTGTCGGAGGTCGACACCTTCGGGACCGACGACTACTCCACCGCATCGGTGTCGTTGCTCCCCGAGGCCCTGGGGCCGGACGCCAAGGAACACGCCGATCGGGTGCTGGACCTGTACGAGGTCTACCGGGGGCGGTTGTCCGAGATCGGCATGGCCCCGGAGACCTCCCGCGACCTGCCACGCGACCCCATCGCGCTGTCCCACGCGGTGGCCGCCTCGATCGTGCTGGACCCGGCGGAGAAGCAGCGCCTGTTGGAGGCCGAGGACGGCGCGACCCGGTTGGCCGTGGCCGCGCGTTTCCTGCGTCGGGAGAACCGGATCGTGGCCGCCCCCACCCTGCCGAACCTGCCGGCGGGCCCCTTCCTCAACAACGGGGTCTCCTTCAATTAGTGTGCCCGTCGAATCCGGGCACGTGTTGCGCTAGCCTGCCCGCAAGCCATAGACCAGTGGAAAGCCCAGGTAGCCGATGAGTGGAAAAGCCACGCCCGCGACCGTGGCGGCGGGACGGACCAAGACCACCTACACCCTGCACCCCTACGAGGTCGACGGAGATGGCGACGGCCACTCCTACGGGGCCTACGCGGCGGACGCGATCGGGGTGCCGCACCATCAGGTGTTCAAGACCCTGGTGGCCGAGGTGGACGGGGTGTTCACCGTCGGGGTGGTCCCGGTGAGCGGTTCGCTGGACCTCAAGGCGTTGGCCATGGCGGTCGGCGGTAAGAGGGCGACCATGGCCGAACCGGCCAGAGCCGAGAAGATCACCGGGTACGTGCGAGGCGGCATCAGCCCGCTGGGGCAGCGCAAACGGCTGCGCACGGTGATCGACTCCTCGATCACCGCCCTGGCCGCGGTGTACGTGTCGGCGGGGCGGCGTGGCCTGCAAATGGAGTTGGCCCCGGCCGATCTGATCCGATTGACCGAGGCGATCACCGCACCCATCTCATCGGACTGAGGTGAGGTGCCGCACACAGCGGATTCCGCTGTGACACAGAGGTCCATGGACCCCGGCACATTCGGCCACAGGCTGTTGCCCACCCCCCTACCCGGCGGTAGCTTTGTGAAATGGGCAACCTCTCATCCCCCTACAGGTCCGTCCCCGACATGTTCGCCTCCCGCGTCGCCCGATCCGGCGACCGGGAGGCGTTCAGCCACCCCGTCCCCTCCCCCGGTGGTGGTCCCGAAACCTGGAAGAGCCTCACCTGGAACCAGACCCGCGACCGTGTGCGCGACCTGGCCCTGGGCCTGCACTCCCTCGGCCTGACCTCACAGGCGCGCTGCGCGATCGTCTCCAGCACCCGGATCGAGTGGATCCTGGCCGACCTGGCGATCCTGTGCGCCGGCGGCGCCTCCACCACCATCTATCCCGGCTCCACCCCGCCGGACTGCGCCTACATCGTCTCCGACTCCGGCAGCCTGGTGGCCTTCGCCGAGGACGACGAACAGGTCGCCAAGCTCCGGGAGCAGCGCGCCGCCATGCCCGGGCTGTCCAAGGTGATCGCGTTCGAGGGTGACGCGGGAGGCGACGACGACTGGGTCATGGGCCTGGCCGAGTTGGCCGAGCACGGCGCCCAACTCCACGCGGAGCGGCCCGAACTCTTCGACGAACTCGTCGCCGCCGTCGAACCCGAGGACCTCGCCACCCTGATCTACACCTCGGGTACGACCGGCCGCGCCAAGGGCGTGCGCCTGGACCATTCCAACTGGCTGTACGAGGCACAGGCGTTGGAGATCCTGGACCAGGAGATGAGCGCCCGGGGTCGGCAGATGCTGACCATCGACGACGTGCAGTATTTGTGGCTGCCCCTGGCCCACGCCTTCGGCAAGGTCATGCAGGTCGCCCAGTTGCGGCTGGGGTTTCGCACCGCCGTGGACGGACGCGTGGACAAGATCGTCGACAACCTCGCCGTGGTGCGGCCGACCTTCATGGCGGCGGCCCCCCGCATCTTCGAGAAGGTCTACAACAAGGTCGTCCTACAGGCCAAGGAGGGCGGCGCCGCCAAGTACCGGGTCTTCAAGTGGGCGGTGGGCGTGGGCGATCGGGTGGCCCGGCTCCGTGAAACGGGCAAGGAACCCACCGGGGTGCTGGCGGCCCAGCACAAGGTGGCCGACCGTCTGGTGTTCGCCAGACTGCGGGCCCGTTTCGGTGGCCGACTGCGTTTCTTCGTCTCCGGCAGCGCGCCGTTGGCCCCGGAGATCGGCCGGTTCTTCTACGGCGCGGGGATCACCATCCTGGAGGGCTATGGGCTGACCGAGACCTCCGCGGGCGCCTTCCTCAACCGGCCCGGTGAGGTGCGCTTCGGAACGGTGGGGCTGCCGTTGCCCGGAACCGAGGTCAGGATCGCCGAGGACGGCGAGGTGCTGCTGCGCGGCCAGGGCGTCATGCGCGGATACCACAACCTGTCCGGTTCCACCGAGGCCGTGCTCACCGAGGACGGCTGGTTCGCCACCGGTGACATCGGCGCGCTGGAGAACGGGCGTCTGCGGATCACCGACCGCAAGAAGGAACTGATCAAGACCTCCGGCGGCAAGTTCGTGGCGCCGCAGGGCATCGAGAGCCGATTCAAGTCACTGTGCCCGTACGTGAGCAACCTGGTCGTGCACGGCGACCGGCGACCCTACTGCGTGGCCCTGGTGGCCCTGGACCCGGAGTCGATCGACGCGTGGGCCGAGGCCAACGGGCTGGGCGCGCTCGACTACGACGGTCTGACCAGGGAGCCCAAGGTTCGGACCATGGTCGGGGAGGCCATCGACGAGTTGAACGAGAACCTGCCCCGGCACGAGTCCGTCAAGGAGTTCACGATCCTGCCGAGCCCGCTGACGGTGGAGGCCGGTGAGATCACGCCGAGTCTGAAGATGCGCCGCCGGGCGGTGGAGGAGAAGTACGCCGAACTGCTCGACGCGATGTACGAGGGCTCCGTCCAGCGCCTGTGAGCACGATCAGGGAAGCCGGCCCTCGCGGTCGGGCCCGGGTTCGCGGTCAGGTTCGGGTTCGGGCTCACGGAGCGGTTCGGGAACGCCGGGTTGATCGGAGCGCAGCAGGCTGATTCCGTCCAGCAGCCCGTACTGCAGCACGTGCACGAAGGGCCACACGATGAGGAAGGCCAGGGCCTGGAGCTGGAGCGCGCCGGTGACGGTGTCACCGGGTTCGGCCGCCAGGAGCACCTCCCGGGCCGGGGCGTCCAACGCGACACCGATCCGCCAGACCAGGGCACTGCCCACGACGGCGCCCAGGAAGCCCACCAACAGCAGCGGGAGCCGAAGGTCCTGCTCACGCCGCTCGGACAGTCCGAACTGGATCATGTAGCAGGCGTAACCGGTGACGATACCGGCCAGCGCGGTGATGAGGACGAAGTAGCCCTCACCCGCGAAGACCTCCTCGGTGGCGCCGGCGAAGACCTCGCCCTCGCCCAGCGCGGTCACCTCCGGGCGGGGGGCGAGCCACCACCACAACGGGCCCAGGAGCGCCCCGAGCAGCGCCGTCGCGCCGAACACCGCCGCGGCCACGGCCAATCCGCGCCCCACCCTCGACGCGCCGGAACGGCCGCCCTCCGTCTTCACCCTGTCTGCCCCCTTCGTGTCCCGGACCTGCCGAAAACCAGTGGATACCCGGTCACGACCCGAAGGACAATACCCGCATGTACGACAAGAGCGGTCCCGTGGCCCTGCCCAAACGTGTCGATCCTCCCATGGCGGCGGACGAGCGGACGATGCTGTCGTCCTGGCTGGAGTGGCACCGCTCCACCGTGCACCTCAAGTGCGCGGGCCTGGACCCGGCCCTGTCCTCGGCCGCTCCGATCCCGTCCTCGCCGATGACCACGATCGGTGGGATCGTGTCGCATCTGCGCTGGATGGAAGCGTTCTGGTTCGAGGTGGTGATGCTCGATCAACCCGACGTGGCGCCGTACTCGACCCTGGACCCCGACGGTGAGTTCCGGGTCGGCGCCCGGCTTCCCTTGGACGAACTACTGGCCGACTACGAACGCCAGTGCGAACGCTCCCGAGAGATCACCTCCCATCTGGAGCTGGGCAACTCCTCCCGCCACGTCCTCCAGGGCGGCCCGGGACGGACCACCCTGCGCTGGGTGCTCAACCACATGGTCGAGGAGACGGCCCGCCACAACGGACACCTGGACCTGCTCCGGGAGTTGGCCGACGGCTCCGTCGGCCGATAAGGCCCCCGTGTGCCGTGACACACGAGGGCCGGTGCTCCACGGAGCGTGGCGGGTTCCGCCTGGTCAGTAGTCGACCGAGTACGCCCCCAGCAGGCTCTTCACCTCACCGTTGAACTCCGGGGAGATCCGCACCGAGTAGTTCTCCAGCGCGTAGATCCGCGAACGCACCGGGTTGTCCACGCGGACCCGCACCGGGGTCTCGCCCTTGTGAGTGCTCAGGATCTGGCGCAGGTCGCCCACCAGGTCCGGGGAGAGTCGCTTCTCGTCCAAGGTGAGCAGGACCGGGGGCTCCCCCTCGGTGATGTGCGAGATGTCCAGGATCGACATCTCCGAGGCGAACATCGACCAGGTACCGTCACGGTCGTTGAGCCGGCCCTTGACCGTGACCGCGGTGTCCTCCAGCAACGCCTCCACGTACAGCGGATACGTCTTGGGGAAGAACAACACCTCCATCGAGGAGTCCAGGTCCTCCACCGTGGCGATCGCCCACTGGTTACCGGCCTTGTTGGTGCGCTTGTCCACCTTGGAGATCAACCCGGAGATGCGCACCTCACCGCGTTCCCGTCCCAGGTCGCCGGCGACGATCTGCGCGATGGAGGTGTCCCGAGAGCGGGCCAGCACCCGCTCGGCCCCGGCCAACGGGTGGCTGGACACGTACAGACCCAACATCTCCCGCTCGAAGGCCAGCTTGGTCTTGCGGTCCCACTCCTCGTCGCCCCACTGGATGTTCAACCCGATGGGGGTGGAGTCACCGTCGTCGTCCCCGCCACCGAACAGGTCGAACTGGCCGTTCGCCTCCTGCTTCTTGGAGCTGATCATGCCGTCCACCGCCATCTCGTGGTGGCGGTACAGCTCCCTACGCGGCTGCCCCAGGGAGTCGAACCCACCGGCCTTGACCAGCGACTCGATCACCCGCTTGTTACAGGCGGCCAGCTCGATCTTGGACAGGAAATCCGTGAAGGAGGTGTACTTGCCCTTCTCGGTCCGGGTCTTGACCACGGAGTTGACCACGTTGGCGCCCACGTTGCGGACCGCGCCCATACCGAAGCGGATGTCGGAGCCCACCGGGGTGAAGCGCAGACCCGACTCGTTGACGTCGGGCGGCAGCACCTTGATTCCCTGGGCCCGACACTCGGCCAGGTACACCGCCATCTTGTCCTTGTCGTCGCTGACCGAGGTCAGCAGCGCGGCCATGTACGCGGCGGGGTAGTTGGCCTTGAGGTAGGCGGTCCAGTACGCGACGAGGGCGTATCCGGCGGCGTGCGACTTGTTGAACGCGTAACCGGCGAACGGGAGCATGACGTCCCAGATCGCCTGCATGGACTCCCGGGAGAAGCCCTTCTCGATCATGCCCGCGGAGAACTTCTCGAACTCCTTCTCCAGGGCCTCCTTCTTCTTCTTTCCCATCGCCCGACGCATCAGGTCGGCGCCGCCCAGGCTGTACCCGGCCAACTGCTGGGCGATCGCCATGATCTGCTCCTGGTAGACGATCAGGTGATACGTCTCACCGAGGATGCCCTCCAGGGCGTCCTTGAGCTCGGGGTGGATCGCCGTGACTTCCTGCCGGCCGTTGGAACGGTCCGCGTAGTCGTTGTGGGCGTTGGCCGCCATCGGACCGGGTCGGTACAGCGAGAGCACGGCGGTGATGTCACCGAACGCCTTCGGCTCCATCCGCTTGAGCAGGTTGCGCATCGCGCCGCCGTCCAGCTGGAACACACCGAGCGTGTCCCCCCTGGCCAGGAGCTTGTAGGTCTTCGGGTCGTCCAGCGGAAGCTTTCCGAGGTCGATGTCGACGCCGTCGGCCTCCTTGATGCTCTTGACCGCGTCGTCCATGATCGTCAGGTTGCGCAGGCCGAGGAAGTCCATCTTGAGCAGACCCATGTCCTCGCACTGAGGGTAGGGAAAGCCCGTGATGATGGCGCCGTCGGCGTCACGCTTGTGCAGCGGGATGACGTCCAGCAACGGTTCCTTGGACAGGATGACGCCCGCCGCGTGCACACCCGTGCCACGTGTCAGACCCTCGATACCCCGAGCGGTCTCCATCACCTTGTTGACCTGCGGGTCGTTGTCGACCAGGTTGCGCAGCTCGGTCGTCTCGCCGTAACGCTCGTGGTCGGTGTTGTACACCGCGTCCAGCGGAATCTCGTTGCCGCCCACCGGAGCCGGGAACGCCTTGGTGATCTGGTCGCCCGTGGAGTAGGGCATGCCCAGGATGCGGGTGGAGTCCTTGATCGCGGCCTTGGCCTTGATGGTGCCGAAGGTCAGGATCTGCGCCACCCGCTCCTCGCCGTACAGGCGGGTGACGTACTCGATCATCTCCCCGCGCCGACGTTCGTCGAAGTCCAGGTCGACATCGGGCATGGACACACGTTCGGGGTTGAGGAACCGCTCGAACAGCAGACCGTGGTCCAAGGGGTCCAGGTCGGTGATGCCCAACATGTAGGCGATCATCGAACCGGCGGCCGAGCCACGGCCCGGGCCCAGCGCGATGCCGTTCTCCCGGGCGTAGTCGCAGATGTCGGCGACCACGAGGAAGTAGGCGGGGAAGCCCATCTCGTTGATGATGCCCAGTTCGTACTGGATGCGGGAACGCGCCTCGTCCGTGGCCCCGTTCGGGTAGCGCACCGGGATGCGGCGCTCCACCTCCTTGGCCAGCCAGGAGGCCTGGGTCTCGCCTTCGGGGACGGGGTAGACCGGCATCAGGTCACGGTGGGCGAAGACGTTGTCGTAGGCGCTCGGGTCGACCCGCTCCGCGATGAGCAGGGTATTCTTGCACCCCTGGGCCCACTCGTCGAAGTTGAGCAGTCCGCGCATCTCGTCACCGGACTTGAGGTAGTAACCCGAGCCGTTGAACCGGAACCGGGTGGGGTCGTCCAGGTTCTTGCCCACACCCACCGCCAGCAGGGCGTCGTGCGCCGAGGCCTGGGACTCGTACACGTAGTGGGAGTCGTTGGTCACCAGCGGCGGGATGTTCAGTTCCCGGCCGACCCTGAGCAGACCGTCACGGACCTCCTTTTCGATCGGCACCCCGTGATCCATCAGCTCCAGGAACACGTTGTCCTTGCCGAAGATGTCCTGCAGCCCCGCCGCGTAGGCGATGGCCTCCTTCTCCTGGCCCAGCCGCAACCGGGTCTGCACACCACCCGACGGGCAGCCGGTGGAGACGATGACGCCCTCGCTGTACTCCTGCATGAGCTCCAGGTCCATGCGGGGCTTCATGTAGTAGCCCTCCATGGACGCCAGCGAGGACATCCGGAACAGGTTGCGCAGGCCCTGCTCGTTCTCGGCGAGCATCGTCATGTGCAGGTAGCGGCCACCACCGGAGATGTCCTTGCCGCCCTCGGCCGAGGCGTCGTCGGAGCTGTTGGAGCGCCCCCAGAACACCCGCTTCTTGTGGAAGCGCGACTCGGGTGCCACGTAGGCCTCGATACCGATGATGGGGGTGACCCCGGTGCCCTTGGACTGCTGGTAGAACTCGTAGGCGCCGAACATGTTGCCGTGGTCGGTCATGGCCACGGCCGGCATCTCCAGCCGCGCCGCCTCCTTGAACAACGGCTTCAACTTCGCCGCCCCGTCGAGCATCGAGTACTCGGTGTGGACGTGCAGATGTGCGAAGGAGTCGGCCATGACGCGTGTGCCCCCAGGCGGGTAGACGGACGGGTGGTGACTCCTGAGACTACGACTTCCCTGTGACTCTCGGGGACACCTGTGGACAACGAACCGGGCCCGTATCGGTGCGCCGGGCCCGGCCCGGGGAAGCTCGCGATGCGTCGGGGGTCGGGGCCGCCAGGTGCGCGTGGGGACGGCCCTTCGGGGGCGCCGCCCTGGAGAGGTCTCCGCGCACGTCTCCCGGGTCGATCCGGAACCGCTTCCCGAGTCCCGCCGCGGGTCAGGGTCGTGAGGTCCCCTTGGAGGCTCGGAGGTCGTGGGCGAGGGTGCGTAGCCAGGGGTCGCGGAAGGCCGGTTCGCCGGTCAGGACGCGGTGGACGAGGGAGCGGACCCGGCGGGTGCGTCCGTGTTCGTGGCAGCTCAGCGCGTCGGCCAGCCCCTGCCGGGCCCTCTCGTCGTGGCGGGGTCGGGTGACGGCGGGGTCGGACCAGCGGGTGCGCCGGAAGGAGTCCTCGGTCTTGGGTTGGGAGTTGCCCAGGTGACTCCAGAGAAATCCACCGATGGACACGTTGCGTACGGAACTGGGCGGCAGGTCGTTCGTCCACTCGGCGTGCTGCTGCCAGCGCCAGGTATTGGGGCTGGTCTTCTCGCGGGAGGTGATGCCGAGGTAGCGGACCCTGTGGCGGATCACGTTCCAGGCGGCCCGTTCGTCGTCGATCCAGTCGCGTAGATGGTGGTGCAGGTTGCCGAAGGTGGAACCGCGCGCGACCAGGTCGGTGAAGACCACGGGGCGGTCGCGGGCGGCCAGGGTCTGCGGGCTGATCCCGGTCGCGTCGAGGTTGACGCGCAACTGGGCGCGTTCGTCGGGGGTCAGGTCCTCGCCGTCGAGACCGTAGAGGGACAACGGCAGGCGGTGCAGCCGTGTGTGGTGGGAGGTATCGGCGAGCACCCCGGTGAGCAGGTCGTACACGCTGTCCGGGGAGCGTCCGACGAAGTAGAGGTCACCGTCCGCGCTGCGTGCCAGGACCTTGGCCGCGCACTCGGCGAGTTCGTCGACGTGGGTGGGGTCGTAGTCGATGCCTTCGGTGAGGGAGCCGGTGCGGTCTCCCCCGGGGATGTTCCAGCGGAAGGGGAGGTTGGGTTCCTTGTGTGCCATGGGGACTCCATTCGAACAGGGTGGGGAGGGTTAGCCAAGGGGATTTCGGTGTCGTTCGGACGACGGTGGTACACCGTTCGGACACGATCCCCTGTTACGCTCCGGCGCGCGAACCCCCGCTGAGAGGACCATCTCCGTGACCAAGACGCCCCGTCGCATCGCTTCCACCGCCACTCTCGTTCTGGCGGCCTCCGCCCTGGTGGCGATGCCCGCCGCCGGAGCGGAGTCGCCGTCGATCCCCGCCCCGCCCGGTGAGCACGAGGTTCGCTTCGCGACCTTCAACACCGCTCTGGAGCGCCCCGAGGAGGGGATGCTCGCCGAGGAACTGGCCTCACCCGACAGCGACCAGGCCCGCAACGTCGCCGAGATCATCCAGCACGCGCGGCCCGACGTGCTGTTGGTCAACGAGTTCGACCACGACGAGGAGGGCGTGGGGCTGCGGCGGTTCCAGGACAACTACCTGTCCGTGGGACAGAACGGCGCCGACCCCATCGACTACCCGTACGTGTACAACGCCCCGGTGAACACCGGTGTGGCCTCAGGAGTGGACCTCAACGGCGACGGTGAGGCCGTGACCGAGCCGGGAACCCCCGAGTACGCCGAGGACGCCTTCGGGTACGGCGTCTTCCCCGGCCAGTACGGCATGGCGGTGCTGTCCAAGTACCCGATCGTCACCGAGGAGGTGCGCACCTTCCAGACCTTCCGCTGGGCGGACATGCCGAACGCGCTGCTTCCCACCGACCCCGAGACGGGCGAGTCCTACTACTCGGAGGAGGCCCTGGAAGTGCTGCGACTGTCCTCCAAGAGCCACTGGGATCTCCCCATCGACACCGGGCGGGGACGACCCGTGCACCTGTTGGCCAGTCACCCCACGCCGCCGACCTTCGACGGCCCCGAGAAGCGCAACGTGGCCCGCAACCACGACGAGATCCGATTCTGGGCCGACTACGTGCGTCCCCGCGCCGCCGACTACGTCTACGACGACGCTGGGGTGCGAGGCGGGTTGGCGCCGGGGGCCCGGTTCGTGATCGCCGGAGACCTCAACGCCGACCCCAACGACGGCGACGGGCATCCCGAGGCCATGACTCAGCTGTTGGAGCACCGGGACATCGTGGACGTGCGCCCCTCCAGCCAGGGCGGACGCGGCGCGGCCGAGCGGCAGGGCGCCGCGAACGACGACCAGATGGGCGACCCGGAGCTGGACAGCGCGGACTTCGTGGACGAGCCGGGTCCGGGCAACCTGCGGGTCGACTACGTGCTGCCCTCGCGTTCGCTGCCGGCCCGCGCGTCGGGGGTGTTCTGGCCGACCGTGGACGACCCTCTGTTCCGGCTTACCGGCGACTACCCGTTCCCGAGCTCGGACCACCGCATGGTCTGGGTGGACGTGGTCCGCTGACTCTCCGGCCCGGGTCGGTACGTGGGCGGGGGGGAGGTGAGGGTAGGGCGCGGGAAGCGGGAGCGGAGCGGAGCGCGGGGAGCAAGACGCGGGGCGCGGGGAACAAAACGCGGGGCGCCGGCGGTGGGTCCTCCGGTTCACGGGGCGGGTGTGGGGTGTGTTGGTGGGGCGCCTCGGTTTTCTGGCTCTTTGGGGTGGTTGGGCGGGGTGGGGGTGGGTTCTCCCTCCTTCCCCGCCGCGTGATTGTTGCCGCCCGCACCGCACGCGTCAAGGCGATGTTGAGTTGCGCATCAGCGTGGTGGGTGGCCTTGACCCGTACGGCACGGGCGGCGGTTTGGCGGCTATCGGGGAAGGGGGGAGAGTGGTTGAGGTCCCAACGGCCCCGGGCTTCGCCCGGTCCGGCCGTGGCCGGCCGGATGCCTTCCCCTCTCTCTGGTGTCCTCGTGGGCCGCGTCGCCACTACGTGACGGGCCCGGTCACGAAGGGCCCGCTACAGGTGGGACGGGTGGCGAGCCGCGTCCCCGCGGTGGCCGGCACCGGCGCCCCTTTGGCGATGATCTTGCTCGTAGCGCCATGTTCGGCGCCCAACATGGCGCTACGGACAAGATCATCATGATGGAGAGACAACACGGGGTTGATGGTGCCGGTGGGCCGGTACCAGGGGTGGCAGTGGCGCCGAGACCCCCAACGGGAGCCGCTCCGGCCCCGGGATATGACTCCGGGTAGGGGGTTCGCGGCGGGGACATACCGATATCCCCACAGGACACAGGGCCCTTGGGTTCTGACACCCAACCGGGGGTGATCTCGGGGTGGTCGCGGCGGGGTGGTGTTCCACCTGGCGGAAACGCATGGTCGTGGAAGCGGATGGTGGTGGTTAGAGGACAGTGGCTGGGGCCGGCTCCCCCTCCCCATCCCCCGACCCGGCTTCCTTTCCCGCTTCCTGGCGGTTCTGGGCGTGGTGGTGCTCCCAGATCTGCCGATTCACCTTGGCCTGCAACCGGTGCTTAAGCCGGTTATGGGTCGAGCACAACACCTGCATGTTCTCGGCGCTGGTGACCCCGCCGTGGGAGAAGGGGACGATGTGGTCGTACTGCGACCAACTACGCGGCACATCACAACCCTCGTGCCACTCGCAGTAGGGCTTCTTGAACCCCGCCGCCTGGCGCACCGGATCCGGAGCGCACCGCTGCTTACGCCCCACATCCAACAAGGTGCGGCCCTGTTCGTCGGTCACGAACCGGCGCAACCAACTGTCGGGGGTCAGACGGGCCACCATCTGGTCGGGGATGACCACACCGTCCTCGGTGACGGCGGGTTCAGCCGTCTCATCGCCCAGGAAGCGTGTGAGGGGGACGGTGATGTTGAGGGTCGCCAGAGGTTGGCGGCTCAGACTGGAGCAACCCCGATGCGTCAGAGCGGTCTCGAAGATGCGCATCATCGCGTCATAGGTGCGCTGATGCTTCGGCATCGCCGCGTTCTCCGGCCCATACGGCTGCGTGTAAGCCTGCAGAGCGGCCTGGATCAGCTCGTTATCGGCCCCCGGCCCCCACATCCGCAACAAAAACCCGGACTCGAACGTGGGCGAGAATTGGGCGCCCCGGTTCTCGAACGTTTCGTCATAGTCCCGGTCGGCCTTATCGGGGTCCAGGCGGGCCACGAACCATTTCGCCGCGTCCCGCAACTGGCGCACCGAAGCCTGCGGGCACTCGGCCTTGAAACCGATCAGCCCGAATTCCAACCGGGACCGAAACCCCTCCACCGAAGGACGCTGGGCACGGAATTCCTCATCCGCCGTTTCCAGGACCTTCGCCCACTCGGTGGTGGCCTTTTCGGTGGAGGTCGCGATCGCGCACGCCTCACCCAGCGACAGGGCCTCGTTCTGGAAGGCTTCTTCCACCAGGGGCAACTGCTGCTGGTACAACGCTCGGGCGAGGGTGGCAAGGCTCTTGGCCTCGGCCGGAGAGGTCCCCCACTGGTGGGTGATCCACGCCTGGATACTGCGCTGGCCGCCCTCTTCCAACAGGGCGCCGGTGGCCTCCATGCGGGCCAGGGCGGGCAGCATCCCATAGCGGATCCGGTCGACTTCCCCATTGAGCCGGCCGAACTGTGCGAGCACATCGGCTTCACACCCGAACGGGATATCCCGGCCGGAGAACTCCACCGCCATCTCCCGCGCACCCGCCATCGCCTTATCGACCGGGGTGTTCCCAGTCGGGCGCGGTGTGTGGGGAGGAAAGCTCATACTCTGATTATATGCGAACACCCCAGGAAATGACAGGCCCACCCTCCAGTTTATTAACCGAATTCTGGAGCCGACATGCCTACCATGAATTGGTCCCTGTTGTGGGTTATCCATAATCCGGAATCGAATGGGATCCTGTTTTTGATCTTGTCCGTAACGCCATGTTGGGCGCCCAAATGGGCGCTAGGAGCAAGATCATCGCTGTGAAGACCAGAGCCGGCTACCGCGGGGACGCGCCCGGCCCCGTGCCTGGCCTGTAGCGGGCCCTTCGTGACCGGACCCGTCACGTAGTGGCGACGCGCCCCACGAGGACACCAGAGGGAGGGGAAGGCATCCGGCCGGCTGCGGCCGGAGTGGGCCGAAGGCCCACAGGGCCCTTGGAACCTCAACCACTCTCCCCCCTTCCCCGATAGCCGCCAAACCGCCGCCCGCACCGCACGGGTCAAGGCCACCAACACCGCTGCCAGAGCACCCGACATTGCCTTGACGCGTGCGGTGCGGGCGGCAACAATCACGCGGCGGGGAAGGAGG
>NZ_JBSHJJ010000014.1:0-221720 GCF_053619415.1 Nocardiopsis sp. NPDC055551 | reverse complement strand
TCAAAGAGATCCGCGCGTTTGATCCCGAGCGGCAGGGGCGATGGTCCTTCTCCTCCCAGCAAGCCACGTTGCGGCGCCTGGACAAGGCCTTTCAGGCGTTCTTCAGGCGGGTGAGGGCCGGTCACGAGCCCGGGTATCCCCGGTTCCGTGGAGTGGGCCGGTTTGACACGGTGGTCTTTCCCAAGGACGGCGACGGCTGCCGGTGGGACTCCACACCCCAAGACGCGGTGACCCGTGTGCGGTTCCAGGGTGTGGGGCATGTGCGTGTCCACCAGCACCGCCCGGTCAAGGGGCGTGTGAAAACGGTCAGCGTCAAGCGCGAGGGCGGACGGTGGTTCGTGGTTTTGGCCTGCGACCAGGTGCAGGCCGAACCCTTAGAGCCGACCGGGCACGTGGCCGGTATCGACATGGGTGTGGCTTCCTTCCTTACCACGAGCGAGGGTGAGCACGTTGACAATCCCCGGTTCCTCGCGCGTTCGGCTCAGAAGCTGGCCCTGGCACAGCGCGACCTATCCGCCTTCCCCAAGCGGGTCAAGGCGCAGAACCGCACGCGTCAGCACCGTGCGACACAGGCCCGGGTCAGCAGCTTTTACGCGAAGGTGCGGCGCCAACGCGTGGATCACCACCACAAGGTCGCGCTTGACCTCATCCGTTCGTTCGACGCGATCGCACACGAACGTCTCAACATCGCGGGTATGACCAAGAAGCCCGCGCCCAAGCCCGATCCCGAACAGCGGGGTGGGTTCCTTTCGAACAACGCCGGTGCTAAGACCGGGCTGAACAAGAGCCTTCTCGATGCGGGTTGGGGGGTGTTCCTGGGAATCCTCGCGCGCAAGGCTGAGAGCGCCGGTCGTGAGTTGATCCCGGTCGACCCCCGCAACACGTCGCGCACCTGCCCACGCCAATCGTGCGGGCACACCAGTGCGGACAACCGCCCGACGCAGGAGAAGTTCCGTTGTGTCCAGTGCGGCTACACAGAGCACGCCGATCGGGTGGGAGCGGTCAACGTTGGTATCAGGGCCGGGCTGGTCCTTCCTGTTGCCTGAGTGGTGGCAGGAGAAGCCCACCGCTTCAGCGGTGGGAGGAGTCACGTTCACAGCATCCGATCGACCCCCGGGATGGCCCGCACACCGGCGGCCAACGCCCAGGTCAGTGGCACGCTCAACGCGGCCAGGCCGGCGAACTTGACC
The DNA here is from genome assembly GCF_053619415.1 of Nocardiopsis sp. NPDC055551. Taxonomy (NCBI): domain Bacteria; kingdom Bacillati; phylum Actinomycetota; class Actinomycetes; order Streptosporangiales; family Nocardiopsidaceae; genus Nocardiopsis; species Nocardiopsis sp. NPDC055551. Next base: position 220,530 of record NZ_JBSHJJ010000014.1, on the reverse strand, counting down.
ACCGCCGGGGCCTGCCAGTCACCCAGGGCCATGCCCACCAACACCAGCACCACCGCGTGCAGCACGTACACGGCGAAGGCGTTCTCACCCAGGAACCGCCACACACGGTTGTCCCGGGCCAGGAACCGACGGAAGAAGACCAGCAGAGCCAGCACCAAACCCACCGAGAACAGGTTCTCCGCCACCAGATGCACCAAGGACGCACCGGTGCCCGGGGCAGCGGTCACGAACACGACCATGACGGGCAGTGCCACCGCCGCGGCGATCCCGCCGACCACCCCGGCCCGGTCCGGCAACCGGTGCAACCAGTCACCCCGGTAGGCGAGCGCGCCCACGGTGAACATGGCCACGTACTGGGGCAGGTAACCGGGGCTGGGCAACCCCACCACCGGCCAGTACGGCGCGGGGAAGGCCCACCGCCAGGCGAAGGTGGCCAGGGCCAGCCCCACCGCGAACACCAGAACCGGGACCAGCCAGCGCACCGGCCCTCGCTCCCGAACCTGCGCCACGACCGGGGCGGGCCGGGAGTGACGCTCACGCACACCGCGCACCAGCACATAGACCAGGCTCATCACCAACAGCACCTCTACGAACCACATCGGGCCCGGGTCGATGGTGAGCAGGTACAGCAGCCACAGCGGAAGGTCGGGTTCGGCGGCCAACACCTGTCCGAACGCCGGGATCATGGCCAAGGGCCGCAACAAGACCAGGAACAGCAGCAGGGGAACGCCCAACCGGACCAGGCGTTCGCGCATGAACCCGCGCCGCCCACGCCGATCGATCGAACCCGGCACGAAGTACCCGGCGATGAGGAAGAACATCCCCATGAAGAACGTCTGGTTGAAGAGCACGAACAGGTCCAGCGCCACCCCGGAGGGGTCTTGGGCCGGCTCCGTCAGGTACCACACCGGGATGTTGCCGTAGGTGATGGCCGCGTGGTGCAACACGACCAGGACCGTCAGGACCACCCTGAGGTGATCGACGTAGAACAGTCGGGGGCGGGACGGCCGATCGGCCGCCCCGGTGGTGGATGGGCTGATGTTCTGTGCCATGGGGACCTCGTCACTATGGTGTGACGGTCATGGGGCTCGAATCGCACGGACCAGGAGTTCGCCCAGTTCGTCGGCGTGTGCGAGCAGGTCGTGGTCGGGGTGTGTCCGCCAGTACTCGAACATGGCGTCGATGGTCGCCTGTTGGCTGATCGCCATCACCCGCACGTCGAACTCGCGAAACTCCCCGCTCCGCTGCCCGGCTCGGTAGAGCTCTTCCATGGGTTGGTAGATCGCCTCGGGTTGGGACCCATCGAAGCGGGGGGCGCCCTGGGCGTCACGGAAGTGCCGGAAGATCTGGGACAGTGCCGTCATGCGCTCGCGATGGGCCAGCGCGTACTCGGCCACGCCGCGCACGTGGGTGCGCAGCGCACGTTCCATGTTCTGCTCGGCCAGGACCCGGGGCGCGACCTCCTCCCCGATCTGGGTGTAGACGCTTATCACCACCTGGTCCATCAGCTCGTCCTTGCCGTCGAAGTGGTAGGAGATGACGCCTTTGCTCACCTGCGCCGTCCGTGCGATCCGAGCCAGGGAGGCGTTCGGGTAACCGACCTCGGCGATGGTGCGCACCGCCGCATCGATGATCTGTGCCCTGCGGGCCTCCTCGATGAAGGACCGCTTCTGACCGTCTGGCTCGTTTTTTGACCGCATGGCCAGAATCCTACCCGGGCGGCCGGAAGACCATCGGGGATAGCCCTGATCCCATCCCTGAAGCGGACCCTCGCCCCCGGCTCGGGCAGGAGCCACGGATCTCGGGGTCCGCCGACGCCATCAGGTGCTCTCCGGGTGGAGGATGGGGGTCATGACCCCACCCGCACCGGCCCGCCTTCGGTCCGTGCTCGCCTTCGTCGCCCTCGGCGGGGCCTTGGGCGCGCTGACCCGCCACGGCCTGGACACCCTGTGGCCGCCCACCTCCTCGGGGGTGTCCTGGACGATCCTGGCCGTCAACGTCACCGGCAGCCTGCTCATCGGTCTGCTGATGGAACTGATCGCGCACCGGTGGCTCCACAGCCGCTACGTGCGCCCGTTCTGGGGGGTGGGCTTCCTTGGCGGATACACCACCTTCTCCGCCTACGCCACGGACGTGGTCACCGCACTGGAACGCGGCGCCCCGCAGGTGGCGCTGGCCTACCTGTCCCTGACCCTGGTCGGTGCGCTCACCGCGACCTGGGCCGCCTCCGCCCTGGCCCACCGGCTGCTCACCCACGGCGGCGGGAGGAATCCGTGAGCGCCCTGTTGGTGGCCCTGGGCGCCGCCCTGGGCGCCGCCCTGGGCGCCCCCACACGGTTCCTGGTGGACCTGGCGCTTCAACGCCGTCTGGGCCGGGCCTTCCCTTGGGGCACCTTGATGGTGAACGTGGTCGGCAGCCTCATCATGGGCACGCTGTTGGCTCTGCCACTACCTCCCGAGGCGCTGTCACTGCTGGGCACCGGGTTCTGCGGGGCGTTGACCACCTACTCCACCTTCGCCCACGAGACCGTGCGGCTGGCGCGCACCGGCGCCCGGCGGCGCGCTTTGGTCTTCGTCGCGGCCCACCTGTTCCTGGGCTTGGGCGCGGCCTGGCTCGGCCTGGGCCTGACCACGCTCTTGAGGGGTTGAGGGGCCGCTATCGTGACCGGTATGTCGCTGCTCGACCGCATGGCCCGGTTCAACGCGCGCCATCCGTGGAGCCACAACGACTGGTACGGGCCCTGGGTGGTGCGTCGAGTGGTGGCCTCGGGCGCCACCCGCGTGCTGGACGTGGGGTGCGGCACCGGCAACCTGATCGAGCGATTGCACGGGCGGGTTCCCGAGGTCAGCGGCCTGGAACCCGACCCCGACACCGCCGCGCTCGCTCGTGAACGCTTCGCACGCACCCCGGGCGTGACCATCCTCCAGGCCGGATGGGAGCGGCGCGACCCCACCACCCGGTGGGATGCCATCACCCTGGTGGCGGTCCTGCACCACCTGCCCTTGGAGCAGACACTCCCCCAGCTCCGGAAGGCCCTGGCCCCGGGAGGCCGCCTGGTGGTGGTCGGCCACCACCGCGAACAGGGCGTCGCCGACCTGGTCACCGGGCTGGTCTCCGCGGTGCTCAACCCGCTGATCGGCCTGTGCAAGCACCCCAAGGCGGCCACCGCCGCGCTACCGCACATGCGCGCGCCCACCGCCGAACCGCCGCACACCCTGGCCCGGATCCGTGCCGTGGCCGCCCGTCACCTGCCCGGGGCCCGCGTCCACCGCGGCCTGTTCTGGCGGCACACCCTGGTCTACGACCGCCCCCACTGACCAGGGGTGGCGCCCAACACTTCAGCGCAGTAACTTGGAAGTGGCGCGATCCCGCGCCCAACCTCCGGCCCCGGCGCCCACGCCGTCGGCCTCGCGGAGGCAAAGGGGACCTGGGAGTTCTCGGGAGGCCGGTCGAAGACGACCCTTCCGGCGGGGCGATGGGAGCGTGGGTGCCGTCGCGGACCGCCAGGAGCCGTCATGACCAGCAACAAGTCCTTCAAGCAGCGGGTACGCGCCCGGATGGACAAGACCGGCGAGAGCTACACCGCCGCTCGGGCCCATCTGCTCCCCGCACCCGAAATCCCCGCGCCCACCGCCGATACCACCACCGGAACCGGTGCGGCCACCATCCGCCGGCGGGTCTCCGACGACAAGGTGGCTCAGGCGACCGGGCGCGGCTACGACGAGTGGTTCGCCCTGTTGGACTCCTGGCAGGCCACCACGCGCACCCACACCGATATCGCCGCCCACCTGGTCCAAGAGCACGGCGTGCAGGACTGGTACGCCCAGACCGTCACGGTCGCCTACGAGCAGGAACGTGGCCTGCGCGTACCCGGGCAGAAGAAGGACGGGTTCGCCACCAGCGCGAGCAAGACCGTCGATGTGCCCGTGGAGCGGCTGTTCGAGGCCTTCGCCGACCCCACCCTGCGCCAGGAGTGGCTGGGGGTGGTGGCTCACGAGCGGACCGCCAAGGCGGGCAAGCGCTTCACCGCCGACCTGCCCGAGGACACCCGTATCGCCGCCACCTTCCAGGCCAAGGGCCAGGGCAAGTCCCTGGTGGGCATCGAGCACACCCGCATCGGCGGCCCCGAGCGCGCCGCGGCGTGGAAGGGCGACTGGCGCCGCTGGCTGGGCGACCTCAAGAAGCTTCTGGAGGGCTGACCGAAGGGCACGGGCCCGCCCCCGCGAACCATGGTCTTCGGGGCGGGCCCGTCCGTTACCCGGCCGCTAACGTTGCAGGTAGGCGCGCAGGTGATGGGCGGTCAGGGTCTGGCCTTGGTCCACCAACCGCTCCGGAGAACCCTCGAACACGACCCGTCCACCGTCGTGCCCCGCACCCGGGCCCAGGTCGATGATGTGGTCGGCGTGCGCCATGACCGCCTGGTGGTGTTCGATCACCACCACCGTGTTCCCGTCCTGGACCAGCCGGTCCAGCAGCGCCAACAACCGGTCCACGTCCGCCAGGTGCAGCCCGGTGGTGGGCTCGTCCAGCACGTACACCGCCCCCTGCTTGGCCATGGAGATCGCCAGCTTCAACCGCTGACGCTCACCGCCCGACAGGGTGGTCAACGGCTGCCCCAGACCCAGGTAGCCCAGCCCGACGTCGTGCAGCCGGTCCAAGATGGTGCGGGCGTTACCGGAGGTGAAGAACTCACGTGCGGTCTCCACCGACATGGCCAGGACCTGGCTGATGTCCTTGCCGCGCAACGTGTACTGGAGCACCTCGTCCTTGAACCGGCGCCCCTGACACTTCTCGCAGGTGGAGGCCACCCCGGCCATCATCGCCAGGTCGGTGTAGATGACCCCGGCGCCCTTGCATTCGGGGCAGGCCCCCTCGGAGTTGGCGCTGAACAGGGAGGCCTTGACCTGGTTGGCGCGGGCGAAGGCGGTACGGATCGGGTCGAGCAGCCCGGTGTAGGTGGCCGGGTTGGAGCGGCGCGATCCTCGGATCGCCGACTGGTCGACCACCACCACGCCCTCGTGTGCGGGCAGCGCGCCGTGGATGAGCGAACTCTTTCCCGATCCGGCCACCCCGGTGACCACGGTGAGCACGCCCAGGGGCACGTCCACGGACACATCCCGCAGGTTGTGGGTGTTCGCGTCGCGGATGGGCAGGTGCCCGGTGGCGGTGCGCACCTCGTCCTTGAGACGAATCCGGTGGTCCAGGTGACGACCGGTGAGGGTGCCCGAGGCGCGCAGCCCGGCCACGTCACCGGTGTAGGTCACCGAGCCGCCGCGCGGACCGGCGCCCGGGCCCAGGTCCACCACGTGGTCGGCGATGGCGATGGTCTCCGGTTTGTGCTCGACCACCAGTACCGTGTTGCCCTTGTCGCGCAGCCCCAAGAGCAGGTTGTTCATCCGCTCGATGTCGTGCGGGTGCAGTCCCACGGTGGGCTCGTCGAAGACGTAGGTGATGTCGCTGAGGCTGGAGCCCAGGTGGCGGACCATCTTGACCCTTTGGGCCTCACCTCCGGACAGGGTGCCCGACTCCCGGTCCAGACTCAGGTAGCCGAGCCCCACCTCCACCAGGGACTCCAGGGTGTGGGCCAGGGTGTCCACCAACGGTTTGACGGCCGGGTCGTCGATGGTGCGCACGAACGCGGCCAGGTCGTCGATCTGCATCGAGGCGCACTCGGTGATGGTGCGCCCGGCCACCTTGACCTCGCGGGCGGTGGCGTTGAGCCTGGTGCCGGCGCACTCGGGGCAGGTGGAGGTGACCACGGCCCGTTCCACGAAGGCGCGCAGGGCCGGTTGCATCTTGTCGCGGTCCTTGGCCAGGTAGGTCCGCTTGATCTTGGGGACCAGGCCCTCGTAGGAGAAGGAGTTCTTGCCGACCTTGACCTTGGTCAGGGGTCCGTACAGGAAGGTGTTCCACTCCTGGCCGGTGTAGTCGTCCAGGCGTTTGTCGGCGTCCAGCAACCCCGAGTGCACGAACACCTGCCAGTACCAGCTGTCCACCGTGTAACCGGGGACGGTGATGGCGCCCTCGTTCAGGGAGAGTTCGCGGTCGTAGAGTTCCTCCAGCTCGATCTGGTCGGTACGCCCCAGCCCCTCACATTCGAGGCACATGCCCTCGGCGTTGTTGAAGCTGAACACGCTGGAGGGTTCCAGGCGCGGGGTGCCCGCCCGGCTGTAGACGATACGCAGCATGGCGTGGGCGTCGGTGGCCGTTCCCACGGTCGAGCGCGAGTTGGCTCCCATGCGTTCCTGGTCGACGATGATGGCCGCGCTGAGGTTGCGCAGGGAGTCCACGTCGGGTCGGCCGGTGCTGGGCATGAACGACTGCAAGAAGGCGGTGTAGGTCTCGTTGATGAGCCGCTGGGACTCGGCGGCGATGGTACCGAAGACCAGCGAGGACTTCCCCGAACCGGACAGCCCGGTGAAGACGCTCAGTCTCCTCTTGGGGATGTCCACCGAGACGTTGTCGAGGTTGTTCTCCCTGGCCCCACGCACCTGGATGGTGTCGTGGGCGTCGGCCGCTGTGTTCTGTTCGAAGGTCAAGCTGCTCCCCTGGTGCCCGCGTTCCAACGATTCCTTATGCGCTAAACTAACAGCCGAAGCACATTAGTTTATTCCCTAAGGAGACGCAAGTGGTGGTCTACGCCGGCCAGGGCGACCCGCGCCGTTCCATGGCACTGCTGTGGCGCGAACACGAGCAGGGCGAGCGCACCGCCCCCGGCCCCAAACCGGAACTGAACGTGGACCTGGTCGTGCGCACCGCCATCGACATCGCCGACACCCTAGGGCTGCAGGCGCTGTCCATGCGCGCGGTGGGCGAGCGACTGGGCCGCACCGCGATGTCGCTCTACACCTACGTGGCCAGCAAGAACGAGCTCATCGACCTGATGTACGACCAGGCCTTCGCCGAGTTGGCCGATGAGGTCGAGCAGGAGTCACAGGCGGCCACCCTCGACCAGGGCTGGCGCGAGAGCACCCGAACCTGGGTGGGCCTGCTGTGGGACTTCTACCTGCGCCACCCCTGGACCCTGGAGGTCTCCCAGGCCCGCCCCGTCCTGGGCCCCAACGAGTACCGACTCTTCGAATCGCTGGCCACCCTGTTGCACACGGCCGGAATGGCACCCAAGGCCATCAGCAGCACCTTCGGAAGCCTGCTCAACCTGGTTCGCGGCATGGTCCGCACCGCCGCCGAGGCCCGCCAGGCCCAAGCGGTGACCGGGGTACCCGAGGACGAGTGGTGGTACGCCCGCTCCGAACAGCTGGAGGAGTTGGCGCCCGACTTCGCCGAGCGCTTTCCGACCCTGACGTTGATGACCGCCCAGGGCGCCTTCGACAACGAGGACCCCACCGAGCCCTACCTGGAACGCGAGGCCTGGGAGACACTGCGGTTCGGACTGGAGACCTTGCTGGACGGCATCCAACGCCGCATCGACACCGCTTGAGCGACGTCGTCGGGGCCTCAAGAGCGGGTCAGATCCAGCCCAGCAGGAACAACACCAGCAAGGTCAAAGCGGCCGAGACCAGCAGGGACCCCACACAGCCCCAACGGCTGTTGTAGAAAAAGAACACGGGCACCTCCTCAAGGGTTCTCCACCCTCCAGTATCCCGCTCGATCCCGAGAAGGGGAAAGGCCGTGGGAGGGTGGGGCCGATCAACCCTGCTGATCGGCGCGAAAGCCCGCAGCGATGATCAGGCGGGGAAAGGAAGCAAGCGCCTCGACCCCCTACCACCCGAACCACTGCGAGGAGGCTCGGCGCGAGTTCCCCACGGGAATCCGCGCCGAGGTGCCGATGACGGAGAATCCCCCTACCGAGGGCCCATCTTTCACCAGTCCCGGTGAGCCCCCTCTTTCCGGGGGCCGGAACCGCTCGGGGCCGCCGTCGGGCAGACTCCGCAAAGGCCTGCTCGCGGGGGCCGTCCTCGCGCTGTTCCTGGGACTGGTGGCCTTGTCCATGGCACAGGTGCGTCCCTACGCCTTCCTGCCGTACTGCGAGGAGCTCCTGCCCACCGCACTGGTCGACACCATCCCCGGCGCCGACCGGCCGCGCGCGGAGGGGAACAACCTGTCGATCGAGGGGGACGAGCCCGTGTCGGCCGAGAAGGAAACACGCCACATCGGCCGGCTCGTCGGGTTCACCATGATCCTCGATTGCGCGGTGCAGGACACCGACAACCCGTCCCTGATGAACGTCGAAGCCATGCTCGGCGACACCGACGACGGTATGGCCGACATCGGGTCCAAGAGCGCGGACCTCCAGGACGGGGTAGCCGACCTGGAGGCCGGGCGTTGGCCCAGGGACGGGGACGCCGACGTGGACGTGCTCGCCTGGCGTGAACTCTCGACCGCTGACGGCGGCTACGCGGCGGTGTATTCCACCGATGAGGATTCCCGCCGCGCCGAAGCCGCCTTCGTCTCGACCAACGTCTTCGTCTGGATCGGCTATCCGCTGGCGGAGGGCACCAGTGGGGAGGAGGGGCTGGAATTCGTCTCGGGTTTCGCCGGCGAGGTGAACCGGCAACTCGCCGAGGAGGGGCGGCTGAGCCCGGATCCGGTACTCAGGGCACCACGTCCGTTTGGATGAGAGCGGCGCTCACGCTTTCCTCCCGATCTCCAGCCTGGGTGGGGCGGGCGAAGGTGATGATCTCCTGGCTGGTGTCGGTGAGCGGGGTTCGGTCCCAGTACCCGTACTGGGCGCTCACACTCAACCCCGCCTCGGCCAGGAAGGCGTTCAGGAGTTCGGCGTCCAGGAACCGTAGAGTGCTGCGACTGACCTGGGGTTCGGCCCATCCCTGGACGCTGTAGTCGGAGGTCAACTGCCCGTGGCTGAAGCCGTGGGCTTGCGGGTAGGCGCCCACCTGGCGGATGGGGCTCTCCTCCCGCGTCCGACACCCACTCATCTGGTGGGTGCTGGGGCGGTTGACTGGCGCCCCGCGTTCCACGCCACTTCGCCTCTGTGGGCGAGGTTGCGTGAAGCATTGACATCGGCGTGCAAGACCACACCGCACTGACGGCAGACGAACCGGTTCCGGGTGGGCCGGTTGCGTCTGGACGTGTGGTCGCATGCCGAGCAGGTCTGGGAGGTGTAGGCCGGATCCACGATCAGGACCGGCACCCCCGTCCTGCGAGCCTTGTAGGCGATGAAGTCCCGCAGTTGGGCGAAACTCCACGAATGCAGCATGGAACGTTGTCGTTTGGCCTGCCGGACCCGGCCACGGATGCCCCGAAGGTCTTCTAGGACGATGCCGTGATCGGTGCGTTCGGCCCGCTCCACGATGCGTTTGGAAATGGTGTGGTTCACATTCCGCGCTCGCCGTGTTTCCCGGCGGCGCAGGCGTTTCAACACGCGTTTGGCGCTCTTGGTCCCCTTGGCCTGGAGTTTGGCGCGAAGCCGGTTCTGCTTGCGCCGGTACCGGTTCAAGACCCTCCCGGCGAACCGGTCTCCGGTGGAGGTGGTGGCGATCTCCACGATCCCCAGATCCACCCCCACGAACCCCACCGGATCCGGGTTCTCCACCCGTTCGGGCACCTCGCAGGTGGCCGACAGGAACCATTGCCCGTCCCGGCAGATCAGATCGCTCTCACCCTGGCGATACTCGGCCAGGAGTTTGAGCTGTTCGGGGGAGGTGACAAAGCCCAGGTTCTTCATCCGCCCGGCCACGGTCCAGATCGAGACGGTGCGGGCGTCCATCTGCCAGGACAGACACCGATCATCGAAGGGTTGGGCGGCATCGGGTCGAAAGGAGATCGGGGTGGACTCGACCCGCTGACGGCGAGGGGAGCCCTTCCGTCCCAGGTTCCCGGCTTTCAGGTTCGCCTGCCGGGTGGTGTAGGCATCACACACTTTGCCGATGACCCGCACCGTCGGCTGCGCCGACAAGGCGAACCTGGCTTTCAGCTCGTGGTAGGTCGCTTCTTGTAGGGCGTACTTGTTGCGGGCTCCGGTGGTCTGAGCGACCTGGGAGGCGTGGTCGGCGGCCTCGTTACAGGTGTGCAGGGTCGCCTGGAGTGCCTGCGCCTGTTCCAGCGAAGGCAGCAGCTTGACCCGCACCACCAGCTTCATGATCGAACACGCTAACCATCCTCGACCAGGATGTGGGGCCGAATCAGAGAACTTCTCCGTGTTTTTCCGAACTTCGATGGCCGAGTGGGGCACATGAGGGTGTTTCCTCCCGGCCCTGAAGGACCGGGCTTCCACACCTAAAACGGGGTGAACACCTGGAAGGCGTGACCGGACATGATCACCAGGTCGAACGTCCCCTCCCCCAGTGGCTCGGTCTCCCCTTCGTAGGGGCCCGCGACCAGGTCGCCCAGGGTCCACTCGATGTCATCCCGGTCCCGGCGCCCGACTTCGAGCATGGCCTCGGCCGGATCCAGCCCCACCAGGCGGCCGGTGTGCCCGCGCTCCCGGGCCACTCGTTGGATCTTGCCGGTCCCGCATCCCACGTCCAGTACGGAGCGGGCGTTCATCACGAGATCGAGGTAGAAGTCGTCCTGTGGGAGACCTGCCAATGGCTGAAGTGGTCGTAGAGCTCGGCCAGGGTCGCAATGGAGAAGTGTCGATCGACCATGGGGTCATTGTGGTGGCCCGATCCTCGGTGGCCAACGGGTTTTGTACCCCGAAGCCGCTGCCCTGGCGCGGCCATGCGAATGGGCGGCACCACCGTACGTGGTGGTGCCGCCGACTCACAGGGCCGGTGGGTCTCATGCGATTTGGTAGGTCACCCGCCTCGTGTCGATGAGGACGGCCCCGTCGGGCAGTGGCGGTGCCTGGTCGTTGGACCCGAGGACGCGCAGCCAGATGTCGCTCTTGTCGCCGTAGGGATTCAAACGGTCCAGCATCTCCCAGAACCCATAGGGCAGCGGGGCGCAGGAGCGGTTGCGCAGAGTCGGGGAGAACGGGGAAATTCGACCGGCCAGCGGCATGCCGTCCTCGTCGGGTTCGCCGCCCTTGATGACCTGGACGATCTCGGTGTAGGCCTCGCTTGAAGCGCAGTAAGTGGCGGATGACGCCATGGAGTCAACTCCTTGGCCCAGTTCTCCCGAAGGCCCGGCAACAGGACAAGTAACCCGTAAGTAACTTAAAGTCCAGTTCGAGATCACGGATCAGACGAACTCCCCGGTAACCCAGCACCTGTCCGCCATCGTGTGCGCTGTCGACTGACCGCACACGATCGCGGAGCACCTTCATGCGCCAGGACTGGACCCCTGAACAGCTCGTCGATGAGTGGACCCTGGAAGAGGGCGACCGCAAGCTGCTGAGCAACAAGAGCGGCGCTACCCGGCTCGGGTTCGCGCTCAAGCTCAAGTTCTTTCAGATCGAGGGCCGCTTCCCCTCCTACGCCGAGGAGATCCCGGCGGCGGCGGTACCCTTCGTCGCCGACCAGGTGGGCGTGGAGCCGACCCTGTTCGGCAAGTACCCCTGGAACACGCGAGTTCCAGGGCGGCACCGCCGCCAGATCCGTGACACCTACGGCACCCACGCGGCCACCGAGGACGAAGAGAACCAACTCGCCGACTGGTTGGCCGACCAGGTGTGCCCGGTGGAAGCCGGCCGTGATGAACTCGCCCAAGCCGTTCAGCGCCGGTGCCTCACCCTGAAGATCGAACCCCCGCGCCCCGGGCAGATCGAGCGGATCGTGGCCTCGGGGGTGCGCCGGTTCGAGGAGGCCTTCACCACCAGCGTGATGACCCGCCTGGGCCCGGGGATCTGCGATCGGCTGGAGTCCAAGGTGCTGGGTACCGAGGGCGTGCTGGGGGCTGTGAAGTCCGACCCGGGGCCGCTGGGGTTGGAGACCCTGCTGGAGGAGGTCGACAAGCTCAAGACCGTGCAGGCCCTGGGCCTACCGGACGAGCCGTTCGGGGGCGTGTCGGAGAAGATCGTGGCCGCCTGGCGCTCGCGTGCGGCGCGGATGTACCCCTCCGACTTCGCCGAATGCGCCCCGGCGGTGCGCTACACCCTGCTGGCCGCGTTGTGCTGGACCCGTCAGGCCGAGCTGATCGACTCCCTGGTAGAGCTGCTGATCCGGCTCATCCACCGGATCAACGCCCGCGCGGAGAAGCGGGTGGAGAAGGAGCTGATCGGGGAGTTGAGCGCGGTGCCGGGCAAGAAGGGCATCTTGCGCCGGATGGTGGACGCCTCCCTGGCCGAGCCGGGCGGGACGGTGGCCGAGGTGATCTTCGGCGCGGTTCCGGGTGGGGAGAAGACGCTGCGCAAGCTCGCGCGGGAGTTGATGGCCACGGAGAAGGCGATGGCTGAGCGGGTGCGCTACCAGCTGCGTGGCTCCTACTCCCACCACTATCGGCGTATGCTCTCCCCCTTGTTGGCCGCGTTGTCGTTTGCCTGCAACAACACCGCCTACCGGCCGGTGATGGAGGCCATCGAGCTACTGGGCCGCTACACCGACGTCGACCGCTCCGAGAAGTTCTACGGGACCGCCGAGCACGTGCCGATCGAGGGCGTGGTGCCCAAGGCCTGGCACGAAGCGGTCACCGACCAGGCTTCGGGGCGGGTGGAGCGCATCCCCTATGAGCTGTGCGTGCTCATCGCGCTGCGCGAGGCCCTGCGCCGCCGCGAGATCTACGTTCAGGGCGCGGGGAAGTGGCGCGATCCTGACACCGATCTGCCCGGCGACTTCGCCGACAACCGGGACGTGCACTACGCCGCGTTGAACAAGCCCCTGGAGCCGAACGCGTTCGTGGACGGGGTACGCACCCGGATGCGAGCGGCCCTGGACCGGCTGAACACCGCGATGTCGGAGGGCACTACCGGCGGGGTGCGGATCGTGACCCGCAAAGGCCAGCCCTGGATCAGTGTCCCGAAGCTGGAACCACTGCCCGAGCCGCAGAACCTGGGAGCGCTCAAGGCTGAGGTGCTCAGGCGGTGGGGCACCATCGACCTGCTCGACATCCTCAAGGACACCGCCCTGCTCACCGGGTTCTGCTCCGAGTTCGCCTCGGTGGCCACCCGCGAGGCCATCCCGAAAGCGACGTTGCACCGCCGGTTGTTGCTGTGCCTGTTCGCGCTGGGTACCAACATGGGCATCAAGCAGATGATCGCCACCGGCGACCACGGCGAGGACGAGGGGGCGCTGCGCCGTACCCGCGCCAGCCACATCACCCGCGACAACCTGCGCCGCGCCATCGCGACCGTGGTGAATGAGACCTTCGCCGCCCGCGATGCCACCTGGTGGGGCACCGCGACCACGACCGCGTCGGACTCCAAACGGTTCGGGTCCTGGGAGTCGAACCTGATGACGGAGTTCCACGCCCGCTACGGCGGGCATGGGGTGATGATCTACTGGCACGTCGACAAGGGCCGGGCCTGCATCTACTCCCAGCTCAAGTCGTGCTCCTCCTCCGAGGTCGCGGCGATGATCGAAGGGGTCCTGCGCCACTGCACCGACGCCGACGTTCAGGCCAACTACACCGACACCCACGGCGCCAGCATTGTGGGGTTCGCCTTCACCGAGCTGCTCGGGTTCAAGCTACTGCCGCGGTTGAAGAACATCGGCGCGGTGCGCCTGTACAGCCCGGCCACCTGGCCGCGCCTGGAGCGGGTGGTCAAGAACCGGCCCATCGACTGGGCGCTGATCGAGCGCAACTACGACCAGATGGTCGCCTACGCCACCGCCCTGAGGTTGGGCACGGCCGACACCGAGCAGGTCTTGCGCCGCTTCACCAAGGGCGGCGGCCCCAAGAACCCCGTCTATCAGGCCATCGAAGAACTCGGCCGGGCGGTGCGCACCATCTTCGCCTGCGACTACCTGGCCGACGAGGCACTGCGCAGGGAGATCCACGGCGGCCTGGAGGTGGTGGAGAACTGGAACGGCGCCAACGACAAGTTCTTCTATGGCAAGGAGGGCGTGCTCACCGGAGGCGATCGCGAGCACGCCGAGATCTCCATGCTGTGCCTGCACCTGCTCCAGTCCGCGCTGGTCTACGTCAACACCCTGCTCCTGCAACGGGTGTTGGAAGGCCCGGCCTGGGCGGGGCGGCTCACTCCCGAGGACCGGCGGGCGCTCAACCCGCTGTTCTGGACCCACATTAACCCCTACGGCCGGTTCGACCTAGACATGGACAAACGCCTGGACCTGGCCGTGTGAGGATCTGGCATTGACACCGACAAGCAGGAAAATGGCACCACGTCTGGTTTTTACGTGTGCGGTTGGCGGTCTTCCCGGGCGCTCTGGTATGCCATTTTCCCAGCTCAAGCGGCAATACTCCTTTCATGAGCGAGGTCACCAGGACATCAAAGGGCTTTAACAGATGAGTTGATGCCAAGGAAGAGGATCATGGCCCTCATCCGTTCGATACCAAGCCTTAGGATCTTTGAGCAGGGGCAGCTGTGTTTGCTGTGGCCAAATGTGGCCCCGGGTGGTTGCTGTGCAGCATGACGGTAAAGGTGAGTATCGTCCGATCATTCCCCCTTGTGTAGAGGATGCTTTTTGATGCGCGTCACCTCCCGTGTCATCGCCACGACCGGAGCCGCCGCTCTGGCCTTCAGCCTCGCTCCCTCCGCCTCGGCCCTGGCCGCTGAGGTCCCGGAGCCGCAGGCCTCATAGGTGGCCGACGTGGAGACCGCCGGCGACACCACGACGCTCACCTATGAGGACGGCTCCACCTTCTCGAGCCAGCTCATGACGGGATACTTCTCCTGGGATGCTGAGTTTGACGGCGTCGTGTTCTCCCGCAACTACACCGCGACCGACTCTGGCACGCACACCATCACGGTCGACTCAATCACCAACTGCGACCCCGGCCTCGGGACCTTCTACATCCGCCTGGAGCAGGACGTCTGGTACGGGTGGGATGAGGTAGGCAGCGTCTACGGCTTGGACTGCGACGGCGAAGCCGCCACCTTCACCGGCGTCGAGTCCGGAACCTTCCGCTGGTACCTGGGCGTCAACGGCGGCTCCAGCGGGGACCTGTTCGGCTCTGACGAAGGCCACCGCGTCACTGTCCATGCCGGTAGCGTGGCGCGCCTCGCCACGGGTGTCAACAGATGTGACAGTTGCCGGTACTCACCGTTCCGTTCCTACTCGGACCCCACCATCACCCCGAGTCGCCCGTTCGGTGATCAGCTCGGTGGTTTCTCGGCGATTACGTCCACCGGTTCGATGGTGGGCTGGGCGAACAGGGTGCCGGTGTTGTCGGCGAGGGCTTGGGCGACCTGGCCCGAGAGGTGGGCTTGGCGGCCGGAGTCGTCGGGAAAGGCGTCGTAGATCCCGAACGACGAGGGCCCGAAGCGGATGGCGAACCACCGCACCGTGTTGGGCTCCTGCTCCACGATGCCGAGCCCCTGCTGCAGGAAGTCTTCGACCTCTTTCTCGTGGCCCGGTAGCGCCTCGATCCGGACGAGGAGCCCGACGGTCACCGATTCAGCCATGCTCTGGCCTCCTACTCAAACGGGTGCTGTTCAAAGCCGCGGCGGACAAGTCAGGCCGCCGTGCCGGGGTTGAGGACGACCTTGGTCCAGCCGTCTTCGCGGGCGTCGAAGTGCTTGTAGGCGTCCGGGGCTTTCTCCAGCGGCAGGTTGTGGGACACGATCCAGGAGGGGGTGACCTTGTCGGCGGCGATGAGGTTGCGCAGGTGGCGGTCGTAGCGCTTGATCGGGGCCTGCCCGGTGCCCATCTGCTGACCCTTGAACCAGAAGTTGCCGAAGTCGAAGCGGACCTTGCCCTGCTGGGACAGCTCGTCCGGCCCGCCCGGGTCCTGGGGGATGAACACCCCGACGGTGCCGATGCCGCCGGTGAACCGAACGGAGGAGACCAGCCGGTCGACGGTGAAGGTATCGCCCTTGTCGATGTCAGCGTTCATCGACTGGATCTCTCCGGTGTGGATCGACAGCAGCGTCACCTGCGCCCCGGCCTGCTCCACCGCCTCGCGGGGCTGGGTCAGTTCGACCTGCTCGACACCGTCAGTGGCCAAGATCGCGACCCGTCGGCCGCGCAGCTCTTCTGCCATGGGAATCGCGCCTCCTCATAGTGTGGGATAACCACAGAGTTGCCCGGTCAGGCCGGGTCGAAACCACCCGCCGAGGGCGGTTAGCGCGGATCGACGGGCCGTGCAGGCGTGGCCGCGTGCCCACGGTGTTCACCCCATCGAGCACGAGCCCAAGGCGGGTGGGGTCAAGGGCTGTGCGGCCGGACGAGGGGGACTCTGACCGCTGTCGGTGAGCCGGGCCGACGCTGCGTCTCGGGCGATCACCGCCACACGGTCGCGCCGCGAGTGCCGTAAGCCGATCCCCAGCTGAGACGGCTACCACCGTTAGAACCTAAGCTCCTTCGGGCCCGCGTGGTGTCGGCTCCGTGGTCGACGGGCCCTGACGGACCCACCGACCCACGGACCCACGGGCCGACAGCGGCGCCGCTCACGCCATGGCGGGCTTGAGTACCACCTTGGTCCAGCCGTCCTCGCGGTTGTCGAAGTGCTCGTAGGCCTCCGGCGCCCTCTGCAACGGCAAGTCGTGGGAGACGATGAAGGACGGCTTCGCGCGGTCCTGGTGGATCATGTCGCGCAGCTGCCGGTTGTAGGCCTTCACCGGCGCCTGGCCGGTACCGATCTTCTGGCCCTGGAACCAGAACGTCCCCATCTCGAAGTCGAGCCGGCCGTTGCGGGCCATCTCGTCCGACGCTCCGGGGTCGGAGGGCAGGAAGATGCCTACGACGCCGATGCCGCCGGTGAACTTCACCGACTTGACCAGGTTGTTCATGGTCATCTCGGGGTGCTCGACACCGAGATGGTCGTGGGCCTGGTAGCCGACGCACTCGCAGCCGCAGTCCGCGCGGCGGCCGTCGGTGAGGTTGAGGATCTGCTCGACCGGGTCGCCCTTGGAGTCGTCGACGGGGATCGCCCCCATCCTCTCCACGAGGCGCAGCCGGTCGGGGTGGCGGTCGACCACCATCACCTGGGACGCCCCTTGGAGCAGCGCGGAGTAGGCCGCCATCAGGCCGACCGGACCCGCGCCGTAGACGACGCAGGACTCCCCCGGCTTGAGCCCGGCCAGGCGGGTGGCGTGCCAGCCGGTGGGGAAGATGTCGGCGACCATCACGTAGTCGTCCTCCTTCTCCTCCGCGTCCTCGGGCAGCCGCAGGCAGTTGAAGTCCCCGAACGGCACGCGCAGGTACTCGGCCTGCCCGCCGGAGTAGGGGCCCATCCCGGCGAAGCCGTAGGCGGCCCCGGCCATGTCGGAGTCGGGGTTCGCGGTCAGGCAGTAGGAGGGCATGCCGCTCTCACAGTTGCGGCAGAACCCGCAGCCGATGTTGAAGGGCAGGCACACGTGATCGCCGACCTTGACGCGCTCGACGCCGTCACCGATCTCGGTGACCACGCCCAGGTTCTCGTGTCCGAGGACCTTGCCGGGCTCCAGGTCGGTGCGTCCTTCGTACATGTGCAGGTCGGAACCGCAGATGTTGGTGGCGGTGATGCGCACGAGCACGTCGGTGGGACGCTCGATCCTGGCGTCCGGCACCTCTTTGACGGATACGTCGCGGGATCCGTTGTACACAAGAGCCTTCATGATCTTCTCCAAGAATGGGTGTGGGACGGAATCGGGCTGGCGGGGCTGCCTGCCCCTGCTTCGGACCCTGCTCTCCTAGCACCAGGACGAAACAGCATTACGCGCGTGGTTCGGACAAAACACGTCAAGGTTCAGTGACTGACCGCCACAAGAGCCCGGACACCGGGTCCACCACAGGGCTGTTGCAAAGTCGGATGAGGGCTGCACCCGTGCTGGTCAGGGGATCTGGAGAAGCTCGAGAGGGCGCGTGAAGGTCTCGTAGGACACCCACCGCGTGGCCTCGGGGATGCCGCTCATCCCCAACTCGCTCAGCAGCGGGATCGCCAGATTGCGCAGCATCGCCATGTTCTGCGGTCCGTGCCCGCACCGCACCCGCGAGGCGTCCTCACCAAAGCTCACGTCCCGCACATGGTGCAGCACCTCGATCCGCCAATGGCCCCGCACCAGGCCCGCCAACCGGGCAGCATCGGCCCGCTCAGCGGGCAAACTCGTCACGACATAGGCGTAGGTGCGCCGCACATCACCGGTGGCCAACTCTTTGACCCACCGGTGTACCCGCAGCACCTGCGCCACGTGCGGGAAAGTGATCCGGGGTGCGGTAACGACCTTGACCGTGCGCCTTTCGGCCCGTCCGTGCCCGCGCTCGGTCTCGGCCCGGTTCTCCCGAAGCTACGGCGAGGGGCAAAGTAACCCGTGAGTAGCTTCGGGAGCGGTCTGAGGTCGGGTCGCCCGGGGGAATCTCACCCCCGGGCGACCCGACCTGAGGTCACAGATGGGGGTCGGACTGGCAGGAGTCGTTGATCCAGTGATCTGAATTCTCCGCGACTCTCGCCGTGCTGATCACTGTGCGTAGCTGCCAGGGGTATCGCTGAGCGCTAGTGTGTTGGCGTAGCGGACTCGAGTCACCTGAACCGAGTCACTCCATGCTTCGCGCAACTCCGATCCCCCAGGGCGTACACATGCTGCTGAACATTCTGGTGGCTTGCCTCACCGCAGCCGCGACCATCGCCGCCGTCCTAGCGGCTCGCCTGGAGTGGCGGGTGCAGCCGCAACATACTTGGTTGGTGCGCCATTCCAGGGAGTTGAATCCATCCCTCAAGGATCCGAGTGCGAAACATATGTTGAAGCCAAGTGATGAGCACACAGACCACGTCTCTGTCTTCTGCGAAGGAGACGCTATCGTCCATGATGTGTCGGTGGAGTTCGTGGGCTGCACACCCATGACGCCTTGGCAGGAACGATGGAGAAGCGTCATGACCGGGGGCGCCGATCCGGTTAAAGCTGCAGTTAGGGTTCCTGCTCAGGAACAAGGAGACGCCTGGGTCGAGATCCAGTGGACTACACTCCGGCCGCTTCGTCGACACGGCTGGCGGCAAAGCATGAGGCCGAACCTTCGCTACCAGCGATGGTCCTGGAAGTTTTCATCCCTGCGCCTACAAAAGCGTCACGAGGAAAGCCTGTTCGGTTATCGATGGGTGCGAACAAAAGGCGCTTGGAAGGACGTCAAGGACCATCCTCTGCATAAAATTCCCCGCAGTGAACCTCACTAAGAGTATTATTTTCTGGGGTGCAAGACAGCCTCCAACGCGAAATGTCTCCTAAGGCTATGCGTAGTCGCTGGGGGCGTAGCGGTTCCAGGTCCCGCCAGCCTGGGCAACGACTCGGGTGGTGGTCTTGTCGTGGAACCCCAGCGCTCGAGCGATGACCGGTGCGGGGGCCTGGAGCACGAGTTGGCGCAGTGCGGAGGAGCGCACCGCTGTTCCGGGGATGCCGATGTCGCGGATCAGGTCGGCGAGGCTGTGCGGGTGAAGAGGGCGCCCTGCCCGAGTACCCGGGAAAAGCCAGGAAACGCCGCCGTTCGCGGTGTTGATGTTGGCTCGCTCCGCTGCGGCCCGCAGCAGCAGGTCAGCGAACGGTTCGGGGACCGGAGTCGGTGGGTCTCCGAGGCGAATGAGCACCTGGCCGTCGGTGTCCTTGGTGATGTCGTCGGTGGTCAGCAGGACAATGCGGCTCGCGGGTTGAGCGAAGAGCAGCATCAGGCAGGCCGCTGCCCGGGAGCGCAAGGGGCCTGCCTTCTCGTCCAGGACCCGGCGTAGGAGTTCGAGCCGTCGATGCTGGGTGAGCCGTTGGCCTTCGGTGATCGCCAGCCGGGGGAAGGTCAGCTTCGCGGGGGTGCGGCTGGTGTCGCGCGCCCAGGTCAGGAAGGCCCTCAAAGCGCGTTGTTGGTGCAGGGGGTGTGTGACGTGCCAACGGTCGATCTCAGCCTGACCCACCACTCCCAGAGCCAGATCCTGCTCATCCAGCCAGATGAGGAACTCGTGGGCTCGGTTGAACTGCTGCGCTGCGTGCATCCCAGTGCTGGGGGTCAAGGGCCGGCGCTCGGCTCGTGCGCGGAGCTTGGGCATCTGGTGCCAGGTCGCGAACTGCTCTAGGAGCGGAAGGTGCGACTGGCCGTGGAGCTCGCTGAAGCGGCGGTGCAGCCAGCTCTCGTAGTGCAGCAGGTACTTGTCGGCCCGGGGCAGGAGAGCGCAGGCCATGAGCAGGTCGCGCAGGTGTGCGGCGGCCCGCCACTCGGGGTGTTCGCGGAAAGCCCGATGGGTGAGTGGCAGGCTGCCCTCCGCCAGCTCGCGCAGGAGCAGGCGGGCTTTGGGGCCACGGATCCAGGCTGAGGCGCTCCGGTGCCGGGGCATGGCCAGGATCGCTTCCCGCAGCGGCTCCAACTGCGGATTCGGCCGCCCGGTGCCGTCGTCCAAGAGCGCGTCCACCTTCTCGGCCAGGGTGCAGGGTCTACCCACCGTTCGGATCGATCCGGGCGCGCTTGGGCCGCAGCGGAACGACTCCGTCGGCCGAGCCCGCCGTTTCGCCGGTGGCGGTGCGCCGCGGGGCGGCGTTCTCGGCCCGGGTGGCGATGAGGTCGGCGGGGGTGCACTCGAAGATGTCGCAGAGCGCGGCCAGGACCGGCAGGGAAAGCCGTTCGGGGCTCTGGGTGACTAGGCGCCAGACCTGGACCGAGGACAACGCGATGCCGCGTTCGGCCAAAGGGCGGGAGAGGTCGGTGGCGGTGAACATGCCGTGTTCGGCCATGACCTCCCGCAACCGCCATTGGTAGCTGACCTGCCGCTTCATCGCTTCGTCCTTCCGGTGTCCAGGGCCGCCTTCATCGTGGCATCCATCGCCTTGCGCAGGGTCCGGGTGCGAAAGTCCGAGGAGACGCAGGTATAGAGGGAGGTGGTGGAGGCGTGTTCGTGGCCGACCTGTTCTTGGACGAACCGGGGGTCCCAGCCGTCCTCGATCAGGTGCGTGACATAGGAGCGCCGCAGTGAGTGCAGGTCCAGGCCCGGGTCGAGGCCGATCGCGTCACGGTAGGCGGCGAAGCGGGTGTTCATCTGCGAGAACCCGATGCGGGGCCCGCGCTCGGAGGGCCACAGCGCCGGGGAGTCGGCGTGGGTGCAGGCCGGGCGGGCTTCCTCGACCCACTGGTCCAGCACGTCCACGATCCAGTCCATCCCGCCGATCCCCTCGCGCGGGCCGACGGTCAAGACGCTGCGGCGCTTGGGCGGTGAACCCTTCATGGCCTTGCCCCAGCGCACGTAGCAAACGCCGTAGCCGCCGAACTCGCGGGCGTGGGGGTTGGGGCCGAAGTCGGCCAGGTCGAGCATGCGCACCTCGCGGCGGCGGAGCCCGTAGGCGTAGGCGGTCTTGAACAGGGTGGCGTCGCGGAAGGCGGGCAGCCAGCCCTTGCGGCCGGCCCCGCGCACCCGGTGGACCTGGTCGTCGGCGTGGTCGAAGAAGGCCAGGAGTTCAGCGCGGGTGAAGGCCCTCTTGGAGGGGTCGGCTTCGGATTCTTGCAGGTGGTGGGCGGTGTTCCACTCGTGGCAGACCTGGACGGGGTGGGTGCCGAACCTCTTCTCGCACTCGGCGGCCCAGTCGTAGGCGGGGTCGGTGAGGAAGGCGCAGAAGGAGCGGACGGCCTCGGCGTAGTTGCGCAGGGTGGACTGTTTCAGGTGGCGGACGGCTCGCAGGTCCCCGAGCCACTCGTCGACCATCTGCGCAGACCACTGCCAGGGGAAGGCGTCAGCGTGGCGGGTGAACGCCTGCACCGCGTTGTGGCGACCCTCGATCGTGGACAGGGCCAGGTTGCGGGCCATCTGCTGATTGCGCCAGCCTTCCAGCATCGCCTCGGCGACCTGTTCCTCGGGGCGCAGCAGCGTGGTCCCACCGACCAGATGCAGCCCCGCCGCCCCTGGCACCGTGCCGTTTCGGGTCACGCTCCGCCACCTTCCACCGATTACATCAAACGAAAGGATCTTTCATCAGAAGTAATCGGTTGGCAAATTCGCAGGTGAGAACGGGGTTCCTGGAGCCTCAGGCGGGCGCTAGTCTGGCGGTCCTCCTCCTGGAGCAGCGCGGGAAGCCCTCCAGGTCAGCGTGTTTCGCCGGATGTGTCGGGTGGTCGGTGACTTCACCTGATGAAATAGCGGTTCCTTAGAGGATTACTACAGGATTTAGCGGTAGGCCTCCGGCCGCTCACCGGTCGATGGTGAGCGCCTCCAGGGCTGTGGCTTTGTCGGCTTCGGTGGGTAGGGCATAGCGGCGGGTGGTGTTGATGTCGGCGTGCCCCATCAGTTCGGCGACCGTCACCAGGTCCACCGGATCGCGCGCCAGATCGCCGCGGCCGCGCACCAGGTCGGTGCCGAAGGTGTGGCGCAGCACGTGCGGTCCGAACGCCTCGCCGTCATCGTCCGGCCCGATCCCCGCCGCCGCGCCCAGCGCGGTGACCGCCGCGGCGGCCGCCCGGGTCGACAACCGCCCCCCGTCGCGGTTGCGCACCAGCGGCCCCGCGCCGGGGCGGCCGAGCTCGTCCAACAGCCGCTCCAGCGAGGAGCGCACCTCGGAGTGCAGCGGCACCGTGCGGTCCTTGCCGCCCAGGCGTCCCTTGCCGCGCACCCGCACCGTGCCCTTGCGCGCCGACAGCCGCAGATCGGCCACGTCCAGGGCGACGATCTCGGCGACCCGCAGCCCGGCGTAGTAGGCCAGGTGGCAGATCACCCGGTCGCGCACCGAGGCGTCCCGGGCCACGGTGCGCAGGAACCGCAGCTTGGCCCGCCCATCCAGAGCCCGTGGGGCGCTGGGACGGGCCAAGTGCTCGCGCACCACCTCGGGGCGCCCTGAACCGCGCAGGGCGAAGAAGGCATCCAGCGCGGCCAGGCGGTTGTTGATCGTGGCCGCCGACAGGCGAGCGCCCGCGCGGGTGCGGGTGTTCTTCAGGGTGCGCCGCCAGTCGCGCACCGCCCAGTCCCGCGCGGTCGCATCGGTGAGCGGGTCGCCGTCCAGCGCGCCGGCCTCGCGCGCGTCGGCGAGCCAGGCCAGGAAGTAGCCGACGTTGCGCCGGTACTTGTCGCGGGTGGCCGCGCCCAGGTCGGTCGCCGAGGCCAGTCTCTCGGCGAAGGCCGCGCGTTCGGCGTCCAGGTCGCCGGGCAGCGCCACGGTTCGGCGCGGCCGCCCGGTGTGTGTTTCCAGAAGTCGAATCAGTAGCCTGTTCAGCGGAGGAAGCTGTGTTTCCAGAAGTCACCCGGCCAGTCTAATTCCGGGAACACTAGTTTCCAGAAGTACGACACCCGCTGCGAACGTCGACTAAGTTACTCGCGGGTTACTTGTCCTGTTGCCGGGCCTTCGGGAGAACTGGGCCTCCTTGCAGAGAGGAGGCGGCACCAGGTAGAGGTGCTCGACTGACTCCAGTATCCATGTGTTCAGACACAATAACAAGCTACTATTGTGTTTGAACTAAAATAATTCCGTGTCCTTGTGCGCCACTACGATCGAGGCACGAACTCACAGCGTGGAGGGGGTTTTCGTGACTGGTGGGCACTCGCCCGGAGTGCGACGGCGACGGCTGTCGGCCGCGCTCAAGCGACTCAGAGCCGGGAGCGGGCTGTCCGCTGCCGAGGCGACGAAGCGGTTGGGCTGGTCCTCGGCGACCAAGCTGACCAGAGCCGAACGCAACGAGTGGAAGTTCCCCAAGCGCGACGAGGTCGAGGCCCTGCTGGACCTCTACGGGGTGGAGGGTGATGACCGCACGCATCTTCTCAGTCTGACCGAGGAGGCTCGCGGGCGCAGTGATTGGCACAAATACGCTGACCTTTTCACAGGACCCCTGCCTGACCTGGAGGCCGAGGCCGTCCGAATCCGGACATACGAGGTTGTGCTGATCCCCGGCCTGTTGCAGACCCCGGAATATGCGGCAGCGATCTCCTTGGCCAGCCAAGTGGTTCCACCTGATCAGATCGAGCGCAAAGTTGAGTCACGTATGGCTCGCCGTGCGGTGCTGGACCTCCCCCAAGGGCCGCAGCTGACAGCAGTAATTGACGAACCTGCACTGCGTAAGGTCACGGGGTCGCACGCCATCATGGCTGAACAGCTGCGCTTCTTGATCGGTATGGCAGCGCACTACAAGGTGACGCTCCTGGTACTCCCTGATGAAGCAGGAGCCCACCCCGCCGTCGATGGAGCCTTCACCCTTTTTGATTTCCCTAGGCCAGAGCCGGGCATAGTCTCGATTCCCACCGTTGTGGAGGCGCTGTACGTTGAAGACGCAGACTACTTCGACAAACACGCGCTGATCTTCGACGCCGCCCAGAACCTGGCGCTGGACCCACAGAGGTCGCTAGACCTGATCGGTTCCATCGCCGCCGAGCACGACAAGCGAGCCTGAACATGTTGCTGGAGTTCCGCAAGTCCTCCTACTCCACCAGCGGTGACAACTGCGTGGAGATCGCACCCGTCCTCAACTTCCAGAAGTCCTCTTACTCCTCCGGTGGGGACAACTGTGTAGAGGTCGCGGAGCTGCCCACGGGTGCCGCCATTCGTGACTCCAAGTACCCCGAACTGGGTTTCCTCCCTGTCGGGGCCGGTGAGTGGGCCTCTTTCACCCGTCTGATCGCCGCCGAAGCTCCCGACGCCTGATCCTGACCGCCTCCCGGTGGTGGGCCGTTCCCCGGCCCGCCACCGATCGGCAACACAGCGCCCGATCCGGCATTCCCCCAGTTCCGGGGCGTGGCATGATCGGCCGATGACCGACTTCCTCACCCAAGAACAGCTCGCCCGCCGTACCTCCGCCGCTGTGCAGGCCGCAGTCGGGGCCGGACGCGACCTCGGGCTCACGGTGACCGAACCTCGACTCCTCCACGACTTGTTCTCCGTGGTCGTGCACCTGGCGCCCTCCCCCGTCGTGGCCCGGATCCCCACCGTCCTGCCGGAATCCACGAGCCTGGAATCCCTGGCCGCACGCCAACGCGCGGAACTGGACGTGACCCGGTGGCTGGAGGAACAGGACGTCCCCGTGCTCCCACCCAGCCCCCTCGTGCCACGCCGACCCGTCCAGCGGGACGGGTTTTCGATGACTTGGTTCGCCCCCCCATCGACGTCGACTCCGTCGGCGCGTACCGCGACGCGGAGGGCAGGCTCCACGCCGTCAGCCTGAACTGCACCCACATGGGCTGCCGGCTGGCCCGGAACGCGGCGGAGACCAGCTGGGACTTGCCCCTGCCACGGTTCCCGGTACGACACCCACGGCAGCATCCTCAACGGCCCGGCGGTCGCGCCCCTGCCCACCGTCGACCTCGACGACGCCTGACCCCACCACCGGACCCGGCGGCGAGGGGCGGGTCGGACCGGACACCCGCAGGAGCCCGGGTGCCCGCCGGAAGCGCGACCGACGCGACCAGCCGTGGTCCGACCGCGGGCATCACCGGAACGGGAACCGCGCCACTCCCCGACCCGCTGGGCTCGGACACCACTCGGGAGAAGCGCCTGGACTGTTCCCGCCGGATCAGTCCACCAAGCACGCTTTGAGGGCCTGGAGAGCCAACGAGGCGGTCTGGGACCTCTCCAGAAGCAGGATGTCGCGATGCAGTTCGGTGTCGAGTCGCCCGTAGGTGATTCTCGGATCGCTGCTGTCAGCCGGGATCGGCACGCACGCGACGGCCAGGCCCTCTCGCACCAGCGCGAGCTGGGTCAGATGGTCGGCGACATGGAACGACACGTCGAGCTCGACGCCGTGCCGACGTGCGACCTGCTCGATGGCGGTGTGGGCGTCCGAGCCCTGGGCGCAGGTCGCCCAGCGCTCTCCGGCCAGGTCACGAATACTGAGAGGGTCGTGGGACCGCAGAGAATGGTCGCCCGGCATCGCGATGAACAGGGCTTCTCGTGCGATCTGTTCTGCGACCACACTCGTCGGCAACCGCAGAGGGGAAGCGCTCCAGGACTCGGCGAGCACGAGATCGACGGCCCCGGCCGCGAGGCGGGCGAGATGATCGGTGGTCTCCCCGTCCTCGACGGAGACCCGCACGCGGGGGTACTCACGGTGAAACGCGGCCAGCTTGGAGCCGAGCACGCTTCGGATGGCGGAGGCGATCGCCGCGACACGCAGATGACCGACGTAGGTCTCGTCGCGGTGAAGATCGTTCTCCGCCTGCTGCATGGCATCGGCCACCTGCCGGGCGTACCCGGCGAGCACCTCGCCCTTCGTGGTGAGGCGGAGGCCGCGCCCGTCCGGCACCACGATCTTCGTCCTCGCCTCGGCCTCGATGCGCCGCAACTGCTGTGACACAGCGGGACCGCTCATGTGCAGTACCGTCGCGGCCCGGGTCACCGACCCAGTCCGGGCCACGGCGTCCAGTACGCGGAGACGGTCCCATCCCATAGTCATAAGGAATTCTTAACATAAATGAGCAGAACTATGAAGTAGTGCTGACTCCGGGTGTGAACCTACCGTCGAGTCATGTCTTCTGTCGCTCCACGCTCTCCATCCCACACTGGTCGGACGGTAAGGAAAGACGGCCCCGTCGTCGCGTCGTCTCTGGTCCTGGCTGGAGCGCTCTGCCTTTCGGTTTCGGCGATCCTGGTGAAACTGGCCGGCGTCGACGCCGCCACGACCGCAGTGGCACGGTGTGCGATCGCCGTGGTCGTGCTGATCCCCCTGGCACTTCGGGAACGGGCGCGGGCCGGGGCCCTGTCACGCGGCGGTGTGCTGTGGTCCCTCGCCGCCGGGGCTGCGCTGGGCATTGACTACGCCGCCTGGACCGCCTCGATCTACCACGTCGGCGCGGGGATCAGCACCGTCCTCATCAACGTACAAGTCGTGGTCCTGCCCGCGCTGGCCTTCCTCATCGACCGGGAGAGGGTCACGACGCGCTTCATCATCACTCTCCCGCTGATGCTCATCGGGATCAGCCTGGTCGGCGGGCTGTGGAACGCTTCCCTCCGGGGTCCGGACACGAGTACCGGTGTGCTGCTGGGTGTCATCGCGGGTTGTGGCTACGGCGTGTACCTGTTCATCACCCGCCGAGCGACACGACGCGACCCGGGCCTGTTCGTTCAACCGCTGACATGGGCGTCGGCCTCCGCCGCGGCCGCCACCGTCATGGTCTCGCCCCTCTCCGGCGGCATCCAGCTGAGCGGGATCTCAGTCCGGTCGTGGGTGCTGCTCGGGCTCCTGGCGGTACTCGGCCAGGTGGTCGCGTGGTTGTTCATCCACCACGGCAGTGTCTTGTTGCCGTTGACGACGACCGGTGGACTGCTGTTGATCCAGCCGATCCTCGCACTCGGCCTGTCCGCGCTGATCTTGGGTGAGCATCCCACGTTCCTGCAGTTGGTGGGAGCCGCAGTCGTGGTCACCGGTGTCGCTATAGCAAACGGCCTGCTGTTTCGAAACCGCACGCACTAGACCGTTGATGGAATTTTGGTGGAACTCCCACGTGCGCGGCGAAGGGCGTCGAGGACCCAGAGGGCGGCCCATGGCCTTGACGTCCTTTCAACAGTGCCGTTTCCGCGAAACCCGGTACACGACAGGCCGGGAGGATGAGGCATGCCAGCATCGCAAAAGTCCCCGATAAGCTGCGCAAACCTACCCCCGCCTGACGGTGAAGGCCCCCAGGGGTCGTCTGAACCCAAATATTTCACTGGGGTTTGCTGCATCTAAGTCGCGACTCCAGAGAGACGGTAAGCTCAACTTACCATTACTGTTCAACGCTTATAAGTTTCCCCAAGGAGACGGTCTGCGTATGGTGAGAACATGAACACCCCAATCATCACCGGAACACAGAGAAAAATAGCGGATTCAACCAATGGCACCAATACTCGAATTTTCGAGTAAAGGTTTTCTGCCGACTCGGCCAACCCTCTCGCCGAGTGATTCCCCATGCTGACGAGCACTGTTCACCGAACTTGATTTGCCCTGATCAATCACGACCGAGTATTCCATCGGGATTGTCGACAATATATCAATAAAAATCCCGAGGTCATGCGGTCAGTCCGGCATAAGACTGTCAGGAGAGCGAACAATCAGCAGCAACACCGACCTTGGCCTGTTAACGTCGATCACCCTTCAACCTGACGGGAGGGCGCCAGGATCGAAACGCGAGATAGCTGACAGCACTGACTACGACAACTATTTCCGCATCCGTCGCGAGGCCGACCCGGAGAGGTGGTCCAGTGCGGCCCGGAAGGTCGCCAAGGAGGTCGTGGAAGACCTGCCTTCCAGCAGTCTTGACGAGGCGACTCAACGCGATCTCCTGACAGGGATCTCCACACTCCTCCTGTCAGCATCCCGGTGGTCGGAAAGATCGGATACTGCCGGGGGCACGGAGTCGACCCAGGTTCCAGCTCGTGAGATCCGGGTGTCGGTCACCCGCTGGAAGGTCGGCCACCACCTATTCCATCTTCTATTATCGATCATGAACAGGCACAGTGACGATGCACTCGCCGCGCTGCGTGAGGAAGATTGGCATCCAGCCACATCGAACATTGACGACCTGACCTCCCTCCTCGACTCGGCCACAGCCGCAATGCACTACGCCTCAGACTTTCCGCGTGAAAGCTACGAAGGCATCATTCGGCCCAGCATGGAACCGCCCTGGATGCCGTCTGGGTTCTCAGGAATATTCAACCAGGATCACCAGGTATTCGAAAGCAACCTCAAAGAACTGCGGAAAGCCGGCAAGTCCCCGAATATGACGGGCGAGTGCCGGTCGGCGCTGAAACAGCTGTGGCGAGCACAGTCGAAGAACCGACGCGACCACCGGAATATCTGCGAGAAGTTCGTGCCTGGCGGTGATTCGATCCTCCAGCAGCACTTCGCCAACAACAACGAAAAGGATAGCGACTGATGCCCGTCACCGTGATCGAACACTGGCACCTGAACGAAGAATCCTCTCGCAACGCTTTTTCTGTCATGCAGGAGATGGACGATCTGGTCGAGGACAACGCACACGCGGCCCCCGGATGGGACGGCCATGCACGTTTCTTCCAGTTGGAGGACGACACGTCCCACGTACTGATGATCTACAACTGGGGTTCGAAAGAGGAGGCCGAGGCCATGCTTGAGTCCGAGAAGGACCTTCTCGCCGATTTCATCAGGACCCGTTGCACCCGAGACCGGGAGATCGAGTTCGCCGAGGAGCTCCCCGTCGATGTCTAAACGAGGAGAGCCAGTCGACGTCGGCGACTGGCCGGCGAGGAAGTTCCGCGAACACGGCGAGTTCCTGCTGGAGGAGCTCGAACGATGGTTCGTCGATCTCCGCTCCCAGTCCGTGCGCCCCCCGCCGCGCGAAGCCCGCGACGTACTCGAGGACTTCGGATCGCTGGCCCCGAAGGATCCCGAGCCGTTCGACCACGTCGTCACGGACACCATCGATCGCGTGTTCAAGGGCTCGGTCCTGTGGAACCACCCCCGTCACCATGCCTACTTCAGCAATAGTTCGAGCGCTCCCGCCATCCTCGCGGAGGCGTGCACGGCGGCGCTGAACACCAACGTCATGGTCTGGGACGCTGCTCCGGCGGCAGCGGCTGTGGAACGGCAGGTTCTACGGTGGCTCGCCTCCCTCGCCGCGCTCGACTGGCCGGATCCTGACTCCGTGCTCGTCGACGGAGCGTCGCAGGCGACGCTGTACGCACTGGCAGCGGCCCGTGAACACCTGTGTGAGCATGATTTTCGAACCCTGGGCGCGACCGCCGGCCCGGTGTTGCGGGTCTACTGCTCCGAGCAGACGCACAGTTCGGCCGACAAGGCGGCGATCACGCTCGGCATCGGGCTGGCCAACGTCGTGCGCGTGTCCGACCAGGACGGCCTGCTCGATCCGGTGGCGCTGGAGGAGCAGATCCGGTCAGACCGCGCACAGGGGATGATGCCGCTCGCTGTTGTGGCGACCGTGGGAACCACGAGCACAGCGGGGCTCGATCCCCTCGGCAGAATCGCTGAGGTCTCAGCGCGCCTCGGAACTTGGCTGCACGTCGACGCCGCGTTCGGAGGGCTCTGGCGGGCGAGCTCCGAGTTGGCAGCCGTGATCCCTTCACTCGAAGGCGCAGACTCGGTCGTCATCAACCCGCACAAGGTCCTCTTCTGTCCCATGGAAGCGAGTGCGCTCTACTGCCGCCATCCGGGGGCACTCGTCAAAACGTTCTCACTGGTCCCGGAGTACCTGCGGACCGACACCGGCGACGACCGCCTGGACTACATGAACTACTCGACACAGTTGGGTAGGCAGTTCCGTGCGCTCAAGGTCTGGTGGATCATTCGCTGCTTCGGCACGCGGGGCATCTCCGCACGACTTGACCACACCGTCAAGATCACCCGCCACCTCGAACGGTGCGTGGAGGCGGACCCGGTATGGGAGGTCGTGGCACCGACGCCGCTGCCGCTGATATGCATACGGCCGAGCGGCATCGGTGGCTCCGACGAGGAATCCGACCGCGTGTGCAAGGCAGTCCACGACCGGATCAACCGGAACGGCCACAGCGCCGTGTCACATGCCAGGGTGAACGGCCGATACGTCATCCGCATTTCAGTCGGAAACATCCACACTGAATGGCGTGATCTTGAATACCTGTGGCAGCAGATCACCACGTCCACCACTGCGGCGTTAAGGGGATGAGAGCCATCATGACCACTGAGAACGACATCCTGGCGGGCGAGCAGACCACCTTCTCTGAACGCGCGGCCCAAGCGGGGGTCGTCGGCCGATGGTCGCGGGCGAACGAAGTGCTCCCGTGGCGGCCCGAGCCGAGATCGCGCACACAGAAGTGGTCCTACTCCGACCTGCGCGAACTGGCCGTCGAAGTGAGCCAGGAGGTGAAGGAGGATTCGGGAGCGCTACGGGTGCTCACGATGCTCAATCCCGGGCACCCCGAGTCGGAGGCCGCGGCCGGCCATCTGTACGCGGGACTCCAGCTCCTCCTTCCGAACGAGGACATGCACAGCCATCACCACGCGGCTACGGCGGTGCGCTTCGTGCACCAGAGCGACGGCGGCTGGACAGCGGTCGACGGGAACAAGATCTACGTGGAGCCCAAGGACGTCGTCGTGACCCCGTCCATGCTCTGGCACGAACACGGCAACGACGGCGACTGCCACGTCATCTGGCAGGACTGCACCGACGACCCCCTGGTCACGGCCATGGCGGCGAGCTACTTCGACCTGCACCCGAGCAGGAGCCACCTCGGTGCGAAGACGGGTCCGGCGGACGTCCCGCCGACCGAGCACCGTTCCGCCTCTTTCGGCGGTTCCGGGCCCGTGCTGCGACCAGGAGGCGGACACGTCGGCCCTCAGGAACTGCACTACTCCTGGCGGAGCACGAAGGAGGCGCTCAAGGCGGCGCGCCCCCGCCGGGACGGGACGGCCGCCGTCACACTCGCGGACACCCGCGGCGGCTCGATGACGCCCACCATCGGCGCGAGGTTCGTCCACATCCCAGCCCACGGTGTCTCCCAGACCTCCCGGCAGACCGGAGCGCGGATCATGATCGCGGCGGAGGGGGTCACCGAGGTGAGGATCGACGACTCCGTCCACGTCCTGCGCCAGGGCGACACTTTGGCCGTTCCCTCTTGGTCGTGGGCGCAGATGAGGAACACGGGCGACCAAGAAGGCATCGTGTTCGAGTATGACGAGTCACCGATGCTCGGGGCGCTGGGCCTTTACAGGGAGGAAGGGCAGGATGGTACGTGACACCCGGGCGGTCGCCCTCCTCTGCAGTTCGTCCTCCACGGTGGAGGGCCGTGACGGCCGATGGCGTGACTGCGGAGTCTGGGCCGAGGAGTTGGTCCGGCCGTGGAAGGTCTTCCTTGACTACGGGTTCCGGGTCGTGGTGGTTTCTCCGGACGGGGAGCCCGTACCCATCCAACCAGCGAGCGTCGAAACCGATTCGTGTCTGATGACCCGTGTCGAGCTCACCGACACACTCGATTTCCTCGGACGGCACCGGCCCGAACTCGAGAGACCGGTGGCCCTCGGAGACCTCCTCGAAGGCGGTCACGCCGACGGGGTCTTCGTTCCCGGGGGCTACGGACCCACCGCGCAGCTGCGCACTGACGATCTCGTGGGCTCGTTCATGGAACGGTGTCTGCGTGAGTCCACTCCCGTCGCAGCGGTATGCCATGGCGTGTCAGCGCTCCTAGCACTGGACACCTCAGGTTCCGCTCCGGTCCCCCGCTCGGTGACAGGGTTCAGCAACGCGGAGGAACGGGCCGCCGGCGCCGACACGTGGGTTCCGTTCCTCCTTGAGACCGAACTCGTCCGACACGGTTTCGACTACTCGGCCGCTCCGCCGTGGTCCTGCCATGTCCTCCAGGACGGTTCCGTGATCACCGGGCAGAATCCGGCGTCGAGCGAGGAGGCGGCCAAACGCCTGGGAGCCCTGATGTGACTGACAGCCGCTAAGCGCCTTTCCTGAAGTTCTGTGCGTAACCCCAGACCAGAACAGGGCAGCGGGCACCTGTTGACAAGGACCCCGCCGGGGGTTGGATCGAAGTTGCACCATCGTCTGACCACCCGGCGAGGTCGTGATCAGTATGCGCCCGCCCACCGTGTTCGCCCAAGCCCCCACCAACGACATCACCGACCTCCCCCATCAGCTCAAAGGCCAGTGGAGAGTGGCCCTGCGAGCCGTCATGGTCCTGCTGTCCTCGCACGGCCTGCCACCCGCCCAGATCGCCGCCCTGCTGGACTAGGGGGTCGAGGAGGATCGCCGAAGAAAATCCCGTTAGCGGCCTGACCTCCGCTTCGGTTCGGTGACGGGCCGATTCTGGGCATCTCGGGGGCCATACGTTCTGGCCCATGCGACATGAGTTCCTCTCCGACGAGCAGATCGCTCGCTACGCCCGCTTCCCCGACGAGGTGTCCATCGGCGGCCTCGAGCAGTTGGGGTCCGAGTAGGAACGGAACGGGGAGTCCCGGCAACTGTCACATCTGTTGACGCCCGATCTATCCAAGAGTCCTCACCAGCGCTAGCCGGGGATTACCGGAAGCCAGAAACCGACATAAAGGGGCAAACCACACGGAGAAGGTAGACCACTCACAAACACCGAACTGGTCTACCTTCTGACCTGCACGAACGCCACGGCGGTGGGCCGGGGCGACCTCCGGGCGGGTGTGGCCTCCCGCCCGGAGGTCTGGTCACCGAGAGTGCTTGATACGAGGGTCAGCTCTTGCCCGTGAGCTGGGTGAGTAGATCGACCACGTCCCGGTTCTGGCCGTGGGGGTCGTTGAACTGGCGCACCACCTCGGAGATCGCCGCCGCCTGGATGGTGGGCATCCACTGGCCCAGCACCGCCATCACGTCGGGCAGCTCGTGGGCGTAGACCCAGTCCATGTCCATGTGCGTTTCCAGGGACACCATGTACCGGGGTGTGCCCTCGGCCCGGGCGTAGACGGTCAGCGTCAACGGCAGTGCCAGCGCGTCGGGGTCACCGACCTGGAACCACTGCTTGTAGCCGGTCGCCTCGAACGCCTTCTCGTTCCCGTCGCCTTCGGGCCAGGCGGCCCAGAACTCGTCTTCGGTCTTGATCCACTTGCCGTTGGCGAAGCAGGGTGCGTGGCGGTGACCTGCCATCATATGTCCTTTCCGACCACCCTGGGGTGGGTTCAGTCCTGGTCGGCCCGGGGGCGAGCCAGACGGTTCTTCAACAGGTCGATGAGCTTGCTCGCGGCCGGTTTGGTGGGCCGGTTGATCACCGTGGCGCGCCGCTCTCGGGACCTGCGCGCCTCGATGCCGGTGCCCTTGAGCGCGGTGGCCACGTCGGCGTCGAAGTCCTCAGGTTTGACCTGGTCGACCAGGGCCAGCAGGAAGCGAGGAATAGTCTAGACCTGTGGATCGGCGTGTCGTGCGACTTGCCTTTCTGACTTCTTATCGGATCACTCGACGAGCTGGCCGCCGTAACGTTGGCAGCAACGTGAACGCCGATCAGTCGCGCGCGCCAGCGGCCGCGGCGTCGTGCAGGACGAAGGTGGCGAACCCTAGCTCGCGTCGGGCGCCGCTCAGCCAGGCGTCGCGATTCTCACGTGCAGCGGCGAATGCCTGGTCACGATCCTCGATCGTCGAGGCCTCCCGCACGGCCCAGTCGACGAGCGACCCGGTCCAGCTGAACTGGTAGTCGTCCCACTCGGCCAACGTGCTGACGTGCCCGTACGACGGCTCCAACCCGTGCTCATGGATGGCTCGCACGAGGCCGGCGAGGTCGGGATAGGCGTCGGCGGAAACCTCAAGCGCTGCCAGCGCAGAAGCCGACGGGGCGCCCTCCCAGATGCTGTCGCCGATCAGCGCTTGGCCACCGGGGCGTAGGTGCCGCCGGACAGCGCCCAGCATGTCCTCCAGCCGGCCGAAGGCGTGGCTCGCACCGACGCACAGCACCACGTCGAAGACCCCGTCGTTCCAGGTGGCGGCATCCATCTCAATCCAGCGCACCCGGTCGCTCAGTTTCCGCTCGTTGGCACGCCGCGCGGCAGTGGTTGGGAGCATGTGGTCGATCCCTACGCCAGTGATTCCGGGGTGGGCGAGCAGCAGCTCTTGCAGCCACTCGCCCTCGCCGCACCCGAGGTCAACGGCGCGGGCACCGTCGCTTGGGCTCAGCCAGCCGACCAGTTCGCGTAACCGCTCGGGCGCCACCGGCGCCGCGATCGGATGGCGCAGGTGGGCAATGTCGAAGATCTCGGAGCGCTCCATCTCAGCGACGCTACAGTAGGATTCAGCCGAGGCTGAGACGCCCCAGAGCGAGGAGCGTGGTTCCCGCCGCACCTGTGGGATCGGCGCGTCATGCGACGTGCTGATCGCCTCCTGAGTTCCCGTCGGGTCGCTCGACCAGGACGCCGCGTTCGAAGGTCGCGCCAGCGCGGACGAGGGCGACCAAGTGGGGTGCGTTGACCGCTCGCCACCGATGCCGGGCGGACTGGATCAGCTTGAACGCCTTCGCCACTCCGGCCGCACGGGAGCCGGGTCCTTTGGTCACCCGCTGCCGCAACCGGACGGTAGCGAAGGTCGACTCGATCGGGTTGGTGGTGCGCAGGTGGATCCAGTGGTCGGCCGGGTAGTAGTAGAACGCCAGCAGGACGTCGAGGTCGTCGGTGATCATCTCGGCCGCCTTGGGCCACTTGGTCCCGTAGTCCGCGACGAATGCCCGCGCCGCCGCTTCGGCGTGCTGCTTGTCCTCGGCGTTGGTCTACTGCCCCAGGATGGCGGGGGTGAAGAACAGGTACTCCCGAGGGATCGGACGCTCGACCTCACGCATACGCACACCGTAGGACGATCACCACGGTTGACAGCGAAGCCGCACCGAGCCTTCGTGGCTTCGCTCGCTGTGCTCTCGGGGCCGTCAACCGTTGGATTTTCCGCGAAAATTACCGGGCCCCCTAAGACCCGAACCGTTCGAGCACCGTTCGCGCCGTCTGTAGTTGAACGTCCCTGACCTGGGCGAAGAGCGCGAAATCCTGGGGGTGTTCCTCGATCAGGCCCTCCTGCGTCGCCGCCTCCGCCTCGCGCCAGACCTCGACCACCGAGGCGTCCTCCTTGCAGGCCACGTCCGCCGTCGCCACCTCTTTCTCCTCCCGTGACGGATCGCCTTCCCCTTGCGTCCAACGCTCATCGGCCGAGGCCTCGGCCGGAGTGGGATAGTCCAAGCCCCGATCCGCCATGCAGGCGCTCCAGGCGGAGAAGACCTCGACCACCGGGGGCGCGCTTTGGGAGGTCTCGAAGCTCGCGTGGATGTAGGAGTTCAACAGGTCGTAGTCCATGTCGGGGACACCCGCCGTGATGTCCCCGGCCGCCTCTTCCAGGCACCCGGTTTCGCCCTCGCCCCCGTGAGCCGCTCGGTGCTCGGTGGCCAGGAGGGTGAGCCGGTCCTCCCGCGTCTCCTCCACGAGGGCCTCGTCCGCCGCCCCTGGCGGGGCGCCATAACCGTACTGTTGGGCCACCTCGGTCTCGATCACGCCGTATCGACGTCGGTGCGCGGGGTCGGTTCCCTCCTCCTCGGGGACGGGGAGCACCTGCCAGTCCATGCCGTGTCCTCGCATGCACTCGCGCACGAGCAGGTCCTCGGCGTAGTCGAGCGTTCGCATTTGGAAGGGGGAGAGCGTGTACTCGTCGAAGGGCAGGGTCAGCGACCGCACCCTCTGCTCGGCGGGAAGGTAGCGCTCCCCGCCTCCCCCCTCCTGTACGCCGCAGGCGGTGAGTCCCAGGGCAACGCACAGCGACCCGGCCACCGAAAGAAGTCTGTTCATCGGTTTGTTCGGGCATGGGAACCCGGTCCTTCAGATCCGGGATGAAACGCCCTATTCCTTCCATTGATTCTCCACCGGAATGGTGCCGGGGAGGCCGCGCTCGACCTCCCCGGCACGCCGATCACCAGACTCGGATCGAGCTGATCCTGTTGTCGAATCCGTTGTCGGTCAGGTCCTTGTCGGAGGAGTTCTTCTGGGCGTAGTAGGACGCCCCCTTGTATTCCGCGTGCTCGTAGAAGGAGGCGTTGCTGGACTTCTGGTTCTTCATGGAACTGGCGTTGTCATTGACGCTACGGCAACCCGACCCGCTCCAGCAGTTGCCGGCCAGGTTGCGGTCACTGCCGGAGGTCCGCCAGGACCCGCCCTTGTAGTCGTCGTGCTCGTAGAGGTAGATGTAGGTGGCCTGCGCCTCGACCATGGGGATGCTCGCGGCCGAGGCAGTCGGAGCGGTGCCGAGCACACCGGCGACGGCGACGGCGGCCACCATCGCGGCGGTGGCGAACAATCGCTTGTTGGCAGACATGGATTCCCTCTCTCGGCTGGAGACGCCAATGGCTGCCACGACCGGAATGGCCCGGCCGCGCTTCGCGGCGTCCTCCAATGACATTAGGCGAGGGGCTCGAACTTGAAAAGAAAATGCCTTGGCCACATTAGGCCGCCGCCGGCATGACATTCCGGAATTAAAAGACCATACTGGAGCAATTACGGATAAAAATTAATGCCCGCCGGCATTGCTGAATTCGATGGCCGCCATGATCCGGCAGAGAAGACAGGCAGGGGTGTGGTCGCCGCTCACCCGCGCCGGTGCCATGCGGTCCGACCTCCTGGGGCGTGATCCGGGCACGCCGCGCCCGCAGGGGTTGTCCACAGGCGGTGTCGTCCCTCTTCCGCCGCCCGCCTCGAAAACCTAGCCTGAGGAGGTGAGCGAAACTCCCGGCACCCCCTCGCCCCACCCCTTCGACGTCGAGGCCTTCCTCGCCCGGCCATTGGTCGCCCGCGTGGCCACCACCAACGCCTCGGGCGCACCCACCGTCAGACCGGTCTGGTTCCTGTGGGAGGAGGGGGTGCTGTGGTGGATCACCGGTGAGTACGCGGTCATGGCCCAACACCTGGAGCGCGACCCACGCACCGCCGTGGTGATCGACACCTGCGACCTGCGACGCCAGGAATACCTACAGGTGATCATGCGGGGCAGAGCCGAAGTGGTGTCCTTCGACCCGGCCCTGGCCCGACGTAAACTCCGCCGCTACCTGGGCGAGGACGAGACCACCTGGCACCCGGACTTTCGCCACTACGCCGACGACGCCCGCCTGGTGCGCCTGGTCCCCGAACGCGTCGTGGTCAAGGACCTGTCCAAGGCCCTGCCCTGACCGTGCGCACCGGACGCGAACCTCGCCGCACCAAGACCGGCCCTGAGCCGATCCTGGTGCGGCGGGTCCGCTACCGGGAGGGGCGGTCGCGACTCTGGTCGACGATCCGTCGCAGTGCGGCGAGGTGGTTCTCGATGGCCGCACGCCCGGTGTCGGTCAGTCGCAGACTGGTGCGCGGGTACTTGCCCACATAGCCCTTGTGCACCTCTACGTATTCGTGCGTCTCCAGCTTCCCGATCTGCTTGGACAGGGCCGACTTGGACAACCCCGCCCCCTCGCGCACGAAGGAGAAGTCCGCCCAGTCGCTGGAGGCGAGCAACGCCAGGATCTTCAACCGTGTGGCGTCGGCCAGCAACGGGTCGATCTCCATGGTCCTAACCTCGGTTTTCCGGCCTGGCCATCCACCACTTGGCGAAAGGCGGACCCGCCAGGGCGAGCACCAGACCCACCACGGCCCCCGAGATCGGGTAGGTCTCACCCAGTAGGTGCGAAACGGCCATGTTGATCGAAATGAACAGCGCCAGTACCACCAGCATGACCACGAGGGACAACGTTCGGCGTCGACGGCCGGCCACGCCGGTCAGTCGTGCGCGATTGCCGGTGAGCCAACCCCATCGGGCGGACCTGTTGAGCACGGCGGCCAGCACGGCCACCACGACCAGCCCCCAGGAGAGGTAGGTGCCCATCTGCGGGCTCATGAGCCAAAAGAGCGCCGACGCGGCGAACACCGCGATGCCGGCCACGGCCCAGGGCCCGCGCCTGTGCACCAGCGCGCCGGCGGCCTCCCGCTTCGCCTGGTCGACTTCCTGGAGGTCTCGCTCGGCGTCGGACGGGTCGATCTGATTCATGTTGTCCTCCACTCACCTAGTTTCCTTTGAGGAAACACTAAGGTCCGACGCGCTCCCGACGCAACCCTTGTGGCGACCCCGATCACGCCTTCGACGGAGCCGGGTGAGTGAGGGGGCCACCCGGCTCCTGGATCGGACCACAGGTCAGAGCCCCGCTTCGATCCCCCCGAATCGCCGGCCGGCGCCACGAAATAAGCGTGCGAGAGGGGGCGGCGACTGCCAACATGAGCCGGGCGCCCACCCCACGCGAAAGGACACACGTGCCCGCTCCCGACCCGAACCGGCTCCACCCCACCACCCGACCCGACCTGACCAACGTGGTCTTCCTACGGGCCCAGGTCACCTCGGAGCTGATCGAGGTGGGCGAGTACACCTACTACGACGACCAGGGCAGCGGGGTCCCCTTCGAGGAGGCCTGCGTGCTCTACAACTACGGCCCCCAACGTCTGGTGATCGGCCGCTACAGCGCCATCGCCCCGCAGGTCACCTTCCTGATGCCGGCCGGCAACCACCCCACGATCGGTCCCTCCACCTACCCGTTCACCATGTTCGGCGGCGAGTGGGGCGAGCGCACCCTGGAGACCTACCTGTCGATTCCGGCCCCGCCCGACACCCTCATCGGCAACGACGTGTGGATCGGCCGAGGCGCCACCATCATGCCGGGAGTGAGCATCGGCGACGGCGCGATCGTCGCCGCGCGCAGCGTGGTGGTCAAGGACGTCGAACCCTACGCCCTGGTGGGCGGCAACCCTGCCCGACAGCTACGCTCGCGCTTTGATGAACAGGACGTGGCCCTGCTGTTGGAGGCCCGCTGGTGGGACTGGCCGGTGGAAGCGGTCACCGAATACGCCGCGCAGATCATGGGCGCAACCCCCACCGAGCTGGCGCGGATCGCCCGCCAGGTCCGGGCGGGTTGATCACGCCCCTACTCGCCGGTGGCCCCGTCGATGCGCTCCCGCAGCAGGTCGGCGTGGCCGTTGTGGCGGGCGTACTCCTCGATCATGTGCACCAGCACCCACCGGTGCGAACAGTCCTGGCCGTGACGTTGCCGCTTACCGATGGCCTCCAGCGGAAGTGCCGCCGAGACCTCGCGCGCGTGGGCGATCTCGGCGTGCCACAGGGCGAAGGCCTCCTCCACCGAGGCGGTCTCCACCTGGGAAAAGTCGGCGTGGGGGTCATCAGCGCTCTTGATGGAGTCGGGCACCTCACTGCCCTCCAGGGTGTAGCGGAACCAGGCCCACTCCACCGAGGCCATGTGCCGCACCAGGCCCAGCAGGGACAGGTCCGAGGGAGGCACCGAACGTTGGCGCAGTTGCGCCCGGCTCAGACCTTGGCACTTGACCTCCAGGGTCTGGCGGTGCCAGTCCAGCCAGTTGGCGAGCATGAGGCGTTCGTCGGCGATGAAGGGCGGGTCGATACGTGGATCGGTCATGGGCAACGACCCTAGGACTCCCCGCTCATCCGGGCCACAGGTTTTGGCCACCCGTCCACCAGGGCCCCAAGTCCTCTGGGAGCGCTACCGAAGGCCCAATAGGATCATCATTCATGGACACTAGAGAACTCGGCCCCCTCGGCCCTGTCGGCGTCGTGGGTTTCGGAGCCTGGCAGATCGGCGACGCCTGGGGGCAGGTCAGCGAGACCGACGCCATGGACGCCCTCGAAACCGCCGTGCGGGAGGGTGTCACCTTCATCGACACCGCCGACGTCTACGGCGATGGGCGTAGCGAGCGCCTGGTGGGCCGGTTGCTTCAGGACCACCCCCATCTGACCGTGGCGACCAAGATGGGCCGACGTATGGCCCAAGAGACCGCCCACTACAACCCCGGCAACTTCCGCGCCTGGAACGACGACTCACGCCGCAACCTGGGCGTGGACACCATCGACCTGGTGCAACTGCACTGCCCGCCCAGCGCCGTCATCGACACCGACGCGGTCTTCGACGACCTGGACGCCATGGTCGATGAGGGCCGCATGCGCGCCTACGGGGTGTCGGTGGAGACCTGCGAGCAGGCCCTGGCCGCCATCGCCCGCCCCAACGTGGCCGGCGTGCAGATCATCCTCAACGCCTTCCGACTCAAGCCGTTGGAGAAGGTCCTGCCCGCGGCCAAGGCCGCCGGGGTGGGCGTGATCGCCCGCGTCCCGCTGGCCAGCGGCCTGCTCACCGGCGGGTACACCCCCACCACCAGCTTCGGGGAGGACGACCACCGCAACTTCAACCGTCAGGGCCAGGCCTTCGACCAGGGCGAGACCTTCGCCGGCGTCGACTTCGCCACCGGTCTGGCGGCCGTGGAACGCCTGCGCCCCCTGGTGCCCGAAGGCACCACCATGGCCCGGTTCGCGCTGCGCTGGATCCTGGACCAGGAGGGGGTGAGCACCGTGATCCCCGGGGCTCGCAACGCCGACCAGGCCCGCGGTAACGCCGCCGCCGCACAACTGCCGCCGTTGGACGCCAAGACCCATCAGCGGGTGCGCGAGGTCTACGACGAGCTCATCCGCCCCCAGGTTCACGAGCGCTGGTGAGCATCCCCGGTGTGCCCGCTCCGGTCGGGGCGGGCACACCGGGCAGATCCCCCGGATCGATCCCCAGGCCTTGGGCCAGCCTCGCTCGTGCCAGGGACGCACCCGTCCGGGCCACGTCGTGGCCTTGTCCGGGCGCTGTACCCGGGGCGGCCCTGGGCCCCCCTTTCTCGAAGGAGCGCCCACCGCGCCGTATCGAGGCGCCGATTCGCTCCAACAGCTCCGGGGCCAGTTCCCCCTGGTCGGGGTCGGCCGTCGGTGGGAGAGGGTCCTGTCCCGAACGTGGCGCGGGGATCAACCCCCTCAGCGCCCCCTGCCCCTCAGCGGAGTCCTGGCTGCGAGGCGGCGCCTGGGGGTGCACGATCTCACCTGGAACGTCGCGGCAGGGCCCCTGGCACAGCAGGCAGCGCCCACCGGGGTGGTTGCGCACGCCCGGGTGCTCGGGACAGGTTTTGTCGGCCTTGCCCAGTGCGTCGAGTACGAACTCCGGGGGCCGATCGAACAGGTCGCCGTCGACCTGGCCTTGGTCGGAGTCGGGCCACGGCTCGGGCGCAACGCCCCAGTCCACACCCGTGTTCCAGGGCCGGTGCACTCCTCGCCCCAAATGCCCGTCCAGGAACGCCTGCGCGCTGCTCAGGTTCCCCATGCGCCGCATCAGGGCTCCGAAGGGGCGACCCAGGCCGCCTATCCCGGACAAGAGCGCACGCACCTGCTCCAGTGGCAGCCCGGCCTTCAGTAGCCACTCCGCCCTACGTTGCAGAGCCGACCGGTCCGCGTGAGGGCGCAGCAGCGACCGGTCGGGGATACGCGCCAACAGATCCCACAGCCCGTCGTTGCGCTTTTCGGGTTTTTCGGGCGAGGTGGTCTTTTCGGGCGACTCTGGGGTGGTAGAGGTTTCAGACCCGGACGGACCCCCTTCTCCCCTGTTACTTGTCCGGTGTTCCCTTCTAGTAGTTGACCCACCACTGTCCGGCTGTCGCTTGTGTGACTGTCCAAAACCCTCAAGTCCGAGCTGTGGGGTGTCGTAGGCGGTCACCTCCGTGAACAGACGCCGGCCACGACGCTTCTTCTCTCGGAACAGGTAGGCGTAATCGGCGAGTTCGTTGAAGGCCCTCAGGTAAGCCT
Source organism: Nocardiopsis sp. NPDC055551 (assembly GCF_053619415.1). NCBI lineage: Bacteria > Bacillati > Actinomycetota > Actinomycetes > Streptosporangiales > Nocardiopsidaceae > Nocardiopsis > Nocardiopsis sp. NPDC055551. Next base: position 178,614 of record NZ_JBSHJJ010000014.1, on the reverse strand, counting down.
CGCGGCCCTGGGCCCGATCGCCCCGCGCCAGACGGGCCTTGCGCCACTGACCCTCGGCGGTCAAAGAGGAGTTGAAGGCGTCGGTGTTCGACAAAGCTTCGATCAGCATCATGCGCGCCAGGGGGCTCAAGCGCTCGTCCCGAATCAGCGCATTGGGAACCAGGGTGTAATTCGACCTGATTTTGCTGCGTATGACCTTCATCGTCCACCCCCGACCGGAGCGAAGGTGAAGAGGTTTCGCGTAAGCGCCTGTGAGTGGGGGCGGAAGAAGCTAGACTTCAACACGCACCGCCTTCCTGCGTCTGAGGAGTCGGTGAGCCGCATCCCTGTTGTGGCAGGGATCGGTCAGGGGCTGCCCACCGGTGCTGCTTACACCAGGGCGGCCCCGAACTCTTTTCGGGTGTGCCAACTCATGTACGGATAGCCGAAGAGGATCGCACGAACACCAGTTCGCCCGACCTCGACGTGAAGAACTTTGACACACCCTCGCAAGGCGCGCGGGGCTTTTCTCTGAAAAACTCCTCCCCATCGATTTTTCGCACCCAAAAAACACCCGTTTCCCGCAAAAGGGAAACCTTCCGCGATTCAACAAGAGCGGAACAAATCGACAAAAAGCCCCGCAGGCCCATCAGGGCCCACGGGGTTTTCACGACGAACCGAACGCTAGATGAGGCCCTGGGCCAGCATCGCGTCGGCGACCATCTCGAACCCGGCCAGATTGGCGCCCAGCACGTAGTCGCCCTTGGCGCCGTGCCGCTCGGCCGCCTCCTCACACCGGTCGTGGATCCCGGCCATGGTCTCGGCCAGCTCCGACTCGGCGTGGTCGAAGGACCACGAGGTGCGGCGCGCGTTCTGACGCATCTCCAGCACACTGGTGGCCACACCACCGGCGTTGGCCGCCTTACCCGGGGCGAAGAGCACCTTCGCCTCACGGAAGACCTGCACCGCCTCAGGCGTGGTGGGCATGTTCGCGCCCTCCGACACCGCCAGCACACCGTTGTTCACCAGCGTCTTGGCGGCGGTGGCGTCCAACTCGTTCTGGGTGGCGCACGGAAGGGCCACGTGGCAGGGCACGTCCCACACACTGCCGCCCTCCACGTACTTGGCGCCCGGGCGACGGTCGGCGTAGACGCTGATGCGCTCACGGTCGACCTCCTTGATCTGCTTGAGCAGATCAAGGTCCAGCCCGGCCTCATCGACCACGTAGCCGGCCGAGTCCGAGCAGGCCACCACGGTCGCGCCCAACTGCTGGGCCTTTTCCACGGCGTAGATGGCGACGTTGCCCGAACCGGACACCACCACCTTGAGTCCGTCCATCCCGCGCCCGTTGCGCTCCAGCATGCGCTGGGTGAACATGACCGTCCCGTACCCCGTGGCCTCGGTACGCACGGCGGAGCCGCCCCAGTCCATGCCCTTGCCGGTGATGACCCCGGCTTCCCAGCGGTTGCTCAGCCGCCGGTACTGTCCGAACATGTAGCCGATCTCACGAGCGCCCACGCCGATGTCACCGGCGGGGATGTCGGTGTACTCGCCCAGGTGACGGTGCAGTTCGGTCATGAACGACTGGCAGAACCGCTCGATCTCGTTGTCGGAGCGACCCTTGGGGTCGAAGTCGCTGCCGCCCTTGCCGCCGCCGATGCCCATACCGGTCAGGGCGTTCTTGAAGATCTGCTCGAAGCCCAGGAACTTGACCACGCCCAGGTTCACGCTGGGGTGGAAGCGCAGACCGCCCTTGTAGGGGCCAAGGGCGCTGTTGAACTCCACCCGGAAACCCCGGTTGACGTGGATGCGGCCCTGGTCATCGCGCCAGGGTACGCGGAAGATGATCTGACGTTCGGGCTCGCACAGGCGCTCCAGGACACGCTCGGTGGCGTAGCGCGGGTGCATGGACAGCGCCGGGGACAGACACTCCAGCACCTCCAGTACCGCCTGCTGAAACTCCGGCTCGTCGGGGTTGCGGCGTGCCACGTGCTCGAAGGCACTACGGACGCCCGGGTGGTGGTCCTCCCGGGCACCATGGGAAAACGGCATGCGAGTACGTTCCCTTCTCAACATTGGAACGGGCGCCCCGCACGCCGTTGTACCGGGAACCTCTGTCATCCATCGAAACCTAGGTGGGATACCGCCTCAAAGGGCCCATACAGGCGGTAATCGCCCCCCATGCTTCCAGTGTATTACCTTGATATGAACATACCCCTCTGGCCTGCTCCGAAGGACGCACCATCTCCTTCGGCCCGGCCTCCAGGCACGCCCTGGGCCGGCCACGACACCCTCATCCGGTGCCCCGCCCGGGGTCGACATCCCTGGGTATACCCATCCTGAGCACCCCATGCGTCACACCACTCACTTGGGCCCCACGCACATCCTCGCAGGCCGGGACACCGCCGCGAAGAGCCGATAACGTGACCGTGCCCGGGCCCCGCGATGAACCGCGGGTGGCCGCGTACCCACCGTGAGTCGGCCCCACGCCAAGGAGAGCCCGCCATGCCCGGTGACCAGGACCACCCGCTCCAGGGCGGCATGATGAACACCGTCACCCGCCGCGGTGACCACGTGGTGCGCACCGCCCCCGACCACGCACCCACCCTGCACACCTTCCTGACCCGCCTGTCCCAGGCCGGGTTCACGGGCGCCCCCGCGCCCCTGGCCCTGCGCCCCGACGATGGGCGCGAGGAACTCACCTTCATAGAAGGAGAAGTGGCCCTGCCGCCCTTCCCCGCGTGGGCCCTGCGCGATGAGGCCCTGGTCCAGGTGGCCGCCCTCTTGCGCCGCTACCACGACGCCGCCGCGACGATCCCCCTCGACCCGGACGTCGACTGGCCCACCGCGCTCTCCGACCCCGAAGGAGGCACCCTCCTGTGCCACAACGACCCCTGCCTGGAGAACATCGTCTTCCGCCACGGCCGGGCCGCCGCACTGATCGACTTCGACCTGGCCGCCCCGGGCCGCCCCGTATGGGACCTGGCCGCACTGGCCTTCTACCTCGGCCCGACCCTGGACCCCGAATCGGCCACCACCAGCGGCTTCCAAGGCCTCAACGTCGCGCGACGACTACGTTTGATGGCCGACGCCTATGACATGACCCGCAGCGATCGAGAGATCCTCCCCGCCACGGTGCGCCTCTACAACGAGGTCTCTCGTACCTTCGTGCGCACCATGGTCGAGGGCGGAGAGCCCCTGTTCATCCGCGACCTGGAACGCTTCGGCGGCTGGGTCCGCTGGGACCGACGCAACGACTGGCTCACCCAACAGGAGCCCCGCTTCCTGCGCGCTCTGCTCGAGTCAACTTGTCCCGGCCCTGAAGGACCGGGCTTGGAGGTAGTGCCCAACCGGCTGTTGGGTCGACCCCTCCGTCCAGACACCCCTTATGGGGTGGCAGGGACGCGTGACTCACGCCCCGCGTTCCACACTCTCTCGCCACGAGTGGCGATGTTGTGGGAAGCATTCCGATCGGCGTGGGCAACGACCCCACACCCCCGACAGATGAAAAGCCCCTGGTCGAGGCGGTTGCGCTTGTCGACGTGGCCGCACTCGGCGCACGTCTGCGAGGTGTAGGCGGGATCAACGAAGACCAGGGGCACACCGGCCCGCTTGGCCTTATAGACGATGAAGTCCGCGAGCTGGGCGAAGGCCCAGCAGTGGAGTGCGACCCGTTGGGGCTTGCGGAGCCGTACCCGGGTGCGGATGCCCTGGAGTTCTTCCAGGGCCAGGCCGCGCCCGGTGCGTTCAGCCTCGGTCACGATCGTCTTGGCGATGATGTGATTGGTGTTCTTGACGTGCCGCTGTTCGCGGCGGGAACGCTCCTTCAGCCGACGCTTGGCGGACTTGGTGCGCTTCTTCTGGAGCTTGGCCCGCAGGGCGAGCTGACGCTTACGGTACCGGTTGAGACCGCGCCCGGCGGCCTGGTAGCCGGTGGAGGTGGTGGCGATATTGGCGATGCCCATATCAACGCCGATGAAGCCGTCCGGCTCGTACTGCTCGGCCTCGGGAACCTCGCAGGTGGCGAGGAGGTAGAACACGCCCTCACGCTCGATCAGGTCGGATTCGCCCTGCCGGTACGCCTGGAGCGTCTTGAGTGCGTTGGCCGAGCATACGTAGCGGATATTTTTGAGCCGCCCGGACGTGGTCCAGATGGACACGGTCCGCTGGTCGTACCGCCAGGACAGGCACCGGTCGTCGTAGGGTTGGGCGGCCTCGGACCGGAACACGATGGGCTTGGACTCGGCCTTGATCCGGCGCTTGGAGCCTTCCTTGCCGAGGTTCCCAGCTCGGATGTTGGCCTTCAAGGTGGTGTAGGCGTCGCGCACCTTCTTGATGACGTGTTGCGCAGCCTGCGCGCCCAAACCTTGGGCCTTGAGGTGGGCGTAGGTGTGCTTGCGCAGCTCGTACTCACGCGGCACGTCGTTGACGAATGCCACCTCAGAAACCCAGGTGGCCAGGTCGTTGACCGTGCGCAGGGTCGCACCGAGCGCGGCGGCCTGGTCGGCCTCCGGCAAGAGTTTGACCTGCACGACGATCTTCATGGGTACGACCATAAGATCCATGTCCCCTCGATGGGAGCCGAACCCCGAAATCCGCAGGGGACGAACGGTCGTCCACACCCTCCATGCCCACTTGGTCCTCACACCCAGATACCGGCCCGGCCCGTTCACCGACGTGATCCTTACGCGCTGCGAAGAGATCATGCGAGCCGTCTGTGCCGACTTCGAAACCGAGTTGGTCGAGTTCAACGGCGAACGCGATCACGTCCACCTGCTCGTGCGCTATCCGCCCAAGGTCGCCATTTCCCGACTGGTCGGCTCTCTCAAGGGCGTGTCCGCCCGCAGGCTCCGCCAGGAGTTCCCCGGCCACCTTCGCAAGTACTTGTGGGGCGACCACTTCTGGTCCCCGTCCTACTTTGCTGCGTCCTGCGGCGGCGCCCCGTTGGTGATCATCAAGGAGTACATCGAGAACCAGAAGCGTCCAGGCTGAGGTCAACGGTGCGAACCCGTGCTCTGGTGCGGGTCACCGCTATCTTGAGAAGCGATTCCTCCCGGGCGTGAACGCCCGGGGTTCCTCGCTAGATCAGGCTGAACCCCATTGTCCACGGGCACGGCCTGTCGACGTGTTCCCACCCCACTTCGCGGGCATCCTCCCCACCATGGACAACACCGTCTTGGGGCCCACCGGCCCCACCCGGCAGGTGGGCCGGCCCGACGTCGAACACCTGATGGCGGTCCTGAACCGCCACCGCGCCGGCCTGACCGGCGCCAAGGGCGTCACCATCGGCTCCGGCGAGATCGTGCACACCCTCACCAGCCACCTGTGGGCAGGGGTGTCGGTACCGGCCACCGGATGCCACGCCGCCGTGGACCCACTTCGCCTGCGCGCCGCCACCACCGGGGTCGACTGCCGCCGCTGCCTGGCACGCTATCGCCGCCCCGACGCCTCCATTCCCGGCCAGACCCTGCTGGAGCTGCCGACCACACGTGCCTGAAACCATCGGCTCGCGATCGGGCCCCGCCCGATGAACGGATCCCATCTGCCGCGCCCCGCCTTGGAAAACCGGTGGCCCCACGCCACCGGTGCGGGGATCATCGACCCATGCGTATGGGAGTGGTGGGTCTTCGTCAGGGACTGCACATGGCCGACTGGGCGCGGCGGATCGGAATCGACGTGGTCGCCGGCTGCGATGTCGACCCCGCCACGGCACGGCGGGCCGCCATACGACTGCCCACCCTGACCCTGGTCGCGCACTGGCGCGACCTGCTCCATCAGGATCTGGACGCGGTCCTGCTCACCAACGACTTCGACGCCCACGCACCCCTTGCCATGACCTTCCTCGAACACGGCGTCCACGTACTCTCCGAGACCGCGGCCTGCACCAATGCCCAGGAAGGCGCCGAACTCCTGGCCGCCGCCCAGGCGAGCACGGCCACCTACTCCTTCGCGGAGAACTACGTCCTGCACCCGCACACGCGGCTCCTGCGCACACTGGCCCAACAGGGAACCTTGGGCGAGATCGACCTCATCGAAGCGGACTACCTGCACGCCATGGCACCCCAAGCGGTCCAAGGCCTGATCGGGGACCCGGACCACTGGCGCGGCCGGATCCCCCCGACCGCCTACTGTACGCACTCCCTGTCCCCGATCCTGGCGATCAGCGAAGCCATGCCGGTGCAGGTCACCGCCTTGCCCGTGCACACCGCCTCCCCCAGACAGGCCTCGGTGATGGCGGTGCGCCTGTCCACCGGGGCTCTGGCCCTGACCCGCAACGGCTTCCTCCAAGGGGAACCGGACTCGCACTGGAGCCGGATCTCTGTGCACGGCACACGCGCGGCCGCCGAAGCGGGGCGAAGCCTCAGCGAGAGCGCCTGGTCGGTGCGGGTGCGTCACCCGGGATGGACACGCGCCGACGGCCGCACCCACGAGGCCGAACACATCGCCCCACCGGTACTCGTGGACGGCGTCGCCGTGGAACGAGGGCAGGAGGGCACGGTGCTCGTCCTCCAAGGACTACGCGCGACCGTGGAACAGGGAGCGCCACCACCGGTGGGGGTGCGCCAGGCCGTGGCCGCCTCCCTGGTCGGAGTCGCCGGCGCCCGCTCCCTGGAGGAAGGCTCGATACCGGTGCCGGTCCCCCTGCCCTGGACCTGAATCGCCCCGCCCCCAATGCCCGGCCTCCGAACGATCCCGTGCCGGAGGCCGAGCGCATCACTCCAACGGCCCGCATTCGACCCAGGACACCCCGTCGATGACGGCCGACCGGGCACACCTGCCATCGGCCACGACCAAGGCTCTCCTCTAAGCTCAAGGCGACCTCGAATCCACCCCTGGTGATCCCCTCATCCCACCTTGTTCCTGGAGTGTCCCCCGTGTCCGCCCAACCCACCCGGCACCGCCCCTCCGGGCTGGCCTTCGCCTTCGCCTCGGCCCTGACCTTCGGTGGCTCGGGGGTCCTCGCCCGCCCCCTGATGGACGCCGGTATGGACCCGCTCCACGTCACCTGGCTGCGCGTGGCCGGCGCCGCCCTGATCCTGCTGCCGGTGGCCCTGCGCCACTGGCGTCTGGTCCTGCGCCGCCCCCTGCTGTTGCTGGCCTATGGCCTCTTCCCCATGGCCGGGGTCCAAGCCCTGTACTTCGCCGCCGTCGCCCGCATCCCCGTCGGTATCGCCCTGCTGTTGGAGTTCCTGGGCCCGGTCCTGGTGTTGTTGTGGGTACGTCTGGTACGCCGCAGGCGCGTCTCCCCCGCGGCCGTCATCGGCGTGGTGTTGGCGGTGGCCGGGCTGGGTCTGCTGCTGGAGGTGTGGGCCGGCATGCGCCTGGACGCGATCGGGGTGGGCCTGGCGTTGGGCGCGGCCGCGGCCCAGGCGGCGTTCTTCCTGTTGGGAGACGCCATGGGAGAGGACGCCGACCCCTTGGCCGTCATCGCCTTCGGCGCGCTGATCGCCGGTGTGGTGTTGGGCGTGCTCGCCCGCCCCTGGACCCTGCCCTGGGAACTTCTGGGCGCGCCCCTGTCCCTGGGCGGTGTCATCCTGCCCGGGTGGGCCATCGCCTCGTGGTTGGCCCTGGTGTGCACCGCCATCGCCTACTTCACCGGGGTATCGGCGATCAAACGGTTGTCCCCGCAGGTCGCCGGAGGTGTGGCCTACCTGGAGGTGGTCACCGCCATCGTGCTGGCCTGGATCCTGCTGGGCGAGGCGCTCAACACCATGCAGCTTCTGGGGGCGGTGGTGATCGTGACCGGGGCGTTCATCGCCCAGACCGCGGTGCCCACCACCCCGGCCACCGCGGCGAGCGATCCCGACGGACCCACCGCCACCACCCCGGCCGAAGAAGACGACCCGACACGGTCCCGGGCCCTGGGCCGGGACTGAACCCACCCCATCTGGGGCGCACGCACAGAAGCGTCAACACCCGGGCTCAGAGCCCCGCGGCTCAGCGTCGGGCCGGCAACGCGATCCGGTCCAGGTCCGCGGCCAACACCACCGGCCCGTCGAACTCCTCGGCGGCCTGGGCCACGAACGACCCGTCCTGGTCCTGCTCATACCTCTCCGACAGGTGGGTGAGCACCAACAGACGCACCCCCGCCCGTGCCGCGATCCGCCCCGCCTGCCGGGCCGTCAGGTGCCCGTACCGCTCGGCCCATTCCTCGTGCTCGTCCAGGTAGGTCGACTCGATCACCAGCATGTCCGCGCCCCGCGCCAGTTCCACGGCCTGCTCGCACTCGCCGGTGTCCATCACGAACGCGAACACCTGCCCGGGTCGGGGTCGGGCGCACTGGGCCAACTCCACCGTGCGCCCCCGCACCTCGATGCTTCCCTGACGTTGCAAACGGGCGATGTCGGGCCCGCGCACTCCGAAGTGCGCCAACCGCTCGGGCAGCATCCGCCACCCGTCCGGTTCGACCAACCGGTACCCATAGGCCGGCACCGAGTGGCGCAGCGGCAACGCCGTGATGGTGAAGGGCTCGTCCTCGCCCAGCACACAGCCGCCCGCGCCGCCCACCGGCTGGGCAACGATCACGTCGGTGTCCACGAAGGAGGTGGCGTGGCGCAACCGCTCCCAGTACTCCTGGCCCGCCCCCGGATAGGTGGCCCGTACCGTGTGCGACACCTGGTCGCGGGCGATGCGCTGCACGATGCCCGGCAACCCCAGACTGTGGTCGCCATGGAAGTGGGTCACACAGATCCGGGTGATGTCGGAGGCCGCGAGCCCCACCATGCGCATCTGTCGCTGGGTGCCCTCACCGGGGTCGAACAGCACCCCCTGATCCCCCCAACGCAGGAAGTACCCGTTGTGGTTGCGACGACGGGTGGGCACCGCGCTGGAACTACCCAAGATCACGAGTTCACGAACCGACATGGCCCGCATTGTCCCATCCCCCGGGTGCCCCACCCGCCTCGAACACCGCCTCCACCCACTCTGTCCACAACAGGCCATACCACCCCGACCCCTGCTCTTCCCGGCTAGGTTATGCCCGCCCCAGCCCACAAAACCGAGGAGGACCGTGCCCGACGAACCCCACCGCCCCACCACCATCACCGTGGAACAGGGTGCCGAGCGGCTCCGGTTCACCACCACCCCCACCCCCGATGGCAGAGTGTCCATCGAAGCGGTCGGATTCACCGACGACGGCGAGATCACCACGAACCTGTCCGGGGTCCTTCCGGCGGAGATCATGGCCACCCTGGGGTGGCTCATGCTGCAGAGCTCCGCCACCGGCCAGGCGCCGGCCGGGTTCGTGCGGGAACAACGCCGCCACCACCCCAACGCCTACCGGCCCTGGAGCACCGAAGACGACGAACTCCTGGCCCGACACGCCGCCCAGGGCACGACCCTGGCCACGCTCGCAGAGGAGTTCGGACGCAACACCGGTGCGATCCGCGCCCGCCTGACCCGGCTGGGCATCAACGACCTCGAACCCGGCTGAGCCCCCGCCGGGCCGACCCCGAGGGGACCCGGCCCGGCCTCATCCTCAACACCCGCACCACCACACCCATGGCAGCGCACCGTAGGCTTGACGGCCATGCCCACACACGAACGCGAGATCACCTCACCCGTGGACCTGTGCACCCCCCAGGGGCGCCTGAACCCCGGAGCGGTGGGCTGGTCGCGCACCCCACTGCACCGCACCCACATCCCCGGCTGGTCACGCACCAAACGCTGGGAATACTGGTGCGTGAGCACCCCCACCCACCTGATCGCCATCACCGTCGCCGACATCGACTACCTGGGCCTGACCTCGGTCTACCTCCTCGACCACGCGGACCCCACCGCGCCCGTGGAGGTCTCGCGCACCGCGCTGCGCCCCCTGGGCCATGGGGTGCGCGTACCCCACAGCCTGGGCGCCGGCCCCACCGCCGCCCTGGGTCCCATCCGCGCCCACATCGACGACACCCCCACCGGCACCCGGCTGCGCTTCTCCTGCACCACCGACCACGGGCCCCTGCACGCCGACCTGCTCATCACCCCGCCCCCGGGCCACGAATCCATGAGCGTGGTCATCCCCTGGAGCCCCACCCGCTTCCAGTACACCTCCAAGAACACCGCCCTGCCCGCCTCGGGCACCGTCCGCCTGGGCGAGCACACCTACGACTTCACCGACGCCTTCGGCGTACTGGACCACGGCCGCGGCCGCTGGCCCTACGACATCGACTGGAACTGGGGCGCCGCCGCCGGACACACCGACGGCCACACCCTGGGCCTACAGTTCGGCGGCCAATGGACCAAGGGCACCGGGCTGACCGAGAACGCCCTGTGCGTGGACGGCCGCCTCACCAAGATCGGTGAAGAACTCGTCTGGGACTACGACCCCGACGACTTCCTCGCCCCCTGGCGCCTGTACACCCCCGCCTCCGACAAGGTCGACGTGGTCTTCACCCCCTTCCACGAACGCGTCGACCGCACCGACACCGGCCTGATCGTCAGCGACACCCACCAATGCTTCGGCCACTACCAGGGCACCGTACACACCGACGACGGCACCACCCTGACCGTGAGTGACCTGAACGGCTTCGCCGAACAGGTCCACATGCGCTGGTGACCCCCGGGGCGCGCACCCCACACACCGTGCGCGCCCCCGCCGGTCCCCTCGCGCGCGAAGGCCCCGAGCACAGCCGACCTGAACACACCCGGTTAGCGCCCCTTGCCCCGACCCCCACACCAGCCCAAGACAAAACGACACCAAAAGTCCCCACAGAAACAACACCCGGCCACCAGAGCAGCCCCAACGATGCCCAGGTGGCCAAATCCTGCTACCGTGCGGGTCGCGAACTACGGGATGATTTAGGAGACCTGAACATGGGGCAACAGCCTCGCGAGCAATGGGGAACGCGAGCGGGATTCCTCATGGCCGCGATCGGATCGGCCATCGGACTGGGCAACATCTGGCGATTCCCCTACGTCGCCTATGAGAACGGGGGCGGAGCCTTCCTCCTGCCCTACCTGATCGCGATGCTCACCGCGGGTATCCCGCTCCTCATCCTCGAATACGGCATCGGCCACCGCTACCGCTCCTCGGCCCCCCTGTCCTACCGGCGCATCTGGCGCCCCGCCGAAGCCCTGGGCTGGTGGCAGGTGGCCATCTGCTTCGTCGTGGCCATCTACTACGCCGTCATCATCGCCTGGTCGATCCGCTACACCTGGTTCTCCATCACCCAGGCCTGGGGCAACGACCCCGACGGATTCTTCTTCAACGACTTCCTCCAAATGAACCCCGAACCCGGACCGGTCTCGGGCTACGTCTCCGGGGTCGCCTGGCCGCTCATCGGAGTGTGGCTGGTCACCCTGGCCATCCTCATCATCGGTGTGCGCCGCGGCATCGAGATCATCAACAGGATCACCATCCCCCTACTCGTGGTCCTGTTCGGCATCATGGTCATCCAGGCCCTGACCCTGGACGGCGCGGCCACCGGCCTGAACGCGTTCTTCACACCCGACTGGTCGGCCATGCTCACCGGCAAGGTATGGATCGCCGCCTACGGACACGTGTTCTTCTCACTGTCCATCGGCTTCGCCATCATGGTCACCTACGCCTCCTACCTCAAACGCAAGTCCGACCTGACCGGCTCGGCCATGGTCGCCGGGTTCGCCAACGCGTCCTTCGAACTCCTGGCCGGCATCGGCGTCTTCGCCGCCCTGGGATTCATGGCCGCCGCCGCGGGCACCGCCGTCGACGAAGTCGCCACCTCCGGCATCGGACTGGCCTTCGTCGCCTTCCCACAGATCATCTCCAGCCTGCCCTTCGGCGGCCCACTGTTCGGCGTACTGTTCTTCGCCTGCCTGTCCATCGCCGGCGTCACCTCACTGATCAGCATCGTCCAGGTCATCGTCTCCGCCGTCCAAGACCGCACCGGACTGGGCCGCACCCAGACCGTGCTCCTGGTCGGCGGCGCCACCGCCCTGGCCTCGATCCTGCTCTTCCCCACCCACGAGGGACTGCACTTCCTCGACGTCTTCGACCGCTTCATCAACCAGTACGGCATCGCACTGGCCGGTCTGGTCCTGGTCGTCTTCATCGCCTGGGGGGTACGCCGACTCAAGCTCTTCCAGGCCCACGTCAACGCCGTCTCCTCCATCCACCTGGGCACCTGGTGGCGTGTCACCCTGGGCGTGGTCACCCCCATCCTGCTCGGCATCATGATGTGGGACAGCCTGCGCATCGAACTCACCGAGAACTACGAAAGCTACCCGACCGGGTTCCTGCTGGCCGCCGGATGGGGCGTGGCCATCGGCGCCATCGTCTTCGGCATCATCGTGGCCTGCTTCCCCTGGAAGAAGGCCGACGCCATCGCCCGCGACGACGCCGCCCGCACCCGCGACGAGGACGGCCGGGCCCCGGTGCAGTTGGAGGAGCCCGAGCAGGTCGGCACCGAATCGGCCACCGACCACACCCGTGACAAGGAAGGGGACCACTGATGTCCACCAGCGCCATCGTCATGATGGTCATCTCCATCACCGTGCTCTGGGGCGGCCTCATCACCGCGGTACTGCACCTGCGCCGCCACCCCGACGAACCCGAAGCCGAGTAAGACCCCGAAAAAGATGGTGGGGCCACCCGATCCGATCGGGTGGCCCCACCTCGCTTTTCCCTCAGCCCGCGAACTCGCGCACGATCCGCGCACAGAACGCCGGTAGGTCATCGGGGTCACGGCTGGTGGTGACACCGTGATCGGTGACCACCTCCTCCTCCACCACCGTGCCCCCCGCGTTACGGATGTCGGTACGGATACTGGGGTAGGAGGTCACGGTGCGCCCACGCACCACATCGGCCTCCACCAGGATCCAAGGCCCGTGACAGATCGCCGCCACCGGCTTCCCACCGGCCACGAAGTCACGCACGAACGACACCGCGTCACCGTCAAGACGCAGGTTGTCGGGGTTGACCGTCCCACCGGGCACCACCAGGGCGTCGTAGTCATCCACCCCCACACCGGCCACCTCACGGTCCACGTCGAACCGGTCGGCCGGCTCGATGTCACCGTTCATCGCCTGGATCGACCCCGACTTCAGCGACACCAACTCCACCCGGGCCCCCGCCTCGGTCAAGGCCCGACGCGGCTCCACCAACTCCACCTGTTCGACCCCATCGGCGGCCAAGATCGCCACCGTCCGACCGTTGAGCTCTCCAGCCATGATCTCCCCCTCACTGAACATCGCGTTCGCTCGGGCCCCGAGCAGAACCCGGCGCCACGTCGTCCGCCCTACCCGCCCACCCCTGCTTCCTCACACCGATCAGCACCTCCACACCGAGAACCGGATCACACCCGCGCACATCCCACCATCACCGATCCGACCAGGAGGTCACCCGTGCCCACGACCCGCGATCTGTACCTGGCCCGCCACGGCCAAGCCGACCCCACCACCACGAACCTCACCGACATCGGCCGCCAACAAGCCGACCTGTTGGGGCGCAGACTGAGCCGCTCAGAACCCCACACCCTCTGGCACGGCCCCTCCCCACGCACCACACAGACCGCCCACCAAGCCCTCACCCACCTACCCGGACTCACCGCCACCCCGGCACCCGAGGCCGACGACCACATCCCTCACCTGCCCACCCGCGATGAACTCCCGCCCCGGCACACCGAGCAGATCCTGGCCTTCCTCTCCCACCTGCCGCCCCAAGACCACGCACCCCACCTGGCCGCCCGCGCCCTGGAACGCTTCACCGGCCCGGCTCAAGGGTCACACCCACGCCGCGAGGTGGTCATCACCCACGCCTACCTGATCGCCTACCTGATCGCTCACGCCCTGGACGCACCACCATGGCGGTGGATCAGCATCCCGGTGGCCCATGCCGCCCTGACCGTGATCCGCTACCGCCCCCACGCTCCGGCCTCCGTCGTGGTCCTCAACGACACCGCCCACCTCACCGACCCGCTGCGCTGGACCGACCTGCCCACCTGGCGCCCCTGACCCACCAAGGGGCTGGGAACAAAAGTCGGGCGCGGCCCCCGCCGGCCGCGCCCGAACCCTGCTCACCCGCCGCTCAAGGCCGGGTGCCCTCCCACACCCCGATGGGAACGTGCTCCAACAAATCGATCAGACGGTCGGCCATGGCCACCGCCTCATCCCCCTCCAACCGGCCCTCACCCCAGGTCAGAAGGTACTCACCGGTGAAACGGAACCCCGCCCGCTCCCCCGGCGCCTCCAACAACCAGGCGCGCACCCGCTCATCCAGCAACGCCCGCGCGAACACCTCATCCGCGCAACGCACCTCGAAGGTCTCATCGAAGGTGGACTCGCCCACCCGCACCCGCCCCGCACCCGGCAGGGTCGGCCCCGCCACGGCGCGCACCTGCAACACCGGGGTACACGGGGTGGGCACGACCACCACCGGGAAACGATGCGTGCTGGGAGCCGAACGCCCATCCTGACCACAGGTGGTGTAGGTGTACTCATAGGCCAACACCCGATGCCCCCGATGCTCGGCGGAGAGCACGTGCACCGCCCTGGCGTTGGAGGGGGCCCGCCGAAAAGGCGCACCGGCGAACCGGTCGGCCAACTCGGGCCGCTCACGGTCATAACCCCACCCGCGCCCACCGGCCCACCCGCGCAACACCCCGGCCCGCTCACGCTCGGCCGCGGCACTCATCACCGAGATCGCGATGATGATCACGACCGCGATGGCCAACAGGGCCAAAACGCCACCGGACATGGGGCACATCCTTTCAGAGCGGCTCACCTACAGGTGAGACGCGCCCCACACCCTCCCCGGTTCCCTCCGATTCGCACACCCCACCACCCCGACCCGAACACCACCGACCCACCCCCGCCCGCCCTATCCTGGCCCCACCACCCACACCCCTTTCACGGAAGGAACCGCGTGGACGAGCCGGCCCGCCTGCGCCCCATCGACCTGGCCCGCGCCGCGGGCATCTCCACCCAACAGGTCCGCAACCACGCCGACGAAGGCCTGCTACCACCCACCCCACGCACCGCGTCCGGATACCGCGTCTTCACCCACCACCACCGCCGCGCCCTGCTCACCTACCGGGCCCTGTACGCCGCCTTCGGTAGCCACACCTCCCGCGAGATCATGCACGCCGTACACGCACAGGACACCGACCGCGCCCTGGAGCTGATCGACGCCGCCCACGCCGACCTGCACCGACACCGCCAAGCCCTGAACCAGGCAGGTCAGGCCCTGTCCGCCATCGCCCACCACACCGAGAACGCCCCCGCCCCACCCTCCGGTGACCTGCGCATCGGCGAGGTCGCCGCCCACCTGGGGGTGCGCACCTCGGCCCTACGCGTGTGGGAGCAGGCCGGCCTGCTCACCCCCCAACGCGACCACACCACCGGGTACCGCACCTACACCCCCGCCGACGTGCGTCTGGCCCGCATCGTCCACCTGCTCCGCCAGGTCGGCTACCCCCTACCCGACATCGGCCCCGTCCTGGAGCAACTGCGTCACAGCGGCGACACCACCGCCCTGAACCAGGCCCTGGATCAGCGCTCCCACGACCTGCTGGGCCGCTCCCGGGCCATGCTCACCGCCGCCGCCCACCTGCACGACCACCTCACCCACACCTGATCCCGAACGAAAAAAGGGGGGCCGTCCTCATCGAGAACGCCCCCCGCACAACACCGAAGGACTCAGGCGAACACCTTGCCCGGGTTCAGGACACCGTGCGGATCCAACGCCGCCTTGACCGCCCGATGCATCTCCACCACCTGGGGCCCCAACTCCTGGGCGGCCCCTCGCATCTTGAGCAACCCCACCCCGTGCTCACCGGTGACCGTGCCGCCCATCGCCAACGCCTCGTCCACGATCACCTCGAAGGCCTGCTTGGCCCGCTCCTTGGCGGCCTCGTCCCCGGCCGGAACGATGAACAGGGGGTGCAGGTTCCCATCACCGGCATGGGCGATGTTGCCGATGTGGGTGTCGAAACGCTCCGCCGCCCGCTCGATGGCCGCCAACATCTGCGGCACCCGCGCCTTGGGCACGCACACGTCCTCGGTCAACAACGGACCCAACCGCTCCAACGCCGGGTAGGCCAACCGGCGCGCCGAGAACAACGCCTCGGCCTCCTCGGCGTCGGTGGAACGCACCGCGTACACCGCACGCTCCTTCTCGAAACACTCCAGGATGCGGTCGGCCTCGGCCTGACCCGACTCACCGGGCAGGTCACTGCGGGCCAACAACAACACCTCGCCCTCGGCCGAGAGCCCCATGTTCTTCCACTCGTCCACCGCACGCAGACAGAACCGGTCGATCAACTCCATCGCCGAAGGCACGACACCGGCCGCCGAAACCGCCGCCACCGCACGACCCGCCTCCACCAACGAGTCGAAGTAGCCCACCACCGTGTGCTCCACCCCGGTGCGCAACGGAACCAGACGCAACGTCACCTCGGTGACCAACCCCAGCGTGCCCTCCGAACCCACCATGAGCCCGGCCAGGTCATAGCCGGTCACACCCTTGGCGGTGGTGCGCCCCAACCGCACCACCTCACCGGTCCCGGTCACCACCTCCATGCCCAGCACGTAGTCACGGGTCACCCCGTACTTGACGCAGCACAACCCGCCCGCGTTGGTGGCCACGTTCCCACCGATGGTCGACCACGGAGCCGAAGCCGGGTCCGGCGGATACCACAACCCGTCGGCGGCCACCCGCTCCCGCAGGTCATCGTTGACCACACCCGGCTGCACCGTGACGCTCTGCTGGACCGCGTCGACCTCCAACACCCGATCCATGCGCTCGAAGGAGACCACCACCCACCCCTGCCCGGCGTTGGCCGCACCCGACAAACCCGTACCGGCACCGCGCGCCACCACCGGAACCCCGTGCTCCACACAAGCGCGCACCACCCGCGCCACATCCGCCGTCTCTCGGGGGCGCACCACCGCCACCGGGCCACCGTAGGGAGCCCACTCGGCCTCATCGTGCGCGTACCCGGCCATCACCTGTGGATCGGTGACCACCGACCCCTGGCCCAAGGCGGCCGTCAACTCCTGCACGAGAGCGGACATGGACACACTCCTCACCACGCTGTGACGGCACCGTCTGCGCCGACGATGTCCAGCACTCTAACCGGACATCCCACACCACCGGTCACCACCTGCTCGTATTCGCACACCACCCACCAAAGCCCACCCCCGGCCCGGGTCACCGCCCCGGGAAGAACCCCACACCCCCTGACCACCCGCCCACACCGACACCCCTCCTGAAAACCCACGAAAACCACCCAACACGGTGTTAACGTGAACCTCTCATCGGCCGGTCTCGGAGGTGGAACATGCGCACGATCCTGGTCACCGGAGCCACAGGCGCACTGGGCACCCACGTCACCGAACTGCTACGCCAAGGCCAGGACCACGTACGCACCCTCAGCCGCAACCCCGACCCCACCGACCCCCACGCCCACGCCGTCGACCTACGCCAAGGCACCGGACTCGACCGGGCCCTGGACGGCGTCCACACCCTGCTGCACCTGGCCTCCACCCCCACCGGAGGCGACCTGCGAGCCGCCACCCACCTCATCGGCGCCGCCCGCAAGGCACGCGTGCACCACCTGGTCTACATCTCCATCGTCGGTGTCGACCGCATCCCCCTGGGCTACTACAAGACCAAACACACCGTCGAACAGGCCCTACAGGCAAGCGACCTGGGCGTGACCATCCTGCGCACCACCCAATTCCACACACTCATCAACGACCTGTGCGCACGCATGGCACGCCTGCCCGCCATGCCCTACCCCGACGTGGACGTCCAACCCGTCGACCCCACCGAAGTGGCCCTACGCCTGGCCCGCCTGGCCCGAGAGGAACCCGCCGGACGCGTCGACGACATGGGCGGACCCCAAATCGAATTCTTCGCCGACCTGGCCCAGACCTACCTGCGCGCCCACCGACTGAACAAACCCCGCCTGCCGCTACGCGCCCCGGGCCGCATCTTCGCCGCCTTCCGCGCCGGCGACCACCTGAGCCCCGAACACGTCGTGGGCCGCACCACCTTCACCCAATACCTGCACAACTCCACCCACCACTGAACATCCCGCACACGAAAACGGGGCGAGTGGCCCCCGCACACCCGCCCCACCCCCGGTGGATGTCAACGACTCAACCGGCGATAACGCGCCACCGACAACGGCACGAACACCGCCAACAACACCAACGGCCACACCAACGCCATCAACACCGCGTTCTGCGCCACCCACCCCTGACCGGCCACCACGGTGTTGCCGAACAACTCCCGACACGCCAACACCGTCGCCGACAACGGATTCCACTCCGCCACCGGAGCCACCCACACCGGCACCATCTCCGCGGGCACGAACGTCTCCGCCACCATCGCCAACGGGAACACCAACGAGAAGAACTTCATCGCCGACTCGGGGCTGCGCACCATCAACCCCAACCAGATCCCGACCCAGGTGAAGGCCAACCGCAACAGCAACAACAACCCCAACGCCGCCAGCGCCGCCCCCACACCCAGGTGCCAACGCCACCCGATCAACAACCCCATCCCCACCAGGACCGTCAGATCCATCAACGCCGACACCACATCGGCCATCGACCGGCCCACCAACAACGCCGAGGGCGCCATCGGCAACGTCCGAAACCGGTCCACCACCCCCCGCCCCACATCGGAGACCACCGCGATCGTGGTGTTACCGATCCCGAACGCCATCGTCAACGCGAACAACCCCGGCATGAGGAAATCCCGGTACTCATCACCGCCCACCCCCATGGCGGCGCCCATCGCCTCACCGAAGACGAACCCGAACAGCAACACCGCCAACACCGGGATCATCAACGTGCCCACGAGCTCATCGGGTTTGCGCACCAGGTGCGCCAGATAACGGCGGGCCACCACCACCGAGTCGGCCACCGCCCACCCCAGACGTCGCGACCACACCCCCACCCCACGAACCGGTTCCGGAGCCCACTCGACCTCGCTCACCACGAACCCCTCCCGCCCCCATCACCCGGACCATCGCCCTCCTGACCGGTCAAGGCCAAGAACACCTCGTCCAACGTGGGCCTACGCAACGCGATGTCCTCCACGTCCAACCCCGCCTCGTCCAAGGCCCGAACCACCTTGGTCAACGCAGCACCCCGTCCCGCCAACGGCGCCCGCACACACAACGCGTCCACGTCCACCGACGGTGGCGCACCGGCCATACGCTCCAACACCTGGGCCACCACCCCCAACTCCTGGGCACGACCCACCACGACCTCCACCCGGCCCCCGCCCACACGCTCCTTCAACTCCCCCGGCGTGCCCTGGGCGATCACCCCTCCGGCGTCCATCACCGAGATCCGATCAGCCAACCGGTCGGCCTCCTCCAGGTACTGGGTCGTCAACAGCACCGTGGTGCCACCCGCCACCAACTCACGCACCATCGACCACACCTGACCGCGGCTACGCGGGTCCAACCCCGTGGTCGGCTCATCCAAGAACAGCACCCGCGGATCCAACACCAGCCCCGCCGCCAGATCCAACCGACGACGCATCCCACCCGAGAAAGTGCGCACCGGCCGATCGGCCGCCCCCACCAGATCGAAACGCTCCAACAACTCCTGGGCACGCGAGCGCGAACGCACCCGCCCCAAGTGGTACAAACGCCCGAACATCTCCAGGTTGCGGCGCGCGCTCAACACCTCGTCCACCGCCGCGTACTGACCAACGAACCCGATCCGCTCACGCACCAACCAGGGGCGGGCCACCACATCGGCCCCCGCCACCCACGCGCGCCCGGAATCGAAGGACAACAAGGTCGCCAACACCCGCACCATGGTGGTCTTACCGGCACCGTTGGGCCCCAACAACCCGTGCACGATCCCCGCCCCCACCCGCAGGTCCACCCCGTCCAAGGCCACCTTGCCGCCCCGGTAGCCCTTGCGCAGACCCCGCGCCAGGATCGCCGTGTCCGTATCCATCAGGCCACCACCGAACCGGGCACCTCAACGGCCGGCACCGGCTCGCCGCGCCCACCCACCACACTCACCCGCTCATACCGTCCCACCGCGATCCGTGCGATGTTGCGCACCGACTCACTCCCGGACCGGTAATAGGAGCAGTGCCCGGGAATGTCACCTGTGGCGAACACCCGCGCCCCAAAACCCGACCGCAACGGCGAAGGCCCATGCCCCACCCCGCCCACATACCCGCGCGGAAAGAACCGGATCCAATCCTTGGGCCCCAAAGCCGCCCACAGATTCCCCGAAAACCCCAGAGCGTCCCCATCACGCACCCCCAACCCCGGGCTACCCAACACCACGCACTCATCCACCCGGGCCCGCGACAACGCCAGCCCGCACACCACCGCACCGTAACTGTGCCCCACCAACGTCACCCGCGCCGAGGACGGCAAGAACCGGGTCAACCGCACCAGATCACGCGCACCCCGCTCGGCCGGGGAGCGCATCACCGCCTCACCGAACCCCCGCGGAGTCCGATACCCCACCCACACCACCACCGCCACCCGCTCGGTGGGCGCCTGACGACGCATCTCCTCTAGCAGGATCGCCGCGTTCGCCCGCGGCCGCGTCAACCTCGCCTGATCGAAGTAGTTACCCAGGTCGTTGTCGTTACCCGGAACAACCACCGCCACATGATCGGCCTCGGCCGCATCCCCCAACTCCTCCACGATGCGCCCCGGCCCACTCTCATCGAAGGCCAGCACCCGAACACCACGTCGCACACCACGCCCATAACGCAAGGGGCCCTCAACGACACCGCAGGAAGGGGGGTTCACCGCGATCATGACTCTCCTCGACGAGACCGAAAACCTCCGGGTCCTCCCCGGCTCCTCAAACGCTAGATTCGACCGCCGGGAACCACCATGACGTCACCACCCGCTTACACCTCCACCCCCGCCCACCCCCCGAAGTGGTGCCAGCACCACCCCACCGCCCACCACCGGCCAAAACACCGTGCCCCACCACCCGCGCCTCTGCCAGGATGCCCCCATGCCCATCCACACCCTGGCCCAGCGACCCGACCTGACCCCCGCCCTGGAACACCCCCACCTCAACCCCGGACCCCAGGTGATGTTCCACGACCAGGACTCCACCCGCCTGTGGCCCCACCTGCCCACCACCTTCGGCGAACACCAACTCGCCCTGGTCGAGAACGGCCAGGTCATCGCCCGAGCCAACAGCGTCCCCCTCGCCTGGCACCACGACGAACACGACCTCCCCCAAGGCGGCTACGCCTGGGCCCTACGACAAGCCTTCGACGACCACGCCCACCAACGCACCCCCACCATCGCCGTGGCCCTGTACATCGCCATCACCCCCACCCACCAGGGCGAAGGCCTCAGCGCCCACATGGCCAACGCCCTACGCGCCAACGCCGCCTCCCACGGCCTCACCGCGCTGGCCGCACCCCTGCGCCCCACCCTCAAACACCACTACCCGCTCATCCCCATGGCCGAGTACGCCACCTGGAAACGCCCCGACGGCACCCACTTCGACCCCTGGATCCGCACCCACCACCGCCTGGGCGCCCACATCCTCCACCCCTGCGAAGAATCCATGCACGTCACCGGCACCCTGCACCAATGGCGACAATGGGCCGGAAAAGACCTCCCCGGCAGCGGAGAACACATCATCGACGGCGCCCTGAGCCCCGTCACCATCGACGTCGAGGCCGACCACGGCCACTACACCGAACCCAACCTGTGGGCCTGGCACCCCCTGGAGCCCACCCCGTGAGCGCGCCCCCACCCACCGGCCTCAACCCCGACGGCACCATCGCCCGCGAAGGCTCCATCACCCACGTCCCACCCGCCTTCGCCCCGCTCATCGAAGCGCTGCGCACCCACCTACCCCACACCTTCGGGCCCCGCCTGCACAGCGCCTACCTGTACGGCGGCATCCCACGCGGCACCGCCACACCCGCGATCTCGGACCTGGACGCCCTGGCCCTGCTGCACACCCCACCCACCCACGAGGACCACGCGCGGGCCGGCGCCCTGATGAGGGAGTTGAACGCCACCTTCCCCACCATCGACGGCGGCGACATCCTCCTGGACCACACCGATCAGATCCTGCGTCCCCTGACCGCCCAGGACGGCGGCTTCTTCGTGGCCTGCCTGTGCACACCACTGACCGGCCCCGATCTGGCCCACCACCTGCCCGCCTACCGGCCCACCACCCTGCTGGCCCGCCAGACCAACGGCGACCTGCACCTGGTCCTGCCCCGCTGGCGCCACGCCCTGGCCCAGACCCGCACCGACACCGACCTGAGCGCCCTGGCCCGCCGCATCGGACGACGTCTGGTGCGCACCGGATTCACTCTCACCATGCCCACCTGGGGTGGCTGGACCAGCGACCTGCGCCTGGCCACCGACGTGTTCACCCATTACCACCCCGAGCAGGCCGACCTCATGCGTCTGGCCCTGCGAACCGCCATCCACCCGGGCCCCGACCCCGCCCCGCTCCACCACCTGCTCGATGATCTGGCCCCCTGGCTGGAAACCACCTACACCGCCACCCACGGCCGCAAGAGCACGCCCTGAACACCAGACCACCCCACGCCCGCACGGGCCCATGTCGCACCCCCGTGCGAAACTGACAACGTGAAACGCCCCGACCTGGACGACCTGGTACGCCTACGCCGCGCCCGCGACCGCATGGACCGCGACTACGCCCAGCCCCTGGACGTACCCGCCCTGGCCAGCCAGGCCCTGATGTCCACCGGCCACTTCTCGCGCAGCTTCCGCGCCGCCTACGGAGAAACCGTTCCTCAGCAGTGTGCAGGGGTGACATCTGATGCCACCTCTGGTCCTGCGCGCATCCCGAACGGTGTTGGATGCGCTGGTCCTCCGCGTTCTTCTTCCCCCAAGGTCGGGGTGCGCGCATCGTGTGCGCGTTCCAAACCAGGGTGGCGGATTCCCTCACTCCCGCGAGCGCCCGGTCCGGCCTGGACGGTCCGAGGCCCGCACCCATCACTCTGATGGGTGCGGGGCGGTGCCGTCCGACGCCGGATCGGGTGCCCTTGGGCGCGTCGCCCGATCGCGATGCTCGCCGCATCGTGCCGGGACGTCTTCCTCTTGGCGGTGGTGGTGGGTTTTTGCCAGTGCTGGGCACCCCACCTGGAGGTGTAGGCCGCGTCCACGGCGATGACCGTGATCGCGGTGGCATCGGCCATCGAGGTCAGCCGGGCACGCAGCCTGGCGGTGGGCATCCCGGAGATGAGCCGGCGGAACCGTTTCCTGCGGCCGTGCCTCTCCCGCGACTTGGAGTCGGTGAAGTCCAGATCCTCCACCGCGACCGCCTGCACACCACAGCTTTGCGCCCAGCGCAACAACCGGGTCAGGGCGTGGCGCACCTGGGCGTCACGGTGAGCGGCGGTGCTGGACAACTCATAGTCGAACCGGCGCGGGGCGCCCATCGGGTTACCGTGGGTATCCAGGCGCCAGGCGGCCAGATGGTCGGCGTTCATATCGACACCGATCACCCCCTCGGTGAGGGCGGACCGAAGCGGGACCTGCGGTGGCACCGCGATCTGCCATGAGGCGGTGATGTACCAGCGCCCACGGTCCACATCCAGGTGCACCCGGTAGGCCACCGCCCGATTCGCCGCCACCCGATCGGCCCACTCCCGGCCCCGGTGCGCGAAAACGGCCGTTCCCGAGAGCCGGTACCGACCATGCGGGGCGTTCGCCCATTCCTTGAGCGGCGCCGGGAGCCTGATCGACACCTCACCCTGCGGAGTGATACGGATCGTCTCGTTCCCGAACCGCTTCCCCGACTCCCCATCGGCCTGGAGGAACCACCGCCGGGCTTCCCATCGCTCACGCCACTGGGACTCGCTCAACCGAGCATCGGCGAGATGGTGACGGTTGCGGGCCACGTCCTTACCACCACGCACCACGGAGACTTTCCCTGCCTCGAAGTCGGCCCGCACCGCAGCGAGCCGCTCCTGCAAGGTGGCCAGACGCCGGGACTTGGCGTGCCACTCCTGCCGGGATCGGTAGCCGCCCGGCCTCTTTCCGGTGCCCTTGGACCCGACCGGCAACGACAACCGGGACCGGAGCGTGGCGATCCCGGATTCCACAGAGCGCAGGTGCGCGGCTTGGCCACGCCGGGCCAGGGCCCACTGGTCGTGGGTGGCCTTGGTGATCGACCCCGCCCACCGCGAAGACGCCTCCGGGGTCAGTCGGCGTTTACGCTCCGCCCACGACGCGCTGTCCTGGTCCAACCCGTCAGCACAGCGGGCCTTGAGATCGGTGGCGGCCAACGAGCCCAGGTGCGCGCCGACCAGCCGCAACACCTTCTCGTCCTGAACGGTCAGGTGCTTGAGGCGGGTGCGCACGGCCACACCGGTCGGTCCCGGGACTGGGTAGGGGACCGCGATCGATCGCACCCCCCGTTGATGGGTGCCTGCCACGCGCTCCTCACCCCCTGGCCATGTTCGGTTCCCGTGTTCGAACACCACGCTAGCCACACCCCGGGGCGGATGTGGCACGAACAGGGAAACTCCTCCGACCAGGGGTGGGGGCGCACCGCTCGGATCCGGCTCCGGCGCCCTTCACGACAGGAGTGGTTCGATGAATTCACTCAGGGACGTACACGCACACTCATGTGACCGCGCACACGAACAGATGAGAACCCCCCTACAGCCACCTGATGACCCGCCGTATCGAACGCGCCAAAGCACTCCTGCGCCGCGGCGACATGTCGGTCACCGACGTGTGCTTCGCCGTGGGCTGCACCTCCCTGGGCACCTTCAGCACCCGCTTCACCGAACTGGTCGGGCTCAGCCCCAGCACCTACCGCGCCCAGGACCACGAAAGTGGCGCACCCATCCCCGCCTGCCTGGCCAAGACCGGCACACGACCGATCAGGAAAAGAGAAGCCCGAACCGACCCCGACTCCTAGCATCGAGTCCATGAACATCACACTCTCCACCTGCTTCATCGCCGTCGACGACCACGACAAGGCCCTGGCCTTCTACCGAGACGTCCTGGGCCTGCGGGTACGCAACGACGTCTCCTTCGAGGGGATGCGCTGGGTCACGGTCGGCTCTCCCGACCAACCCGACACCAGCATCGTGCTCGAACCACCCCTGGCCGACCCGGGCGCCTCCGAACAGGACCGACTCGCCATGGCCGAGCTCTTGGCCAAAGGGTTGCTGCGCGGGGTCATCTTCACCACCGACGACGTCGACGCCACCTTCGAACGCATCAGCTCCGCCGGCGGTGAGGTCCTGCAGGAGCCCATGGACCAGCCCTACGGGGTACGCGACTGTGCCTTCCGCGATTCCGGCCGGCAACATGCTCCGCTTCAACCAGGCCGGTTAGCGGCGCCCCGGCTCCGTCCCCGGCCACGGGGCGCGGAGCCGCCGAACCCACACCATGGATCAGAAGGTCAAGGGAGTGGCGTCCTCATCCGGTGGATGGTGGGCCGTCCTTGATGCTCGCGGGTGGGCGCACGGGCCAGGCGGGCGCGTACTCCACCCCTTGTTCGGGTGGCAGTAGTCGGTCGGTGCGCGTGTCCACGCACACCGACCGCACCAACTCGGCCCGCTCCAGGGGGTGGAACCGGCCGGCGTGCACCCACCAACCGCACAGGTGTTCGCGTGGAACGGGTCGCCCGTCGGGCCGGACGTGTCCGGTGGCGGTGGTGAAGGTGCGCAGTAGTACCCCCACGCGTTCGTGACCGGACACCGCCCGTCGTAGTTCGGTGATCACGGTGGGGTCCTCGATCACCACGCGTGTGCTCAGGCGCCGCAGTACGGTGCTCACCCTGGGGCGGATTCCCAGGGTGAGCAGGTGCAGATCGCCGGGGGCGGGGGCCAAAAGGGGAGCCAGGAAGGCCTGATGGTGGCACATAGGGGCAGTATGCGCCGCCGTGACGCCTCCGATCGGGTTATCCACAGGCCTATTTTTTCGGCCCCGCGCCGGACCGGCGAGGGGTCCGGGGCGAGGTCTACCTTCCCCCCTTTTGAAACGTTTGGTTTGTAACGTTATTCAATAACGTTACGCATCTATGGTGACGAAACAGATCTCCGGAAAGCCTCGAATCCTGACCCCCGATAAGTCAATGTTCTAGGAAGTCAGGCCCTCAGGGGCTCTCAGAGTCCACCCGCCACCCCACAGGGGTCCGCCAACGTTATTCAGCGCAAGACCCAGAGCAGCGAAAACGCGATGGATACACCCACCGCTGTACCAACGGGGGCGCCTCACCGAAGCGGGTCACACCCCTCCACGCTCCCCAGGTCAGATCCCCAAGAGCCACCACCCACTCCCATCACTCTTCTTCCCGGGGTCAGCGTGCCGGCCCGACCGGTGGCCCAGGTCCGTGAGGAGGTCACCGGCCGGCTGTGGCGGGCGCTGTGCGATCTGATCGCCGCCACCCAGCAGACGAGCCTGGAGAAGATGCTCGTGGTCGGCCAGGACGAGCGCTCCTCGCTTCCTGGACCGGCTGCGCGCCAAGGGTTACCCGGTGCGAGAGGAGGACGTGGTGCACCTGTCGGCATTCGTGCGCACCCACATCAACGTGCACGGCCACGACTCGTTCCCGCCCCCGGACATGCCCGGCGGGCGCCGCCAGGACCGCCCACGGTCGGGCGGCCCCGGTGAGGCCGTGGCCGGTGCCGTGTCAGGGCGTGATGAGGACCTTCAGGCTCTTGCGGTCGTCCATGTCCTTGTAGCCGGCGGGCACGCCGGCCAGGTCGGTGGTGGCGTCGAAGACCCTACCCGGCTCGATGGTGCCGTCCAGGATGTCGGGCAGCAGCTCCTCGATGTAGGCGCGTACCGGGGCGGGCCCACCCGCCAGGCGGATGTTGTGCCGGAACAGGCTGGCGAAACCGATCGGCGCCTCCTCGTACTGCGGCACGCCCACCCGGCTGATCACACCGCCGGGGCGAACGACACCGACGGCCTGCTCATAGGCGGGCACGTGCCCGACCGCTTCGAGGACGGCGTGCGAGCCATGGCCCCCGGTGAGCTCACGGACCCGGGCGATGCCCTCCTGGCCACGCTCGGCGACCACGTCGGTGGCGCCGAACTCCCGGCCCAGGTCGGTGCGGGCCTGGTGGCGTCCCATGAGGACGACCTGCTCGGCCCCCAAACGCTTGGCCGACAGGACCGCCATCAGCCCGACGGCGCCGTCACCGATCACGGTGACGCTCTGCCCGGGGGCCACGCCCGCGGCCTTGGCGGCGTGGTAGCCGGTGCCCAACACGTCGGCCAGGGTCAACAACGAGGGGATCAGCGCCGAGTCCGGCGCCACGGGCAGCTTGACCAGGGTGCCATCGGCCAGCGGCACACGGATCGCCTCGGCCTGGCCGCCCTCGTCGGCGACACCGTCCAGGAAGCCGGCCTCGTGGTGGGAGCAGGAGGTGTGCAGGCCCTCCTGGCAGAACCGGCACGTGTTGTCGGAGATCGCGAACGGGGAGACGACCAGATCACCCCTGGTGAGCGTGCTGACCTGCGACCCGATCTCCTCGACGACGCCGATCAGCTCGTGCCCCATCCGGGCGGGACCCTGGTCAGCGCTCATGGAGTGGTAGGGGTGCAGGTCGCTGCCGCACACACACGAGGCGGTGACGCGCACCAGCGCGTCGGTGGGGTGCTTGATCCGGGAGTCGGGCACGTTCTCGACACGGACGTCTCCGGCCTTGTACATCAGGGTCGCGCGCATGACGCTCTCTTTCTCGCTGTTACGTGGATACGGGATCGGTCGGTGGTTCAGGACAGGACGGAGGCCGGGGCGGGCTCGGGGCGCCCGACACGGCGGCCACGTGCCCCAGGGCGAACACCCCCAGGGCCAGGGTGAGCGTCAAACGCTGCGGCATCCGCAGGGTCGCCAGCGCCATCAGCGGCGCGCCCACGATCATGCCGATGGCGAAGACCGTGATCGTCAACCCCGCCCGGGCAAGGCCGACCCCCATGTCGGCGGCGATGTCGGCCAGCAGGCCCGCGACCACGAACTCGGTGGTGCCCATCAGGAACACCCCGGCGGCCAGGACGTAGACGGCCGGGGGAAGGCGAGCCGATCGGGCCTTCCCGACCGGCGGGCGGGTGTGTTCGTGCATGACGGATCCCGTGACGTGGTGAGGTGTTCGTTGTCGCCACCCACTCAACCCCCACGGGTCGGCCCGGAGAAGGTCGCGTTCATCGGGGGTACAACCTCCACCCCCCTGACGCGCTCACCTGGTCCTATGGTGGTCGGTATGGACAATCGTGCGGACATCAAGGGCTTTCTCACCAGCCGACGCGCCAAGCTGTCCCCCGAGCAGGTCGGCCTCCCCCCGGGTGCCCGCCGCCGGGTCCCCGGGTTGCGCCGCGAGGAGGTCGCCGTCCTGGCCGGGGTGAGCATCGAGTGGTACGTCTGGTTGGAGAAGGGCCACATCGCGGGTGTGTCCGAAGAGGTGCTCGCCGCCGTCGCCCACGCGCTGCGCTTGAACGAGGAGGAGCGCACCCATTTGTTCGATCTGGCCCGCGCCGCGCGCCCTACCCGTCGCAGGGCGACCCGCCGCCGCGAGGTCGCCCTCGCGCCGCCCGTGCAGTGGATGCTGGACTCCATCACGATGTCGGCGGCGTTCGTGCGCAACGGCCGATTGGACGTCGTCGCGACCAACGCCTTGGCCAGGGCGCTGCACGCGCCGATGTTCGCCAGCCCGACCACGACCGCCCACGGGCGGGCCAACTTCGCCCGCTACCACTTCCTCGACCCCGACTCCCGGGACTTCTTCGTGGACTGGGGGGCCGGGGCCGCGATGACCGTGGCGCTGCTGCGCGCCGAGGTCGGACCCGAACCCCACGACAAGGCTCTGTGTGAACTCATCGGTGAGCTGTCCACCCTCAGCGACGACTTCCGCGCCCTGTGGGCCTCGCACGACGTGCGCATCCACCACGGCGGCACCAAACGCCTCCACCATCCACAGGTGGGCGATCTGGAACTGACCTATCGATCCCTGGACCTGCCGACCCCACCGCGGGCCGTGCACGACCTGTCGCTCTACACCGCCGAACCGGGGACCCCGCACGAGGAACGGCTCAAGCTCCTGGCGAGCTGGGCCGCGCCCGCCGTCCCTGGCGGGCGACGGGGAACGGATTCGCTTCCCGCTCCCGAAGCCGGCCCGGGCGCGAACCAGGGCTGGTTCTCCCCACGCTCCGGCGGGCCGCGAAGCAGCCGATGAGCAGGGGGCGTGGATGAGGAGCGTGTCACCAGACCGTGGTGTGCGCCATGGGGGCCGCAGCGGGGGTCGGCCCCCTTCCAACGACGGCTAACCTTACGGCCCGCACGTGTTGCGCCACACCTTCGGCACCGATCTCGTCCGCGGCCGAGGCCACCCACCTCCGGGTTCGCACAGAGGACACAACGCCGCGAACACTGGAACGGCCGCAGAGCGTTGTCATGGTCGAGCCTCGTATGGTTGCTCCGCATGACCCAGATCGAGATCACCGCGGGTCTCATCCGCGACCTGCTGCGAGACCAGCATCCGGACCTGGCCGAGTTGCCCCTTCGCGAGGTGGAGGGCGGCTGGGGCAACCAGATGTGGCGCCTCGGGGACGAGCTGGCCGTTCGGATCCAGCGCATGGACACCGACCCCGACCACCAACTCAAGGAACGCCGATGGCTGCCGCTGCTCGCCCCACGCCTGCCGCTGCCCATCCCCGTCCCGATGCGCAGTGGTGCACCCGCCGAGCGCTTGCCCAAGATGTGGACGGTCATGACGTGGGTGCCCGGTCTGCCGCTGGACCACGGGACGATCACCCGCGGCGAGCACGCGGCCGACACCCTGGCGGCGTTCCTGCGAGCACTGCATGTGCCGGCACCCGCCAACGCACCCGTTGATACGGGCCGCGGCGCACACCCCAAGGATCACACGAAGGGCTTCGGCCGGTTCTTCGACTCCGTCGACGCTGACGCGATCGGCGCCGACGCCGCCGACGTTCGGGCCATCTGGGACGACGCCGTGGCGGCCCCCGCATGGGAAGGTCCGCCGGTGTGGGTGCACGGCGACCTGCATCCCGCCAACGTCGTCGTCGCGGATGGGACGCTGGCGGGCGTCATCGACTTCGGTGACCTGTTCGTCGGCGACCCGGCGTCGGACCTGGCGGCCGCCTGGGTATTGCTGCCGGTGGGCGCGGCCGCACGCTTCTTCACCGCGTACGCGGAGGCCGACGAGGCCACGGTCCGGCGCGCCCGCGGGATGGCCGCGCTGAAGAGCCTCTTCCTGATACTGATGGGCCAGAACGGGGACCGCGGCCTGCCCGGCGGCAAGCCGGCGTGGGGCCCGGCGGGACGCGCGGCGCTCGGCCGGGTCCTGCGCGAGCCTCTGCCCCGATTCCACGAGTAGATCGACGGCGTACATGGTCTCAGGGCTCGCGCATGGCTTTCCGGGTGGCCTCGACCATGCCGTTCAGGGTCTGACGGGTGCGGGCGAGCGCGTCGGCCTGGGCGTCGATGCGGTCGAGTTCGGCGGTGAGTCGGCGCAGTACCTGAGGCGGGCAGCGCTGCCCGGAGGGCACGACGTGCGGCAGCAGATCGGCGATGGTCGTGCTGTTCATGCCCACGGTGAAGAGCTGGCGGATCAGCAGTACACGTTCCACGGCCGCCTCGTCGTAGTGGCGCTGTCCGCTGGAGCTGCGCCGGCTGGAGAGCATGTCCTGCTTCTCGTAGTAGCGCAGGGAACGCACGCTGGCTCCGGTCCGCTCGGCCGACCGGGAGAAGACTCCGGGCATGCGTGACCGTCTGCTGGAGCGCATGATCGCTTTCACCTCCCCGCCCACGCTGGAGGAGATCGTGGAACTCCAACGCGCGGCCCACCGCTGACACCCCTCGCACCACCGACGAACCCGCTCATCAAGGCACGCTTTCATGAAACGCCGGCGGGCAGATCTGCGCGGAAACCGGAGGGAATTGGAACCGCTACACCCCAGCGACCACGCACGGTGATCGGCGCGGCGAGAGTCCCGAGAAAACGGATCACTCGACTCTCGCCGGTCGATCGCCGCGCGAACACTGTGGGGCGCGCGGGCTTCACTCTTGGGGCAAGATGTCGAACTCCTCGCCCTCGGGGTCGGCCATCACCACCCACTCCTGGACTCGGGCTCTGCGGTCGGCGCGGGCAACGACCCCACACCCTCGGCACATGAAAAGCCTTAAGAATGGGTGTGTGGTCCAAGGGGAGGGCTCACCCGCACATCTTCGATTCGAGGCGATCGCCTGCCAGAATGCGTGTGTTCGTGCGGGCACGTTGTGTGGGCGAGGAAATCCTCCGCGCCGTGCGACCTGCGCCCCCACCCCCGGCACAGAAGGAGACACCGTGGTCACCCCCGACCCGGTCGATGATCGACTCGGCCCTTTACGCAGCACCCACCCGGTCCAAGTGCACCGTTACCGCAACACCGGAGGTATCGCGCTCGCGATAGCACTCGGCGGTGCCATCCTGCTGAGCCTGATGCTCGCCCACCCCATCTTCATCTACGAAGACTATTTCGGCTTCGATTGGATCTTCGGCGGTGTCGTCACCACCCTGATCCTCCCCCTGCCCATCGCCGTAGGGCAACTGACCAGGAAACTACAAAGCGGCAAGGAAGAGACCTTCCTGCTCTACGACCACGGACTCGCGCGACACACACCCAAGGGCGCACAAAGCTGGACCTGGGAGGAGATCTGTCTCCTACGGGTCAACTCCACCAGCACCATGGACGAGGAACCACTCGCCATCTCCCAGCGCCTCAGCCGGCTCCTAGGGCAGGAATATCGTTGCCTGGTCCGATTCACCGACGGAGCCAAGATCAGTATCGACGGCCACACCACCCATGGCCAAATGATCGTCCAAGCCCTTCTCACGTACCGGCCCGACGTGCTGGTCCGGTACCGCTCGGCGGCGTTTCGGCGGGCCATGGTCGCGATCCTACCGATCTGCGGCCTGGTCCTCGCCTCCGGCATCGTGCGCGGCTACCTGTTCTTGAACAACACCGAAACCTCCACCGAGTACCACCCCGCCCAAGAAAGATTCTTTCTGCTGGTGGCCACCGGCATGATCGTCTGCTTCCTCGGCACGATGATCTGCTTCACGCAGGCCGTGCTGATGGGGCGGACCCTGTCCCGCGACCACGACCCGCACGAACAAGAGGACGACTCCAGGTTCTGGCGATACCGCAGCCCCCACCACTGAACGCCCCGGGCCCCGGCCTGAGCACCGAACCCGAAGACCACAACCCCTCGGGGCTCGGAGCACGGTCACCCCCATGGACAACCAGCAGCCCTACCCCATCGGAGACGCCACCCGCCGCAGCGGCTCCAGTGCCGTCACACCAACGCCGACCTCTGCACGATGCGCACCCCCTGACAGGCCCTCGCGCCTCGCACAGGCGAGCACAGCCAGGGGCGAGTCCTCAACCAGATACCGACATTCGGGGGCCGTACCTGTGTCAGACCCGTTCCAAGGGCACGTGCGCCCCCTCCGGCTCGCGCACCCCCACCCTCATCCCGGGCTCGACGACGCCCCCCTCCAGCACCACACCCATCACCCCGGCCCGAAGCACCAGCACACCCTGCTCGTCCCGGTACACCATCTGCTTGAGCAGCCCCGGACGAAACCCGTCGATCTGCGCGCACGGGTTGCGCAACCCGGTGATCTGCACCCGGGCCGTCCCGAACCCGAGCACGGTTCCCCGGGACAATCCCAGCAGGTCGAGCCCGCGGGTGGTGATGTTCTCGCCCATCTGCCCGGGCGCGACCTCGAACCCGGCCAAGGCGACCTCCTCCAGGAGTTCGGCGTGGATCAGGTGCACCTGGCGCAGGTTGGGGCGGGTGGGGTCGACCGCCACCCGTGATCGGTGCTTGACGGTCCTGCCCAGGTGCGCGTCGCCCTGCACCCCCAACCCGGCCAGAAGACGGATCCGTGCCCGGAGGGGTTTACCGAAAGTGTGCTCGGGGCTGCTACCGACCGACTCCACGACGGGGGCCATGGCCACCCTCCTCTGCCACGTGTTCCAACGGGCCCCTCAGCCTAGACACCCCGGAACGGACGACGGGAGATCGCCCCCCCGGCCCGACCCGACCGGGTCGACTCACCGCACTCACAAAACCCTGTGACCTGCCCTGATGCCCTCGGGGTGTGTGCGCCGCCCATGTCATTGACACATCAGGGGCGCTCTGCGCCACCACCACCGACCCCGAGGGGTGGACCACCACGACCCCTCGGGGTTTGCATCTCAAGTGGCTTGAGAGTGCACGGTTACCCCATGGACAACCAGCAGCCGTACCCCATCGGAGACGCCGCCCGCCGCAGCGGCCTCAGCGTCAGCGCCGTGCGCTTCTACGCCGACGCCGGAATCGTGGAGCCCACACACCTGTCCCAGGCGGGCCACCGCCTGTACGACATCGACACCATCGCCCGCCTGGAACTGGTGCGCACCCTGCGCGAGTTGGACACCGAACTGAACGAGATCCGCCGCCTGCTCGAAGGTGGCACGACCCTGCACGATCTGCTCACCACCCACCTGGCCATCGTCGAACGCCAAGAACGCACCCTGCGGGCCAGGAGGGCGGTGCTGCGCACCCTGATCAAGCAGGGCGCCACGACCACACAGGCCGACCTGATGCACAAACTCGTCTCGATGACCGACGAGGAACGCGAGCGGGTCATCGACGACTTCTGGGACGAGGTCGGCGAAGACCTCGACGTCCCCGAAGGCTTCGTCGACCGTCTGCGCACGATGCGTCCGGTCCTGCCCGCCGACCCCACCGCCACCCAACTACAGGCATGGATCGAACTGGCCGACCTGGTCAAGGACCCGGCGTTTCGCGACGGGGTCCGCACCTACCTGCACCAGACCTACTCCACGGACGTGGGCAGGAACATCGCGAGCCCGCACTTCCAGGAATTCATGTACGAGAGCGGGCCCGGGCTCATCGAAGAGGTCCTGGCCGCACACCGCGCCGGTGAGTCTCCCCGCTCCCCCTGGGCACAAAAGGCCATCACCCGCTTCATGGAGGCGTCCGCCGGGGTGTCCCACACCCCACTCACCCACCAAGTCCGCGACCGGCTGGCCGACGCCTACCGGCGCATCCCCGATATCAAGCGCCAGATCGCCGAGGAGGACGCCGCCTCCCAAGGCCCCGTCTACGACCAGACCCACGGCCGATACCTGTCCCTGGTGGCGGTGATCAATGGGACCGCACCCCAGGAGGACACAGCGCCCTACGACTGGATCGCCGAAGCCATGCGCGCCCCGACCGACGGCGACTGAGCACCCCGCCCACACACCCGGCGGCGGCGCCGTCACAGGCCGGCCACCGCCGCCGGGCCACCGGCCACGACACAGTGCGCCACCCACGCCCCCATCCACCGCGAGGCACCCGGTATCGACCCCGAACGTTTCCACCGGGTCGAGTCGGAACCGGCGAGCGAACAGGTTGCGCCTCAAGTGACTTCAACCGCCACAGTGGGCTCCATGAACGACGACGAACTACACCCCATCGCCGACGCCGCCCGCCGCAGCGGCCTCAGCGTCAGCGCCGTGCGCTTCTACTCCAACGAAGGACTCATCCCACCTGAGGGCCACAACAGCGCAGGCCATCGCATGTACACCATCGACGCCATCGCCCGCCTGGAACTGGTGCGCACCCTGCGTGAGTTGGACACCGACCTGCAGCAGATCCGTCGCCTCCTGGAAGGCGAGACCACCCTGCACGATCTGCTCACCACCCACCTGGCCATCGTCGAGAACCAGGAACGCACCTTCCGGGCCAGGCGAGCCGTCCTGAACACCCTCATCGAGCAGGGGGGCACCACGGCCCGAGCCGACCTGATGCACAAGCTCCTGTCCATGACCGATGAGGAACGCGAACAGACCATCGACGACTTCTGGAACGAGATCGCACACGGTTTGGACGTACCCGAGGGGTTCCTCGACCGATTGCGAGAACTACGCCCCCGGCTACCCGATGAACCCACCCTGGACCAGCTCCAGGCCTGGATCGAACTGGGCGACCTGGTGGGCAACCCGTTGTTCCGCGAGGAGGTCCGCACCGGCCTGCACCTGGACCACGGCCTCAACGAGACCGGACGCGAAATCGCCGCCCCACCCATCCAGGAACTCATACACGACGTCGGCCCTCCCATCTTCAAGAAGGTCCTGGCCCTGTACCACGCGGGCGAGGACCCCCGCTCCGCGAACGTGCAACAGGTCATCGTCCACATGCTGGAAGTGATCTGCGAGTACACCGATCAGCGCCCCGGCCCGCAGCTGCGCGATCGCATGGCCAAAAGCTACCGGCAGCTCTCGGACCTGATCCGCCAGGACCAAGAGGAGGGCTCCACCTCCCAGGACGCGCACCAGGACGCCTTCATCCGCTACCGGGACCTGGTGCAACGGATCAACGGCCAACAGGACCAGGACGAGATCGTCGATGAGCCCGCCCACCTTTTGTGGATGGCCGACGCCATCAGCGCCCCCTGATCACCCCCAAAAGCCGGCATCATCGACCGGTGCGGCCCCGCCCGGCACCGCCGCACCCCCGGTTGCGACCCCCCACCTGATTCGAGGCCACCACACGTGAACGACTACGACGACTTCGCCGACGCCTACTCCATCGACAACGAGAACAACCTCACCAACGGCCACTACGAACGCCCGGCCATGATCGACCTCGCGGCGAACGTGCGGGGCAAACAGATCCTGGACGCCGGCTGCGGATCCGGTCCCCTGTCCGCGGCCCTACGCGACCAAGGCGCCACCGTGGCCGGCTTCGACGCCAGCACCAAGATGATCGAACTGGCCCGCCAACGCCTGGGGCCAGGCACCGAGCTGCACGTGGCCGACCTGGGCGGGCCCCTTCCCTTCAACGACGGCGCCTTCGACGACGTGGTCTGCTCCCTGGTCCTGCACTACCTCCAGGACTGGAGTGGTGCCCTGGCCGAACTCCACCGCGTGCTCAAACCGGGCGGGCGTCTGATCGCCTCGGTCAACCACCCCATCATCCACAAGATGATCGCCCCTGAGTCCGACTACTTCGCCATCGCCCAGTGGTCACAAACCCACACCTTCAACGGACGACCCGCCACCCTCACCTACTGGCACCGGCCCCTGCACGCGATGACCGACGCCTTCACCCAGGCCGGTTTTCGCATCACCCGCATCAGCGAACCGCCCTTCTCCCCCCACACCCCGGCAGAACTCATCCCCTCGGAGTTGGCGGGACGCACCTCCTTCCTGAGCTTCCTGTTCTTCGTACTGCACAAGGACTGACCCACCGGCGCACGTTCGTGGCCAGGCCCCGCCCCCGCCGAAAAACCCGTGGCGCCCCCGCCGCCCACCCGACATGCTCATCCCATGTCGATCACCAACACCCGCGCCACCGGGTTGTACGAGTCGTCGGGCTTAGGTGTGGTGGGCACCCTGGAACGGGGGTTACGCCACCCGACCCAGGGCCACGTGGGGTTGCACATCATGTACCGCACCCTGGACCAGGACCCCACCCGAGCACGCCGGTGAGTGCCCGCCCACAGGTGGAGGAACTCGTGCGCGCGGTGGCCGCCCGCCACCGCATCACCCCCGACCGCATCCGATCGCTGCCTGTGGGGGAGGCCAACCACGTCCTGGCCCTGGGCCCCGATCTGGTCCTGCGCGTTCCCCGCCTCCGCGAACACGCCCAGGACCTGGCCAAGGAGGCCGAACTCCTGCCCCTGGCCCACACCGCCCGGGTGGGCACCCCGGCCCTGGTCGAACACGCCACCACCCCCGTGCCCTACCTGCTACAGACCCGCTTGCCCGGCACCGACCTGGCCACCACCGCAACTCCCGCACCCGCTCTGCTGCGGGAGTTGGGCCAAAGAATGGGGCGCCTGCACCATCTGCCCACCGCGAACCTTCGCACCCCACCCCGACAGGGCGAGTCCACCGATCCGACCGATCTGCTCCAACACCTGCACCACATCGGCGTGCTCGACGCCCACACCACCACCTGGTGCACGGGTCTGCTGCGCCGCCTGAACGACGCCCACCCCCGCCCCGGGCCGGTGTTGATCCACGGGGACCTGACCCCCACCAACGTGCTCGCCACCCCAGACGGTGCCCTGTCGGGGATCGTGGACCTGGGGGACGCGGCCTTGGCCGAGGCGGCGGTGGACTTCGCCAAACTCCCACCGCACTGGCTTCCCGAGGTCCTGGCCGGCTATCCCCACCCACCGCGAACAGAACACGCCTGGCGTTCCCGCATCCTGCTCCACCATCTGACCTGGGCCCTGGCCCGCCTGCGCGAACCCCACCCCCGACCGGGCCGGCGCCACTGGAGCGCCCCGCCCGCCTCCCGTCTGCTCGCCCTGATGCGGCTGCTTGGCACACACCCCCACTGGGCCCCCACCTGAGCGGCGTTGTTCAGCGCCACCGCCCCGCGCCGGTGTGTTCGGGCACCCGAACGGGCGAGACCGATGGCTGCCGAGGCAACACCCAGGCCCCCAAGCGCCAGGCGCCCACCAGTGATGTTCACCCCACCGTCACGACCGCACCCGCCACGTTCACCGTGCGTTACGACACCTTGGATAGCGTCGGCGTTCATCCCCCTGCGAGCCCCTGGCAAGGACCATTTCCCTCACCGGGGCCGGGGAGGGCGGGCGCATGTGCGGATGCCACCCACCCCGGCCCCCACCTTCTCGCTCACACCCTCGTGTAGGAGCGGTCCTTGTCCAACAACGCCTGGGCGCGGGCGCACACCGCTTCGGCGTGCTCCAGCGAATCCGGCCCACCGACCTCACCGGCGGCCACCGCCAACGCCTCGCGCGCCCGAGCGTGGGCCTCCACCAACCGGTGGCGTGCCCCCACCTCCATCCCCACCCTCTCGGCGGCCACGCACGCGCGTTCACATTCGGCCAAGGCCCATTCCAGGCGCTGGTGCAACGACCTGTCGCGCACCAGCAGGGGCACCACCACGCCCACCACCGCGCCCAGCACGGTGGCGGCCAACCGCTCACCCACCAGGTCCGAGGCTCCCGCGCCAGGATGGGCCAACGCCGACAGCGCCAACGTCAACGGGGTCACGCACACGATCGCGTACGCGTAGTTGGTGCTCACCAACAACTCCGCGCCCACCTGGCACAGCACCACCACGGCGATCAGCGTCCACACCGAGGAGGTGTCCACCACCGCGAACAGTGCGGCGGCCGCGACCGTACCGGCCACGGTGCCCAGCGCTCGTTGCAGGGTGCGGTGCCAGGTGACGGTCACGCTGGTGGCCTGCAACACCGAGGCCGCCGAAACGGTCGCCCAGTAGCCGTGTCCCATGCCCAAGGACCAGGCCAACGCGCCGGCGGCCAGGGAGGCCAGGGCCACACGCAGCGCCCACACCATGCGCGGGCGCGGTCCCCTCTCACCGGGCCGCGCCAGGCGGATCCGGTCGGCGTGGGCGCTGAAGGTGCGCAGTTCCTCGTCGGTGACCAGCGGGTCCAGGTGGCGGCGGGTGCGCACGCGGCGGGCCAGCTCGCGTAGTTCGGCGGCCCGGCGCCCCTCCAGTACCCGGTCGCCGCCGGTGGCCAGCAGGGTGTGGGCGCGGGCGATCATCACCTCAAGGGTCAGCACGGTGTCGGTGCGCGTGGTGGTGCCCAACAACCGGTGGGCCCGGTGCAGGGCCGCTTCGGCGCCCTGGCCTCGCGCGGGGGTGGGGGCGTGCAGGTGGTCGGCGACCGCGTGCAGGGCTCGGGCCACGACCAGGCGGTGGCCGGCGCGGGGGTGGAAGAACACCCCGACCATGGCCATCACCCAGCACAGGGCGCTGGATGCGGCGATGGTCGCCGTGTTGATGGGCACCCCGGCCAGGGTTTGGGGGGCGTAGGCGGCCACTCCGGCGGCGAAGACGAACATCAGCCCGGCCGGGGCGCCCAGGTTCACGGTGTCGGAGGTGTACTTGGCCGCGGCCGCCACCAGGGCCACCACCACGATGGGCCCCAGCATGGAGGTCGAAAGGGCCGAGGTCAGCGCGCCGGCGCCCACCGCCAGGGTCAGTCCGCCGGCCACCAGGGCCAGGATCGGTGCGCGGCGACGGTAGGTGTCATCGCGCGCGTACAGGGCGGTGAAGCAGCCCATGGCGGCGTAGGGAGCCAGGTCCATGCGTCCGGCCAGGTACAGGGTGGTCAATACCGCCAGCAGACATAGGCCCACTCGGGTGGCGGTGACGACGACGTTGCCGCGTACGCGGCGGGGCGAGAGGGAGCCTTTGGAGTCGAAGAGGGTGCTCGACCGCCCCCAAAAAGAAGAAAAGTAGTTCACAAGTAAATTATTATAGGGTGGATACGATCCCAACGCCACCCAGCGAAAGACACCTCACCTTGAGCGACGCCGTGGCCCGCTTCCAAGAACACTGGGCCCAACTACACCCCGGCACGGACCTGACCGGTATGGAAGCCATCGGCCGCGTCCGCCGCCTGGCCGCCCTGGCCAACAACCGCACCGACGACGCCCTCACCGACACCGGCGTCTCCCGACCCGAATTCGAGATCCTGGCCGCCCTACGCCGCTCCCCCGGCGGCCTGCGCCCACGCCACCTGACCCGCGAGACCATCTCCTCGGGCGCCGCCACCACCAAACGCCTCCAACGCCTCGAAGAAGCCGGACTGCTCACCCGCACCCGCATCGAACGCGACCGCCGCGAAACCCTGGTGCGCCTGACCCCCGAAGGCGAAACCCTCGCCGACACCCTCTTCGCCCGCCAACTGGGCATCGACACCGACCTGCTCGCCCCCCTGAGCCAGGACGAGAGCACCCAACTGGCCGCCCTACTGGCCCGTGTGCTCACCCCCATCGACCACACCTGACCCCGACACCGGGACCACACCCACCACCACGGGCTTCTGAGCCACATCACCCCGGCCCACCTGCCTGAGCCTTACCGAGATGAACCAAATAAGCTCAAAAGGGGCAACGACGTTGCGGGGCCCTCCTGAGCCGCTGAGCAGCCACAGCCCCTCCTCGGCCGATCGCGGTTCGATGAACCCGCTGCGGCCCCGTTCGGCTCCCGACCACGGTGTGCGCGTTCATCACCCCTTGGCCGAAGAAGACCTCCGGTGACCTGCATCGAGCGCACGGCCCACCCCCGCCTCACGAAGCCGACCTCCACACGGATACCGCACGGGCCCTTCACCCCACAGAACAATGAGATCGCCTGGACACGCGAACACACCAACAGCCCTCAAGCACTGCCGGCGGTGCCACTCGCGCTGAAGTACCACCAAAAGAGGGCACGCTTCCCCACCAGACGAAGCCGTCGCGTGGGCCGAACCTCTCGCGCCACGCTGGTCCGACATGTCAAGATGACCAGTCATGGGCGCATTGGACGGGAAGACCGCACTGGTGACCGGTGGGTCACGCGGGATCGGGCGGGCCATCGTGCAACGCCTGGCGCGTGACGGAGCAAGCGTGGTGTTCAGCTTCGCCCGCGACGAGGCCGCCGCCGCGGCGCTGGAGGCCGACGTGCCCAAAGCGACCGCGGTGCAGGCCGACCTGGCCGAGCGGACCGCGGCGGTCGCGCTGTACGACGCGGCCGAGCAGCAACTGAACGGGCTGGACATCCTGGTCAACAACGCCGGGTCGAGCACCGTGCCGGCGTCGATCTCGCAAACCAGCGACGCCGACTACGATCAGATCATGGCGGTGAACACCCGCGCGGTGTTCACTCTGATGCGCGAGGCCGGAACCCGGCTGCGCGACAGCGGACGCATCGTGAACATCTCGACGATCAACACTGTGGCGCCCACCGCCGCCACCGGAGTGCACGCGGCCAGCAAGGCCGCCGTCGAACAGTTCGCCGCCGGCGCGGCCCGCGAGCTCGGCGCCCGGGGGATCACCGTCAACAGCGTCTCGCCCGGAGCCACCGACACCGACCTACTGCACGGCAACAACCCCGGAGTCGACGTGGCCGATGTCGTCATCCCCATCACCCCGTTGGGTCGGCTGGGACGACCCGACGACATCGCCGACGTCGTGGCCTTCCTGGTCGGGCCGGACGGGCGATGGATGACCGGGCAGAACCTGCGCGCGGGCGGCGGGCTGGCCTGACCTGGACCGCCCACAAGATAAGCCGGGAGAGGGCAACGGGCAGTACATGCGCCCGGCGCGACCCGCTGCGGCAAGCTCAAGGTGAGCGACCGGACCGCCCACCGTGCTGAATCCGGGCGAACATGCGCCCGCCCGCGGCGTCCACACACTGATCGACCTGGAGCCGGCCCCGGGTGTGCTCGTCCTCGCACAGCGCCGCGATGCCCTCAAGTTCGGGCCGCACCCCACCCAACACCCGATCCACCACGATCTCGATCACCACCCGCTCAGGGGTCGGGCCCGCGCACCCGGTACCGCCGCCCATAACGCCGCACGGCCTCGGCCACCGCCGGATGAGCGGCCACGGTGCGCGCCACGCAACCGCAGGCGAAGGTGAACACCCGCGCCCGATACCGCTGCGGCTCATAGGTCACCCCCACCGGCACCTGGTGGATCCCACCCCCAGGACACGGCGAGGCCGGCGTGCACAAGCGCTACCGCGACCAGAACGACGAGAACGGATCGGCCACCCCATCGACCTCTCCCACCCAAATCCCCCAACACACCAAACGACCACACCCACCTCGACCCCGAAAGGACCCCCGCGCGTGCACCCCACCACCACACCCCACACCAACGGCCACCTACCCCGCCCCGGCGGCCACCACCTGTTCTGGCAAGAAACCGGCAACCCCCACGGAATACCCGTCCTGGCCATCCACGGCGGCCCCGGCTCAGGCTCCTCCCACAAATGGTCGTGCTTCACCGACCCCCACCACTACCGGCTCATCCTGCTCGACCAACGCGGCAGCGGACACAGCACACCCAACGCCGGCGACCCCACCACCGACCTGACCACCAACACCACCGCCCACCTCATCGACGACTTCGAAGCCCTGCGCACCCACCTGGACATCGACCGCTGGCACCTACTGGGCGCCTCCTGGGGATCCACCCTGGCCCTGGCCTACGCCCAAACCCACCCCGAGGTCGTGCGCGCCCTGGTGCTGTTCGCCATCACCACCGGCACCCGTGCGGAGATCACCTGGATCACCCACACCATGCGCCGTGTCTTCCCCCACCAATGGGAACGCTTCCGCGCGGCCGCGGGCCCGGGCGCCGACCCCCACCACCTCCCGGCCGCCTACGCACGCCTTCTGGCCGACCCCGACCCACAGGTTCGTTTCGAGGCCGCCCAGGCCTGGTGTGCGTGGGAGGACACCCACGTGGCCACCGCCCCCGGCCACACACCCCACCCCCGATTCCACGACCCCGCCTTTCGCGCCACCTTCGCCCGCCTGGTCACCCACTACTGGGCGAACGACTGCTTCCTGGCCCCCGACCAACTCCTCCAAGGGATGGAACGCATCGCCCACCTACCGGCCGTGTTGGCCCACGGTCGTCTGGACATCAGCGGCCCCGCCGACATCGCCCACGACCTGGCCGCACGCTGGCGGGCCGCGAAGCTGCACATCGTCGAAGACGCCGCCCACACCACCAACGTCGCCGGTCTGGGACAGATCGTCGCCCTGGCCATGGACCGCTTCCGCGCCCTGTGACACCCACCGCTGATCCGCGCCCGCGCCCGCACCCGGGCACGGGTCAGCGCGCCAGTCCGGCCCGGAAGGCGAACACCACCAACTGGGCCCGGTCCCTGGCCCCCAGCTTGACCATCGCCCTGGACACGTGGGTGCGGGCGGTGGCGGGGGAGACCACCAGCCGTTGCGCGATCTCCTCGTTGCTCAACCCCTCACCCACCAACGCCACCACCTCACGTTCGCGTTCGGTCAACACCCCAACGTCCGGAACCACCCCGCCGATCCCGCCCCCGCGCTCGGTGAAGGCGGCCACCACCCGCCGTGTGACCGAGGGCGACAACAACGCCTCCCCCCGGGCGGCCACCCGCACCGCCGCCAACATCTCCTGCGGCTCCCCGTCCTTGATCAGGAAACCGCTCGCACCACCCCGCAACGCCTCGAACACGTACTCGTCCAACTCGAAGGTGGTCAGCACCACCACCCGGGTGGCCACCAGATCCGGGTCCGATCCGATGACGCGCAGCGCCCCCAACCCGTCCAGTTCCGGCATGCGCACGTCCATCAACACCACATCGGGACGCAGCTCACGCACCAACTCCACCGCCCGCACCCCATCGGCGGCCTCACCCACCAACTCCATGTCGCCTTCGGCCTCAAGCAGCACCCGCAACCCCATCCGCACCAACGCCTGGTCGTCGGCCACCACCACCCGCACCATCACCGCGACCCCCGCACCGGCAGATCCGCACGCACCCGCACACCGCCACCCTGGGCCACCCCCACCGACACCGTCCCCCGCACTGCCCGGGCCCGCTCACGCATCCCCGCGATCCCCATCCCCTCCACGACCACCCCACCGCTTCCCTCATCGACGACCTCCACCACCACCCACTCCCGCCCGCACTCGATCCGCACCACCACCCCCGCGCCGGGGGCGTGGCGCACCACGTTGGTCAATGCCTCCTGCACGATCCGAAACGCCGCCACCTGCACCCCAGAACCCGGCCCGGACCGCTCCCCCTCCCAGACCACCTCCACCCGGTGCCCGGCCCGGCGCACCGACTCGGCCAACCCCTCCACCCGATCCAACCCGGCCACCGGCCCCCGACCCACCTCACCCCCATCCCGAAAGACCGCCAACGTGCCACGCAACTCCTCCAACGCCTCCCGGCTGGCGTCCCGGATCGCCGCCAACGCCACCGGAGCCTGTTCGGGACGCCGATCCACCACGTGCAACGCCACCGACGCCTGCATGCTGATCACCGACAGGCTGTGCCCGACCACATCGTGCGCCTCCCGCGCGATACTCAACCGCTCCTCATAACGCGAACGCGCCAACTCCTGGGAGCGTTCACGCTCACGCCCGGCCCGCCGCGCCCTGGCGAACACCCCCGCCCCGGCCGGTAGCGCCATCGCCCCCACCGCGAACACCACCGCCGCAGGGGCCGAACCATCGGCCCACCCCCACCAGGGCCGCCCCACCTGCGAGAGCAACGCCGCACCCACCACCACCGGACCCGTCCACCCCAAGAACACCCCCGGGGTCAGACCAAGCCCCGCCGAGAACACCACCAGTGCGCACATCAGCACCGCCGGTCCCGTCCCCACACCGGCGGCCATCACCAACACCGCACCCACCCCGGCCACCGCGACCGCGGGCCCCGGCCACAGCCGCCGCACCGCGACCGCCACCACCAACACCACCACGCCCGCCCACACACCCCAAGGCAAGGCCACCTGCTGCACCTGATCCCACCCGGCGCCTTGACGCGCCCAAGGAGGACCCCCCACACCCTGGCCGGTCCGGTCCCAGGCCAAAGACCCCCGGGACCACACCAACACCAACGCCCCCAGCACCACACCCAAGGCCACGTCCACGACCACGGCGCCCCTGCTCACACGTTCTGCCACACCCCGACCCTAAACACCCACCCCCTCCTCGCACCTGATGCGGCGGACGTATCTTCACCTACGCC
Organism: Nocardiopsis sp. NPDC055551; assembly: GCF_053619415.1. Classification (NCBI taxonomy): domain Bacteria; kingdom Bacillati; phylum Actinomycetota; class Actinomycetes; order Streptosporangiales; family Nocardiopsidaceae; genus Nocardiopsis; species Nocardiopsis sp. NPDC055551. The sequence goes on along the minus strand of NZ_JBSHJJ010000014.1, from coordinate 134,163 downwards.
CACCAACGTAGGCACACAGCCGCCCCCACACCGATGCGCGCGAGGGCCCCCACCACCCAGGGTGGTGACCATGAACGCCACAACACTCATCGCCAACGCCCCGCACTGGCAGGGCGGGCCACCACCCTTCCTTCCCGGAGTCCTCATGTTCTGTGTCCTCATCCTGCTCATCCTGGGCGCCCTGGTCTTCACCATCGCCCGCCGCAAGGGCCACACCCCGCCCTGGGCCCACCCGCGCACCCCCCGACCGGAGGACGCGGCCCGCACCGTACTGGCCGAACGCTTCGCCAAGGGCGACATCACCGTCGAGGAGTTCATGGAGCGCGCCAGCGCCCTGAACTGGACTCCCGGCCAAGGCGACGACGAACACTGACCCACCGCACACGAGCAAGGGGCGCCCCCACCACGGGGTCGCCCCACCTCTTCGTTGTGGGGGTGTGTCCCACGCCGCGCCCCCACCCGACCCAGGCACACCCCACCATCAGCCACAATGACCAAAACCCTGACAAACACACCACAAGGATCGCGGGCTCACATGGCCATCCCCAAAGCCGAACTCCACCTGCACATCGAAGGCACCCTCGAACCCGAACTCGCCTTCCACCTCGCCAGGCGCAACAACATCACCCTGCCCTACACCGACGTCGACCACCTACGCACCGCCTACGACTTCACCGACCTACAATCCTTCCTCGACCTGTACTACCGACTCATGGACGTCCTACGCACCCAACAGGACTTCCACGACCTGGCCACCGCCTACCTCGACCGCGCCGCCACCCAAGGCGTACGCCACGCCGAGATCTTCTTCGACCCCCAAGCCCACACCAACCGCGGCCTCCCCCTGGACACCGTCATCCAAGGCCTGGTCTCGGCCCTGGACCAAGCCCGCACCCGCCACGACATCTCCACCGAACTCATCCTGTGCTTCCTACGCGACCGCCCCGCCACCGAAGCCATGGACACCCTCCAAGCCGCCCACCCCCACCTCCACCACATCACCGGCGTAGGCCTGGACTCCGCCGAGGTCGGCCACCCACCCACCAAATTCACCGAAGTCTTCCAAGCCGCCGCCGACCTGGGCCTGCGCCGCGTCGCCCACGCCGGCGAAGAAGGCCCTCCCGACTACATCTGGCAGGCCCTGAACCACCTGGGCGCCGAACGCATCGACCACGGCATCCGCGCCCTGGAAGACCCCGCACTCCTGACCCACCTGGCCACCACCCGCACACCCCTGACCGTGTGCCCCTTCTCCAACGTGCGCCTACGCGCCGTCCCCACCCTGGCCCAGCACCCCCTACCCGCCTTGATGGACGCCGGCCTCCTGGTCACCGTCAACTCCGACGACCCCTCCTACTTCGGCGGCTACGTCCACGACAACTACCTGGGCGTCCAACAACACCTGAACCTGACCAACGAAGACCTGCGCGCCCTGGCCCGCAACTCCTTCACCGCCTCCTTCCTCACCCCCGAACGCCGCGACACCCTCATCGCCGAGGTCGACGCCTACCGCTTCGACTGACCCGCACACAAAACCGGGGGGCTCCACACCCACGCGTGAAGCCCCCCGCCCCCTTCCCTCAAACCCACACCAAACGCCGACCATGCTCACCCGCATGAGCCACCACACGCCCATCCAACGCCAACGTGAAAAAACCCTCCCGCGCCGGACGCGCACCCTCCCACCCGGGAAAGACCCGCCACCCCTCGTTACTCACCCACCGCACACCCAACCGACCCACCAACGACGCGAACCCCTCCCGCTCCCGAGGCCCCACATACGCCAACACCGCACTGTGCAACACCACCACCGTGGCCCCCTCCGGCGCCCGCGCCACCAAATCGGGCAACTCCGCCACCAAATCCCCCGCCACCATCACCGGCGGATCGGCCGCCACCACCGCCGCCGCGCCCCGCAACCGCTCCAACCGCCCCGCCTCCTGCCCACCCGGCCAGATCAACGCCTCCAACCACCCCACATCACCCGCATCACCCACATCCAACGGATTCAGGTCGATCCCCCCACGCCAGACCACCCGCGGCAACCGATCCGGAACAGGAACCCCACCCTCGGTGGCGCACTCCAACACCGGCCCCGGCCCCTCACCCAACGGCGGCGCCCCATCGAAGGAGTACCGATACCGGTCCGGGTACAGACACAACCCCGCCGACGCCCCCACCTCGATCAAAGCCAACGGCCCCGGTAGTTGCGCCAACACCGGCAACAGGGTGGCGCACCGACCCACCTCGTTGGTCTGGGTCGAGCGCTCCATCACCACCCGCACCACCCGCTCCCAGTGCTCCATCACGAACGCCCGCCACGCCGCGAAAGAGCCCACCGGCCCACCCAGGTAGCGCACCGCCCCCAACCACAGGTTCGGTTGCCTCTTACCCTCCGGCAGCGCCGACACCGCTCCCACCAGCTCCGCGTCCAAGGCCACCCCACGCGCGATCTCCGCATAGCCGGGCGAGTCACCCTGCTCGAAGTTGACCGCCATGTGCGCCCACACCCGCGCCACCCGATCCCGACCCCGCATCGCGCACCCGCTTCCACCAAGACTCAGCCGACCTCGCGCACCCTAACCCCCACCCCCACCCCCACACCCGACCACGGCCGACCCCACCGCGTACCGCTCCCGATACCGCGAAGGCGAACACCCAAGACGCCGCACGAAAGCCTTACGCAACGCCTCACCCGTACCGAACCCACACCCCCGCGCGATCGTCTCCACCGACGCCGCCCCCTCCTCCAACCGCCGCCGCGCCCACTCCAAACGAACCTGCTCCACATACCGACCCGGACCACACCCCACCTGAGCGGTGAACACCCGCGAGAACTGCCGCACCGACAGCCCCGCCCGAGCCGCCATCTTGGCCACCGACCAATCCGCCCCAGGCTCGGCATCCACCAGATACTGCACCTGCCGCACCTCCACCCGCTCGGCCACCTGCACCGCCAACTGGGTCGAAAACTGCGACTGCCCACCCGGACGCACCAGAAAAACCACCAACGTCCGCGCCAGCTCCAAAGCCACCGCCCGCCCCAGATCTTCCTCCACCACCGCCAACGCCAAATCGATCCCCGAAGTCACCCCGGCTGACGTCCACACCCGCCCCGACCTCACGAACACCGCATCCTCTTCCACCACCAAGCCCGGAAACTCACTGGACAACCGGGCGCAGTGCCGCCAATGCGTGGTCACGCGCAATCCCTCCAACAACCCCGCACGCGCCAATACGAACGCCCCCGAACACACCGACGTCACCCGAGCGGCCCGCCCCGCCAACTCCCGCACCACCCCCACCAACACCGCATCCGGATCATGAGCACCCTCCCCACCGGGTACCACCAGCGTGTCCACCCGCCCCACCTCCTCCACCGCCATCGAGGGCACCAACCCCAAACCGGACGAACACACCACCGCCTTGCCGTCCACCGAGACGGTCCGCACCCGATACCGTGCCCCCGGCGCCCGCGCCGCCCCCGCGAACACCTCCAACGGCCCCGTCGCGTCCAAGCTCTGCATCCCATCGAAAAGCACGATGACCACCTCGTGCCGCGCACCGTTTCCCATACGCACCACCCCACCGCACCCCGAAAACGACCACAAGGTCACCCACCCCAAACATCCGGACACACCCACACGCCACCTCACCCCCTCTTGACCACCCCACCCTTACGCTGTGAACTCGACCCGACACACAAAAACCATCCGAACTCCCCACCACCCCCAGCAGTCCCACCCAGGAGAACACCACCCACACGAACGGACACCCGTGAGGCTCTCCGACCGCACCCGCCTGCACCACACCACATCCGCACCCACCACCAGCGGGCCCCTGGTGCACCTACACGACGTGTCCCACCCCCACCTGCCACGCCTGGACCTGGCCATCCACCCCGGCCACCACATCGCCCTACTGAACCTGAGCCCCCCGGCCCGCCACGCCCTGACACACCTGCTCACCGGCCACACCCACCCCACCAACGGCCACATCACCACCCACACCCGCATCCACACCACCCCCACCCACCCCACCCTGGCCCAAACCATCACCGGCCACACCCACCCCGACCCCCACGACCCCCACCTACACCGAGCCCTGGCCACCTCAGGGCTCGCCCACCACCCCCACACCACCCCCACCCACCGACTCCCACCCCACCTGGCCCCCCACATCCACCAGGCCCGCACCCTCTACGCCCACACCACGCGCGCCCACCTACTCCTGATCGACCACCCCACCACCCCCACACCGGCCCCCACACCCACCACCGCCCACCTCACCCTCACCGACCACCCCGCCCTGGTCCGCACCGCCGACCGCATCCTGCTCTTCCACCAAGACCGCCTCACCGAAACCGGCGACCACCACCAACTCCTGCTACGCGGCGGCGCCTACGCACGCCTGTACGCCCTCCAAAGCACCCGCACTCCCACACCACCGGCCCCCTAAACTGGTCCCCGTGGCACCCCTAACCAAGGAACTCACCGTCGGCCAGGTCGCCCAACGTTCCGGAGTGGCCATCTCGGCTCTGCACTTCTACGAACGCCAAGGCCTCATCCACAGCCGCCGCACCGCCGGCAACCAACGCCGCTACCACCGCGACACCCTGCGCCGCGTGGCCTTTATCCGTATCTCCCAACGGGTGGGCCTGCCCCTGTCCCGCATCCGCCAGGCCCTGGAACGACTCCCCGAGAACCGCACCCCCACCCGCGCCGACTGGGCCTCGGTCTCGGCCCAATGGCGCGACGAACTCGACACCCGCATCGCCCAACTCACCCGCCTGCGCGATGACCTGACCGGATGCATCGGCTGCGGCTGCCTGTCCCTGAACTCCTGCACCCTGTCCAACCCCGACGACGAACTCGCCGCCGCCGGCCCCGGACCCCGCCGCCTGATGGTCGATACGCTCACCGAACCCGACACGGGGCTTGAGCAGCAATCGAACAACCGGCCGCGTTAGCGCCTCGCACCGGGCGGATCTATCGCCTTGAAGCAGACGGTGCCGCCGGGCCGCACCAGGGCCAGGGTGTCGGACAGGGCGGTGGCGCCCGCGTCCACGACACGACAAGGTCCTCCGGCGACAGGGTGAACGCGCAGGTCGACCAGGGTAGGAAGTCCCGAGGGGCCACGCGCGGCGGCGTCCGGGCGCAGGTCCGGTCCGGGCTCGGGAACGATCAGGTCAAGGAGGGCGATCGTGGACGGTGCGACCTTGCAGGAAAGAGCCGAACAGCGTGCTCGCGAGCTGCCAGACACGGTCTCGGGTGAGTTCTTCGGTCCGGGTTACGAGGTCTTCAAGGTCCGGGGCAAGGTGTTCATGCTCATGACCGAAGTCCCGGGCCGGCCGGTGGTGATCATCAAGTCCGACCCCGAGGAGTCCAAGACCCTGCGCCAAGACCACGACGACATCAGCCCCGGGTACCACATGAACAAGAAGCACTGGATCACCCTGGCCCCGGGCGGCTCGATCAACGCCTCCCTGGTCCAGGAGCTGGTGGCCGAGTCCTACCGTTTGGTGGTGTCCAACCTGCCGCGCGCCGAGCGTCCCGTGGACCCCGACCGATTCCAGACCCGCGAATGAGCGGGGCTCTGCCGAACACAGGGCTCCAGAAGGTCGACCGCCTCGGCCGCAAACCTCCTGGAAGGGCCGATCGTCCTCAACGACCCGTTCCAGCGCGGCATCGCCGGGCGCTGAAGGGCATCACGGCCGGTGAGTACACCTGACCCCCAGGCTCACCCCATCGGGGGAAGACCACCCCACCCCAGGGGGAGGCCCCCACCCGACCCCACACCACCCCGCATCGGCCCGGCCCTTGCCACCCACGCCTACGCCCGCCGCACCCACCCCCGATGCCCCATCTGCCGGCGACGCCGAACAAAAAAGGGGGGCGGGCCGGCCACAACGGCCCACCCGCCCTTGCCCACCGGCTCACCCCGCGGCGGCCTCATCGCGCCCGCGCCGAGCCAGCTCATCGGCGTATTCGTTGCCCTCGTCCCCGCTGTGGCCGCGCACCCAACGCCACTCGACCTCATGGCGTGCGGCCAACTCGTCCAGTCGCCGCCACAGGTCCACGTTCTTGACCGGCTTCTTGCTCGCGGTGGTCCAGCCGCGCTTCTTCCACCCGTGCACCCAAGAGGTGATGCCGTTGCGCACGTAGGAGGAGTCGGTGTGCACGATCGCCGGCACCGGCCGGGTCAGGCTCTCCAAGGCCTGGATGGCCGCCATCAACTCCATCCGGTTGTTGGTGGTCTGGGCCTCGCCCCCGTACAGCTCACGCTCGTGCTCCCCATAACGCAGCCACACACCCCAACCCCCCGGTCCAGGGTTGCCGCTGCAGGCCCCGTCGGTGTAGATGACCACGCTTTGTGTCGAGGTCTGCTCGACCTGATCCCCGTTGTGCATGCCGGGCAATCTACCGCCCTCAAAGATCACGAAAAGGCCACACACCCCATAAAAAGGGCCACCACCAGAGCCACCTACCCCCAATGGAGCCCCACAGGCACCCGAAAAAAGCCACACAGACGACCAATGGCACCCTCCGTGACCGACCCACCATCCACTTCCCCACGGCCACCAACCACTACCCACCGCACCCATGCCCACACCCGCCGTGGAAAAACACCCACCGAACCACCACCCCCCACACACACGGCGGGCCGCGAACCCCCCAAGGTTCGCGGCCCGCCGCACACACACAAGAGTGGACCTAACCGGCCGAGTACGCCTCCAACTCCCGCGCCCGCTCCTCACGACGCGCGAACACACTGTCGGCCATCTCGCTCATCTTCTTCAACACCCGCTTACGCTCACGCTTGGACAACCGATCCACATACAACCGCCCCCACGTGTGGTCGGTCTCGTGCTGCAAACACCGCGCGAAATACCCACTCCCGGACAACACCACCTCAGCGCCGTCCCTGTCCACCCCACGCACCGTCGCATGCTCCGCCCGCCCCAACTCCGCGTGCGGACCCGGAACCGACAAACACCCCTCGCTATCCACCACCACGGCATCGGTCACATCACGCTCATCCAACACCGGATTGATCACATGACCCACATGCCGCACACCATCATCATCAGGACAGTCATAGACGAACACCCGCCAATCCACACCCACCTGACTACCAGCCAACCCCACACCCTCGGCCGCGTACATCGTCACGAACATGTCATCGACCAACCGCGACAACTCCGCGCCACCCAACATCTCCTCGGGCACATCACGACCGGCCCGATGCAACACATCCTCACCGGTCACCGTCACCCGCAACACCCGACCACGCGCCGCCTCCGGAGCAAGATCAGGGAAATCCGCCACCTCCCGCCCCTGGACGACGGTCACGGGCACGGGCACAGACTGCTCCGACATGGCTCTACTCTCCGGACAGGCGACAACAGACGGTACAAACACCGCCACACCCGAAAAAATAGCACGAACCGGCAGGTCACCCCCGCCACCCACAACCACCCACCACTACCGGAACCACGCATTGCCCTGAATGAAACACCGCGCCAGATAGTCCCGCAACGACACCACCACCAACCGACGCCGATCACTCTCATGATCCCACACCACGATCCCCGGCCCATAGTCCGTATGCACATACGCGAACTGCGGACCCATATCCGAATCACCGAAGAAGATCATCTCATCGAACGGCGCGTACAACTCCAGATAATCCGGCTCCCCACGCATCGCCAGATTGTCCTCCACCAACCGACGCGCACCCCACACCACCTCATCCCCGTACTCGTTCACCACCCCATCCGTCTCACGCAACAACGACGCCAACTCGAACGGCAAAGGCAGCATCAAATGCTTCTCCACCTCGGCCAGCATCACCTCATCGGCCGCATCACTCAGATCGGCCTCCGGATACATCTCCAAGATCAGTTCACGCCACACACCCACGATCATCACAGGTCGCGGCAACACACGAGAAATCGCACCCGGCGAGTTGCCCCGAAAATCCACCACACCACCCCGCACACCACCACCCCCAACACCCCAACCAGCCACAAAAACCCACCAAAGCCCCACCACCCACCACACCAACCAGAGGAGCCACCACCACCGACCCACCCCACCCCCACCACGCACAATAGAAACCAACAACCCACCCACCCAGGAAGAGACACCCACCATGCCCACCACCCGCACACCCCGCGGACCCCACACCACCACCTGGGCCTACCTCTTCCTCCTCATCTCCCACAACACAGCCGCCCTCCTCCTACTCCCCCTCGTCCTCGCCTCCGCCCTCCTCACCCTCCTCTGGGTCGGCCTCCCCTTCATCATCCTCACCGCCCTCACCCTCCGCACCATCGCCAACGCCCAACGCACCACCCTCACCAAAATCCTCCAAACCCCCGTCCCCGCCGCCTACCGCCCCCTCCCACCCACCGGCATCATCACCCGAGTCCGCATCATCCTCACCGACCCCGCCACCTGGCGAGACCTCCTCTGGCTCACCGCCTCACCCCTCCTCACCGCCCTCGCCCTCATCCCCGCCATCCTCTACGCCCACGCCACCTACCAAACCCTCTACGCCCTCCTCCTCTGGCACCACACAACCGACCTCTACGGCCTCACCGCCACCACCCAACCCCAAGCCCTCCTCGCCCTCATCCCCGCAACCCTCCTCGCCACCCTCGCCCACACCCTCACCCCCCACACCACCAACGCCTGCACCCGCCTCTCCCACCTCATCCTCGCCCCCTCCGAAAAAGCCCGACTCACCGCACGCGTCGCCCACCTCGCCACCAGCCGCGCCGACACCATCGACACCCAAGCCTCCGAAATCCGCCGCATCGAACGCGACCTCCACGACGGCGCCCAAGCCCGCCTCGTCGCCCTCGGCATGAACCTCGGCATGGCCGAAAACCTCGTCGAAACCAACCCACAAGCCGCCCGCGACATGCTCACCGAAGCCCGCGAAACCACCCGCCAAGCCCTCACCGAACTCCGCGACCTCGTCCGCGGCATCCACCCACCCGTCCTCGTCGAACGCGGACTCCCCGGCGCCGTCCAAGCCCTCGCCCTCACCCACCACCTCCCCATCACCGTCACCACCCACCTCCCCGGCCGCCCCGCCGACCCCGTCGAATCAGCCGCCTACTTCGCCATCGCCGAACTCCTCACCAACACCGCCAAACACGCAGGCGCCACCCACGCCTGGATCCACATCAACCACGGCCGACAACGCCTCATCATCACCGTCACCGACAACGGCCACGGCGGAGCCACCCCCACCCCCGAAAGCGGACTCAACGGCATCGCACGCCGACTCGACGCCTTCGATGGCACGATGAACATCACCAGCCCCACAGGCGGACCGACCATCATCACCCTGGAGATCCCGTGCGCGTTGTCATCGCCGAAGACCTTGCCCTCCTCCGCGACGGACTCATAAGGCTCCTCCAAGCCCACGAATTCACCGTCGTCGCCGCCCTCGACAACGGCCCCGACCTCCAAGCGGCCCTCACCGAACACAAACCCGACATCGCCGTCGTCGACGTACGCCTACCCCCCACCTTCACCGACGAAGGCCTCCAAGCCGCCATAGCCGCCCGCGCCCACATCCCCGGCCTGCCCATCCTCGTGCTCTCCCAGCACGTCGAACAGCTCTACGCCCGCGAACTCCTCTCCGACGACACCGGAGGCGTCGGCTACCTCCTCAAAGACCGCGTCTTCGACGTCAACCAGTTCATCGAAGCCGTCCGCCGCGTCTCCTCCGGCGGCACCGCCATGGACCCCGCCGTCATCTCCCAACTCCTGGCCCGACAAGACCAGAGCGGCCCCCTGGCCCAACTCACCCCCCGCGAACGCGAAGTCCTCTCCGAAATGGCCGAAGGACGCTCCAACTCCGCCATCGCAGGACGCCTCTACATCACCGAAAAAGCCGTCAGCAAACACATCAACAACATCTTCACCAAGCTCGACCTACCACCCTCCTCCGACGACAGCCGCCGCGTCCTGGCCGTCCTCGCCTACCTCAACGGCCAAGACCCACACCAATAGACACCCACCCCCAACACAACGAAGCGGCCGCGACCCCCAAGGGACCGCGGCCGCAACCACCCACACTCAACAACCACTAATCACGACGCACCCGATACAAACCGTCGATCTCCTCCGAGAACGCACGCAACACCGCATCCCGCCGCAACTCACCCGAAGGATGCACCAACCCCGACTGCACCGTGAACTCCTCGGCCAACACATGGAACGACCGCACCGCCAAATGCCGCGGCACACTCCGATTGGCCTCATACACCAACCCCTGCACCTCACGCAGAAGATCACGATCCCCCGCGATCTCCTCCGGCGCCATCGACAACGGCCGCCCGTTCACCAACCGCCAATACTCCAACTGATCACGCACCAACGTCACCAACGCACTGGCGAACGGACGCCCCTCCACTATCACCAACACCTGGCTGATCAACGGATGCGCCCGCAACCGCTCCTCGAACCCGGCCACCAACTCCGCGTCCGAGCCCCCCTCCACCTCACCGGCACGCGCCACCACACCCGACTCCACCGACCTCACCGGTTCCGGCTCGGCCCGCACCGCACGTGCCTGCGACACCCAAGGCTCCTCGAACCCCCCGGGCTCCTCCACCGGAGCCACCGGCTCAACGGCCTCCTCAGCAACGCCCAGGGCGCGCTCCGGCTCCATCCCCGGCCGCTCCAGCGCACCCTCCACCCGACCCGGCACGAACCGCCCCGGAACCGGCTCCAACGAAGCCTGCGCCCGCACCCGGCCACGCACCCTCACGAACCCGACCTCGTCCACATCGGCCAACACACCCGTGGCCAACCAACCCTCACGGAACGCCGCCCGCGTCCCCTCCACATCGGCCCAATACCCCAAGAACACCGCACCACCGCGCAGGTGCAACTCACCCTCGGGCGAAACCCACCAACGACGATCGGACAACACCCGACCCACCGTCCCCGGCACACGATCGCCCACCGCGTTGGCGCTGAACACCCCACCCGTCTCCGCGATGCCGTACACCTGCATCACCGGAACACCCACACCACCGAAGTAACTGTCCAACCGCTCCGTCAACCCACCGCCCCAGCACACCGCCAGATGCACCCGACCGCCCAACACATCCCGGATCTTGGAGAACGACCAGTCGTACATCGACCGCGACAACCGGGCCCAGGCACCCTTCTTCTTCGCCTGGTCGAACTGCACCGCGGCGTCCATAGCCGCGTTGAACGTCCCCACCGAGTCCCAGTCCGTCGAATGCGCCGTAGCCCGCTCCGCCCCGTGCACACCCTCCAGATCCCTCGACGTGCACACCAACACCGTCGGCTTGAACCGCGCCAACTCCGCACGCAACCGCCCGGGCTCCACCACACCCAACCGGACCCCGCCCACCACACACGCCACCATCGTCGACAACCCCGGCAACTGCGACAACGGCAGATCCATCACCGCGCTCGCCCGCCCAGCCGCCAACTCCGACAACCGCGGCCACATCCGATCCACCAGATCCGCCGCCGACGACAACAACGCCCCGTGCGAGAGCACCGCACCACGCATCGAACGCGACTCCGTGCTCACCGGGTACAACACCACCGCCGGATCCTCCGGCACCACCTCGTCCCGCCGAAAACGCACCGCCGTCGCGTCCATGTACGCACCCAGACCCACCACCTCCGGCAAGTCCTCCTGGTACCGCCACACACGCCCCAGATCCGGCATCTCCCGCTGCAGACCCACCACCACACGATGAGCCCGCTCACCGGCGACCACCGCCACCGCAGGACGCACCTGACGCACCACATGCGCCAACCGCTCCGCCGAGGCCTCCACCGGCAACGGCACCAACACCCCGCGCACCGACCACACCGCGTACGCCAAACGCACCCAGTCGTGATTGGAAGGCGCCACCACCAACACCCGATCGCCATCGGACACCCCGGCGGCCACCAGACCCTTGGCCACCGACGTCACCTCGGTCGCGAACTCCCCCGCCGTCAGACGCTCCCAGTGCTCCTCCACCAGAACCGAGAACACCTGAGAGTGCGCATCAGAAGTCGCCACGTCATAGACGTGGTCGCCCAACCCGGACTGCGCTCGAACCAACGAACCGGGGGTCTCGCCCATAACCAACTCATCCTCTGCCACATCGGAAGGCGGGCCACACCGTTCTCACCCGCCTCATTCGGGGAATCGAGCCCTACTGTGCCCATTTCTCCACCGAACGGCAACCTAGGAGAAACCCCCGATCGACGGCTCATCCCACCTTTACCCGCGCACCCCACACGAACGAAAGCAACGACAACACCGCCACAGACGCCATAACCACGGACATGCTCACCAACGAAGCCTCACCCGAAGGCGTCATCCCCGCCAAAGCCGCGATCGCACCACCCAACGCGAACTGCAACGAACCCATCAACGCCGAAGCCGTACCGGCCACCGCCACCGGCTGACCGTCCAGAGCCGACACCGTCGCGTTCGGCATGATGAACCCGACACTGAGCATCATCACCGCCAACAGCGACGACACCATCCACAGCTGGGCCGTCCCGGTCAACGCCAACACCAACAACGCCAGCACCGCGACCAACGCCAACACAAGACCCATCAGCAACCGACGCTTGGTGTCCACCCGACCCACCAACAAACCGTTGCCCTGCGTGCCCAACATCGACGCCAACGCGTTCACCGCGAACAACCCCCCGTACGTCTGCGGCGAGACCCCGAACTCGTTCTGCGACACGAACGAGAACGCCGACACGTACGTGAACAACATCCCGAAGCTCAGCCCCAGCGACAACACCGGCGCCACGAACCGCCGATCCCGCACCAGGGAACCCACCGTCGCCGCCAACACCCGCGGCCCCTGCGCCCGACGCTCCGAGGCGGGCAACGACTCCGGCAACCAGAACAACACCAGCACGAAACTCAGCGCCGCCATCACCGCCAGCACCCAAAAACTCAACTGCCAGGGCCCCACCAGCAACAGCTGTGCACCCACCAGCGGAGCCAGCAACGGCGCCAACATCATCACCAGCGCCAGCCGCGAGAAGAACCGCACCGCGTCATCGCCCTGGAACATGTCGCGCACCACCGCACGCGCGATCACCGCGCCCGCGGCACCGGCCACACCCTGCGCGAACCGCAGCACGATGAACGCCGTCACGTTCGGCACGAACACGCACAACACCGAGGTGACCGTGAACATGGCCACCCCGACCAGCAACGGCCGCCGCCGACCCCAGGCGTCGCTCATCGGCCCGATCACCAACTGACCCGCGGCCAACCCCAGCATGATCGCCGTCAGGGTCAACCCGATCTGTGCTTCGGAGGTGCCGAGGTCCCGGGTGATCTGCGGGAACGCCGGCAGGTACATGTCGGTCGCCAACGGGCCCGTGGCCGTCAGCACACCCAACACCATCACCAACAACGCGATGGAACGACGCGACCGCACCTTGGGCCGGGCCGCCTCTTCCGAGGGGGTGGGGGTGGTCGAGGTCTGCACGGGCACTCCAGTTCAGGAACGGGGAAGGGAAGGCGGGAAGCGCACCAGAGGGTGCGAACCACTCCATAGCAACACCGAAGGGACGCGATTCGCTCCCCACCCGACCACACCGAAACCTGTGATGTCCCTTACCCAGAGGGGATATTCGACCGCACCAGGCGGTTCAACAACCTCTCCACCTCGTTCTCCGGATCCAACGTCAGACCACCATGCACCGGCCCGGCCTGCACGATCGTGCTCCGCGGCGCGGTGAGCCACCGGAACCGTGGTCCGGGACGCACACCCGCGGCCTGCCCGGCCTCTTCCCCGCCGCGGCACATCCGCTCCACCGCCTCCAGGGCTCGACGCACACCCACCACGTCCACACCCGGATCCAGCGCACGCAGCCGGTCCTCGTCCAGGTCCCAACGCGCGGCCAGGAACGCGCGCTCCTGGCTGTAGAGGATCACCCCGGCGTTGACGCACTCACCACGTTCCAGGCACGGCACCACACGCAGCAGCGCGTACTCGAACACCACCCGATCGCGTTCGATGCCCACCTGTCCGGTGGTCACCACGCTGTAGCGCTCGCTCATGAGCCCACCTCCGGAAGCCAGGACCGATCGGCCATACGGGCCATCAGATGGCGAACGTAGGCCTCACGAACGGCCTCGGGCGTATCGAACCCGGGTTCCTCCTCCAGCCACACGTCGGGCACCAGCTCCACCACACCGCGCAGCAGCTCCTCGTCCACCAACGGCGCGAACGCGTCGTCGGCCGCGGCCAGGTCCGGGGAGGAACCCGACAGCACGTGGTCGGAGGCGTCGTAGGGGCGGGAGACGAACCGGTCGGCGTTGGCCCAGGAATGGTGGAAGATCAGCGTGGCACCGTGGTCGATCAGGTAGGGCGCACCGTGCCACAGCAGCATGTTCGGGTTGCGCCAGGAACGGTCCACGTTGCCGGTCAGGGCGTCGAGCCACATCACCCGCCCGGCGAAGACCGGGTCGACCTCGAAGGTCAGCGGGTCGAAGCCCAACGAACCCGGCAGGAAGTCCATCCCCAGGTTCAATCCCTCACTGGCCTTGAGCAGCTCCTGGACCTCGGGGTCGGGCTCACCGCGACCGATGACGGCGTCGAACTCCACCATGGCCAGCTCGGGAACCGGCAACCCCAGGGCACGCCCCAACTCACCGGTGACGACCTCCGCGACCAGGGTCTTGCGTCCTTGCCCGGCCCCGATGAACTTGACGACGTACATCCCCAGGTCGTCGGCCTCGACCAGACCGGGGAGCGAACCTCCTTCGCGGAGCGGTAGCACGTACCGCGTCGCGATCACTTTCTTCAGCACGCCGGCCAGCATAGTTGCGATGATCACGCGCGCGGCGCGGACCGCGGAGCCGACCGACCGCCGCCCGCGAACAGAACCAGCGGACAAGGAACGCGTCAGCGGCCCACTACCGGATCGAGCCGACCGGCCCTCGCCGCCACCCGCCGACAGCCACGGCAACGTCTCCTATCCACCCCTGAACACGTTCTAGAACCATTCCACCTCGAACACGACACGCCGAACCACTCCCCGGTACGGAATCCTTAAAGATGGGCGGCGTAGCCGCTCGAATTCGTTTGTCGAGGGGTCTTTTTAGAGAAAAGCTCCGCCACCTTTATGACGTAGATCTATACTGATGGAACAGAGACCATCTCATGCATCTCCGATGGATCTCGGAGCCGGAAGGACGCGGAGCCCTGGGCGGGCTCCCCCTCGGCGCCCACCCTCGTCGGGCCCGGGCGCTCCCCTCCCAGGGAAGGCCCGCACCCGACCACGTCGACTCCCCCACCCCACCCGCGCCTTTCCCCGTCGGCTCAGAGGTTGTCCTCGGGCTGCTCGCCCCACTCCTCTTCGCCGTCCTGCCCCGGACCTGGCAACGTCGGCACCGGGGTGGGCTCGGCGTCCTCCCCCGGTGAGGGCTCCTGCTCGGGTTCGGACTCCTCGGCCTGCTCCTGC
Source organism: Nocardiopsis sp. NPDC055551 (assembly GCF_053619415.1). Taxonomy (NCBI): domain Bacteria; kingdom Bacillati; phylum Actinomycetota; class Actinomycetes; order Streptosporangiales; family Nocardiopsidaceae; genus Nocardiopsis; species Nocardiopsis sp. NPDC055551. The sequence continues at coordinate 118,663 of NZ_JBSHJJ010000014.1, read as the reverse complement.
TCGGGTTGCGGGGGCGGCTCCGGCTGGGGGAACTGCATCAACCACAGGTACAGCGCGAACACCAACACCAGCAGCAACAGCAACAACGCCCCCAGGGCGCCGATGAGCCACCAGTTGGCCTCACCACGGGCCACCCTGCTGTCGCGCGCACCGGCCAGGGCACTCCAGCGCACCGCCGACACGCCCCGCTCCCCCGCCCAGTGCGGCATCACCATCGGACCGCTGCGCACCACAGGGCCACCCCGACCGGCACGCTCCAAGAACGCCCCCGCGTCCTCCCGCGCCCCCTCCTCATGGGGGCAGGCCACCCACAGGGCCGACCGACCCTTGGTGCGCGCCGCCACCACCTGATCGCTGTGGTCCACCTCCCAGGCGAAACGCTCACGGGTGGGTTCGTCGATCCCGGCGGCGTCGTTGAGCATGGCCACGCTCACCTGACGCCCGCTCTTGTCCCTACCCAGGTAGACCACACCCAGCCGCGACTCGCGCAACCGACCCGACAGCCGATACCCGCCCAGTTGGCGCGGGTCCCCCTCGTGCAGCCCCATCGTGGGAACCGACATCGACGTACCCCCTTCCATCGACCTACCCCGCGAGCGACGACCGTCGTCGCCACCACCCGTGCCGGGAACCGAACCATGACCCCGGAAACAGGTAGTGTCGCCCACAGGTGATCCAAAACCTACTCCTCATGGTGCCCTCACGGTCGGCACCGACGTACTGGGAAGGCGGGACATGGCAGAAACCTCACCCGGGAACGGTTCCTCCGCTCCGAAACCGGACAACGCTCCGGGGGAACCCACCCGACTGCTGCGCGCGGCGCTGCACGAGGTCTCCACCGTCATCGTCGGCCAGGAACGCATGGTGGAACGCTCCCTCATCGCCCTGGTCGCCCGTGGACACTGCCTCATCGAGGGCGTACCCGGCATCGCCAAGACCCTGGCCGTGTCCACCCTGGCCAAGGTCACCGGTGGTTCGTTCTCCCGCCTGCAGTTCACCCCCGACCTGGTGCCCTCCGACATCGTCGGCACCCGCATCTACCACCCCTCCACCGAGAGCTTCGACGTCGAACTGGGCCCGGTCTTCGCCAACTTCGTGCTGGCCGACGAGATCAACCGCGCGCCCGCCAAGGTCCAGTCGGCCCTGCTGGAGGTGATGGCCGAACGCCAGGTCTCCATCGGCGGCACCACCTACCCGCTGCCCTCGCCCTTCATCGTCATCGCCACCCAGAACCCCGTGGAGTCCGAGGGCGTCTACCCGCTGCCCGAGGCCCAGCGCGACCGGTTCCTGATGAAGGTCGACGTGTACCACCCCAAGGCCCACGAGGAGATGGAGATCCTGCGGCGGATGAGCTCCGAGCCGCCCACCGCGCACCAGGTCCTGGACCCGGTCACCCTGAGCGAGCTCCAGGCCGACGCCGAACGCGTGCACGTCCACCAGCTCATCGCCGACTACATCGTGCGCCTGGTCATGGCCACCCGCGAACCCGAGAACCACCAGATGCCCGACCTGCGCCAGGCCCTGGAGGTGGGCGCCAGCCCACGCGCCACCCTGGGGTTGGTGGCCGCCGCCCGCGCCCTGGCGCTGCTGCGCGGACGCGACTACGTGCTGCCCGACGACGTGCGCGTGCTGGCCCGCGACGTCATCGCCCACCGTCTGGTGCTGACCTTCGACGCCCTGGCCGACGGCATCACCACCGATCAGGTCGTGGACCGCATCCTGTCCACCGTCCCGGCCCCGCGGGTCATCTGGGACGAACCGCCCTCCGGCGAGACCGCGTCCTTCACCTCGCACCGATGAGGGGAGGCCGACCGTGAACGCACCCGCCATCGGCACCGACCCCCGGCTCCGGGCCGCCCTGCGCCGCCTGGACCTGCGCATCGTGCAACGCCTGGACGGCCTGCTGCACGGCGAACACCTGGGGCTGCGCCTGGGACCGGGCTCGGAGGCCGCCGAGGCGCGCCTGTACCAGCCCGGCGAGGACGACGTGCGCCACATGGACTGGGCCGTCACCGCCCGGACCGACACCCCTCACGTGCGCGACCTGGTCGCCGACCGTGAACTGGAGAGCTGGACCCTGTTGGACATGTCCCCGAGCATGGACTTCGGCACCGGCATGTACTCCAAACGCGAGGTGGCCGTGGGCGCTCTGGTGGCCGCCAACCTGCTGACCCAACGGGTGGGCGACCGCTTCGGCGCCCACTTCCTGCACCAGGGTCGGGTGCGCCGTTGGCCCGCCCGCTCGGGCAAGGAGGCCCTGTTGGCGTTGCTGGCCACCATCGCCGCCGCCCCGACCGGGGACCAGCGCGCCCTCGACCCCGACAGCGCCACCCTGGCCAACGCCGTCGGCGACCTGGTGCACACCCGGCGCAGGCGCGGCCTGCGCGTGGTCGTCTCCGACTTCCTGGATACCCCCGCCTTCGGTGGCACCGTCACCTGGGAACGTCCTCTGCGTCAGTTGTCCGCGCGCCACCAGGTACTGGTGGTCGAGGTCCTGGACCCCCGTGAACTGGACGTGCCCGAGGTGGGTGACGTGACCTTGCGCGATCCGACCACCGGTCGGGTGCGCGACGTGCGTCTGACCCGGGCGGTGCGCGAGCGGTACCGTGAGGCCGCCACGACCCAACGCGAGGCCATCCGCGCGGCACTGCGCCGCTGCGGCGTTCAGCACCTGGTGTTGCGCACCGACCGGGACTGGGTATTGGACATCGCGCGGTTCGTCATCGGACAACGACGTACCGCGCACCACATGGCCCGCCACACCCCGGGGGTTCCCCGGTGAGGCGCGCCGACGCGCACAAGGCGTGGGAGGGCCCCACGCCGCCGACGTTGACGGGGGACTGAGGCCACCATGACCTTCCTGGAACCCCAGCGGCTCTGGTGGCTGCTGCTCATCGTGGTGCTGGTGGCCGCCTATGTGTTCGCCCAACGTCAGCGGCGCGACTACACGCTGCGCTTCACCAACCTGGAACTGCTCGACCAGGTCGCCCCACACCGGCCCGACGTCCGTCGACACGTCCCGGCCGGCCTGTTCGCCATGACGGTCGCGGTCCTGATCGCGGCCATGGCGGTCCCGGCGATGCCGGTGGAGGCCCCGCGTGAGCGGGCCACGATCATCGTGGCGGTGGACGTGTCGCTGTCCATGGCCGCCACCGACATCGAACCCGACCGGCTGTACGCGGCCAAGGAGTCGGCGCGCGGGTTCGTGGAGACCCTGCCCGACCGGTTCAACGTCGGGTTGGTCTCCTTCTCCTCCACCGCCACCGTGGTCTCCCCGCCCACCCAGGACCACTCCGCGGTCACCGGTTCCATCGAGGGGTTGCGCCTGGGCCCGGGCACCGCCATCGGCGAGGGGGTCTTCGCCTCGATGGAGGCCATCCGCGGCTTCGACGAGGACGCCGAGGAGGATCCTCCGCCCTCGGCCATCGTGCTGCTCTCCGACGGTGAGAACACCAGTGGCCGCGACATCGCCCAGGCCTCCGCGGCCGCCGCCGAGCAGGAGGTCCCCGTCTCCACGATCGCCTTCGGCAGTGGCGCGGCGATGATCGAGATCGACGGCTACCAGGTGCCGGCCGACATCGACAAGGAGGCCCTTCGGGGTCTGGCCCAGGACACCGACGGTCACTTCTACGAGGCCGAGAGCGAAACCGAACTGGACGAGGTCTACGAGGACATCGGTTCCTCGTTGGGCACCGAGTACGTCCATGAGGAGATCGTCACGCGCTTCGTCATGGTCGCGCTCCTGTTGTCGATGGCCACCGCTTTGACGTCCCTGCTGTGGTTCCAGCGCCTTCCCTGATCGGTCCGAGACCCACCCGAAGAGATGGTGACTTTGGTCACATCCCTTTAGGTGGGCTTTACACCAATTCCTCTGATGTAACCGGTTAGCGTTGGCATGTTTGCCATGCCCAGCCACAACGAGGAACGATGCCGAACACACCCGCACCCCCGACCGCGCTCTGTTTCGATCTGGACGACACCCTCATCGACGACGTCGCCGCATCCTCCACCGGACTGCGCGCGGTCATGGAGCGGCTCGGACACTCCCACTTCGGCTCCGCCCGCGCCCTGTGGGACACCCAGACCGAGATCTCCTTCGGTGCCTACCTGCGCGGTCACCTGTCCCTGGACGAACAGCGACGCCAACGCATCCGCGCCCTGGCGGTCCAGGCCGGCCACAACGACATCGCCGACCAGCACTGCGACGAGCTCTACCGTCTCTACCTGGACGCCCACCGCTCCGCCTGGCAGGTCTACCCCGACACCCACACCACTCTGGCCGCGCTGGGCCGGGCCGGCTACCGACTGGCCGTGGTCACCAACGGCGTCGAGGCCATCCAGCACGCCAAGCTCCAGGCCTTGGAGCTGACCGGCTACTTCCACACCGTGGTGTGCGCCGACACCGCCGGGACGGGAAAGCCCGACCCGCGCATCTTCCACTTCGCCGCCCAGCGACTGGGCGTGGACCCCTCCGCCTGCTGGCACGTGGGCGACCAGATCCAGGCCGACGCCGTGGGCGCCACCGCCGCGCGCATGCACCCGGTCATCATCGACCGCACCGGGCGCCCGCCCTTCGAGGGTCTGACCACCATCACCGACCTGGACAGCCTGCCGCGCATGCTCGGACTGGCCGCTCCCGCCGGTGGCATCTGATGATCTCCGACGAGGTGTTGGCCCGTCGGGTCACCGTGCACCTGATCACCTCCGGGCCCCACGGCCCGGAGCTTCGGGGCGCGCGCGTGCTCTTCGGTCAAGATCCGGAGGAGCTCGCCCGCGAACTGGGCGGATTGGCCGCCGACGTCCCCTTGGTAGCCCTGGACGTGGTCACCGAGACCGTCAGCCTCTCGCGCAGCCGGGCCCTTCACGTGGACCGCATCGTCTACACCAGGCCCGAGCTGCGCTCGGCCTGGCCCTCGGTGGTGCCCGTCCAGGGTCTGACGCCCACCGCGCCCGAGCTGGCCGAGGACGAACCCGGCCCCGGGCCGAAGGACCTGCCCCGGCTGCGCCGATTCGCCTCCTACGGCCTCGTCACCGACCCGGCCGGGCGCATCCTGCTCAGCAAGATCGCCGAGGGCTTCCCCGGCGCCGGTACCTGGCACCTGCCCGGCGGCGGCGTGGACCCCGGTGAGGACGTGCGCGCGGCGCTGCGCCGCGAGGTGCTGGAGGAGACCGGACAACACGGGGTGATCGGCGAACTCATCTCGGTCTCCGCCCACCACCGCAGGCCACCCGCCGCGGCCCTGCACATCTACGCGGTCTGGGTCTTCTCCCACGTGCACGTGGGCGCGCCGACCCGGGCCCACGTCACCGAGGAGAACGGCTCCACCTGCGACTGCGCTTGGTTCACCCCCGAGGAACTCCCCGGCCTGCGCCTGTCCACCACCGCCCGGATCGGGATGGGCCTCCTGGTCTCCCGACCGGGCCACTGACCCACGGCGGATCCAACGGGGCTCGCCCCGCCGGCCCGCTCACGGGCCGATCACCGGACGCTCTTCAGGAGGAGGGCGTCCGGTGGAGCAACCACCACACACCGGCGCCCGCGCCCAGCACCGCCATGCCCAGGGCCACCACCGGAAGCGGCAGGCTGGTGGCCAGCACCACACACCCCGCCAGACCGCCAACAGGGGCGATCAACGGCGGCCGGTCCTCGTGCGGGCCCAACCTCAGCGCCGAGGCGTTGGCGATGGCGTAGTAGACCAGCACACCGAAGGCCGAGAAGGCGATCGCCCCGGCCAGGTCGGCCACCATCACCAGGACGACCACGACCGCCGCCACGGCGATCTCCGCGCGGTAGGGGACCCCGAGCCGGGTGTGGGACACCCCCAACGAGCGGGGCAGGTGACCGTCCGAGGCCATGGCCGCCACGGTGCGCGAGACCCCCAACAGCAACGACAGCAAGGCCCCGGTGCACGCCAGCACCGCGCCGGCCACCACGAACGGCGCCAGCATCGGGAACCCGGCCACCCGGACCGCGTCCACCATCGGCGCGGTCGAGGTGGTCAAACGCTCGCGCCCCAGCACGATCAGCAGCCCCGTGCCGATGGCCAGGTACAGCACCGACACCCCGCCCAGCGCCAAGGTGACGGCCCGCGGGATGGTGGTGCGCGGATCGCGCACCTCCCCGCCGAGCGTGGTGATGCGCGCATATCCCGCGAACGCGAAGAAGATCATCCCGGCCGAGCCCAGAACGCCGAAGGATCCGGGCCAAGGGCCCATGCCGTCGACCTCGGCGACCGCGGCGAAGCGTCCGCTGAGCACCATCGCCACGAACACCGCGACGAGCACCGCCAGCACCAGGACCACCAGGGTCTTGACCACCACCGTCGAACGCCGCACCCCTTGGAGGTTCAGCGCGGCCAACGCCACCACCACGGCCACCGCCAGGGGTTTCTCCCACCCGGGCAGCACGTAGGCGCCCAACGTCAACGCCATCGCCGCGCAGGAGGCGACCTTGCCGACCACGAAGGACCAACCGGCCAGGTACCCCCACATTTCACCGAGGCGTTCGCGCCCGTACACATAGGTGCCGCCGTTCTCGGGGTGGCGGGCGGCCAACCGGGCCGAGGAGATGGCGTTGCAGTAGGCGACCGCACCGGCGATGACGATGGCGACCGGAAGCCAGGCTCCGGCGCCCAGTGCCGCCGGTGCGAAGACCGCGAAAACCCCGGCACCGAGCATCGCCGCGACGCCGATGGCGGCCGCGTCGATGGTGCTCAATACCCGGGCCGGTCCGGCCTGCGGTCCGGAAGAGGTGGCCAACAAGCTCTCCTTGGTCGACTGATCCGACTTTCCGAGTGTGCACGATGTGACCGACCCTTGGGCCCAGGCACGCTCCGGACCTTCGACCGTTCCGGATCGGGGAGGGGCCCGATCCGGAACGGGGGCGGACACAGGATGAGGCCCCCGGCACACGCCGAGGGCCTGCTCACACCGTCCCCCGCCGGTCGGCCGCTACCGGCGCCGACCGATGGGGGCCTGCTCAGGTGGGTCGCCAGGGCGAACCGGTGTTGTCGTTGATGTCCTCGGCGGCCACCTGTCGCAGCTGTCGGGACAGGTCCGACAGGGCGCGCGAGACCGCCAACTCCTCGCCGATCTCGGGCATGTCCAGGTCCCAAGGGTGCTTGCGGGCCATGCCGTGGCCGCGCAACGCGGTACCGTCCTCGGCCTCCAACCCCACCTCGGCCCAGGTACGAGCCATCTCCCCCTCGCTCTCCTCGGCCACGACCACGTCGACGTTCCACCGCTTCGTCGTCTGCATGGCGATCTCCCCTCGCGTGCGGTGAGTGTTCGATGTTCGCGTCGGGCCCTGAGCCGACAGGGCCCGGCGGGGTCCCCCACGAACCTCGCCTACTCCCATCATCGCGCCCGGATCCGCGACCCCGTCGGGGGTTGACCCTTTCGTTCCCGCTCGTTGGCGAGGTTTTTGGCCACCGGACCATCACCCTTCCCCTGATAACGTCACGGCGTGGCCCAGCACTACTTCGACTCCGATCCCGACGCCGCCAGCCGGCCCTCCACGGCCGACCTGGTCCTGCCCGACGTGCACCTGCGTCTGCACACCGACCGCGGCGTCTTCTCCCCCGACAAGGTCGACCTGGGTACCCGGGTCCTGTTGGAGAGCGTTCCCGCACCACCTCCCGAGGGCGACCTGCTCGACGTGGGTTGCGGCTACGGTCCCATCGCCCTGACCCTGGCCCACCGGGCGCCCAACGCCCGGGTCCTGGGTGTGGACGTCAACTCCCGCGCGGTGTCCCTGGCCCGCCGCAACGCCGCCGAACACGGGATGGACCACACGCGCTTCGCCGTGGTCACCCCCGAGGGCGGCCTGGCCCTGGAACAGGGGAAGGGCACCGACAGCCCGCCCGGGGCCGGCGACCTTCAGGGCCCCTTCGACGTCATCTGGTCCAACCCGCCCATCCGTGTGGGCAAGGACGTCCTGCACGGTCTGCTGCTCACCTGGCTGTCCCGCCTGGCCCCCGGCGGGGTCGCCCACCTGGTCGTCCAGCGCCACCTGGGGTCGGACTCCCTGCAGAAGTGGTTGGAGTCCCAGGGCCACCCCACCGAGCGGCTCACCTCCCGCGCCGGCTTCCGGGTCCTGACCGTGCACCCCGCACCCACCATCTGAACCCGGGAAAATCCCCTTTTCGGACGCCATGCCCGATCCCCCACGTGCAGGTCGGCGCACGGAACGGTACGCTTGGGCGACCGGCGCCGGACCACCCGGCCCCCATCGACGAGGAACACACCGCAGTTGAGCACGCAGTTGCGTCCCACGGACGTCAAACGCCTGAACCGTCAGTGGCGCAGGCGCACCGAAGGACGCCTGTCCCTGATGGTCGAGTCGGTCACCCAACCCTTCAACCTGGGTTCGATCCTGCGCACCTGCGCCACCCTGGGCGTGGACCGGCTCTGGCTCACCGGCAACAGCGCCGACCCCGATGACCCCAAGGTCGGCAAGACCGCCCTGGGTACCGGGGCCAAGGTCCCCCACGAGCGCCTGGCCACCACCGCGGAGGCCCTGGCGGCCGCCCGCGCCGACGGCTACAAGGTCGTGGCCCTGGAACTGGCCAAGGGTGCCGTCCCCCTGCACGCCGCGCCCCTTGAGCCCGACGTGTGTCTGGCCGTGGGCGCCGAGGACCACGGGTGCTCCCCCGCGCTGCTCAACGGCGCGGACGCCATCACCTACATTCCCCAGATCGGTCGGGTCGGCTCGCTCAACGTGGCCGTGGCCACCGCGATCGCCCTGACCGAGGCCCGTCGCAGGGAGTGGGCCGGCTTCGGCGACGAGGCCGACGCCCCCATCGGTTCCTGAATCGAAGAATCGTCACCGGGGGCGGGAATCTTTCACCGCCCCCGAACGTATCCTCTTCGACCCCATGTTCCACGACAATCACATCATCCGAGGCGCTACGGCGCAGAGAGAGGAACAGTGGATTCGTCCCGAAGTACCAGCAGCATCCCCCGTGGATGCTGTGACTCTGACACAGACGAGCCCCCTTCTTGGCGGGGCGCACACCTTCGAAAGAACTCGGCCCTTAGACGGACCCAGGCGGTGTGTGCCCGATGAGCACCGTCCTCAGTATCGCCTTCGGCGCGCTGGTGGTCTTCTTGATCACCGTGGCGACCGGATACTTCGTCGCCCAGGAATTCGGCTACATGGCCGTGGATCGCTCACGCCTGAAGGCGCGGGCCTCGGCCGGTGACAATGGGGCCAAACGGGCCCTGGCGATCACCAATCGCACCTCGTTCATGCTCTCCGGCGCCCAGTTGGGCATCACGGTGACCACTCTGTTGGTCGGTTACGTGGCCGAACCGATGATCGGTACCGGGGTCGGAGAACTGCTCGGTGAAGCCGGCGTACCGAACGGCACCGGTCTGGCCATCGGCACCGCCCTGGCCCTGATCTTCTCCACCGTCGTACAGATGGTCTTCGGTGAACTGTTCGCCAAGAACCTGGCCATCGCCCGACCCGAGCCCGTGGCCCGCTGGTTGGCGCTGTCCACCGGTATCTACCTCAAGGTCTTCGGGCCCGTCATCTGGTTGTTCGACCAGGCCTCCAACCTGCTGCTCAAGGCGGTCGGCATCACGCCGGTCGAGGACGTCCAGCACGCGGCCACCCCGCGCGACCTGGAACGCATCATCGCCGAGTCCAGGGAGAGCGGGGACCTGCCCGCCGAGGTGTCCACCCTGTTGGACCGCACCCTGGACTTCCACGACCAGACCGCCGAGCACGCGATGATCCCCCGCCCGGAGGTCACCACGGTTGAGGAGAACGACCCGGTCAGCCTGGTCGTGGAGCACATGTCCTCCGGACACTCGCGCTTCCCCGTCCTGGGACAGGGAGTGGACGACATCGTCGGTGTCATCTGCCTGCGCGACGTGCTCGCCTTGGGCGACCGTGACCTGGCGGGCGTGCGCGTCAGCGAGATCGCCCGGCCCACAGTGATGGTCCCGGCGTCCCTGCCCCTGCCCGGGGTACTCGGCCAACTGCGCGAGGTCGACGAGGAGTTCGCCTGCGTGGTCGACGAGTACGGCGGTCTGGCCGGCGTCATCACCACGGAGGACCTGGCCGAGGAGCTCGTCGGCGAGATCGCCGACGAACACACCCCCGAGGAGGAGTCGCCCGCCCGGTTGGGCGGGGACAACGGCTACCTGGTCCCCGGTGGGCTGCACATCGACGAGGTCGAGCGGCTCATCGGCCACGACCTGCCCGATGGCGACTACGAGACCCTGGGTGGTCTGGTCATCCACGAGCTGCACCGGCTGCCCAAGGCCGGCGACCGTGTCGACCTGCCGCTGCCCCGACCCTCCAGTGCCCATGACGACGATCCCGACATGGCGTTGGCCATGATCGTCCACGCCGTCCAACGGCACGTGCCCCACAGCATCGAGGTCAGGTTGCGTGAGGTCCAGGGCGAGGACGCACAGGAGGTGCGGGCATGAGTGAGATGAACGTGTGGTTGGCGATGGCGCTGACCGTGGTCTTCATCGCGTTGAGCGCGTTCTTCGTGGCGATCGAGTTCGCCCTGGTGGCGGCTCGCCGCTACCGGTTGGAGGAGGCCGCGCACACCAGCGCCTCGGCCCGGGCCGCTCTCAAGAGCGCCCGCGACCTGTCGCTGCTGTTGGCAGGCTCACAGCTGGGCATCACCCTGGCCACCCTGGCCCTGGGTGCCATCTCCAAGCCTGCCTTCCACCACCTGCTGGAGCCGCTCTTCGGTTCCCTGCCAGGATCGGTGGGGTACGTGCTCTCCTTCGTCTTCTCCCTGATCATCGTGACGTTCCTGCACCTGATCGTGGGTGAGATGGCGCCCAAGTCCTGGGCGATCTCCCACCCGGAGAAGTCCGCCACCATGTTGGCCATCCCCATGCGGGCGTTCATGTGGCTGACCCGCCCGATCATCGTCATGCTCAACTCCATGGCCAACGCCGTGCTGCGCCGTTTCGGTGTGGAGGCCGTGGACGAGATGGCCAGCGGGCACAACCCCGAGGACGTGCGCGAGCTGGTCGAGCACTCGGCCAAGGCCGGTGCCCTGGACTCCGAGCGCCGTGACCAGCTGGCCACCGCCTTGGAGGTCAACTCCCAGCCCATCAGCGAGCACATCACCCCGCGCGAGGACATCGCCTGGGTGGGACCCGACGCCGGTGTGGAGGAGATCAAGCGCGTCTCCCGACAGACCACGCACCTGCGTCTGGTCGTGATGGAGGACGAGCAGCCCGTAGGGGTCGTGCACGTACGCGAGGCCCTGACCGGCGCGGCCGACACCACCGCCGAGGACCTGATGCGTCCGGTCCTGACCCTGGATCCGACCACACCCATGTACGCGGCCATGGGCATCATGCGGGAGAGCCGCAACCACCTGGCCCTGGTCGAGAACGAGGACGGCCTGGTGGGGCTGGTGACCCTGCAGGACATCCTGGAGCGGTTGTTGCTGCTGGACACCGCCGCCTGACGTCGGCGCCGCGACGCGGCGCGGACGGGAACCACGGGGAGGGCTCTTGGGCCCTCCCCGTTTCATTGGTCCGTTGGGCGTGGGAACCCGGTCCCTCGGCTCCGGAAGGAAACGTCCTCCGCCTTCCAGGTGTGCTCGTGGCCGGCCGCTCGTTGAAGCAGACGCGCGTACTCGTGACCGACGCCCTGGACGGCGCCCCGTGGGTGGTGGTGATGTCGACCCTGGTCACAGCGCTGGAGCGGATCATCGTGATGGGCCCAGAGAGCGGGCATCCGCGCCCGGTGATCATGGGGGGCGAGTAGGAACGGAACGGTGAGTCCCGACAATTGTCACATCTGTTGACACCCATAGCGGGACCCATCACCCTGTCGGGATGGACGGTGACGCGGTGGCCTTCGTCAAGGCCGATGTGGAACGGGTGTGCGCGGAGTTCGCAGACCTGGCCCCGGCAGTGCGGCTACGCAAGCTCGCCGAGCTGCGAGCGGCCCTGGACGAGACCCTCGGCCAGGCGGCCGTGTCCGCGATGAGCGACGCCCGATCCGAGGGGTGGGGGCTGCGCCGGATCGCGGCGTTCTCGTCCGTCTCCCACGAGCAGGTACGGCGCACCCTCGCCGCAGCAGACGAGGGCACCGCGGGATGAGGGGCCCTACTGGCCGGAGCGAGGCGCGCGTAGGGGACGCGGCTGCCCGGCACCGATCTCAGGGGCGATCTTGAAGCTGTAGCGGCCCAGCATGTTCAGGTGCTCGCTGCCCAAAGGGCTCAGGCGAGCGATGTCGGAGGCGTTCACCCGGGTGCCCTCGGCTCGGATCTGCTCGATGGCGCGGGCGGTGTAGACGGTGTTCCACAAGATGACGACGTTGACCACGAAGCCGAGCGCACCGAGCTGGTCCTCCATGCCCTCTCGGTAGCGCTGGCGCAGCTCACCCTTTTGGCCGTGGAAGATCTTGCGGGCCAGGGTGTGGCGGGATTCTTGACGGTTGAGCTGGGTGTTGACCCGGCTTCAGAGGAGTTCATCGTCGAAGTAAGAGGCCAGGTAGATCGATCGGTCCAGGCGTCCCAGCTCCATCAGGGCCCGGCCGATCGGGGTGGGGGTGCCGCCTCCGGCCAGGTAGCGGAACAGTTCGCTGGTCTTGACCGGGACGACGAAGCGCAGCCCGTCGGCGGAGGCCGGCTCGCCGCCGCCCCAGACGGCCACGATGTCCAGACGTGAGTGGTAGTCGACCAGGTCGGCGTTGGCCGGGGTGAGGGTGGCCTCGCGGATGTAGTTCTGCTCGGTCCAAAACAGCCGGTCCAGGGACAGGGCCTCGCTGGCCTCGGAGACCATCGGGCGCATGCCGACGTTCATGGCCTGGGCTCACAGCACGGCGGCGATGGAGGTGATCATGTCCTCCTTGCGAGAGGGTGTCTGGCCGCCCACGTGGGTGAACCGGTCAAGGCACCCGGTCCAGGAGTGGACCTCCAACAGCACCTCGGGGAAGTCCACAACGGGAACGCGGGCGGCCACATCGGCGCGCAGCGCGGACAGTGAGGCGGGCTCGTCCAAGGCGTCCAGGCCGGACAACACGAGGTGGTCACGACCCTCGCGATCTTCGATGCGCACCGAGGGGTTGGCCGCAAGGCCGTCGGCGAGTTGGGCGACGGCTTGGGCGCGGGCGGCCTTGGCGAAGCGTGCCAGGGACACAATCCGTCCCGGTGGAACCGAGGACAGGTTCCAGGCGGAGGCGCCCAGGGAGCGGATGGCGGCGTAGCGGTCCAGGGCTTTGACGACGCCCTTGCCGCTGATGTCGGTGGGGCTCTTGCGGTAGCGGTCCAGTTGGGAGACGCGCCCTCCTTCGGCCACGTTGACCAGGGCCTGAAGGGTTGTGCGCTGCTCGGGTGTGGGGGCCGAGGACAGGAGTTTGAACCGGCGCAGGGCCACGCGCTCGCGCACACCGGCGATGAGCCGTTCCAGGGTGGTCACGCCGGGAAGCAGGATCTTGGCCTCGACCAGGCGGTTGGTGGCCAGGTCGAACAGCACGCTGGGGCGCTCGTTGCCCGACCAGGAGCGCCGGTAGGCCCAGATGCCCAGCAACAGCCACTGGTGGGGGTCGAAGAGGGTGTAGCCGTAGCGTTCGCGGATCAGCTTCTGGTGGTCCCAGCGGCCTTTCTTCTCCCCGTACCCCTTGAGGTCGTCGGCGGTCAGGCCGAGTTGTTCGGCGATGAAGTCGACGACGGCGGTGGGCACCTCGGTGGGGTCATCCAGGAACGTGCCCAAAAAGCGCACGGTGGTCAGTTGCAGGGCCAGGCCGAGCTGGTTGCGCGGCCCGTAGGCGCTCATCGCCAGGCGGCGCGCGTCGGCGCCCAGTTGTGACTCGTCGGGGACGGTGTTGAAGCGGCTGTAGCGCTCGCGCTGGGCGGCGGTGAGGAAGTTGACCGGCATGAGGGGATGCCTTCCATGGAGCCCGCCCACCGCCCCAGGGCGGTGGGCGGGCTCGGCACGGGGATTGTCCCAGGGGCAAGCCGATCAGGAGGCCGATTCGGCACAAAAGCTCGGATATGGGGGCGGTTATCCGCTCACCCTGCGCTGTCGCAGCCCTCTATAGGGCTGCTTCAACACGCTGCCGTTCGAGTGCGGCCAGAGCGACGGTAGCTCGACTGTGGCCTTCCAACCCGTCCATGACAGCACCGACCACGAGGTGCTGGTGGCGATGGCTTCGGTCAGGCCTTGAACACGTAGCTCAGCTCCGCCTCTGTTCGGAGGCGGAGCTGAGCACCTTGCCCGCTAGGTGATCGTTAGCGACGAGATTTCGCGGCTCGCCGTAGCTCCAGGAATCGCGGGCCTACCTGCGGAAACGATATTCTGTTACCGCTTTCTCCCATATCCGGTCCGCACCCCCAACATGTCCCGCTCCCAGAGGAGAGCGGGGCGTTTTCACCTTCATGTCACAGACGTCTTACCGTGCGTCTACACGATCGGGCCGGACACGTCTCAAGACGAACATGCACCCGACAACGATCAGCCCCAAAGCCGCGAAGCCCAACCAATGGAGGGTGCCTCCGGAGTCAGCGAGGCTGGGGACGAGCAGAACCAATCCCGCCCCGGCCAACGCCATGGGGATGAGAAAGGCGAGGAAGAGCCGGTAAGACCCCTTCCCTTTAGACATGGTGATCACCTCAGAAACAGCTCGCGATCGCTGTGATCGAAGCACCGCCGACGACCGCGAACCCGCCGACGCACGCCGCGCAGACCGGGGCGGTGACAGGAGTCATGGGAACGGAGCAGGAACCGACGCAGGCATAGGCGATGGCGGCGCCCACCGCGCCGCTGACACCGAGCACCGCGGCGACGCACGCGCCCGTGTTGGCGCTCTCGGCGACCGCTTCGTTCGCGACCGCTGTCTCGTCACGGAGCTGCTCGTCACCCACGAACGGGATACCGGTGTCCTCGCTCTGCGTGAGCGCACCGTCCACGTAGCTGCTGATGTGGAAATTGCCGGAGTCGGCCTGGCTGTACAGGGTCTCGGCGTACTGGATGACGGCGCCCTCAGCATCGAAGAGAACCGTCAGGTTACTCAATGGCTCGCTGTAGCCGCCCGAGATCGGGACACTCACCGACGTGTGCTGCGGCTGGTCCGAGTCGGTCTCGATCTGGTAGGCCTTGGCTCCGTCGCGCACCAGGGCCTCGGCCGACGCGTGCACCGTCACTTCGCCGTCGCCGACGAGCGCGGACACATCGGCCGTGAGCCGTTCGGCCGGTGCGCCCTCGATCAGGGCCATGTCGTACGCGTCATCTTGGTTGGCGCCCGCGGCCACGGCGCCGTTGTCAGAACATTCGGTGGCCGACTGGGCCGACGACACCTCAACCGAACCCGCTCTTGGCGGCGTCGGCGATGCCACAGCCGTTCCGGCCGGGATCATCAGAAACGCTGCGGTGACCACACCGATCACGTTGATCGTACGAATGGGGGTCCTCTCGATGAGGGATGGATGGGGTCAGACCCTCCCCTTGCCGTAGCGGCGGCGAGACAATCGCACGGGGCCACCTTCGGTCACACTAAGCAGTGAAATCACTGCTCACGGCAATAGTAGGAGAAGTAGGCCTATACCAAGGCCTCAATACCCCTTGCATCCCAGCCGCCACTGTGGCAGAAAACCCGGCGGTCTACCACAGCCCAAACGCCTCCGGCGAGGGCCTCAGGAATCCAGGTTGGGGAGGGGAGGCCAGTCGGGTGCACCTCTGCTGTGGCCGGGGCAGGGACCCTCAGCTCTCACCCCGTCACCCACCAGCGGTCGAAGACCAGCACACCGAGCCCGAGGCCGCCAGCCCTCCGCGCCACCGGGAGCTGCGGCTTCCGCTCTACGTCGCTCCACCCGGTCACCCGGCAGCGTTCCCGGGCCGAGCCTCGCTCCGCGATGTGGCACCCCGGACACGGCGTGCTCGCGCGGAGCGCGCCGACGGATGACGGGATGGACCTCGAGGAACGGGGGCGTGCGTGGACCGGTCATCGGTCCACCGTGAGCGCCTCCAGCGCGGCGGCCTTATCGGCTTCGGTGGGCAGGGCGTAGCGGCGGGTGGTGTTGATGTCGGCGTGTCCCATCAGTTCGGCGACCGTGACCAGGTCGACCGGCTCGCGCGCCGGCTCGCCACGGCCGCGCACCAGGTCGGTGCCGAAGGTGCGGCGCAGCACGTGCGGACCGAACACCTCGCCGTCATCTGACGGTCCGACCCCCGCCGCCGCGCCCAGCGCGGTGACCGCCGCGGCGGCTGCCCGCGTCGACAGCCGGCCCCCGTCGTAGTTGCGCACCAGCGGTCCCGCGCCGGGGCGGCCGAGATCGTCCAGGAGGAGTTCGAGGGAGGAGCGGATCTCGGCGTGCAACGGCACCGTGCGGTCTTTTCCGCCCAGGCGTCCCTTGCCACGTACTCGCACCGTGCCCTTGCGGGCCGAGGCCCGGAGGTCGGCCACGTCCAAGGCGACGATCTCGGCGATGCGCAGCCCGGCGTAGTAGGCCAGGTGGCAGATCACCCGGTCACGCACCGAGGCGTCCCGGGCCACGGTGCGCAGGAACCGCAGCAGCGTGCGCTGGTCCAACGCCCGGGGCGCGGAGGGGCGGCTCAGGTGTTCGCGCACCACTGCGGGGCGCCCCGAGCCGCGCAGGGCGAAGAAGGCGTCCAGCGCGGCGAGCCGGTTGTTGATCGTGGCCGCCGACAGGCGAGCGCCCCCGCGGGTGCGGGTGTTCTTCAAGGTGCGCCGCCAGTCGCGCACCGCCCAATCCCGCGCGGTCGCATCGGTGAGCGGGTCGCCGTCCAGCGCGCCGGCCTCGCGCGCGTCGGCGAGCCAGGCCAGGAAGTAGCCGACGTTGCGCCGGTACTTGTCGCGGGTGGCCGCGCCCAGGTCGGTCGCCGAGGCCAGCCTCGCGGCGAAGGTCGCACGTTCTGCGTCCAGGTCGCCGGGCAACGCCACGGTTCGGCGCGGTCGCCCGGTGCGTGTGTTTCCAGAAGTAGAGCCTCCCGCAGCGAGGCCGTGCAAGTCACCTGCGAACTACGTGTCCTGCTGGCGAAGGGGCGGAAATGTGAACCAAGGGTGTCAACAGATGTGACAGTTACCGGAACTCACCGTTCCGTTCCTACTCGGACCCCATCATCGACCACGGTGAACCCGTGGGCGCGGCGGCCCGCACCACACCGTGAGCGGGGGCGGGCGTCTTCGGACGTCCGCCCCCGCTCGTTTCGTGCTCACCCGGCCGTCGTCATCGTGCGTTCGTCGACCGAAAAAAATCTTCCTGCATTTTAAACTCCGGTCGCGTTAACCCCCTACTCAAAGGGCGCAAGGGCTCGCAGAGTATGAAGAGGTCTTCGGGAGGGAAGAACCGAAGGGACCCTGGTCCCGATCCCTGACATTCTGGAATTACCAGGGCGTGTTCACTCAAGACCCACCCCTGTACACGCTTCACTGCGATTGCTAGGTTCACGTTATGACCCAACCGCGGGAACTCCGCGTCATCGAGCAGAAAAAGCTCCTGGTCAGTGTCCGCAAAGCCGCCCAAATACTCGATGTATCAGAGCGCGTGGTATATGACCTCTGCTACAGCGAAGAACTGGAGTCGGTGAAGATCGGACCCAAGAAATGGATTCGTAGAATCACGTGCGAATCACTCAACAAGTACGTCGACAACGCCGTACGCGAATCCCGAATCGACCACGAGCACGGATCACAGACACCGTTGAAAGGTGGTGCCCCGTGAATACACTACCCACAGCCGAAAGAATTCCGGCCCTTCCCAGGCGCGAACCGACCCGACCGATCGAGCCCTCGGTCTCCGGACCCCGCAGACTGACCGCGTGCGCTCGCGACGTGGCCGCCCTGATCGAGGCGGACCCCGGGCTGTGGCCGGCCCTGACCACGTGTGTCACCGACACCAACGGGCTGACCACCGTCCACTACGCCGCCGTGCACGGCGGTGGTCTGGCCTCCTCACTGTTCGGCCCCGACGGGGTCGTCTCCCGCTGGCGCGCCCGCCTGCACGCGCCCACCGAGGCCAGGCGCGAACGCTCCCAGGGCCGCGAACGTGTGGTGACCCTGCGCGGCCACCACTCCGGATACGCCGTCACGGTGCTCTTCACCGTCCTTTCCGGCACCCGCGCCCCCGACGGGGACACCCCCGAACAGGAGTCCGAGAGGTGACCACTCCCCCATCCTCGTCCCGTCTGCTGTACGTGGACGTCAACACCACTCCTTGGCCGCTCAACCACCACGCCTACGTGCACGCGTGCGCCGAACGGTTGCGCAAGGAGGTCGACCACGCCCCGCGGGTCCACTTCCCCGAGAGCCACCTGCAACGGAGCGACACCCGCGGAGCGCTGGTGCGTCTGGACGGACCCGACCACGACGACGTCCTGCTGACCTGGGACGAACAGCGCGGCTGGGCCCGGCTGGAACAGTCCGTCCGTCGTCCCTTGGTCCTTGGCGCCGAGCCCCTACTGGAACCGGAGGCCTTCGCCCACGCCGTCACCGCCCTGCTGAGGCCGGGGACCCGACAGCTGGTGATGGTCCTGGATCGTTCCCGCCTGTTCGCCCATCCGGTGGACGTGGTCTTCGAACGCCGACTGGCGGCCTACCGGGATCTGTGACCCTCCCGGGAGAGTCCTCCTTCGAAACGGGAGGGAAGGAGGACCCCACACCCGTCAGCGGACCCTGTGGGCCAGCACCACAGCGTCGGTCATGGTCACCTCGGTGCCGTCACCACGGCGGCGTGTGCGCGACCGCGGCTCCGCCGCCAGCACCCGCCACCGGTCGGTTCCCAGTACCGCCGTCACCTCCTCGGGCGCCACGTGGGCGCGCCCGTGGCCGGCGTGCGGGGCGTGCCCGTGGGCGTCGGAGGGGTCGTGGCCCACGATGAGCAGCCGCCCCCGCGGCGCGACCCGGTCGGCCAGGTGTTCCACCAGCTTCACGAAGGGCCCCTCGGGGTGGGCGTAGTGGCTGGTGACCAGGTCGAACCCGCTCAGGTGCGGGTCGAGTGCGCCGGCGTCGGCCCGCACCCACCGGATGCGCGCGGCGGCCTCGGCGTCGACCCTGCCCACCGATGCCCGGGCCCGCTCCAGCGCGTTGGCGGAGATGTCCACCGCGGTGACCTCCCAGCCGTGCCGGGCCAGCCACAGACTGTCGGCGCCCAGCCCGGCGCCGACCTCCAATACCCGACCCGGATCCAGGTCGCCGGCGGCGGCCACCAGTTGCGGGTTGGGCTCACCCGGCCCGTGCTGCCCGTGCTCACCGTGCCCGTGGCCGTCCCGGTAGCGTTCTTCCCAGAACTCCCGGTCGAAGTCGTTCCCCATGTGCGTCCCCCCGTCGTCGTTGCTCACAGTCGGTGCCCCTGGCCCACACGCGCGGCCACCTCACGCTCGGCCTCGGCCGAGAAGGGGCGCCGCGCGGCCAGGGCCCGGTCGATCTCGGTGTTGACGAGGTCGGCGTTGATCTGCGCCGCGACAAGGGTGCCGGCCGCTCCGGAGGCCCCCACCTGGGCGGACACGTCGGTGGCGTTGCCCGCCACCCACACCCCGGCCACCTCGGCGCGGCCCATGGCATCCACCGTCAGGTGCTCGCCCACTCCCATGGGGTGGGTCACCGGTGCCAGACCCAGCGGGGCCAGGAAGTCGACCCTGGCCACCATCCGGCCGGCCACGACCAGTGCCCGGCGCTCCACCAGTCCTCCCCCGGCCAGACGTACCCCCGCCAGGGCATCGGCGACCGTCTCCACCCCGGCCACCCGCTCCTCGATCACCTTGATGCCGCGCACGGCCAGCCGCTCGGCCTGTTCGTCCTCCACCGTGGTCCCGTTCGCGAAGAAGAGCACGTCCGCGCTCCACTGGCTGAACATCAGCGCCTGGTGCACCGACATCGGCCCGGTGGCCAGCACTCCGATGGGTTCGTCACGTACCTCCCACCCGTGGCAGTAGGGGCAGTGCAGTACGTCGCGGCCCCAGCGCTCGGCCAGTCCGGGGATGTCGGGCAGTTCGTCGACCAGTCCGGTGGCCACCAGCACCCGGGCCGCTCCCACCGTGCGCCCGTCCTCCAGCGAGGCCACGAACGCGCCCGCCTCGCCCTCGACCGAGCGCACCCGCCCCCGCGTGACGTGGGCCCCGTAGGAGCGGGCCTCGGCCCGCCCCCTCTCCAACAGCTCACCCGGGGGCGTGCCCTCCAGGCCCAGCAGACCGTGCACCCCGGCCGCCGGGGCGTTGCGCGGCTCACCCGCGTCCACCACCAGCACCGATCGTCGGGCCCTGGCCAGGGTGAGCGCCCCGCTCAGCCCCGCCGCGCCGCCGCCGATCACCAACACCTCGTAGAAGTCCTCGACCTGATCGTCCACTGTGGACCACCTCCCCGGACCACAGTGCGCCCCGCCCCCACCATCCGACAAGCCCTGTTGCCGGTGTGGCAAAATACGGGGATGGACCACGATCTCGATCAGGCTCTGAACTCCGTCGGACCACGCCTGCGCACCCTGCGCACCCAACGCGGCATCACCCTGTCCGACCTGGCCACCACCACCGCCATCTCGGTGAGCACCCTGTCACGGTTGGAGACCGGCGAGCGCAGACCCACCCTCGAACTCCTCCTGCCCCTGGCGCGCGCCTACGGGGTCACCCTCGACGAACTCGTCGACGCACCACCCACCGGCGACCCGCGTATCCACATGCGTGCCACCACCCGAGACGGCATGACGATGATCCCCCTGACCCGTCGCCCCGGCGGCATCCAGGCCTACAAACTCGTCTTTCCACCGGGCACCGACCGCCGCGAACCCGACCCCCGCACCCACGAGGGCTACGAGTGGCTCTACGTCCTCAACGGACGCCTGCGCGTGGTCCTGGGCGAACACGACCTGGTTCTCAAGGCCGGTGAGGCCGCCGAGTTCGACACCCGTGTCCCCCACTGGTTCGGTTCCGCCGACGAGCGCGCGGTGGAGTTCCTCAGCCTCTTCGGAGCACAGGGCGAGAAGGCCCACCTGCGCGCCCGCCCCAAGCAGGGTGATCGACCCGCCTGAAGACCCGTCGACGCCCTCACCCCCGGGACAGCACCCGGCCCAGCCGACGGGCGCCCTCGACGAAACCGCCCGGATCGGGACCGGCGTAGTTGAGCCGAAGGTAGGGTCCGGCCGGCTCGGCCGGAAACCACTCATCGCCCGGCGCCACCAACACCCCCTCCTCCTCGCACCGACGCGCCAGGGCCTTGACGTCGCTCCCCTCGGGCAGTCGCACCCACAGGTTCAACCCGCCCGCCGGCACCGCCTCCACCATCGTGGTGGGGGCGTGCTCGGTCAACGCCGCCACCAACAGGTCCCGACGCTGGGCCAACCGCCGGCGCAACCCCTTCACGTGTGTATGCCAGGCCGGGCGGGTGACCACGTCCAAGGCCACCTGTTGCAGCACACCGGACACGTACATCGACTCGCTCTGGGCCCCGGCCGACACCCGTTCCCGCACCGGCCCACGGGCCACCACCGCCGCCACCCGCACCGCCGGCGACACGCTCTTGGTCAGCGAACGCACGTACACCACGTGCCCGTCGTCCTCACGGGCCGCCACCGGAACGGGGTCGGCGTCGATCCCGAAGTCGTGCGCCCAGTCGTCCTCGATCAGGAACGCCCCGTGCGAGCGCACCACCTCCAGCACCTCCTCGATGGTGCGCGTCGACCACCGGGCACCGGTCGGGTTGGCGAAGGTGGGTTGGGCGTAGAAGGCGCGCGCCCCCGTGGTGGCGAACGCCCGGTCCAACTCCACCGGGTCCGGTCCGTACGCCCCGCTGGGCACCGGCACCGCGGCGATCCCCGATCGCGCCGCCGCGGAGATGGCGCCCCAGTAGGTGGGCGACTCCATCAACACCGGTCTCCCCGGGCCCGCCAAGGAACGGAACACCGTACTCAGCCCGCTCTGGCTGCCGGGGAAGATCACCACGTCCCCGGCCGTGACCGGGCTGAGCGTGCCCGGGGTCGACTCGGCCAGGGCGGCGGCGAACCACTCCTGCAATTCGGCCAGGCCCGCCGCCGGAGGTCGATCCAC
Organism: Nocardiopsis sp. NPDC055551; assembly: GCF_053619415.1. Taxonomy (NCBI): domain Bacteria; kingdom Bacillati; phylum Actinomycetota; class Actinomycetes; order Streptosporangiales; family Nocardiopsidaceae; genus Nocardiopsis; species Nocardiopsis sp. NPDC055551. The sequence goes on along the minus strand of NZ_JBSHJJ010000014.1, from coordinate 96,679 downwards.
CACCGCCCCGCCGCGGCCGGCCCGTGCCAGGGCCGAACGCACCAAGGACTCGGGCAGCAGTTCCCGATCCGGATAGCCCGAGTGCAGGGCGATGACGTCGTTGGGGGCGGTGCGAAGCGCCACCGAGGGACGCCGGGCCCTTGGGGAGGCGCCCAGAGCGGCGCTCTGCCAACCGTAGTCACGGGCGCGCACCACCCGAGGAGCGCGCACGAAGGAACCCGCCCCGGGCCGACTCTCCACCAACCCCTGCGTCACCAGCACGCGCAGCGCCTTCTGCACCGTCACCGGGCTCACCCCGTGGCGGGCCACCAACTCCCGGCTGGAGGGCAGCCTCGCCCCGGGCGCGGCCCCACCGATCCACTCGCGAAGCCACGCCACGACCCGCTCACTGCTATCGTTGGACATGAAGAAACACGATAGCGCTATCGAACCAGAGGCGCCACCGCTACTCATCTCGCGGGCCGGCCTGGGCTGGGGCCTATTGGGCGTGGCCGCCTTCTCCCTCACCGTCCCCCTGACCCGCCTGGCCGTGGCCGACGGAGGCCTGGCACCCCTGTTCACCGGCACCGGGCGGGCGGTCGTGGCGGCCCTGCTCGCCGCCGGCGCCCTGGTCCTGACCCGACAACGTCTTCCACGCCCTTGGCAGTGGGCCCGACTGGGTCTGGTCGCCGCGGGAATCGTCGTCGGTTTTCCCGTACTGACCTCGCTGGCGCTGACCGGTACCGGCGCCGCGCACAGCGCCGTCGTCATCGGCCTGCTGCCGGCCGCGACCGCCACCGTGGCAGTGCTTCGCACCGGCGAGCGCCCCGGTGCGCGTTTTTGGGCCATGGTCGCCCTGGGAGCCGTGGCCGCGGTCGCCTTCGCCACGCTCACCGGCGCCGCTCCCGGGCCACCCGACCTGTTCGACCTGCTGCTGTTCGGCGCGGTCGTGGCCGCAGCCCTCGGGTATGCCGAGGGCGGCCTGCTCGCCCGGGAACTGGGTGCCTGGCAGACCGTGTCCTGGGCGCTGGTCCTCAGCGCCCCGGTGACCCTCCCCTTGACCCTGTGGTCGCTCTCCCAGCATCCGCCCCAGGCCACCGCCGCCCAGTGGGCGGCCTTCGCCTACCTGGCCCTGATCAGCATGTACCTGGGGTTCTTCGCCTGGTACCGAGGGCTGGCCATCGGCCCCATGGCCCGCGTAAGCCAGGTCCAACTCACCCAACCGGTCATGACCATCACCTGGGCCGCCCTGCTGCTGGGCGAGCCCCTGACCGGGCCCGTCCTGGCCGGTGGCGCGGCCGTGCTGGCCTGCGCCGCCGTGGCGGTGCGGGCACGCCTGGAACCGGGCACGCACGAGCGGGGCCGTACCCACACCGGGTGGGTACGGCCCCGCGGGCGAGCGGCTACGCTCAGGCGGTCTTCGCGGCCAGGTTGACCACGATGTTGCCGCGGGTGGCGCGCGAGTAGGGGCACACCTGGTGGGCGTCCTCGACCAGCTTGTCGGCCTCCTCCTGCGACAGGTTCGGCAGGTTCACGGTCAGGTCGACCACCAGGTCCAGACCCTCGTCCTTGCCCAGGGTGACCTGGGAGTCGATGCTGGATCCGGACACGTCGGCCTTGGTCTGGGCGGCGACCTTCTTCAGGGCACCGTGGAAGCAGGCCGCGTACCCGACGGCGAAGAGCTGCTCGGGGTTGGTGCCCGGGCCGTCGTCGCCGCCCACGCCCTTGGGCACCGACAGGTCCACCGACAGGCGGCCGTCGTCGGTCTTGCCCGAGCCCTTGCGGCCCTCACCGGTGACGGTGGCGCTGGCCGTGTACATCTTCTGGAAAGCCATGACTTGTCCCTTCCTCAGGGGTCGAGCCGCTCGCTCGGCCCCGTTCGCGATGTGGTTCGGTGCCCCGCCTGGGCGGTCACCGAACGGGTGACGTGGTCGAGTAGCGCACGCAGGTCCTCGACCTTGCCCTCGGGCAGGTCGGTGGCGCACAGGACACGAGGGGGAATCCCCTCTGCGCGCTCTCGTAGGCGCTCGCCCTCATCGGTGAGAGCCACGTGGACGATGCGTTCGTCCTCGGGTCCGCGTCTGCGGGTGAGCAGCCCCGCCCCCTCCATCCGACGCAGCAGGGGCGAGAGCGTACCGGTGTCCAGGCTCAACGCCAGCCCCAGTTCCTTGACCGGCAACGTCCCCCGTTCCCACAGCACCAGCATCACCAGGTACTGCGGGTAGGTCAGCTCCAGCTCGGTCAGGATCTCCCGGTAGAGCCCGGTCAGGGCCCGGGAGGCGGTGTAGAGGGCGAAGCACAGCTGGTTGTCCAGAGCGAGGGGGTCCCCCTCCTCGGTGCCGGCCATGTCCCCTCCCCACGATGCGCGTCTCGGCGTTCGTCGGCCACGCTAACAGAATTCGGTTGTGCACAACACTATTGGGCGCGACTATTTTGGTCGGTGTCCTCGCCCGGCCGAGAACGGGCGCCCCGGCGGGGCCCGCACCCCTGGGGGCACGGGCTCCGCCGATCACCTCACAAGAACTCCACGCCCTGGGCCAAGGGCAGCTCACCGCCGTAGTTGACGGTGTTGGTGGCCCGCCTCATGTACGCCTTCCACGAGTCCGAACCCGACTCCCGTCCCCCACCGGTGTCCTTCTCGCCACCGAAGGCCCCACCGATCTCGGCCCCCGAGGTACCGATGTTGACGTTGACGATCCCGCAGTCCGACCCTGCCGCCGACAGGAAACGCTCGGCCTCGGCCTGGTCCTGGGTGAAGATCGCCGAGCTCAACCCCTGCGGCACCCCGTTGTGCAGCTCCACCGCTTCCTCGAAGGTGCGGTAGGACATCACGTACAGGATCGGCGCGAAGGTCTCCTCCCGCACCACCTCGGTCTGGGACGGCATGCGCACCACGGCCGGCTCCACGTAGAAGGCGTCACCGGCCTCCTCCTCCAACCGGCGTCCACCGCCCACCAGCACCCGCCCACCATCGCCCTGGGCCCGCTCCAGCGCCGAGACCATCGCCTTGTGACCGCGCTCGCCCACCAACGGCCCCACCAGGGTCGATTCCTGATAGGGGTCACCGATCCGGTCGCGCAGCTGGGCGTAGGCGTCCACCACCCGCTCACACACCGCCTCCACCACGTCCTCGTGCACGATCAGCCGGCGCAGCGTCGTACACCTTTGACCGGCCGTGCCCGCGGCGGAGAACACGCTGCCGCGCACCACCAGGTCCAGGTCGGCCGAGGGCGCCACCACCGCGGCGTTGTTACCCCCCAGCTCCAACAGGTACCGACCCATCCGAGCCGCCACCCTCGGCGCCACCGCGCGACCCATCGCCGTGGACCCGGTCGCCGACACCAACGCCACCCGGGCGTCCTCCACCAGCACCGAACCCACCTCGGCGCCGCCCAGCACCACCCGGTGCACCCCTTCCGGGGCGCCCACGTCCGCGGCCGCGCGCATCAACAACCCGTGGCAGGCCAACCCCGTCAGCGAGGCCGTCTCCGAGGGCTTCCACACCACCGTGTCACCGCACACCAGGGCCACACAGGTATTCCACGACCACACCGCCACCGGGAAGTTGAAGGCGGTGATCACCCCGACCACCCCCAAGGGGTGCCAGGTCTCCATCAGCCGGTGCCCGGGACGCTCCGAGGGCATGGTGCGCCCGTACAACTGGCGTGACAACCCCACCGCGAAGTCGCAGATGTCGATCATCTCCTGCACCTCGCCCAGCGCCTCGGAGCGGATCTTGCCCGCCTCGATGGTCACCAGCTCGGCCAGGTCCCCCTTGTGTTCGCGCAGCAACTCGCCCAGACGGTGCACCAGTTCTCCGCGCCGGGGCGCGGGGGTGTCACGCCAGGTGGAAGCGAAGGTCTCGGCGGCCTCGGCCACGGCCCGTTCGGCGCTTTGGGGGGTATCGAACTCCACGTCGAACAGGTCCTGCCCGGTGATCGGTGTGCGGGCACTCCCGCTCGCCCCGACCGGCTCGGGCAGATGGGTCACACCGCACCGTTCCAAAGCGGTCCGCGCGCGTTCGGCGAGGACCTGCGTTTCGGGTAGGGAACCGTTGGTCATCAGTTTTGCTCTCTCCGTTGAGAGGGACGACGGACACCTCACACCTTGCCAACTCCGCGCCCCACAAACCAGACCCATCGTCACTCTCGCCCCGCCCCACGGGCCTTCACGGCTTTTTCGTCACCCGTGAACGTTAGACTCGGCGGGCCCATCCCCGACTCGGACAGACCACCCCGTGCACCCTGCCACCACCCTCGAAGAGGACCGCGCCCGCCTGCCCTTCCCCCGCAGGTCGCTGGCCCGGTCCGGATTCGACGCCGCCGATCCTCTCTTCAACGCCGACCTGCGCGACTCCACCACCTACGAACAGGTCCGGGAGGTGGTCACCTCCCACGCCTCCCGCCTGTGGACGGAGGCCACCCGCACCTCCACCAACGGCCCCGTGGACGACCGCCCCCTGTACTGGGCCAGGCTCACCCTCTCGGCGCGCCTACGCGCCTGGAGTCCGTCCTTCGATCTGAGCCCGGACGAGCACGCCGAACTCCTGCGCCTGTGGGAACGCACCTCCCGCGGCATCACCGACCTGGAATTCCCACCGGGAGACCGGTGGGTGCGCGTGGTCGTGACCGGTTTCGACCCCTTCGGACTGGAGGAGGACCTGGAGTGCTCCAACCCCTCCGGGGCCGCCGCCCTGGCCCTGCACGGCTGGACCTTCCCCGTGGGCGAGCGCACCGCGGTGGTGCGCTCGGCGCTGTTCCCGGTGCGTTGGGACGACTTCGCCCACGGCCTGGTGGAGGACGCCCTGGCCACCCGGCACGGTGTCGTCGACGCCGCACTGACCCTGAGCCGTGGTCGCCCCGACCGCTTCGACCTGGAGGTGTTCAACGGCGCCTGGCGCGGAGGGGGCCTGGACAACGTCGGTGTGGGTCGCACCGGGCAGATCCCACTACCCGAGGGGCCGGGTCCCCAGTGGACGCGTTCGTCCCTGCCGGTGGAGCGCATGGTGGAGGCGGCCTCGGGCCCCTTCACCGTGGTGGCCAACACCGAGGTCGTCGAGGTGGCGGCGGACGCGGACGAAGAGGTGAGGCTCCCCCAGGGACCGAGCGAGGGCTCTGCTGCCCGGGCCGGTGGCGGCGGGGACTACCTGTCCAACGAGATCGCCTACCGCAACACCGTGTTGCGTGATCGGACCGGCACCGGGGCGCGTTCGGGTCACGTGCACCTGCCGCGGACCACCCGCCCGGACGAGCACGTGCCGATGGTGGAACAGTTGCGCCTGCTCGTGGCCGCGGCGGTGACGGAATAGAGCCTTCTTTCGGGGCCCGACGCGCCCGGTCGCGTGCCGGGCCCCGAACTTCGCATTCCACCCACGATGGGGCGATTTATTACTCTTTGAAATGCTAAGGTCGCGCTGCGTCCCACTCAGGACCCCCCTCCTTCGATATGGTCCACCCGTGGTTGTCACCTCACTGCAACGAAAAGTCACCGTCTGTAGCGCCCTGGGGCTGCTTCTGCTCCCCGGCTGCCAGGCGGCGGACACGACCGATCCCTACGCCGAAGCCATCGGATTCATCTCCGCCGACCTACCGGACCTGCACACGCGCACCGTGTCCGTGGAAACCGACCACAACACGGTGAGCTACCGGTATCCGGTACTGGGTGAGTCGCACCCGCTTTCGATCCAAGTGCGCACCGCCATGGCCGAACGCCAGACCGCCTTCCTGGAAGAGGCACCCGAGGGGCGCGCCCCCGAACTGAACCAGGACACCGAACTGTTGGCCGCTTCCGCCGACGTCATCGGCCTACGCCTCAACGTCGTCGACTCCACCGCGCAGGGCCCCGAGTCCTCCACGCTGTGGTACGACGCCCATGGCGGGCAGGTGCTGCCCTGGACCTCCCTGTTCCGTGACGAACAGGCCCTGGCCCAGGCACACGTGAACCTGATCGATGTCCTGCGGGAGGAGTACGAACTGACCGACGAGGAACTGCCCGACCCGCTCGGCGAGGTCGCCGCCTACGCCGAGTCCCTGGCCACCGAACAGCAGGGCCAGGAGAGCGAGACCCAAGAGGAGGAGGGCCGCGACACCAAGGAGCAACCGGCGCCGGCCGATTCCTCCGACCGATCCAAGGGCTCCGAAGACGAGGACGGCTCCGACCGTTCCGATGACACCGACGACTCCGACGGGGACGAGCGTGCGGCCCTGCCTCCGGGGGAGGCCGACCTCACCGACCCCGAACAGGCCCAAGAGGTGGCCGATGCCTGGGCCCACTCGCCACTGGCCGACCTGGCCTTCAGCACCGCCGGCGGCCTGGCCGTACGCATGGACCCCGACCAGGTGCCCGGGCCCGGCAACGACGACGAGGTCCTGGTTCCCATCGAACCCGAGGTGGCCGAGGAGACACTGTCCGAACTGGGCTACCAGGCCCGTGACGCCGCCGTCCACGGCAACGCCTCGACCGAGAGCCTGGACCTGGGGCCCGAGGCCACCACCGAAGGCACCACCTTGGACTGTGCCCAGGCCAAATGTGTGGCCCTGACCTTCGACGACGGCCCCGGTGAGCACACCGAGGCGCTGCTGGACAGCCTGGACGACTACCAGGCCAAGGCCACCTTCTACGTCCTGGGCTCGTTGGTGGGCGAGTTCCCCGACGTGGTCGAGCGCACCGCCGCCGAAGGACACGAGGTCGCCAATCACACCTGGAAGCACGACGATCTGGCCACCATGTCCGACGACGCCATCCGAAAGGACCTACAGCGCACCGACGACGCCATCGAGGAGATCACCGGCGAGGCCCCGGTGACCATGCGCCCGCCCTACGGCTCGCTCAACGCCACCGTGCGCAGCGCCACCGGGCATCCGCTCATCCTGTGGGACGTGGACACCATGGACTGGGAGAGCCGCGACACCAAGGCCGTGTCCAAGCACGCCCTGGACGAGACCCAGGCGGGCAGCGTGGTGCTCTTCCACGACATCCACAAGTCCACCGTGGACGCCATCCCGAAGGTCTTGGCGGGCCTGCACGAGGAGGGCTACCACTTCGTGACGGTCAAGGACCTGTTCGGTTTGGACGATATGGAGGCGGGCGAGGTCATCACCGACGCCCGACTGAATTGATCGGGGGTAGAAGGGGCCGGGGCGTGGACGACGCCCCGGCCCCTTCTGTGTGTGCCATCCGGCCCCCGCATCCCCTGGGGCACGGCGCGATCCTCGTTCCATCCCCCTGACGGAGCGAGGAGTCCTTGCTCACTTCGAGGCTCTGAACTGGGCTTACCTTTGCCCCCACCCGAAACTTCGCATACATTTCGACGCGTGAACGTTACCTCTTTGATGCGTAAGGCCGCCGCTGGCGGGGTATTGGCCACCACCGGGCTCTTGACCCTGACCACGCTCCCCGCGGCCGCGGACACCGAACGCCCCCGACCCGACTGCGCCGACGTCAAGTGCGTGGCCCTGACCTTCGACGACGGCCCCGGTGAGCACACCGACGAACTCCTCGACATCCTCGACGAGAACGACGCCAAGGCCACCTTCTACGTCCTGGGCTCCAAACTCGACTCCCACACCGAGGAGGTCGAGCGCATGGTCCGGGAAGACCACGAGGTCGGCAACCACACCTGGGACCACGCCGACCTGGCCACTCTGTCGGCGAGCAAGATCAAGGACGACCTCCAGCGCACCGACAAGGCCATCAAGGACGTCACCGGTCAGACGCCCACCACCATGCGCCCGCCCTACGGCTCCCTCAGCGACACCGCCCGCGAGACCATCGACAAGCCCATGCTCCTGTGGGACGTCGACACCCTGGACTGGCAGCACCGTGACCCCGAGACCACCGTGGACATCGCCGAAGAGGAGACCGACGAGGGCAGCGTCCTGCTCTTCCACGACATCCATGAGACCACCGTCGAGGCCATCCCCGACGTGCTGGAGACCCTCTCCGAGGACGGCTACGAGTTCGTGACCGTCGACGAGATGATGGGCTCCGAGGTCGAGGCCGGCACCGCCTACTCCGACGCCCGTTCCCTGGGTTGACCGGGCGGGTCGGAACCGTGAGGGGTAACGCACCGCGGTCCGAACACGCGGAGGATCCCCCTCGTGTTCGGACCGCCCGGCCGCCCTTCGCGATACCGGCGCCGCCTCACACCATCCGACGCATCAGTTTCTCCTTGAACTCCGTGATCGGGGCGTAGGCCAGCTTCATCGTGTCCAGCGCCAACGACTTGTCCAACACCGGCTTGACGTGCGAGAACGTGTCGATGGAGGCCTCGGCGTGGTAGGCGCCCATCCCGCTCTCACCCACACCGCCGAAGGGCAGGTCCGGCACGGCCAGGTGCGCGATCGGCAGCCCGAACGCGACCCCGCCCGAGGACGTCTCGGTGATCAACCGTCGCTTGGTGACCTCTGAGTCGGTGAACCCGTACAGCGCCAACGGCTTGTCCCGCTCATTGACGAACCGGATCGCCGCGTCCAGGTCCGGGACCGTGAGCACCGGCAGGATCGGACCGAAGATCTCCTCTGCCATCACCGGGCTGTAGGGGTCCACACCGCCCAACACCGTGGGCTCCATGTACAGCGAATCACGATCGGCGCGTCCACCGGCGACGACCTCACCACTGTCCAACAACGCGCTGAGCCGGTCGAAGTGCCGCTCGTTGACGATGCGCCCGTAGTCGGGGCTCGTCTTGGGGTCGGAGCCGAACATCTCGGTGATCGCCGTCGCCAACTCACGCTGGAGCCTTCGCGCGGTGTCGCCGATGGCCAACACGTAGTCCGGGGCCACACAGGTCTGGCCCGCGTTGGTGAACTTGCCCCAGACCAGACGCCGAGCCGTGGTGGCCAGGTCCACGCCCGGCTCCACGACCGCCGGGCTCTTGCCGCCGAGCTCCAACGTCACCGGTGTCAGGTGCTTGACCGCGGCCGCCATCACGATCCGCGCCACCGCCGCGTTGCCGGTGTAGAAGATGTGGTCGAACCGCTCCTCCAGCAGGGCGGTGCTCTCGGGCACCCCGCCCTCGACCACGGCCACGGCCTCGGTGTCCAGGTAGCGCGGCACCAACTCGGCGAGCGCGCCGGAGGTGGCCGGGGCCAACTCGCTGGGTTTGATCACCGCGCTGTTACCCGCCGCGATGGCGCCGGCCAACGGCGCCAACGCCAGGTTCAGTGGATAGTTCCACGGGCTGATGATCAGCACCGTGCCCAACGGCTCACGCACCCATCGCGCCTTGGCCGGTGCCAGCGCCATCGGCACCCCCACCCGCTTGGGCCGCAGCCACGAGGCCAGGTTCCTCAGAATGTGGTCGATCTCATTGACCACGTACCCGATCTCGGTGGTGTGCGCCTCCAGGGAGGGCTTGCCCAGATCGTCCTTCAGGGCCTTGTCCCAGGTGGGACGCTCCTCGGTGAGCATCCGGCGCAACGCCCGCAGCTGGGCCCTTCGCCAGGAGATCGGCTTGGTCCGGCCGTTGTCGAAGGTGGACCGAAGACGCGCGACCACAGGCGGGATCTCGGTGGTCAACGTCAGGGGTTGGGGAGTCTCGGTGTCAGCCATGCCCTGGATACTAAACGAAAACGTTTCGTTTTTACCAGGTGCCGGCCACTAGGATTCATCCCATGACGACGGACCATCTGCCCGACACGACCGCACCGGTCGCCCCCCGAGGGAGGCCCCGCGACGCCGGCCGGGACCGCGCGCTGATGGACGCCACCCTCACCGAACTCCGACTCAACGGCTACAGCGGCCTGACCACCGCCGCCGTCGCACGACGCGCCGGTGTCTCCACCGCCACCCTCTACCGGCGCTGGAGTTCCAAACAGGACCTGGTCGTGGGAGCCGCACAGGCCTGGGCCGAGGACCTGGGGCCCGACCACGACACCGGCACCCTGCCCGGCGACCTCGGCGCCCTGCTGCACGACAAGGCCGCCGCGCTCCAGGGCCCCTCCGGGTTGCTGTTGCGCGCCATCCTGGGCGAGGCCGCCCACAACCGTGCCCTGGCCGACGTCCTCTACGACGCGTTCATCCTGCCCCTGCAAAACCGGGTCCTGGCCCTGCTGGAGCGCGGTGTGCTGCGCGAGGAGATCCCACCGGTGGAGGACCCACTGGTCGTCGCCGAGATGGTCATCGGCCCCATGGTCAGCCACACCTTCCTCCTACCGGACGACGACGGCCGTGACCACGGCGACGACATCGCCGACCGCCTCCTGCCCTATCTCCTGCGCGCCCTGGGCCATCGCCCCTGAGACGAGGACTCTTCGAGGCCCTCACCACGCGGGCTCTCCCCGTTGCGGCGAGCGGTCGTGGTAGCGGACCATCTGCTCCCAGTACACGAGCGTGAGCGCCATCTGCGCCGCACAGGCCACCGCCGTGGGCAACGGGCGACGGTACCTCGCCCCGATCAACGCGACCACTGCCGCCGCCGTGGCCGCGGCGTTGACGGCCAGGGCCGCGTCCCGGGGCCGCTCCAGCATCCACCGCTCCTCACCGAGCATCGCCCGCGTCGACCACGCCCGCTCATGGGCGGGCCGGGGGAAGATCACCGGATTGAGGGCGAACCAGACGGCCACCGCGGCGGCCTGTCCTCGACTGCGCGTCCAGACGGGGAGCAGGACCAGCGGGATGGTGGCCCACCGGCTCCAGGCACTCCACGGATTCGAGTGGCGGGCGAACACCGCCCGCCTGATCCGAGCGAACCCGCCACCCGGGGAAGTCTTGCTCATGTGCGCTGCGCTCCCTCTCGCGAACCACGGACGCTATCCCCAGAGCGGAAACGGTTCAACTCCCCTCCCCGGCCCTACCGCCCCACTCCCGGGATGAGCCCTCAGGCGACCTCGCGCCTCATCGGCCGTTGGCGCGAAGAACGGCCACCGCGGAGACGGTCGTGTACCCGCGCCACTCCAGGGCCGCGGCTTCGGAGTGACTCGAAAAGTCGACGGCCCAACCCCCGTCTGGGCGCCGGCCCCGCTCCAAACGGTCCAGGTCACGGGTGACGGCGGCGGCGTCGACGACATCGCGCATCGGGTGTTCGGGCAAGGGCGCCAGGTCCAGCAGGTGGAGCGTCTCACCCTCGGTGCCTCCCTCGACCGGGAGCGCCCCATCGGCGGGAACGAACCGTGCCAGGCGCGCCCGCTGCTCACGCGCCTGGGGATGTGTGTCCGCGGCGGCGTCGAGGAACCCCAGCGCGAATAACAGGACGTAGGCGAACGGGGCCTCCTCGATTCGGGCGATCGCGTCCAGGCAGTACCTCGTCGCTCGCGCGGTCCAGGGATGCGTCCTCGCCTCGGCGTCGAATCGCCCCACGCGGAGGGCCTGGGCCGCGACCGCCGCGGTGATCTGCAACGACGACACCCGGGGGTCGGCCTGGGCCCAGAAGGGCGCGCACGCGGTCGGATCGGCGACGGGCAATGCGAAGGGCAGGCCGCCGTCGGGCAGGGTCACCGAGTCCAGCCAGTCGAGCAACCCGAGGGTCGCGGGCGTGGTGGTGGGTCCGGCTTCGGCGATGGCCTCCAGTGCGTGCAGGGCGCCGGCCGGTTGGCTCTCGGGGGCGCGCAGATCCGGCTCGATCCCCCAGCCGTAGCCGCCGTCGTCGTTGCGGTAGCCCTCCAGCGCGGCGAGGACGGCCCGCCGGTCGCGCTCGGTGGCCTCGCCGGTGAGCAGGGCGAAGCGGCGCCGATCCAACACACGTGCGTGGGCCGTCATGAACGAGGTGGCCCGGTCGATGTCGATGCTCATGCCGTCGACGGTGTCATGCGCGGAGCCGATCGTCTTGAAGGAATCGGCCGGCCTCGGCCCAGGAGGTCTCCGGGGGTCGTTCCGGCCAGGCGTCGCACGTCGCGGTTCAAGTGGGACTGGTCGGCGTAGCCGGCCGCGGTCGACGCCTGGGCCAACGATGTGCCGGAACGTGCCAGGTGGAGCGCGTGCTGGAAACGGTGGATGGTGGTCAGGGTCTTGGGTCCGTACCCGAAGACGCGGTCGCCCAGGCGGCGCAGGGTACGTTCGGACATCTCGTGCCGGTACGCGAGGTCGGGGACGTCGAGCCCGGCCCGGGCGAAGCGGTCCAACGACTCCGCCAGGTTCAAGAGGATCGGGTCGGGTTCGGTCCGTCGCCACAGCGTCACGTAGAGGTCCTCCAACGCCGCGACCGGATCACCGTAAGCGCTTTCCCTGATTCGGGGCGGGATCGTGGTCAGCTCCTCCAACTCCAAGCGCCGATCGGTCAACTCAAGGGCGGGGACACCCAACAGCGAATACGCCACGCCGGGGGCCAGTCTCAGTCCCCAGGTCACCGCACCGTCCTCGCCCGGAGAGACCATGGCGGTGGTGTCCGCGCCGGCGAACAGGAAGCGGCCTTTGGACCACATCAGGTCCATGACGGCGTCGGGCAGGATACGCACCTCGCCGGAGCCGGTCCGAACCCGCCACAGCGTCGCCCCCGTGCGGGGACCGCGCCATGCCCGGTAGTCGTCCATCGCCGGCGCCTCCTCGCCTCGACCGTACCGCCGCCGCTGCGCCGAAGGGGTGTGCGCGCATGTCGGCCCGGGCGCGGGCACGATCGTGGTTACCGTGGGGTTAGTCGGCCAAGGGTGCCTCCACGGCACAGCGTCCACGAGGGGAACCCGATGCGCTCACCGATCATGGACTACCTGGACGACATCATCGCCCAGACCGCCCACGTCGATTCCGGGGCCCCGGCCGACTACATCCCCGAACTCGCCGCCGCCGACCCCGAGCGCGTGGCGGTGGCCCTGTGCACGGTCAACGGCACCGTGTACGCGAGCGGAGAGGCCGACCATGAGTTCAGCATCCAGTCGATGTCCAAACCGTTCGCCTACGCGCTGGCCATCGAGGACCGCGGACTGGACGACATCCTCGACCGTGTCGGTGTGGAGCCCAGTGGCGAGGCCTTCAACGAACTCTCGTTGGACCCCGAGACCGGCAAACCGCGCAACCCGATGATCAACGCCGGGGCCATCGCCACCCACGCGCTCATCCACGACGAACCGGCGCCGGCGGTGGACCGGTTGCTCGCGCTCTACTCCGAACTCGCCCAACGGCCGATCGTGATCGACGAGTCGTTGGCCGCCTCCGAACTGGCGACCGGCGACCGCAACCTCGGTCTGGCCTACCTGCTGCACGCCTCGGAACGCTTGTCCAAGGACCCCGCCGCCGCCGTGCAGGGATACATCCGCCAGTGTTCGGCCTCGGTCACCGTGCGCGACCTGGCCCTGATGGCCTCGACCCTGGCCAACGGCGGAGTCCAGCCCAACACCGGCCGGTCACTGTTCGGCCGCCAGACCACCCGGCACCTGCTGAGCGTGATGACCACCTGCGGCATGTACGACGCGGCCGGGGACTGGCTCACCTCGGTGGGCATCCCCGCCAAGAGCGGCGTGGCCGGCGGCATCATCGGGGTACTTCCCGGACAGGTGGGCGTGGCGGCGTTCTCACCCCGGCTGGACGAGCACGGCAACAGCGCCCGCGGCGTGGTGATGATGGAGAAGCTCTCACAGGACCTGGGCCTGCACCTGATGGAACCGGGTCGGCCGGCGCGTTCGGCGCTGCGCGAAATCCGAAAGGAGACGGTCGAGGGTGAACCTGCCACCATCTACGTGCTCCAGGGCGACATGGTGCTGAGCAGCATCGAGGCGCTGGTGCACGAACTGGTCCACAACCCGCCCTCCACCGACCTGGTCATCTTCGACATGAGTCGGGTGGACGAAGTACTGCCGGTGGCGCGCCGCACGTCGGCGGCGATGGCGACCAAACTCATCGACGCCGGCCACACCCTCATCCTGATCGACCCCGAGGAGACCATGCCGGGGTTCCAGGACGCTCAGGGACGTGGGATGCAGCGCTGGACGAGCGCGTACCTGGCGCGTCACCTGGACTAGCCGGGCCTGGAGTCGGCGGAACCGCCGAGGTGCCCGGGGTGGTGGGGCGACGGGGGTCGTTCGAGGTGTGGGCAGCGCGAAGTGGGCGAAGACCGTGGCTCCCCCATATCAATGGGACACCACGCGAACCCTCCCGCGCCACCTCGGCCCCTCGCGCCTGTGGACGGCCCGCCCTCTCCCCCGCGAGAATCCCTGCCCTGTCGGAAGACTGGACAGTCATTCGAAAACATGTTCGAATCAGGGCATGCGCTGGGAGAACCTGCGAGAAGACAGCGACTCAGGACAGACCGCACTGTTCGAAGCACCCACCACATCACCGGCCCGAGGCAGCGGCCGGGCCGGGCTCACCGCGCCCTCCCCCGCGCCCATCCAGGCGGGCGCGGACGGCGAACCGGTCGCCATCGAGATCCGGGCCCGCTCCATCATCAACCGCGTCCCCGGCGCCGACCCCATGTTCCGGTGGACCATCAATCCGTATCGGGGGTGCGCGCACGCCTGCGTGTACTGTTTCGCCCGACGCACCCACGAGTACCTGGACCTGGACAGCGGCCGGGACTTCGACACCCGAATCCTGGTCAAGACCAACGCCGGCGAGCTGTTGCGCGCCCAACTGGCGCGTTCCTCCTGGCGGGGCGAACACATCGCCATGGGCACCAACACCGATCCCTACCAGCGGGCCGAGGGCCACTACCGGCTCATGCCACAGATCATCTCCGCGCTGCGCGACGCCGCCAACCCCTTCTCCATCCTCACCAAGGGCACCCTGATCCTGCGCGACGCCGACCTGCTCGAACAGGCCGCCCGCGTCACCGAGGTGGGGCTGGCGGTCTCGGTGGGTTCGGTCGACGAACAGGTCTGGCGCACCGTGGAACCGGGCGCCCCCGCGCCCCGGGCCCGCCTGGACGTGGTGCGCCGACTGGCCGACCGGGGGCTGAAGTGTTCGGTGCTGATGGCGCCGATCCTGCCCGGTCTGACCGACTCGGTCGAGCAGATCGAACGCACCGTCGCCGCCATCGCCGAGGCCGGAGCCCAACGCCTGACCCCGATCGTGCTGCACCTGCGCCCCGGCGCCCGCGAGTGGTATCGGTCCTGGCTCGAACGCGAACACCCGCGCCTGGTACCGCTGTATCGGGAGCTGTACGGCAACGGTTCCTACGCCCGCGCCTCCTACCGGCGCATCGTCACCTCGGCGGTACGCGAGATCGCCGCCCGCCACGGCCTGAACCGCCCGGGCTCACCCCGCGACGCCGGCCGAGAGCCCCCCGTCGCCGAGACCGACACCGACGGGCGACTCCCCCTCGACCTGCCCGCCCCCACCGACCGAACCGGGGCATACTCGTCCGCGTGAGCGCTCCTTGTACCGGCCTCGGCGCGGAACGGCCATCGAAGGACCCGGGTCACCACTGTTCGATGAGCGGGTCGTCGTGCTCGGCGCGACGCCAGAGTTCGTTGAGGCGTTCCAACCGGCCCCGGGAGGACACACCGACCAGGTTCACGACCTTGCCCTCCCGCAGTCCCAGGGCCACCACACCCACGACCCGGTCCCCCAGCGCCGCGACCATGGCGGGCGTTCCGTTGACCACGGCCGCGTGGATCGACGGCGACCCACCGACGAGCCTGCGCTTGGCCGGGGTCGGTTTGAAACCGGCCCGCAGGTTCGCGGCGATCGGTCCCACACCCGTGCGGCGCATCAGCTTGCCGCCCACACCGGCACCCTCGCTGACCACCGTGGCGTCGTCGGTCAACAACTCCACCAACCGTTCGGTCCTACCCGAGGACGCGGCCTCGACGAACGCCTCGACGATGCGCCGCGCAGCCGAACGGTCGGCCTCCCCCGCGACCCTCTCCGAGGCCACCCGCCGCCGGGCACGGTGCACATGCTGCTGACTGGAGGTCTCGGTGATGTCGAGGATGTCGGCGACCTCCGCGTGACTGTAGGAGAACGCCTCGCGCAGCACGTAGACGGCGCGTTCGACCGGACTGAGGCGCTCCATGAGCAGCAACACCGCCAGGGTCACCGACTCGCGTTGTTCGACGGTCTGGGCCGGGCCCAGCATCGGGTCTCCGTCCAGCAGGGGTTCGGGCAACCAGTCGCCGGCCGCGCGTTCCCGCCTGACCTGCGCGGACCGGAGCCGGTCCAGGGCGAGGTTGGTGACCACCTTGGTCAGCCACGCCTCGGGCACCTCTATGCGAGCGGGGTCGGAGGCCTGCCAACGCAGGTAGGCGTCCTGGACGGTGTCCTCGGCGTCGGCGGCCGAGCCGAGCAGGCGATAGGCGAGGGAGGCCAACCGGTCGCGGTTGGCCTCGAACCGTTCAACGGTGACGGTGTCCACGAAGGCCACGTTAGTCGGCGACCACCTTCCCCGTATCGACGGACACCGGCCGGATCCGGCGTCTGCGTGTGGGCAGCCCGAAGGTGGGGTGACCCATGCTCCAGGCGACGGTGCGGAGCACGGCCGACTTGACCCTGGTGGCCGCCCATCCCCGCAGCGCCCAGGTCTTGGGGCGGGCCCGGCCGTCGACCACCTGGAAGAACGCGTCCCGGGAGCCGAGGCTGACACAGTTGCCCAGGTAGGACAGCGGGACCTTCGCGGGTTCGGTCCCGGTCAGCTCGGCGATGATCGCGGACGTGGCCTGCATCCGGGTGAATCCGGCCGAGGCGCAGGACATCGGCAGCGGCCGACCGTGGTCGTCGATGGCGTGGACGCTGTCTCCGGCGGCGTGGATCTGGGGGTGGGAGACCGAGCGCATCCGCCGGTCGACGCTGATCCGACCATCGGCGGCCACCGCCAGTCCGCTGTCGGCGGCGATGGGGTGGACGGCGAACCCGGCCGCCCACACGGTCACGTCGGTCTCGAACACCTGGCCATCGGCCGCGATGGCCTCCCCTTCTCCGACCTTGGTGATGGTGGTGTGTTCGTGCACCTCGATGCCGAACCGGGCGAAGGCCCGGGCCAGGTGGTCTCGGGCCTGGGAGCCCGACCAACCGACCGGCTCGCCGGTGGTGGCCAGGGCGACCCGCAGCCGCGGGTGGGCTTCGGCGATCTCGGTGGCGGCCTCGACCGCGGTGAGGTTGCCGCCCACCACGAGCACTCGGCCGCCCGGCTCCAGTGTGTCCAGCCTTTGCCGCAACCGTTCGGCGGCGGGCCGTCCGGCGACGTGGAAGGCGTGTTCGCGTACTCCCGGCACACCGTGGTCGGCGATGGTGCTGCCCAGTGTGTACAGCAGGGTGTCGTACTCCAGTTCCTCGGTGCCCGACTCCCCCACCACGGTGACGGTCCGTCGCTCGGGGGCCAGAGCGGTCACCCGGGCGATCTTCAAGTGGACGCCGGTGCCGGCGAACATGTCCGCGAGCCCGCGGCGACGCGGTGGTCGTCCGGCGGCGACCTGGTGCAGGCGCATTCGTTCCACGAAGTCGGATTCGGCGTTGACGACGGTGATGTGGACGTCGTCGGGGTGCAGGTGACGGGCGAGGTATCCGGTCGCGGCGGCTCCGGCGTAGCCGGCCCCGAGGACGATGACGCGGTGTCGCATGAGCTTGCTCCTGTCCGTTCGTGTGCCCCTTGAACGAGACGGCTCGCGTGTTCCTGACAGGGCCTTGACGTGACTTGAGTCACATGACTTCTAAGGGTGTGAATAGATCCGAACCAGCACCTTGACGACGTAGATTCACAATCGAAATCGAAGTGCCCGGGACCAGCGAGCCCGGCTCCCCGTCGGCCACCCCCACCGATTCACGCCCACGGGACCGCCACACGCCGAACACCCACCTCACACACCCCGGTACGGACCCGGGCCCGGGTCCGTACCGGAACGCGCCCCCGGTGGAACCCCCGACGAAAGTAGGGGGCCCTCCCCCACTTAGGCGTCGCGAACCCGCCCCGCATCATGCCTTTGGCCGACAAGCGGTTCGGCCTGTGGGTGGAGGTTTCGGGCACCTTCGCGGACCTAGCGTGATGAACACGCCCGGTTCAGGTCCGCCCTACCGGAGTCGACCAGTCACCGTCCCATCCAGGAGTCACCCGCCGTGAGCATGCCGTCAGCACAACCCCAGTCCCCCATCCAGGCCCCTCCGGTCGTGGTGGCCCGGGCCCTGACCAAGACCTACGACACCGGCGGCACCCAGGTCCACGCCCTGGCCGGCGTCGACGTCGACTTCCACCGCGGTGCCTTCACCGCGATCATGGGCCCCTCCGGGTCCGGTAAATCCACCCTCATGCACTGCCTGGCCGGGCTCGATGTTCCGACCTCCGGCAGTGTGCACCTGGGGCGCACCCAGATCACCGGCATGCGCGATGGCGACCTCACCCTGCTGCGCCGGGACCGGATCGGGTTCATCTTCCAGTCCTTCAACCTGCTGCCGATGCTGACCGCCGAGCAGAACATCCTGTTGCCCTCCCAGATCGCCAAGCGCAAGGTCGACCCCGCCCGTTTCGACCACATCGTCGACGTGGTGGGGCTGCGCGATCGCCTCGGGCACCTGCCCGCCAAGCTCTCCGGCGGCCAGCAACAGCGCGTGGCCGTGGCCCGTGCCCTGCTCAACGCCCCCGAGGTGGTCTACGCCGACGAGCCCACCGGTAACCTCGACTCCCGCTCCGGCGCCGAGATCCTCACCTTCCTGCGCGATTCGGCTCGTGATCTGAACCAGACCATCGTGATGGTCACCCACGACCCCGTCGCCGCCTCCTACGCCGACCGTGTGGTGTTCCTGCGCGATGGGCGTCTGGTGGACGAGGTCAGCGACCCCACCGCCGAGCTGGTCTCCGAGCGCCTGCTGAAGCTGGAGGCCTGAGCCACCATGTTGCGCACCACCCTGGCCGGCCTACGCATGCACAAGGCCCGCTACGTCACCACCACCCTGGCCATCCTGCTCGGAGTCATGTTCATCTCCGGCACCATGGTCTTCGCCGACACCCTCAAGGCCAGCTACGAGAAGTCCGTGATGGGGTCGGCCTCCAGCGTCGACACCATCGCCGTCCCCGAGGCTTTGGAGGCCCAGGACGGGACCTGGGAGGATCCGGAGCCCTTCACCCAAGAACAGCTCGACCAGATCCGGGACCTGCCCGAGGTCGCCGATGCCGACGGAGTTCGGCAAGGCCCCGGCCTGCTCCTGGACGCCGAGGGACGCGCCTTCAGTCATGTTCCTCCCGAGGCCATGGCCGTGGAAGAGGTGACCCGCTACGAGATCACCGAGGGGGAACTTCCCGACAGCTACGACGAGATGGTTCTGGCCACCACCATCAGTGACCAGACCGGTTTCGAGGTGGGCGATTCGGTCACCGTGCTCGACGCCGAGCAGCAGGAGCAGGAGTTCACCGTCACCGGCCTGCTCGACGTGGGGGTGGGCTCCGAGCTGAGCTACCGTGGAGCCTTCATCCTGACCCCCGAGGCCTTCGCGTCGGTGACCGGCGCCGAGGGCTACCACGAGATCGACGCCCTGGCCGCCGACGGGACCTCCGAAGAGGACCTCGCCACCGCCGTGGCCGGGGTGCTCGGTGAGGGCTCCGACGTGAAAACCTCCACCGAGTTCGGTGATGAGATGGCCGCTCAGGCCGGCGCGAGCGCCGATATGATCCGCACCGGCCTGATGCTGTTCGCGCTCATCGCCGTCTTCGTCGCGGGCATCGTCATCTACAACACCTTCGCGATCCTCGTCGCCCAGCGCCAGCGAGAGATGGCCCTGCTGCGCTGCGTGGGAGCCAAGCGCGGCCAGGTCTTCCGTTCCATGCTGACCGAGTCCTTCGTGGTCGGCCTGGTGGCCTCGACCTTGGGCGTACTGGCCGGAGTCGGCCTCGGGATGCTGGGGTTCCGCTTCGTCGGCCCACTCATGGGTGAGGACATGGACGTCGCCACCGTGATCAGCCCGACCGCCGTGATCATCGGTCTGACCGTGGGCGTGACCATCACCGTGTTCTCCGCGATGGTCCCGGCCATGCGCGCCACCCGAGTGCCCCCGTTGGCCGCGCTGAGCACCAGCGCCACCGCGGCCGGCATGGAGAAGGGCACCGGCAAGCTGCGCGCGGTCATGGGGATCCTGTTGTTCCTGGTCTCCGGCGGGATCGTGGCGCTGGGGCTGCAGGGCGACCCCGACAGCTCGGCGATGTGGATCGTGGCCGTCGGCGCCATCGTCGCCTTCCTGGGCGTGGTCGTGCTCGGCCCCCTGCTGGTGCGCGCCATCGTGGGTCTGATCGGTGTCCCGTTGCGTCACGTCGGTGTGCCGAGCAGACTGGCGGTGGACAACTCCACCCGCAGCCCGCGCCGCGCCGCCACCGCCATGATCGCCCTGACCGTGGGCGCCACCCTCATCACCGGATACTCGGTGATCAACGCGACCATGCAGGAGAGCATCGCCCAGGAGTTGGACGGTAAGTACCCCGTGGACTACCAGCTCTCGCCGATGCTGGACCTGGGGGGCGAGTCAGCGGAGGAAGGCACGGAGGAGACCTCCGAGGAGGTCGGCGGCACCGACCTGAGCACCATCCCCGAGTCGGTGCGTTCGGACCTGGCGGCGCGCTCGGAGATCGATCAGGTCTTCGCCAATCGCTTCGACTCCGTGGACAGCGATGACGACAGGATCACCAACGACGACGGAACCGTCCCGGTGTCCTCCGTGGTGGGCGCCACCGTGGGCGAGGAGGTCGAGGTCGACGTGGTCAAGGGCGACCTCACCGACTTCGGCCCGGGCAGCGTGCTGATCACCGAGGAGCGGGCAGGATCCCTCGAAGCCGGCGACACCATCTCCCTGGGCGATCCCGAACACGAGTTCGAGATCGCTGCCGTGGTCGCGGACACCGGGATGTTCTACGGCGTCAACCTGGACCCGGCCGACTACGAGCAGGTGGTTCCCGAGATCACGGGTGACTCCAGCGTCATGATCCGGGGCAGTGACTCCGCGTCGTCCTCGGAGCTGCGCGAGGTCGTCTACTCCGCGGTGGACGACCACCCGACCCTGAACGTCATGTCCATGGGCGAGATGCGCCAGCAGTTCGAGGACATGTTGGACATCGCCTTCTACGCGATCGCGGCGATGCTCGGTCTGGCCATCATCATCGCGGTGTTCGGTATCTCCAACACCATGGCGCTGTCGGTGCTGGAGCGCACCCGCGAGTCCGCGATCCTGCGGGCCCTGGGCTTGAACAAGGCACAAATGCGCCGCATGTTGGGGGTCGAGGCGGTGCTGCTGTGCCTGATCGGTGCCGGCATCGGTGTCCTGCTCGGCGTGGTATTCGGTTGGGCTGCCATCTCCGCGACCCTGCCCAACATCGTCTTCGGGTTCCCCATCGGTCAGGTGGCCACGTTCTTGGCCATCGCGATCGTGGCCGGTTTGGTCGCCTCCCTGCTGCCCGCTCGCCGGGCGGCGCGTACCTCCATCACCGGGGCGCTCGCCTCGCAGTGACCCGAACCGGGAGCGTGTGACCCGACCGGGGTGGCCCCACCGTCCAGGTGGCCACCCCGGTCTTCGCATGTCCGGGGACGATCGTGCGACGCCACCGACCCGGCACCTTTACCTCGTAGATTACATCGGGTGTCATCGTGGAGGACCAATCATGTCCCGGACGACTCCGGAACACCCCACATCGCCCGCGCAGTCGTCAGATCCAGGGCCGTTCGTGGTGGCGGGACCAGGCCCTCGGCGCGCCCCTTGCCGAGTTCCGTGCGCAGTCCGTCGAGGACGGTCCGGCTCGTGGGCGAGATGCCCGAGCCCAGGGTCTTCCATGGGCCGGCGTCGGGTACCGAGGGCGGCGGCGGAGCCGATCCGCCCGCCCTCTCCAAGGAGGCGGCGATGAGCGCTCGAAGTGCCGGATCCAGCCCTTCCTCGGGGACGGCGGGGAGTTCCGGTACCGCTTTCAGTGCGATGGGAGCGGACCTCCGGTCCTCGGATGGAGCGGTCGTTTCCGGCAGAGGATCGTGCATGAGTTCGTTCGGCACCGACCGACACCGCCGGCCACAGATCGCACAGGTGCCACCGGGTTCGTTACGGGTGCTCTGGTGCACCGGGCAGGTCTGGTCGGCCTTGCCCTGGCTGTCCAGCAGGAACCGTTCGGGTAGGGCGAAGGGTTCGGGCTCGCCGGTGGTCGGCCAAATCGTGGGCGGTCCCGCCCACGAGGGCCCCGAAGCGTCCATGCCCCTGCCCAGGGTTCCGGCCAGGAACGCGTGGGCGGCTTGCAGACTGCGCATTCGGATCATCAGGGCCGGGAAGGGCCGCCGCACCCCGTCGAGCCCCGAAAGTAGGGCTCGCGTCTGCCCCACGCTCAGGCCTTGACTCAGGAGGTGGTCCACCGCTTCGCCGAGCTGTTGTCGGTCGGCTTGCGGATCGGACAGGAACCGATCATGAATGCGATCGATGATTCCGTGCGGTCCGTTTTCCGACTTTTGCCGCCTTTGCCGATTTTCTTCCTCTGTGGTTTCGCTGCCACGGACGGAACCACCCACCCCATTCCCCGAACAGTCGCCATCAAAAGAGTCTGTAGCTCGATCTGAGCTGGGGCCCAGCCCATTCTGAGCTCGGGTCCCGGCCTTCGGTATCCGCTTCAAAGGGGGACGATTGTGCGGGGTGAGCGGCTCCTCCCCCAGGCTCTCCCGGCAGGCGTTGATCTCGGCCAAAACCGGCTCGGGGTAGACCTCGGCCGGGACCAGGACCTCCAGCACGCACGGCAGCCGGTAGATGGAACGGCCACGGGCGATGTCGGCGGCGAAGAAGTCCAGCGTCTCCGAACGGCTCAACTTGCGGATCAGACCCGCCTCAATCAGGTCCTCGATGGCCCGCTTGATGCTGCTGACGCTGAGGAACCCATTACAGCGTTCGGGCAGGTTCTCCAGGTAACAGAAGCTCCAGCGGCCGTCGACGTCCACCAGTTCGGCCAGGGCCACCAGGAACAGGAACGAGCGGGCCGTGGGCAGCCGCCCCTTGCGGTACAGCCGCTGAACCCACAGGGAGAGGATGAAGCCGATGCCCTCGAACTCACCCTTGCGACGCTTGCGGGCCGGAGAAAGACCGGGCGGATTCGGCGATTGGGCTGTGGTGGCGGGGGCCGAGGCGGTAGAGTTCACAGCGAGTCGCCTTCCTGGTGCGTACAGGTAGGTGGCACGGCCGACACACCTGTTTGCGCAGGCGTCGACCAAAACCCGACCTGGTGTTGATTGCACCCGGTCGGGTTTTTTCTTGTCGACATTCAAGCTAGCCGAACTAAACCGAGTTCGTGGGTCTTTCTCTCAAATCCACACTTGCCCGAGAGTGGAGTTTGGCCCCACCGGTTCACAATGTCGGCATTTCCCGATTGGTTCGATTTGGATCGATATGCCAGCTTATTGACCGCAGTGAGAGCTGGGATTCCTACCCAAACCCCTTTCCAAGATGGGCCTTGGAAAGCCCCGACCCGCTTCAAGGCCACCTTCGACCCTTCGCGTAACACGCTCGGCGAGGCCATTCCACAGAGCCCGGCGATCGGCCCGGGTAGGTTCTGCGGGACCCCTCGCATACGCCTGCCCTGAAGGGCAGGCCCACGACCGGAACCGTGTCGAGAAGCCGGCCGCTTACGCGGCGACAGGCATCGGCGTCTACCTGCTGGTGGATCGCGACACCAACACCGTCGTAGTCCACAGCCGCCCCGCCCACGGTCAGTACCTGGAACGCAGCACCCATTTCCATGGCGAGGCCGTCCCCATTCCGGGCCTCGGGGTCGCCCTGTACACCGAGTCTCTCAAGCGTTTCGCCCGCTGATCACCGAAGGGCCGTTGCGGGGGCCTGCGGCGAGACGGCTAAGTGAGGCACTTCGACAACTCCTCACGGGCCGGCCACCAGCGATAGGCGAGGCTCCACGAAGACAGCACCGGATCCAGGAATGGATTGAGGACCTCCAACACGGAAACGGCCCCTCGCCGGAGCGAAGGGCCGTTGTGGTTTATGAGTCAGCGCAAGTCGGAGCGCACCCCGGACAGCAATGCCACCCATTCATCGCGGGCAAAGGTCAGGTGCCCGGCCTCGCGGTTCTGGGTGTCACGCACGTCCGCTCCGTCAACACCCTCGCGCAGCTCGACACAGTTTCCACCATTAGCGCTGTAGCTGGACTTGTGCCATTCGGAGGTGGTGTTCATGTGAGCTTCCTCAGTACTTCGAGTGAGAATGTGAGTGGCAAAGACGCTGCCAGCGCTGCGGTGGCCTGACTGGACAGCCTGTCATGCGAACCGTCTTCGTGGATCACGTTACCGTCAGCGTGATCGCTCACGACCGCCAGTTCCCCCGAAGCGAGACGGAACAGCATCAGTGGAGCGGAAGGCGCCAGCAGCGTTGTCCCCTCTGGTACGAGATGGACGCCCACACGCCCGGTTTCGACCCACTCAATGAGATGAAGCGCCTGGGCCCGACGGAGCGGCTCGGTGAGAGCGGAGACGGCCGTCACCGGAAAGACAGCGGTCACTTCCAGTTCGGGGAGTTCCTTCAACCTGCCGGTACGCAGCGCGACCAATCGGTCGAGGTCGTCCGAGGTGGCGAGCGGATGCGCCGCCCGGAACACCCCCCGAGCCACCTCGGAGCACTGAAGCAGGCCGGGCACGAGCGCGGGAGCCACGATCGTCACCTGTCTTGCCGCTCTCTCTATGGCGTCAAGGTTCCTGGCCCACTCAGGCAATCCGTTGCCCGTGGTCACGGCACGCCAAGCCGCCAGCAGTGTCCCGTCTGCTTGTAGGGCTTCATCCAAGGCTTCAACGTTGTCCCGTTTTGGGAGGGAGCCACCCTTTTCCCAACGGTTCACGGATGAGTGCGCCGTCTGAGATCTCTTGGCCAACTGCAACTGGGTGAGACCTGCGACTTCACGCAATCGAGCGAGGGCTTCGGCGAAATCATTGGGGGCCACGTCTTCATTTTTACCCTCAAGACTCCAACCTCGCACAGCAAATCCCAAGTTTGATCGAAACCCTGTGAGATGCCTCTTGGAGTGCACACCATCGGACCATGACTCCTCGTAAAGACCCCGTAACAGACTCAGAAGAAATCGCGCTGTGTGCGCTGCTCTCCGCCTTGCGGCGACGCGGGCTCGCACCCTGGGAGAATCCCGACGACGGATCGGTGACCGTGGAGTTCGGCTACCGCCGGGTCACCGTCCACCTCACCGATGACGGCTGGGTGCGACACCTTCCCGAACGTCCCGGCTCCGCCGTCCGCTTGGCGGCCCAGGGCTGCGAGGAAGCCCTGGGCCGGCAACTGGCGCGGGAGCTCCTGGACCGGTTGCCATGACCGACCGGCACGCCACCACCACACCTCAGGAGCAGACCGACTTCCTCTTCGACGAACTCTCCGCCGCGCTACGCCACATCCCTGACGACCCGGCCCAAGCACTCGACGCCCTGCGTGTCGCGGACCGGGCCTTCGACGCCCTCCACGCCTGGCTGCGCGCCGGTAAACCACTCCCCCAACCCTGGCGTGACAAAGCCAAGGCACGACCTCCCGAAGAGGGACCGGGAGACACCGGCTGAGCACGGGCGCTCGGGTGAACACGGCGCCAACCTCCAGGTGGGACG
This sequence comes from Nocardiopsis sp. NPDC055551, assembly GCF_053619415.1. Lineage (NCBI taxonomy): Bacteria > Bacillati > Actinomycetota > Actinomycetes > Streptosporangiales > Nocardiopsidaceae > Nocardiopsis > Nocardiopsis sp. NPDC055551. The sequence goes on along the minus strand of NZ_JBSHJJ010000014.1, from coordinate 71,294 downwards.
GTGAAGCCCTCATGAACTGCAACTAAAATTGCCATCTCACACCTTGTCGCAAGAAAAATTGCTCGTAATGTGGGCGTCGTGAACCTACAGGAGCGAATGAACAGGTACCGCGACCGGCTGACCAAGTCGGATCGCGTCCTTCTCGACGAACTTCTCTCCAACCCGGCCGAGGCCCCGCTGTGGCGGGGCGGAGAGGTCGCCCAACGTGCGGGGGTCCACCCCGCCGCCGCCACCCGGCTGGCGCAACGGCTCGGGTACCAGGGCTACCTGGAACTACGCGAAGACCTGCGCGAAGCCCACGAAGCACACCTCAACGGTGCCGGCGACCGGTTCCGCGCGGAACTTCGAGAGCAGGGTCAGAGCAGTGTCCTGGACACACTCCTTGCCACCGAACTCGACTCCCTCGCCGCGGTCGCCCACCACGTGGACCAGGCACGGATCGACGAGGTCGCCGACCGCCTCGTCGGCGCGCGCGTGGTCTACCTCTTCGCCCGCGGCAACGCGGGGGTCCTGGCCGAGCTTCTCGATAGTCGGTTGCGACGGTTCGGGATGCACGCGGTCAACCTCCTCGGCCCCGGCCGGCAGGTCGCCGAGCGTGTCCTGGCGATGTCGGACTCCGACGTCGTGGTGTCGTTCGCGTTTCGTCGCGCTCCACGCAACCTCACGGATCTATACGCCCACGCCGCCGAGGTGGGGGCTCGTTCCGTGCTCGTCACGGACACCCTCCACACCCTCGACCCGGCTCCCACCACCGTGCTCTCGGCCCCGCGCGGGCATCAGGAGGGCTTCTCCTCCCTGAGCGTCCCGATGATGATCGCGAACGCCATCGTGCTCACCATCGCCCAGCGGCACCCGGAAACCATCCTGCCCGCCCTGGACCGACTGGACGACCTGCTCACAGCGTTCGACTGACACCTCGGTCCCCCCTTCCACACGACGGCCGGTTCGCACCGGTCTCGCTCCCCCATGCGCGAAAACCGACACAAAGGACTGTCATGCGCTCCTCGAAACTGCTCACCACCTCCATCGCCCTCCCACTCGTCGTGACGCTCGCCGCCTGCGGTGGCGGCACTCCCCAGACCCCCGACGCCGACGCGGCCGCCCAATCCCACGAACTCGACGACGCCACCCATGAGGAACTCGTCGAACTGGCCGAGGAGGAGGGAGAGGTCACCGTCTACTCCTTCACCTCACGCATCACCTCGGTCGAGGAGGCCTTCGAGGCGGAGTACCCCGGCATCGACTTCGTCGGCCACGACATCTCCTCCTCCGAGCAGATCACCCGGTTGCAGTCCGAGGCACAGGCCGGAACCCCATCGGCGGACGTCGCCTACATCTCCGACGCGCCGGTGGTCATCACCGAACTGCTCGCGAGCGGCATCCTGCGGAACCACGTGCCACAGCGCGTCGCGGACTCCGTGCCCGAGGAGTACCAGGAGCCGCTGCTGGCCAACCGACTCTCGACCAAGATCCTCATGTACAACGAGGAGGCCCACCCCGACGGCAGCCCGATCGAGAACCTGTGGCAGCTGACCGAGGACGAGTGGAACGGCAAGGTCGTCATGGTCGACCCCGGGGTACGCGGCGACTACCTCGACCTCATGACGGAGATCGTCCGCCAGTCCGAGGAGATGGCCCAGGCCTACCAGGAGCTCCACGGGTCCGAGATCGAACTCGACGACGACGTCGAGAACGCCGGAGCGCAGTTCATCAAGGACCTGTACGCCAACGGTCTGGTCCTGGTCGACGACACGGACAACGTCAACGCGGCCGTGGGCCAGACCGGGCAGGAGGACCCGCCGGTCGGCATCACGTCCTACTCCGACCGCCGGGACAACGAGGAGGAGGGCTGGGCGCTCCAGGCCTCCCTGGACACCACCCCCTCGCTCGGCATCACCTTCCCCGCCTACATCGGCATGGTGCAGGACTCCGAGAACCCCGCCGCCGCACGCCTGGTCGCGGACTTCCTCATGGGCGACGACTCCGCGACCGGCGGCGCCGGCTACGAGCCCTTCTACGTCCCCGGTGACTACCCGGTCCGCACCGACATGGACCAGCCCGAGGACGCCGCCTCCCTCGACGAGCTCGGTGCCTGGGACATCGACCCCGAGGCGACCGCGGAGATCCGCTCGGACGTGGCGGACTTCCTGCTGACCCTGTGACCTCCTAACCCCGCCCCTTCCTCGATCTCCTCACCGCCCGAAAGGACCCGATGTCAACGGCACCCGCTCCCCGCCGCACCACGGTCGGCCGTACGGTGGCCCGTGCGCGCACGGCGCTCACCCGGCCGACCGTGGTGCTGGGGGCCGGCACCCTGCTCGTCCTCCTGGTCCTGGTGATGGCACCGCTCATCGGGCTGGTCAACACGACCTTGCAGAGCGATAACCGCCAGGCGTGGTCGGACGTGTTCGCCAGCCCGATGTCACAGAACCTGCTGTGGCGGCCCATGGGCAACTCGATCCTCATGGGGGTCGCCACGGCCGTCGGCTCCACGGTGATCGGTGGATTCCTCGCCTGGGTCGTGGTGATGACCCGCATTCCCGGGCGAAGGCTCCTTGGATTGCTGGCGATGATCCCCTTCGCGCTACCGAGCTTCGCGCTGGCGCTGGCGTGGGAGTCGGTCTTTCGCAACGACCTGGTGGGCGGATCCACCGGAATCCTCGTGAACCTGGGGATCTCCGTCCCTGATTGGTTGGCCTGGGGCCCGGTGCCGGTCGCCGCGACCTTGACGGCCCACTACTTCTCACTGTCGTTCATGCTCATCGCGGCGGCGCTGGCCGGTGTCAACGGCGACCTCATGGAGGCCGCGGAGATGACGGGCGCCTCCACGCTGCGGGTGGCCAAGGACATCGCGTTGCCCGTGGTGGCCCCGGCGATGATCTCCGGCGCGCTGCTCGCGTTCGCCGAAGGCGTCTCCAACTTCGTCTCACCCGCCCTGCTGGGTCTGCCGGTCCGGTTCCACACGCTCTCGACCCGGTTGTACGGGGCGATCTCGACCGGTGACGTCTCACGCGGATACGTGTTGTCGATCGTGCTCATCCTCGTCGCGGCGCTGATCATGTACGCGTCGACCCGCGTCACCGGGGGTCGGCGGAGCTTCGAGACGATCACCGGCAAGGGCGGCCGTCGACGGGGCGTCGAACTCGGGCTGTTGGGGCGCCCCGTGGCCGGGCTCGCGTGGCTGCTGGTCACGTGCACCACGATCGTGCCCGGCATCGTGCTGGTGCTCAGTTCGCTGACCCGACACACGAACGACTTCACCTCCGGGCTGACCCTGCACTACTGGATCGGTGGTTCGGACCCCGCGCTCGCCCAGGGACAGCCGGGCGTGCTGAACAACCCGCAGATCCTTCAGGCCACCTGGAACACCGTCCTGCTCGGGGTGTGCGTGGCGATCGGCGCCGGTGTCCTCGGGTTGCTCATCTCCTATGTCATCACCCGGTCGAGCGGCCCGAAGCGGCTGGTGGGGACCTTGAACGTCACCTCGTTCGTGCCGTTCCTCATCCCCGGAATCGCGTTGGGCGCGGCGTTCATCGCACAGTTCGGGGCGCCCATCGGCCCTCTTCCGAGCCTGTACGGAACGTTCGCGATCCTCGTGTTGGCCGGGATCGCGGCGACGATCCCGTTCTCGGTCCGGTCGGGCACCGCGGCCCTGAGCCAGGTGTCCAAGGACGTCGAGGAGTCCGCGGTGATGGCCGGCGCCGGTCTGTTCCGCAGGATCGGTGCCATCATCGCGCCGTTGACGGCCCGTGGTCTGTTCACCGGCGGGGTGCTCGTGTTCGTCCAGATGGTGCGCGACCTCTCCCTGGTCGTGCTGCTGGCGACCCCGGCGATGCCGGTCCTGGCCGTCCTCACCTACCAGTACTCCTCGGAGAACTTCACCCAATTGGCCAACGCGGTCACGGTCGTCATCGCGGTGATCTCGGTCGCGGCGACCATCATCGCCCGGCGTTTCGAAGGCGCCGCCCAGCCCTGGAACTCGAACTCATGACCTCAAGGACCGGTCTTCACCGGGTCGAAAGGACCGACATGCGACCCCGAGCCTCCTCGGCCTCCCTGACCATCACCGATCTGCGCAAGGACTTCGGCGACACCCCGGCCGTCGACGGCATATCGATCGACGTACCGGAGGGCTCGTTCCTGGTGCTGCTCGGGCCGTCCGGGTGCGGAAAGACGACGACTCTGCGGATGCTCGCGGGGTTGGAGGATCCCACCGGGGGTGAGATCCGCTTCGGCGACCGCGTCATCGCCCGCGGTGACGGAACCGAGATGGTGCCACCCGCCGAACGCGAGGCCGGTCTGGTCTTCCAGTCCTACGCGTTGTGGCCGCACAAGACCGTGTTCCAGAACGTCACCTGGCCGCTGACCGTGGCCAAGTGGTCGAAGGAGGCGCGGCGGGCCCGGGGCGAGGAGGTGTTGTCGTTGCTGTCGATCTCCGACCTGGCCGACCGGTATCCGGGAGAGATCAGTGGCGGTCAACAGCAGCGCGTGGCGATCGCCCGCATGATCGCCCCGCAGCCCAAGGTGTTGCTGTTCGACGAACCGTTGTCCAACCTCGACGCGAAACTTCGGGTGGACACCCGTGGCGAACTGATGCGCGTGCACAGGTCGACCGGTGCCACGAGCGTCTACGTCACGCACGACCAGGTCGAGGCGATGACCATGGCCACGCACATCGCGCTGATGAAGGACGGCCGGATCGAACAGTTCGGCACTCCGCGGGAACTGCTCGAATCACCGCGTACCGCGTTCACCGCCACGTTCATCGGCACCCCACCGGCGAACATCATCGATTGCGAGGTCGCCGGCGGGCGTCTGTCGGCGTTCGGCGTCGACTGCGGCGCCGCCCCCGCTTCGGTCCGAGGCGGGGCGCTCAAGGCGATGTACCGGGCGGGTTCGATCGAAATCGATCTTGAGGCGTCGGCTTCCGGATGTCTGGAGGCGACGTTCGCCGATCAGGTTCCGATGGCCGACAAGTGGGTCGTGGGCGTGGACCTTCTCGACGGTACGCGGGTGAGCGTCTCCCGCGACACACCGGTCGACCTGTTGCCCGGCGACGGGATCGGGCTGCGTCCACCGCAGGCTCCGGACGCCTACTTCGACGTCGATGGCGCCCTTCTGGACACCGAGGTGGTCCGATGACGCGACTGATCCTGGTCCGCCACGGCGAAACCGCGTGGAACGGACAGCGCCGTCTCCAAGGGCAGCAGGACATCGGCCTGTCGCAGGACGGGCGCCGGCAGGTCGCCGCGCTGGCACGGACGGTCGCTCACCTGGCCCCCGGGTACGTCGTCACTTCGAGTCTGTGTCGCACGCGGGAGACCGCCGAGGTGCTCGGTGTCGAACCGGATGTGTGCGATCCCAGGCTCAACGAGGCCTACCTGGGCGACTGGGAGGGGCGGTACTCGGCGCAGATCAAGGAGGAGGACGCCGCAGAGTACACCGAGTGGCGGGCGGGGAGGTTCCACCCCCCGGGCGCCGAGAGCTTCGGCGAACTCACCGATCGGGTGGTCGCCGGGGTGGACGCCGCCGTGCGGCGGGCGAGGGAGGGTGACCATGGGACGCTCCTGGTCGTCACCCATGGCGGGCCGGTCCGGGCCTTCCTCGGGGCCGCCGTGGGACTGGACCCGAGTCGCACGGTGCCGAGCCATCCGGCGAGTCTGAGCATCGTCGACGTCGCTTCGGGTTTCGTCTCCCTCATCGAACCGGGGGCGGCCAAACTCCGGTTGTTCAACCACTCCCCCGCGATGTCACCGCTGGACCCGCCGGACTGACGGCCGTGCGAAGGTCGACGACCGGACCCGGTGGTCGACCACGCACGGCGCTCGGCCGGGGAACCCCGGCCGAGCGTCCGGCGAAGCGATCGGTGGGAACGGGATCCCTTCACGTCAGATGCAGTCGCCCCAGTTCCTTGGTGCATCGGGTGAGCGCGACATAGAGCCCGTTCCAGCCTCGCGGTTCAGCGACGATGCCCGGGGCGTCGATGAGCAGGGTGGCGTCCCATTCCAGGCCCTTGGCCTCGGTCGCGGAGAGAACCGATACGTCGGGTAGCGCCGCGCGCAAAGCCGGCACGCGTTCGAGGGGCGCGATGACACCGACCAGCCCTCCCGTCCATCGTTTCGACAGCTCCTCGACGACACGTGCCGCCTCGGCCACGAGATGGCCCTCTTCCACAGCGCGTTCCCAGGGCTCGACGCCTGAGGCCCGGACCGCGCGAGGCGGCTCGTTCCGACTTCCCGCGTTCTGGAGCACCGGCCCGGTGAGAGCCATGGCCTCGAACGGAGTGCGGTAACAGATGGTCAATCGGGCCTCCGTCCACCTCTCGCCGAAGGCCGCACCGACCGCCTCCTCCCAGGTGGTGTGCCGGTGCGGCGCCTCGGCCTGGTCGATGTCGCCTACAGCGGTGATCGACCGCGAAGGGCATCGGCGCATCACCATCTGCCACTGCATCTCCGAGAGCTCCTGGGCTTCGTCGATGACGACGTGTCCGTAGACCCAGTCCCTGCGTGCCGCGGCACGATCGGTCAGAAACTCCCCCTGCTCACCGTTCGACCGAGCATCACCCAGCGAGTCGGCCAGGGCATCGAACAGGGGGATGTCGCTGCTCGCCCACTCTCGCGGTTCAGCGAGAACCATTCCTCTTTCGGTGTCGGTGAGCCCCGGCACCCATCGGCGCAAGAGCGCTTCGTCACCAAGGAGCCGACGTAGTTCCACCTTCGTATCGCGGGTCGGCCACCATTCCCGCAACGTCGCGGCCACGCCGGGGTCGGTGGCGATCCGGTCGTGCAGCCGCTCCAGGTCCTCCTCCGTGAGTTCCCCGTCGACATCGGTGCCGGTGGTGCCATTGCTCGCGGCACGATTGTCGGAGTGAGCGAATCCGGCGTCGAACCGATCGAGTATGTCCTCGAAGCCCTCCTCCATTCTCGCCAGTGTCTCTTCGTTGCGTTCGGCTATCGCATCGGTCAGAAGATGGTGGACCTGTTCGCTGAAGCCGGCGCGCGCCGCGTGGTAGGAGTGCCCCGAGGTAGCCGAGGCGAGGGCTCTGGCGACCCGTCGTTCATCGATCGTGTACCGCTCCCCCTCCCACTCCAGTTCGAGGTCGACGGGCCGCGGGACGAGCGCCGCGGAGTACTCGGAGAGTGCCTGTTGCCAGAGCGCCCGACCTTTGATCTCCGCGACTTCGCGCGACTCGGCACGCTCCACACCGATTCCCGGCACGAGGGTGTCGCAGGTCGCCGAGACGATGGCGGTCTCCCCGAGTGCCGGCAGCACCTGGGTGATGTAGTCCAGGAAACGCAGTGACGGTCCGAGAACCAGTACGCCCTGTGCGGCGAGCCGCGGATGGGTGAAGAGCAGGTACGCCACTCGGTGCAGTGCCACCACGGTCTTGCCGGTGCCCGGGCCGCCTTGGACGACCAGTGGCCCGCGGGAGTCGGCGCGGATCACATCGTCCTGCTCACGTTGCAGGGTGGCCGCGGCGGTGCCCATTCGGCCGGTGCGCCGCTCGTCGAGGGCTGCGAGCAGGGCGCCCTCACCGACCAGCTCGTTCGCACCCGACCCATCGAGTGGTTCGTCATCGACGCCGATCACCACGCACCCGTCGACGCGTACGTGGCGACGTCGGCCCTGGCCCTGGGGGTCGATCGGTGTCGCGGTGTAGAAGGCCCGTGCGGCCGGTGCACGCCAATCGATCACCAGGGGATCATCGTCGTCTCCGGCGCTGGAGATGCCGACCCGCCCCACATGCAGGACCGTCCGGTCGAGCGCGTCGAGTCGGCCGAAGATCAGACCCTGGTCGGCGCGCCGCAGATCCTCGCGGTGGGCGGCCAACACGCGCATCCGGGCATGCCCGGTCGCGTCGCCCGCCGGGATCGCGAGTTCGGCGTCGAGGTGCTGGAGTAGCTCGTCGCGGCGGGCGAAGGCCTCGTCGAGGACCGACTGCTCCTCGGCCACGGCCGCCGCGTGCGCGGCGGAGTCTTCGTTCCGTGGTGTGGAGACACTGTCCAGGTGCACTCGCACTCCGTTCTCTATGCTTCACGATGATCGGAAAGAGCGAACCATCACGACGTCGTGGGATATCAGGGGCGTCCGCGAGGAGAGTCATACCTGAGTCGTGCTTGCCGGAAAGGACGACCCGGGGCGCTTATCGCCCATCGGGTTCGATGGGCGTCATGAACGCTAGGCCACATCTTCGACGTTAATGCAACCCGTCATCCGATGGTGCGGAAGTCCCTGACATCACAGTGACCGTCGATGGCATTATACCTATCTTGTGGTCACGGCCAGACGGTTGCGTGAGGCCCCGGTGTCTGTTAGCGAATACCGAATTCCGCATTCTCGATTGTCATCCCGAATTCCGAACCCGGTTTCCCAGAGTCTTCCCCTCGACCGAGGAGGAACAGGAATGCCGAAGGTGGTGTCCTGGCTCATCGGACGGTGGCCGTTCGCGTGTTCGGGGAATGACCACACCAGCGCGGTCGAGCATCCCCGAACGACCGCGAACCGGCTCGTGGCCACCAAGACCTGAGATCCGACCGGAGTCTCATCCCGCCTTCGTTCCGCGCGGGTCGGTCTCCGCACCTTCCTCGGGAAGACACGTCAACAGGTCGTCCGCGTTCGTTCGTGCTCCAACGATTCGAGCCACGATCCGGTCCTGGATCGAACGCGGAACCATCCGACTCAACACGTTCATCACTCGGGCGCCGGACGGTGACAGCACGCAGAACGACCGGCGGGCACTCCTGCGGGAGCACCCCTCGCGGAGAGGGATGGACGAGGCGCTCAGGCCCCGGATACGAGCGGGAAAAACGGATTCTGGGCGACACGCCCCATCACGGAGCGTGTCCGGCATGTACAGCACGTGCAGGATACGAGGAGGTACCCGAGGGAGGACACATGCCCGAGCACCGGCCATTGACCGTGCACATCGGCCACCATGAGCTGGTCATCCGGCGTCGCTACGAAGTCGTCAGCATCTGCAACGACATCCTGATCGCGGCGTGGTTCATCGCCGGGAGCATCATGTTCTTCTATTCGAGCATGATGGTCCCCGGGACCTGGTGCTTTCTCATCGGCAGCATCGAACTCCTGATCCGCCCGGCCATTCGACTCACCCGCCTGGTGCACATTCGGAGCATTCAGGGCCAAGGTGGATCCGGCGGCACGTCCTCGGAGACCGCGATGGACTTCTAGTGCCCCGGTCAGGACGCGAAAAGGCACAAGAGGGAGTAGGCGGTGAGGAAGCTCAGAACGAGGGCCGCCACGAGTACGAGCAGGTCCGGGCGAAATCGGCTTCTCTCGCGCGCCTCCCCTTCCACGTCCCGAAGCCGAGAGCGGTCGAATTCGTTCTGGAGAAGGGTACCCGGGGCGTGGCGAAGCCGGGGACCGGCCGATGTCCGCCATCGGTCAGCACCAGGGCGAGCCCTCCTGTGATGGCCGGCGTCAACAGGGCGGTGAAGGACATCAGAGACGTGAGGGTGGCGGCGGTGACCGTGCGGCATACCGGTTTCGTCCGCATCGTCGCCTACCGGTTCGCTTCTTTTCGCGAACGCCTAGTGTTCCGAGTCGTTGATTCGATGGGTAGATGGTGACGGTGACTCGGATTTCCGTGGCGGGGTGGTCGGGTGCTTGGCCGGGTCGAACTGTTCGGTGGCGATCAGGATCACCACGAACGCGAGCGGTACGATCCAACCGCTCCAGCCAAGGATCGTCGCTTGCGTGGTGTCGATGTGCTCGCCCGCCATCGCGAAGAGGAGGTAGCTGCCGCCGGCCCCGTTGAACGCGGCGTGGGCGAGGGCGGCGGGCCATACCGATCCTGATCGGAGCCGCAGCCAGCCGAAGACCGCACCGATCAGGACGCACATGATGACCATCGCGGTCAGGCCGAGCCAGCCCGGCGCGCCGGGGTAGTTGTACCCGAGCAGGATGAGCGGGGCGTGCCAAAGGCCCCAGATCACGCCGGAGACCAACAGAGCCGGAAGAGTGCCTAGAGGCATCAGCTTGGGAAGCAGCCATCCCCGCCACCCGAGTTCCTCGCCCAGCGCTGGGATGAGGTTGATGAACGCCGCCAGGGGGAGTGTGGCGAGCTGGAGGGCGATGAGCGCACCGATCGGGATCGGGGTTTCGGCCGCTCCCGATGTGCCCACTTGCTCGTCGAGGGACTGCTGGAAGGCGGAGAAGTTCGCGAAGTCGGCCGGGTAGACCCCCAGGAGCGCGCCGACTGGGAGCGCAACCAGGACGAGTGCGATGGGCACGAAGATCCCCAGGGCGGCGTAGCCGAGCAGCCTTGGAGCCGGCCTGAGCGGCCATAGTCCCAGCGTCCACGCCTTGTGCCGCGGTCGTTCCATGAAGAACACGACGATCAGGGCGGCGATCGTCGGTGTCATCATCGTCGCGACGGCGACGGCGGGGAACCAAGGGCTGGTGAGTCCATCGCCGAGCCAGAGCGGGAGCGCGAGCAACCAGGCGAGCGCGAACGACAAGATGGTGAACACGCTGATGGATCGCAGGTCGCGTCTGTTCATGCGGGGTCCGCCTCGGGCCTGGGCCGTCTTCGAGCCGACTGGAGGTTTCATGGTCACGACGTCTGCCTTTCGAGTATGTGCAGCCCGGCGATGGTGCGGTCGTCACGGAACGTGATCCGTGCGGTGTAGTCGCCCGCCTCGAACGAGATCGGCGTGTTCGTGACCGTCACATCACCGGCCCGGGCGACCTCCGGCTTTCCCTGCCCCTCGAACGCTCCCGACAGGCCGACGATCTGCGCCCACGCGGCGGCGAGCGCGTCCTCTGAAAGTCCGTCGCGCATGGTCGGGTCGAACTGCTCGGTGACACGTGACCAGTGCCCGGAGGCGAGGTCTTCGATCACGGAAGCGACCAGTTCGACGGTGCCGGGGAGCGGGGTGTTGTTCATGGGTTGTCCTGTTCTGGGGTCGATGGGTTTGCCGTAGCGCTGAAACGCCGCTTGCCTGCTCACGCCGAGGGCGTCGCCGATCACCTGCCACGTAGCGCCGTTCTGGCGTGCTTGCTCCACGACCGCGCGCACAACGTCCTCGGCTGCCGTTTGCATGCTCACGGCGTGCCCGATCGGGTTGGCCCAGTCGTTGGTGGCGGTCAGGACGCGTGACGCGAGGAGGGCGTCCGTGTGGGATTTCAAAGCCCGCAGCGCTTCTGTTAACTTCTCTTGCATGCGTAAAGCATAAGTTGACGCGTAGGGCTCTTGTCAAGCCAGCGAGCGCAACGGTGTGGCGTGACGGGGGCGCGGAGGCATCCTCAGGGGCGTCGTCGAAGTCGGTCGCGGAGGCGGTGGACTACGCGGCGGAGTTCGGTACCTCCGCGGAGAGCGCGATGGACTTCTATCGCTGCTGTCAGGGCGCGACGAGGTACCCGATAGCCTGGGCGGAGAGGAAGCTCAAAACCAGGGTCGCCACGAGTACGAGCAGGTCCGGCCGGAACCGAGTCGTCTCGTGCGCCTCCCCTTCCACGTCCCGAAGCCGAGAGCGGTCGAGTTCCTCCTGAAGTCGATCCCCCGGGGCGTGGTGGAGCCGGTAGCGCCGCATTTCCCCATAGGGCGAGGGGTCGAATCCGGGAATCGGCCGATGTCCGCCATCGGTCAGCACCAGGGCGAGCCCTCCGGTGATGGTCACGAAGTCGACCAGGTGGAAGGGCACGAAGCGGTCGACGAACATGCCCCGCAACTCGAATCCTGTGTCGGTGATCAACACTTGACGGGTGGCCACCTTGAAGGTGAGCCACAGGACGACGGCCAGGGCGAGCGATCCCCATAGGTGGATTCGCAGGAGTGTGTCCGAGGAATTGACACCGCTCTTGGTCGACATCACGAAGATGACCAGCATCAAAAGAACGATAAAGGACATCAAAGACGTGAGGGTGACGGCGTTGACCGTGTGGCGTACCGGATTCGTCTGCATCGTCGCCCATCTGTTCGATTCTTTTCGCGAGAGCCTAGCGAGAACGGGACCGGTGCGTCCCTCGGGCCCCTGGGAACCACGTAGGACGCACCGGCCGCTTCACCTCAACGCTGCGCGGTCGGCCGCACCACGATCTCGTTGACGTCGACCTCTTCTGGCTGCTCGATGGCGAAGGCGATGGCGCGGGCGATCGCCGCCGCCGGGATCGTGTTGGCCCGATAGGCGACCATCGCCTCGCGTGCGGTGCGGTCGGTGATCGTCTCCGCGAGTTCGGACTCGACCACGCCGGGCGTGATCGTCGATACGCGCAGCCAGGGTTCGCTCTCCAGGCGCAACCCCTCGGTGATCGCCCAGGCGGCGGACTTGGTGGCGCAGTAGACGGCCGCCGTGGGCGACACCTCGTGGGACCCGACCGAGGCGATCGTCACGACGTGGCCGCCGCGTTGGGCCTCGAACACGGGGAGTACCGCGGCCATGCCGTGCAGCAGTCCACGCACGTTGACGTCGAGCATGCGAGTCCACTCGTCCGTCTTGAGCGCGGCAAGCGGCGACAACGGCATGACGCCAGCGTTGTTGACGAGTACGTCCACGCGCCCGTGCTCGGTGACGGCGCGGTCGACGAAGGCGCGCACGTCGTCGGCGTCGGTCACGTCGAGGGGGTGGGCGTGGGCCCGCCCTCCGATCTCTTCGATGCGCTCGACCAGCGACCGCAGCCGGTCGATTCGGCGCGCTCCCAGCACCACGACGCAACCCCGCTCGGCCAGGTGCAGCGCGGTCGCCTCTCCGATGCCGCTGGAGGCTCCGGTGATGAGTACGACCTTGTCCGACATCTCCTTCATCAGGCGTTCTCCTCTTCGGCGCGACGGGTGAGCACCATGCCGGCGTGGTGCAGGGTGTTCGCTTCGACGAAGTCGCCGTCGGCGCTGAAACCGGTGTCGTCGACGTAGTCGATGTGCGTGCCGGTCACCGTGTACCGGCCGGTGTAGGCGCGTTCCCGGCTGCCTCGGGCCTCGACGTAGCGTCCCTCCGGCAACAGTTCGTGTCGGATGTGGCCGTCGGCGGTGACCCACAGGCCGACGTAGGGATGGTCTGTCATGGTGGTGCCCAACCTCTGGGTGAGAGTCCTTCTTCTGTCCAGACACCACCCTGTGCGCGCTCGGCCGACCGGACCAGGCCGGTGCGAGCCTGGGTGCACCGCACCCTCCCTCCCAGGGCCCGGCGCGGGGTAGCGTTTCGACATGACCACACCCGCCCTGGCCCGATTCCTGCGGGCCCGCCGTGACGCGACCACGCCGCAGAGCGTCGGATTGCACGGTAACGCCCGGCGCCGGGTGCCCGGCCTGCGCCGGGAGGAGGTCGCGATGCTCGCCGACGTGAGCGTGGACTACTACGTCCGGCTCGAACAGGGGCGGGAGACCGGGCCCTCGGCGCAGGTCCTGGACGCTCTCGCCGACGCGCTCACCCTGGACGACGACGGGCGCGGCCACCTCTACCGCCTGGCAGGTCTGGCGCCCCGTCCACGCGCCGACCTCGGTGCGCGGCGGGTGGACCCGCACCTGTTGCGGCTGATGGACTCGTGGCCGGACACCCCCGTGCTCATCACCAACGCGGCCTACGACGTTCTCGCGCACAACGTGCTCGGCGAGGCCCTCTACCTCGGCTTTCCCGTCGGCCGCAACCTGGTGGAGCACGTGTTCCTCGCCCCGGACGCCCGCGAGTTCCACGCCGACTGGTGGCTCGCGGCGCGCAACTCGGTGGCCGCGCTCCGGTTGGCGCAGGGGCGGGCGCCGGAGCATCCGCGTATTCGTTCGCTCGTCGACGGTCTCCTCGGGGCGAGCCCGGAGTTCGCGCGGTTCTGGGAACACAACCAGGCCCGTGGCAAACGCATGGAGGTCAAGGGTTTCGTGCATCCACTGGTCGGTGAGCTGACGCTTCGGGTGCACACCTTCGACGTCGCCGAGACGCCGGGCCAACAGCTGCTCTGTTACCAGGCGGAGCCGGCGAGCCGTAGCGCCGAGGCCCTCGCGCTGCTCGGTGCTCTGTCCGCCAAGACGTACACGCCCTAGGTCGGGGCGGTCACGCGCCGACGTTCGAGTTCGGCGTTGACCACGGCCCCCAACAGCACGATCATCGAGGACAACCACAGCCACAGCATCAGTACGATCACCCCGGCGAGTGTGCCGTAGGTCGCGCCGAAGTGGCCGAACCGCTGCACGGCGAAGGTGAACACCCAGGAGCCCGCGACCCACAACACCGTCGCGATGAACACGCCCGGGGTGAGCCGGCGGCCCGAGGGTGACTCGCGGTGGGGCGCGATCCGGTAGACGACGGCCAGGCCCATGACGGTCACGCACCCGAGCACGATCCACTGGCCGACGATGACCAGGAGTGCGGCGATCCGGTTCAGGCCGACCTGGTCCAGCAGTACCGGGATGACGACCATCGAACCGGCACCGACGCACAGGAAGGCGCCCACGCCCAGGGCCAACGACAGGGCGATGCCGCGCTTGACGAGGTAGTTGCGCCTGTCCACGACGTCGTAGGCGGCGTTGCAGCCCTGCATCAGCCCGTACATGCCGCCGGAGGCACTCCAGGTCGCCAGGAGGACGGAGCCGCCGAACGCGAACCCGAGGGTCCCGGTGTCGGTCGCGATGATGGTGCGGAGCTGGTCCTCGATCAGCTCCCGTGCGGCTTTGGGGACGGCGTGCAGCCAGGTGCCGATCTGGTCGGTGAGGTCGTCCGGGTCGGCGAGGATTCCGAAGACGCTGACCACGGCGATGAGGGCGGGGAACAGCGCGAGGAGCGCCCGGAACGCCATTCCCGCGGCGAGCAGGCTGAACTGGCTCTCCTTCAGGTCCCGCCAGACCCGTGCGGCGACGGCGCGCAGGTCCGCTTTGGAAAGCAAGGCCGGTCGCCACGCGACGGCACCCGACGCGCGGCGCGCTCCTTCGCTCCGACCCCGCTCTTCCGACATCCGCCCTCCCTGGCCCTGGGCCCCTCATTGTCGGCGACAAGAGGGCGAGAACCACGTGACCCGGCCGAGACCGATACTGACGGGGGTCTTGGGCCCGGAGCGGTGCCACTCTCACGCCGGGCCCACGGTCCCGTCAGTTGGTTTTCGTCGACTCCCTCAGTACCTTGGCGGATCCGAGTGCGTGGGATAGTCGTAAGGTGTCACACCGGCGATGGGGGTCCAGTACTCGTGATCGAGGTGGTATTCCTCTTCGGCAGGCTGGTAGTCGGGATCTCTAGAAGGATCATCCTGTGAGGTCACCAACCAATCGCCGCCTCTCACCGAGGGGTTCCACTGAATCGTGAAACCGTAGATGTAACGACGGGTATAACGCGTTCCCAAACTGATGTCGAACCCTTCGTCGGCTAGAACGAACATGTCGACCGTGTCCTCACCCGTCGACCACCATGTCACCCCGACAGGAGTGATCTCGAAAACCTCCCCTGGCATCGGAAACAGATCGGCGTTGAAAAACACGCCTTCCCTGTTCGCGATACGAGAGATGTCTTCGGATCGCTGATCCAGCACTTCCTCTTCGACTATTTCCCGGGTCACCTCGGAGTCGAGATCATGATAGGTATTCATCAGCTCCGCGAGACTCTCGGCGCTGTTGGTCGACTTCCAACGAAGATAGACGACGACCATGGAAACTCCGCCTTCGGGTGAATCCGAGAATCCAACCGGGTACTGGTCTTCGGTGATGTCGGCCCCATGCTGCACGGAGAACGAGCTCAACCCATAACTGTCGGGTTCGTTGGAGTCCGAAGGTGAGTCGGATTCCCCATCCTCCATGGTCGGTTCAGTGCCATCCGACTGTCCGCCCTCGGCCGTCGTCCCCGATGACTCTTGGCCTCCCATGGCCTTCCCAGCGAACCAGCCGACGAGGACGGCCAATACGAGCGCTACCGCCCCGAGAACGAGTAGAAGTCTCCCATGCTTGCTCGACACCTTCGCTCGCACTGGTTTCGAGTAAGCCTCCTGAGCACCACTGGCTCTCCCACCCACCGTAGATGGCATGTTCCCTTTTCCTGACATTAATGCCCGCATCTGATCAATTCCAGAGAGAATCCCGGACATTTATACCATCCGCAATCGAACAGCGCTGCACTCTAGTGGAGAAAGCACTCTCGCCATCACTCCCGTCACGGGGACACCCTGAGGTCCCGGACGAATCAACAAGCAGGAGAGTCCCCTGGTCGGAGGAGGTTCGCGCGCACTTCACGGTCGATCCCCACGATGTCGATGTGTCCGTTCACCAGAACCTCGGGGATGGGTTGGCCACCATCGGTCACGTACAGGCTGCTCAACCGGTAGGGATGTTCCGGGAAACGCTGGGATCGCACCTCTTCCAGGGCCGGTTCGCGAAACTCCACCGCGAGATGGTGGTCAAGCCCCTGGGACACGAAAACTTCGGGGTTCTCGTAGAGCCGGGCGACTTCATCCGCCCTGTCGTGAACGCGCTGCTGAACACCCCTACACCGTGTCGCGTCGAAGACGATGCGTTGGCCGAATCGAAGGCAAACGCGACGGCACCCGACGCGCGGCGCGCTCCTTCGCTCCGATCCCGCTCTCCCGCCATCCGCCCTCCCCGGCCCTGGGCCCCTCATTGTCGGCGACAAGAGGGCGAGAACCACGTGACCCGGCCGGGGCCGAGGCCATCAGGGTCGGGGGCGGTGGGCTCGAACGTCCACGGGGCGCCCGTCGGGGTCGCGTGCCGTCATCGTCCCCTGCGTGGGCAGCGTCTCGATCTCTCCGACCGGCCCTCCGGTCTCCAGGAGGCGCTCGCGGATCTCGCACAGTCGTGCGTGTGTGCCCACGCGCAGACCCCATCCGGCCCCGCCGATGGGGTCGAGGCCGGTGGGGTGGGCGTCGCCGGCCTCGACGATCATGAGGTGGTCGCCCCCGCCGACGTCGACGACCGCGATCCAAGGGGTGGTGGAGGTCGCGGCGCGCTCGAACGCGAGTACCGCTCCGAGCAGCTCCGTGTAGTACCCCACGAGCCCGTCGAGATCGGGGCTGGACAGGGTCGGGTGGTTAATGCCGAGGAGGTCGCTCATGGTCGGCCCACTGTAGGCCACGTGCCGGGCGGCGGTCGGTGACGGACCGCCGCCCGGAGAGGGTTACCGGGCAGGGAGGATCTTGCCGGTGACCTCGCCGAAGTCCACCCTGGTTCCGTCGGGGCCCGGGGCGGTGGCGGTGATGGTGACCTCGTCACCGTCCTCCAGGAACGCGCGTTCGGTGCCGTCGGGCAGCTTGATGGGCTCCTTGCCGGACCAGGTCAGTTCCAGGAGGCAACCACGCTGTTCCACCTCGGGGCCGCTGACGGTACCGGAGGCGTACACGTCGCCGGTGCGCAACGAAGCCCCGTTGACGGTCATGTGCGCCAACTGTTGGGCGGCGGTCCAGTACATCTGGGAGAAGGGCGGGTTGGACACCACGTGTCCGTTGAGCCGCACCTCCAGGCGCAGGTCCAAGCCCCACGACCGCTCGCCCTTCAGGTAGGGCAGCGGCTCCGGGTCCTGGGCGGGCTGTTCCACGCGGGCCGACTCCAGGGCGGCGACCGGCACGATCCACGGCGAGATGGACGTGGCGAACGACTTGCCCAGGAACGGGCCCAACGGCACGTACTCCCAGGCCTGGAGGTCGCGCGAGGACCAGTCGTTGAGCAGGAACACCCCGAACACGTGGTCGGCGAAGTCGTCCACCGGCACCCGTTCGCCCATGGCGCTGGGTGTGCCGACGACGAATCCGACCTCGGCCTCGATGTCCAGGCGCGCGGAGGGACCGAACACCGGGACGGGTTCGGTGGGCGGTTTGCGCTGGCCGGTGGGGCGCACGATGTCGGTGCCCGAGACCACGATGGTGCCCGAACGGCCGTGGTAGCCGATGGGCAGGTGCTTCCAGTTGGGAGTCAGTGGCTCCTGCTCGGGCCGGAAGATGCGACCGACGTTGGTGGCGTGGTGCTCGGAGGCGTAGAAGTCCACGTAGTCGCCGACGGTGAACGGCAGGTGCAGCGTCACCGCGGCGCGGTCCACCAGGTGGGGGCGCACGACCTGCTCGTGGACGGGGTCGGTGAGCCAGGTGGTCAGGCTCTGGCGCACCTGGTCCCACACCGGCCGACCGGCGGCCATCAGGGCGTCCAGGTTCGGGCCGCTCACCGCCTCGGCGAACGGTGCCCCCTGGGCGCGGGCCACCGCGCCCAGGTCCAGCACGTACTCGCCCACGGCCACGCCCACGCGGGGGCGCGCGCCGTCGACGGTGTACACCCCATAGGGCAGGGTCGCCGGGCCGAACTGCGCGTCGGGGGCGATGTCGAGCCAACTGTCGGGCATGGAACTCGCTTTCCGGGTCGTTAGAGGGCCCCGAGGACGGTGAGGTCCTCCAGGGGGTCGATGATGCTGCACGTGCCGAAGGAACGGAACCGGGCTCTGATCTCGGCCTGTTCGAGGTCGGACAGGGCGGCGATACGGGCGGCCAGTGCGCGACCGTCCCGGTCGGCCAGGGCCGCTTCGGCGTCGGCCGCCGACCCCGCGTTCAGCAGGGTGTGGGTGGCCAGCAGGACGTTGAGGAATCCGTGCTGTTCGAAGCCCTCGTCGGTGGTGTGGCGGACGGCGTGGTGCAGTCCGGCCGTGCACTTGAACGGGACCCCGGCGGTGATGGCCGCCCAGAGCAGGTCGGCCAGTTCGGCCTCGGTGGGATGGGCCTCGGCCTTCACCCCGCCGGTGCGGAACTTGGCGTTGGCGCCGGTGCCGGCCAGGGCGGCGATGTCGGCGCCCGCCTTCACTCCTCGGGCCACCTCGACGTAGCCGACCGCGCCGCCCGGCAGTGCCTTGGTGAGCGCGGTGGCGGTGTCGGAGGCCTCGCCCGGTGCGGCGGCGACCTCCATGCCGACCAGGTTCAGGACCGGGTCGACGCCGAGCGAGTCGAGGGCGCCGGGTACGTCGTCGGCGCCACCGGGGACGGTGATGACCACGTCCAGCGGTTCGGACGCTGGTTCCTCGCGGGCCAGGACGGCGCGCAGTTCACCGACGCGTCCCCCGGAGACCAGGAAGGGGCCCACGTAGGGGGCGCGCGCGGACGCGCGGTGCTCCCGGTGCGCGGGCAGGGCCTGGCCCATGGGCGCGTTGCCGGGTGGGAACAGCGCGGCGTCGTCGAACAGGCCTCGGTAGAGGACGTCACCCATGCCTTCTCCCGTCACTTGTCCCGCCGGCCCTTGGACCAGGTCCAGGCGTAGACGCCGTCGTCGACGGCGACGCCGCCCTCGCCCAGGTCCAGGGGTCGGAAGGTGTCGACCATGACGGCGAGTTCGTCGAAGGCCTGCACGCCGACGCTGCGCTCGTAGGCGCCGGGCTGGGGGCCGTGGGAGTGCCCGCCCGGGTGCAGGGAGATGGAGCCCTGCCCGATGCCGGACCCCTTGCGGGCCTCGTAGTCGCCGCCGCAGTAGAACATGACCTCGTCGGAGTCGACGTTGGAGTGGTAGTAGGGCACCGGAATGGAAGCGGGGTGGTAGTCGACCTTGCGGGGCACGAAGTTGCAGATGACGAAGTTGTTGCCCTCGAAGACCTGGTGGACGGGCGGCGGCTGGTGGACGCGGCCGGTGATGGGTTGGAAGTCCTCGACGTTGAACGCGTACGGGTACAGGCAGCCGTCCCAACCCACGACGTCGAAGGGGTGGGTGGGGTAGGTGTAGACGGTGCCGGAGATGCCGCCGGGGCCGTCGCCTCGGTGCTTGATGAGCACGTCGACGTTCTCGCCCTCGGCCAGCAGTGGTCCCTGGGGGCCGCGCAGGTCGCGTTCGCAGTAGGGCGAGTGCTCCAGGAACTGGCCGTAGCGGGACAGGTAACGCTTGGGCGGGGCGATGTGGCTGTTGGCCTCGATGGCGTAGGCGCGCAGCGGTTCGTCGCCGGTGGGCACCCAGCGGTGGGTGGTGGCCCGGGGCAGGATGACGTAGTCGCCGCGGCCCACCTCCAGCACACCGAAGACGGTCTCCACGCGGGCGGTGCCGGATTCGACGTAGACGCACTCGTCGCCGATGCCGTTGCGGTACAGGCGCGAGGGCGCCCCCGCCACGACGTAGGAGATGCGCACGTCGTCGTTGCCCATGACCAGGCGGCGGGACTCCACGACGTCGGCGGCCTTCCACTCCTGGCCCTGGAAGAGGTCGTGGAGCTTGAGGTGGCGAGGGATCATCGGGGCGTTGCGCTTGCGGGACTGGTCGGGGACCTCCCACTCGGCGGCGTCGACGATGGCCGACGGGATAGCCCGGTGGTAGAGCAGGGAGGAGTCGGCGGAGAAGCCCTCCTCCCCCATGAGCTCCTCGTAGTACAGGCCGCCGTCGGGGTTGTGGTGCTGGGTGTGACGGGTGCGGGGCACCTCGCCGACCTGGCGGTAGTGGGCCATCGTCGTCCTCCTGGAGTTCGTGGGTCTGCTGGTGGGATGCCCGGGCGGGCGGTGTCCTACGTCAGGGCGGTGGACCACGCGGGCGCGGTCTCGGTGACGGCCCGGCCCAGGGCCGTGCGTACGGCGGCGCGCACGGCGTCGGTGTCGGTGCCGGCGACGACCGCGGCGACGTGGGCGTCGGGGCGGATCAGCCACACCTGCCCGGGCTCGGGGGTCAGGGCCTGGCACAGGGCACCGGTGGGATCGACGTCGACCAGGTGGTGGGTGGCGACCGGGGCGGGGGTGGCCCGGGAGGCGATGGTGTGCACGGCGGCGCGCAGGGTCTCGGCGTCGGTTCCCTCGGGGGCGGGGCCCAGCAGCAGGGTGAGGCCTTCGCGCAGCAGGGGTCGCAGTCGGATGAGGTCGGGTCGCTCGGCCAGGGCCAGCGGCACGTCGGGCAGGATCACGCCGGGGCAGGGCGTGGGCGCCTGACCGCGCGGGGGTCGACCGCCGAAGGGCCGTTCGGGGCAGGGTGTGGTGAGGGTCGAGTCGCAGTACCAGAACGGTTCGGCCAGGCGCCCGGAGTCGACCTTCGGGTGGACGTCGGGGTCGGTGAGGGCGCGCTGGAGCACTTCCAGGCGCATCCGGTGATCGGCCTCGTCGTGGGGGACGAGGAAGCGCATGGTGGCGCTGGTGATGTCGGCGTTCTCCAAGGCGGCGGCGTGACGTTCGGTGTGGTAGCTCTCCAGGAGCGTCTCGTCGGCCCACCCGTGGCGGACGTAGGCGATCTTCCAGGCGGCGTTCTCGACGTCCTGGACCCCGGAGTTGAGGCCGCGGGCGCCGAACGGGGCGACCAGGTGGGCGTTGTCCCCGGCGAGCAGGACCCGGCCTCGGCGCATGCGGTCGGTCACCCGGGTGTGGAAGCGGTACACCGAGTGCCACACGATCTCGTAGGGGGTCTCGCCCACGATCTGGCGGATGCGGGCGTCGAGGCGGCCGCTGGACTCCTCGGTCTCCAGGTCGAAGTCGGCGGGGACCTGCCAATCGATGCGGAACACCGAGTCGGGACAGGGGTGGATGAGGACCTGTCGGCCGGGGTTCCACTCGGGGTCGAAGTAGAAGCGGCGTTCGCGTTCCCAGTCGCCCAGGTCGGCGCGGATGTCGCAGATGAGGAAGCGGTCGTCGAAGCTGGTGCCGGTGAAGTCCACGCCCAGTGCCTCGCGGACGACGCCGCCGTGGGCGCCCAGGCAGGAGATCGCGTGGGAGCCGCGCAGGCGGACGGGTCCGTGCGGGGTGGCGCACTCGACGTTGACACCGTGTTCGTCCTGGTCCAGGCCGGTGACCTCGTGGTTCCAGCCGATGACGATCCCGGCCTCGGCGAGGAGGTCGTCGAGGACCTCCTCGGTGCGGGACTGGGAGAGGTTGACGAAGGAGGGCAGGGAGGAGGCTCCCGGGTCGGGCAGGCGCACGCTGAACAGTTCGTGGCCCTGGTAGAAGGTGCGAGCGGTGTTCCAGGTCAGGCCTTCTTCGGCGATGGTGCCGCCGCCGAGCCATTCCCACACGTCCAGGACGTCGCGTTGCTGGCAGATGGCCTTGGAACCGACCGCGTCGCGCCCGGGGCGGGCGTCGACGATCCGTACGGGGACCCCGCGTCGGGCGAGCAGTAGGGCCGCGGTCTGTCCGACCGGTCCCGCGCCGAGCACCAGGACGGGGTCGGTGGTGGGGTCCGCGGGTGGTCGGGGCGCCGGGGGGTGCGGCATGGTGGGCTCCGTATCTCGGGGCGCCCCGTACGGGCGCGGTGGATGGTGGAGAGGGAGGGTCAGTCCTGCAACTGATCCCAGACCTGGCGGTCGCGCTCCGCGGTCCAGATGACGGGTCGTTCGATGCCGGAGAACTCGTCCCACAGGCGCGAGACGTCGAAGGGCAGGCAGTGCTCGAAGATGGGCCAGTGGCCGTAGTCGTCGACCAGCGCGACGTGGGTGGCGGTGAAGGCCTCCTTGAGGGTGCCGCCGCGTTCGTGGACGGCGCCGACCTCGCGGATCATCACGTCGAGGAAGTTGCGGGTCTGTTCGATGGCGGCGTCCACCTCGGCGCGGCCGCGGCTGACGGCGCCGCGTCCGCCGACGAGCATCTCGGCCTGGAGGGCCTTGACGTTGTCGAGGGTGGCGCCGGCCCAGTCCTTGTGGAAGGCGTCGCCGGTGTAGAGGGCGGCCTGGGCCTCGACGAGGTCGCCGGCGAAGAGGATCTTCTGTTCGGGCAGCCAGGCGACGATGTCGCCCTCGGTGTGGCCGCGTCCGAAGTACTGCAGGACGAGTTCGCCGCGGTCGCCGCCCAGGTCGATGGTGGTGCGGTCGGCGAAGGTCTGGGTGGGCCAGGTCAGGCCGGGCACGGAGTCGGCGTCCTTGGCCAGGCGCGGCATGCGGCCGAACTCGCTGTCCCAGTCCTCCTTGCCGCGTTCGCGGATGAGTTCGTGGGTCTTCTCGTGGGTGAGGATGATGGTGGCGTCGAAGGCGCTGGCGCCCAGGACGCGGACCGCGTGGTAGTGCGAGAGCACCAGGTAGCGGACGGGCTTGTCGGTGTGCTCGCGCAGTTTGGCGAGCCATTCCCCGGCGGCGGTGGGGGTGGCCAGTGCCTCGAAGGCCACGACGAAGTCCTCGCCCTCGATGGCGCCCACGTTGGGGTCGCCCTCCGCGGTGAGGGCGTAGACGCCGTCGGCCAGGACTTCGAGGGTCTGTTCCTTGGCCTGGGTGTCGGCGGAGGAGGCGAACGGCTTGGCTGCCATGGTCGAAGGGCCCTTCACTCGTCGCGGACGGCTCGAACCGCCCAAATGATCAAATGTTTGATGAATCTGACCATAACGTGTCGCGCACCACAGCACCATGGGGCCCAGACCCCAAGCATCGGTGACGCGGCTCACAGAAGCAGGCTACTCCTTCGCCCTTCGAGCGCCGATCCACGACGTGCCCGCCACCGCGACCGAGAACGACCCGACGAAGGGCCGAGTTATAGGCTGGCCGTCGTGACTCACAACACCGCACCCCCCGACGAGCTCACCTTCTGGTCATTCGTGGACTACGCGGTGCACAAGGCCGAACGCGAGCTTCCCTCCGTCAACGCCGAGGCCATGCGCATGATCCTCACCCTCAACCGGGCGACGAGCATGGTCGTCTACGACCTGGAGTCCTCGGTACACCGCCCACGGGGTTGGACCTGGCCGGGCTTTCGTGTGCTCTTCGCGCTCTGGCTCGCCGGACCCATGGAGGCCAAGACCACCGCCCAGATCTCCGGCATGAGCCGCGCCGCCCTGTCCGCCCTGCTCAACACCCTGGAACGGGACGGACTGCTCTCCCGCGAACGCGCCACCCACGACCGGCGCGCGCTCCAGCTCAGCCTGACCGAGGCCGGCTACGGGGCGATCCTGGGCGTGTTCCGCGCGCACAACCGCCGCGAGAGCGCCTGGGCCGAGGCCCTCGAACCCGAGGAACGCCGCGAACTGGTCCGCCTGCTCAACAAACTCATGGCCGGCTCCACCGACGCACAGGCCAAGTTCCGCAACTGACCGGGCCGGCCCGACCGAGAAGGGGCCACTCCCGACCGGATCGGCCCTTGAAGCGCTCCCCTTGCCCTGTGACCATGCCTCCCATGGACCAGACGGCACAGCGCCTGCAAGAGGCGCAACGGGAGTTCTCCGCGCACGGCACCTACGTCAACACCGCCACCCACGGCCTGACGCCCCACCCGGCGACGCGGGCCCTCCAAGAGCACATCCACGAGGTGGCCACGGGGCGGTTCTCCGCCGGTGCCCAGGACCCGGGCATCGAACGCGCCCGCGCCGCCTACGCCCGCCTGACCGGACTCACCCCGGACCGCGTGGCCATCGGCACGCACACCTCCCAGTTCACCGGAACGGTCGCCGCGAGCCTGCCCGCCGGGTCCGAGGTCCTGGTCGCCGAGAACGAGTTCAGCTCCACCGTGCACCCGTTCTCCGTCCGCTCCGAACTACGGGTGCGCGAGGTACCCCTGGACCGACTGCCCGACGAGGTGCGCCCCGACACCGCGCTGGTGGCGGTCTCGGCGGTCCAGTCCGCCGACGGTGCCCTGGCCCCGCTGGACGATCTCGTCGTGGCCTGCGCCGACCACGGCGCCCGGACCCTGGTGGACACCACCCAGTCCACGGGTTGGCTGCCCAGCGACGACGATCGGTTCGACTACGTGGTGTGCAGCGCCTACAAGTGGCTGTTGGGCACCCGGGGTTCGGCGTTCCTGTCCGGGACCACCGAGGCGTTGAGCGAACTGCGACCCCTGGCCGCCAACTGGTACTCGGCCGTGGATCAGTGGGACTCGCTGTACGGGGCCGCGATCGAACACGGCACCGAGGCGAACCGCCTGGACATGGCACCGGTGTGGCCGGCGTTCGTCTCCCTGGAACACTCCCTGGCCCTGATCGAACGGGTGGGAGTGCCGGCCATCCACGAGCACGACGTCGCCCTGGCCGACCGGTTCCGCGCCGAGGCGGGACTGGAGGGCAAGGGATCGGCGATCGTTTCGCTGCCCGCGCCGGAGGGCGCGGCCGAGCGTCTGGCCGAGGCGGGTATCGCGGCGGCCGTGCGCGATGGCCGACTGCGGGTGGCGTTCCACCTGTACAACACCGATACCGACGTGGACCGCCTGTTGGAGGTCCTGGCCGACCCGCGCTGAGGCCGGCGGCACCGGCCGGGAACCGTCAGGGCTCCCAGACGGCGCCCTCGGGCAGGGGATGTTCCAGGGCGCGCATCCGCCGCAACACCCGCAGCAGGCGGGCGGCGGCCGGCCCCAGGGTCCGGTGTTCGGGTACGACCACGCTGATGCGGCGTTCGGTCACCGGACCCTGGAGCGGCACCCGCGCGTGTTCGGCGAAGCCCATCAACGGCAGGGTGAGCGCGGGCAGGGCCGAGACCCCGATTCCCGCGCCGATCAGACCGCCCACGGTGGAGATGTTGCCGGCCTGGATCAGGTGCGGCTCGTCCACGCCCGAGTCGCGTAGGGCGTCCTCCACGACCCTGCGGACACTGGAGTCCCCACCGGTGACGACGAAGGGCTCGGCGGCCAGTTCGGCCCAGGTGGTCTCGTCCCGCTCCGCGAGGTGGTGCCCCGGTGGCAGGACCGCCAGGAAGCGGTCACGGACCAGGGCCGAGGCGTGGAGTCCCGGACGGAGCCGGCCCACGGCCACCAACGCCAGGTCGCTCTCGCCCGCCTCCAACCGGTCCAGGGCCGACTCGGCCATGCCGTCAAGGACGTGCACGTCGACCTCGGGGGCCTCCTCGCGCAGGCGCACGATCGCCGGGGGCAACAGGGTGGCCGCCAGGGAGGGCAGGGTCGACACGGTGACCGTGCCGCGATCACCTCGCAGGTAGCGTTCCAGGCCGTTCATCTCCGCCCGGTGCCGGGAGAGCAGGCGTTCGGCCACCGCGAGCACCTCCTCGCCCTCGGGGGTGCAGCGCACCCTGCGGGTGGTGCGCTCCAGCAGGGACACGCCCAGGCTCCGCTCCATCGACTTCACGGTGCGGCTCAGGGAGGACTGGGCGACGTGGAGCCGTTCGGCGGCCTCGGTGAAACTCCCGCGACGGGCGACGGTCGCGAAGACCTCCAACTGCCTCAGCGTTAGATCCATGCTCTCAGAGCATAGGTCAATGCCCGATCGATGCTGGACAGGCAAGGACGACCAGGGCGAACATGGCGCGTGTGGCCCGCGCCACAACCCCCTGGAAGCCGAGGAGCCGACCGCATGTTGACCGTCATGGGATTCGCGACCATCGCCGTGGTGCTCGCGCTGTTGTTGTCCAACCGCGTGGGCGCGGTGGTCGCCCTGATCGGGGTACCCGTCGCCGCGGCGTTCCTGATGGGTTTCGGTCCCGACGAGGTCGCGGAGTTCGCGACGGCGGGCATCGGCGGGGTCGCCGCGACCACGGCCATGTTCGTCTTCGCCATCCTGTACTTCGGGGTGATGCGCGACGCGGGCCTGTTCGACCCCATCGTCCGCCGGGTGCTGCGGTTCGCCGGCGACAACCCGGTGACCATCGCGGTGGCCACGGTGGTGTTGGCGATGGTGGCCCACCTGGACGGGGCCGGGGCCACCACGTTCCTCATCACCATCCCGGCGATGCTGCCGCTCTACGACGCGCTCGGCATGCGACGCGTGGTCCTGGCCGCGCTCACCGGCCTGGGCGCGGGAATCATGAACTTCGTCCCCTGGGGCGGACCGACCGCGCGGGCCGCGACCGCCAGCGGGATCCCCGCCAACGACCTGTGGGTCCCGCTGATCCCCGCCCAGATCATCGGCATGATCACCTGCGTGGCCATCGCCTACTACCTGGGGGTGCGCGAGCGGAACCGGCTCCGCGCGGTCCCGACCGAGGAACGGGCGCCGAGTCGCGTGGGCGGCGGCGACCACACCGCGAGCGGAGCGGCGGAGCAGGCCCCCGTCTACGAGTCCGAGAACCCCGAACTGCTGCGCCCGCGCCTGTACCGGCTCAACGCGCTGCTGACCCTGGCGACCGTGGGCGTGCTCATCTCGGGGGTGCTGCCGCCTGAGCTGGTGTTCATGCTCGCCCTGGTCGTCGCGCTCGTCCTGAACTACCCCGGCATGAAGGAGCAGACCGCCCGCATCGACGCCCACGCCAAGGGCGCGATTCTCATGGCCAGCACCCTGCTGGCCGCCGGGGTGTTCCTCGGGGTCATGGAGGAGAGCGGGATGATCGACGCGATGGCCCAGGCCATGACCGGGGCGATGCCCACCTTCCTCGGCCCGGGTCTGCCGCTGCTCATCGGGGTCCTCGCGGTGCCCATGAGCCTGCTCTTCGGACCGGACGCCTACTACTTCGCCGTGATGCCGGTGCTGACGGCCGTGGGCGCGGAATTCGGGGTGGAACCGTCGCACGTGGCCCAGGCCTCCATCACCGGTCAGGAGACCGTGGGCTTCCCGATCAGCCCGATGACCGGTTCCTTCTACCTGCTGGTGGGGCTGAGCGGGGTCTCCATCGGCTCGCACATCCGCTTCCTGTTGCCGTGGGCCTGGCTGGTGAGCCTGGTGGTCTTCGGCGCGGCGGTGGCCACGGGCGTCATCCCGCTCTGGGTGTCCTGACCCCGCGCGGAACCGAACACACGTACCGATACCGAAGGAGTGCACGTGTCCGAAGTCGTCCGTATCGGCTGTGGGGCGGGGTTCGCGGGCGACCGCCTCGAACCCGCCGTCGACCTGGTGGAGCGCGGCGCGCTCGACACGCTGGTCCTGGAGTGCCTGGGCGAGAGGACGGTGTCGTTGGCGTCCCTGCGCGCCACCGACGGTTCCGGCCCCGGCCACGACCCGCTGTTGCGCAGACGCCTGTCGTCGTTGTTGGAGCCCCTGGCCCGCCGGGGCACCCGGTTGGTGACCAACGCCGGGGCGGCCGACCCGATCGGCGCCGCGCGCATGGCCCGCGAACTGGCCCTCGAACTGGGTGTGTCGCCCAGGATCGCGGCGGTCACCGGTGACGACGTGCTGGACCGGATCGACCTTTCGGCGCCGGCCTGGGAGGACGGCCGCCCTCTGGAGGAACACGGCGAGTTGGTCTCGGCCAACGCCTATCTGGGGGTCGACGCCCTACTGCCCGCGCTGCGCGGGGGCGCCGACGTCGTCATCGCCGGGCGGGCCGCCGACCCCTCCCTGTTCCTGGCGCCGCTGCTGGACTCCCTGGGGTGGGACCCTCGGGACGAGGAGCCGATGGCGGCGGGAACGCTGGTGGGGCACCTGTTGGAGTGCGCCGGTCAGGTCACCGGCGGCTACTTCGCCGACCCGGGTGTCAAGGACGTCCCGGACCTGGCGAACCTGGGGTTCCCGCTGGCCGAGGTCTCCCGGGACGGTACGGCGGTGATCACCAAGCTCCCCGGGACGGGCGGGCGGGTGGACCGGTGGACCGTGACCGAGCAGCTGACGTACGAGGTCACCGACCCCACCGCCTATCTGACCCCGGACGTGACCCTGGACCTGACCGGGGTGCGGCCCGAGGAGGTCGGAGCGGACCGGGTGCGGGTGTCGGGGGCGCGCGGCCGTGCGCGGCCGGAGCGGCTCAAGGTGAGCGTGGGGTACTGGGCGGGTTTTCGCGGCGAGGGCGAGATCTCCTACGCCGGGCCCGGGGCTCGGGCGCGTGCCCGGCTGGCCGGTGAGGTGGTGCGCGAACGGTTGCGCGGACTGCTTCCGGTGCGGGTGGACCTCGTCGGTGGCGGGGACGACCCCGCCGAGGTCGGTGAGTGCAGGCTGCGGGTGGCGGGACTGGGCGCGGACCGGACCATCGCCCAGGCCGTGGAGGAGGAGGTCACCGCGTTGTACACGTGCGGGCCGGCCGGTGGCGGCGGGGTCCGCACCCGCGCCTCGGAGGTGATCGGGATCCTGTCGACCACGGTGGGACGCGACCTGGTCGAGCCCCGCACCACCTATGTCGGGGAGGGAACGGTATGAGCGTGGTCCTGCGCGAGATCGCGCACACCAGGGCCGGGGACAAGGGCAACCTCAACACGATCGCGGTCATCGCCCGGCAGGAGCGCTGGTACCCGGTGTTGTGCGCGGGCCTGACCCCGGAGCTGGTGCGCGAGGTGTTGTCCGATCGGGTGCGCGGCCCGGTGGAGGTACACCGTATGGACGACGTGCACGCCCTGATCGTGGTGTGCGCGCGGGCGTCCGATGACACGGTGACCACGTCCCCGCACACGGACACCCACGGCAAGACGTTGGGGTCGGTGCTCTCGGCGGCCCGGGTTCCGTTCCCCGAGGAACGGGACCGGGCCTGACGGGGTGGCCGCTCAGGAGGCCTTGGTGATGACGAAGACGGGGATGTGGCGGTCGGTCTTCTTCTGGTAGTCGGCGTAGGGCGGGTAGGCGGCCACGGCCCGGTCCCACCAGCGGCCCCGTTCGTCGCCCTCGACCTCGCGGGCGTGGGCGGCGAAGGGCTCGGGGCCGTCCTGGAGGGCGACCTCGTCGGGGGCGGCGCGCAGGTTGTGCACCCAGGCCGGGTGGGTGGGAGCGCCGCCCTCGGAGCCGATCACGGCGTACTCGCCGTCGTGTTCGACCCGCATGAGGGCGGTCTTGCGCACGTCGCCGCTCTTGCGGCCGCGGGTGGTGAGGATGATGACGGGCATGCCGGTGTCCATGAGGGTGTTGGCCTCACGGCCGCCGGTGCGCTCGTACTGCTCCACCTGGTCCCTGGTCCGTTGGGAGGCGCTGGGCCGGTACTCGCCTTCGAGGATCTGCTTGGTCATGTCGCTCCCTGGGTCGGTGGTCGGGCCGATCCGATGGTGGCACGTGTGCGCGTCGGCGGTGGGACACGACATGCCCACCAGCGGAGGCGGACGCTCAGAACACCACCCCGCGCGGTGGTGGCCGTTCCCGGTGCGGGGCGGTGTCCGCGTATCCCTCCCCGCTTCTTAGAAGACGACGCCGCAGAAGGGCGCGTCGGTACGGTGCAGGGCGGTGTCCAGGCGCTCGACGGTGCCCGGGGTGTGCTCGGTGATCAGGCCGGCGTTCAGGTAACCGGTGAGCGGGATCTGCCCCAGGTGGGCCGCACCCAGGTGGGAGGCGTCCAGGGCCAGGTCGGCGGCGGCCTCGGTGGCCTCCACGTGGGCGCCGTCGGTGTCGGCCTTGACCCGCCAGCGGCCGGCGTTCCAGGGGGCGTAGCGGTCGGTGACCTCCAGGACCGTTTCAAAGGGCGCCTTGTAGGTGCGTTCGCGCAGCGCGCCGGGCACGTCCACCAGGCGCACCCACAGGGAGTTCTGCGGGGTGAGACGGGCGCGTTCGGGGTCGACCAACAGGTGCGGGATCGGGGTGTCGGCGGGCAGCTCGTGGAAGGTCACCGTGGCGGTCAGGTCCCGGTTGAACAGGTGTTCCAGCAGGGCGACCCGGGCGGTGGGAGTGGTGGCGGTGAACTCGATGACGTGCACCTCGCCCTGCGATCCGTCCGTTCCCCAGCCGGCCTTGGTGCGGTACAGGGCGTATCCGAGCGGGGTGTGGCCGGCGTAGACCACCACGGCCATCAACGGACCCTGGTCGCGGCGCTGCTTGGGGCCGTCGCGCAATTGCTTGTCCCACCACGCCTGGGAGCGTTGGAACTGTCCCAGTTGGACGGCGGCGACCTCGCGGTGCACGCGTTCCAGGTCGGCGCGGACCGATTCGGGGTCGGACAGGATGACGCGCAGGTTCTGGTCACGCGGCGCGTCGGCGCGCAGCACGGTGTGGCGGCGGTGGACCGTCAGCGAGGTCTCGATGGCGGACAGGCCATAGCCGAAGCGTCCGTAGATGGAACCCTCGGAGGCCCACAGGGCGGCGTGGTGGACCCCGGACTCGTGGATCTCGGTGAGCTGGCGGCGCATGAGGGAGCTGAGCACGCCCTGGCGGCGGTGGGTGGGCCACACGCCCACGCCGGTCACTCCGGCGACCGCCCGGGGACCGCCGGGCAGGGTCATCTCGTAGGGGAAGTGGTTGGTGGAACCGACCACCTCCTCACGCCCCTCGCGGTCGTCCACCGCGTACAGGACCCGGTCGTAGCCCTCGGCGTCGTGCAGGGGCCGCATGCGTTCCAGCATGGACTCCGGGGACTCGTCGGCCAGGAGTGCCAGGCCGACGACCCGGGCCACCTCGGCGAAGTCGTCGCGGTCCCCGTGGCGCACGGTCCACGCGCGCGGGGCCCCGTTCATGGGTACGGCCTGCTGGTTCTTCGTCATGGTCGATGACTATCAGGCCACGGGAGATGACGGCCACCGCTTTTTCCGGCGCTGGTCGGGCGAGTAAGGGGGCCGGGGTCGGGGCACCCTCTGTTCGTGACGACACGACGAAATCCTCTCTCCTCCTCCCCTGCCCTGGTCGTAGGGGTGGACGCGGGGGGCACCACCACCCGTGCCCTGGTGACCACCCTGACCGGCGAGCGGCGGGGCGAGGCCCGGTCCGGGGGCGCCAACCCCAACACCCACGGTCCCGAAAGGGCCGCGGAGCAACTGACCGAGGCGATCGGCACCGCGTTGGACCGGTCCGGTACCGGAGCCCGGGAGGCCGTGGCCGCCACCGTCGTCGGACTGGCCGGGGTGTCCGGACTGCGCGAGGAGGCCGTCCGCGCCCGGATGGATCGGGCGATGACCAAGGCGGGGCTGACCCCGAGCGCCGTGCGCTTCATCGGTGACGACGTGGTGGCCTTCGCCTCGGGCACGCCCGAACGCGACGGCACCATCCTCATCGCCGGAACCGGGGCGATCGCCACCCGGATCGAGGGTCGGCGGCGCGCCCGGTCGGCGGACGGGATGGGGTGGCTGATCGGCGACGAGGGGTCGGCGTTCTGGATCGGGCATCAGGCGGCCCGGGAGACCGCCCGGCAGTTGGGGATCGGTGGTGAGCTCAGTCCACTGGCGCGCTCCATCGCCAAAAGGGTCATCCCCGGCCAGCGCCCCAACGGGCCCGACCACATGCCCGAGGAGCACGCCCGAAACTTCGCCCGGACGCTGACGGCCGGCCCGCCGATCGCCCTGGCCGAGTTCGCGCCGCTGGTCACCGAGGCCCACCACCAGGGCGACGCCGCCGCGCAGGTGATCGTGAACGCGGCCGCCGGTCACCTGGCGCAGTCGGTGCACCAGGTGCGTGTTCCGGGTGAACGGTCACCGGTGGTGTTGGCCGGCGGGGTGCTGGCCCGATCCGCTCCGGTGCGGGAGTCGTTGACGCACAAGCTCACCCTGGGCACGGCCTCGCCGGTGCTGGGAGCGGGCTGCACCGCGGGCGGCGCGGCCTGGGTGGCGGCGCTGTGGGCCGGCGCCGACGAGCACGACGCCCGATTGCACACCGCGTTCACGGTTCCCACCTGATGGAAGCCGGTTTGCCCGGTTCGGTCGTGGTGGCCTACGGTGTCCTTGGTTAGGTTCACCTAACCTGAGCGAGAGGGGGCGCCGTGTCGGAGCGGCCATCACGTCCGAAGCAGGTCGTACACACCGGTCGGGTCGAGCGCGTGGAGCGCCTGACCCCGCACATGATCCGGGTCGTACTGGGCGGTGAGGGACTCGCCGCTTTCGACACCAACGGCTCCACCGACAGCTACGTGAAGCTGCTGTTCCCCGCGCCCACCCCGCAGGACCCCGAGACCTTCGACCTGGAGGCCGCGCGCGCCGAGCTGCCCCGGGAGCAGTGGCCGGTCACCCGCACCTACACCGTGCGTTCCTGGGACCCGGCCGCGCGTGAGATGAGCATCGACTTCGTCCACCACGGCGACCTCGGGTTGGCCGGGGTGTGGGCCGCCGGTGCCCGCCACGGGGACCGGCTGCGTTTCCTGGGCCCCGGCGGCGCCTACGCCCCCGACCCGGAGGCCGCCTGGCACCTGTTGGCCGGGGACGAGAGCTCCCTTCCCGCCATCGCCGCCGCCCTGGACCACCTGCCCGAGGGCGCCATCGCGCACGTGTTCCTGGAGGTGGAGAACACCGCCGAGGAGCAGAAGCTCACCGAGGGCGAGAACGTGCACGTGCGGTGGCTGCACCGCGGCGACGCCACCCCCGGATCGTTGCTGGTCCCGGCCGTGCGGGAACTGGAATTCCCCGACGGCCGGGTGCACGCGTTCGTGCACGGCGAGGCGGGTTTCGTACGCGACCTGCGCCGAATGCTGCGGGTGGAGCTGGGTCTGGCCAAGGAACAGCTCTCGATCTCCGGGTACTGGAGGCTGGGCCGTAACGAGGACGGCTGGCAGGCCTCCAAGGCCGAGTGGAACAAGAGTGTGGAGGCCGAGGAGGCCGCCGCGCTCCAGGGCTGAGCCCCTGCCCTGGGCGCCTCACACGTCGAGCGCGTCCAGGGCCGCCAGGTAGCCCTCGTTGAAGGTGGGGAACTGCGGGATGGAGTCGCGCAGCGCCTCCACCGGCAGCCTCATCCGGATCGCCAGGGCCGCGGTGTGGATCCACTCCGCGGCCAGCGGCCCGAACGCCCAGGCTCCCACCAATACCCCGTGCTCGCGGTCGGCGACCAGCCCGAGGTGGCCGACCGGATCGGTGGCGTAGGTCCAGGGACGGGCCAGCGCCTCGGTGAGGTCGACCTCGGAGGTGACCACGTCCACGCCCGCCTCGCGCGCCTGTTCCTCGGTCAGGCCCACGGCGGCGATCTCGGGGGTGGAGAAGACCACGCGGGGCACGGCCGTGTAGTCGGCGGTGCGCGGGGAGCCGAGGACACCGTCGGCCGCGATCCGCCCCTGGTACTTGGCCACGTGGGTGAACATCGCGCGCGCGTTGACGTCGCCCACCGCCCACAGTCCCGGGGCCACCCGACAGTGCTCGTCGATGGGCAGCGCCGACCCGTCCATCTCCACGCCCAGTTCGGCCAGGCCGAGCTCGTCTCCTCGGGGACGTCGTCCGGTGGCCAGTACCACCACGTCGGTGCGCACCTTCGAGCCGTCGGAGAGGGTGGCCAGGACACCGTCACCATCCCGGCGCACGGACTCGACCTGGGCACCGGTGCGCACGTCCACACCGTCGGCCTCGAACCGTTCGGTGATGAGGGCGCACAGCCGCGGATCCTCGCGGTCCAACAGCCGTGATCCGCGCTGGACGATCGTCACCTTGGTGCCCATCCCGGCCAGGAAGGCGCCCAACTCGACACCGACGGCGCTGCCACCGATGACCAGGGCGCGGGGCGGGATCTCGGTGAGGGTCGTGGCCTCACGGTTGGTCCACACCAGGTCGGGACCCAGGTCGTCCAGTCCGTCCACCGGCGGGCGCACCGCGCTGGAGCCGGTGGCCACCACCACGTGGTCGGCGGTCACCTCGGTCTCGCCCACCGCCACCCGCCAGGGGTCGCGGCCCACCACCCTGGCGACGCCGCGCAGGACCCGGGCGCCGCGTTCGCGGTAGCCCTCGACCTGCTTGGAGTCGTCCAGGTGGCGGATCATCTGGTCGCGGTGATCGCGCAGGGCCGACCAGTCCAGGTCGGGACTGGTGGTCCCGGCCGCTTCGGTGGCCTCCGCGCGCACCTCGGGGGCGCGCAGCAGAACCTTGGTGGGGATGCACGCCCAGTAGCCGCATTCACCGCCGATGAGTTCGCGTTCGACCACCCCCACCCGGCGTCCCTCGGTGAGCAGCCTGTCGGCCACCACCTCTCCCCCGGGTCCCATGCCGATGACGATCGCGTCCAGGTGTTCCATGGTCTCTGTTTCCGCCCTCTGGTCGGTGGTCTCACCCGATGCTCCCTCCGAGCCGGGTCGGTGGGAAGACCGACACGCGATTCTCCTCTCCGCGCGGGCGAAACCGTCAGGGGCGGCGGATCGCGCGGGCGCTGTGGACGGCCCAACGGCCGTCCACACGGGTGAGGCGGATCGGGTGGTCGAAGCAGGCGCCGATCCCTTCGCCGGTCAGGACCCCCTCGACCGGGCCCGCGGCCTGGCGGGTCCCCTCGCGCAGCAACAGCGCGTGCGTGGTGCCGGGCGGCAACTCCTCCAGGTGGTGGGTGACCAGGACCGTGGCCGGCTCGGGACAGGTGTACTGGAGGGTGTCGATCCGTTCGATGAGCTGTTCGCGTCCGGCCACGTCCAGGCCGGTGGCGGGTTCGTCGAGCAGCAGCAGGCGCGGGTCGGGCATCAGGGCGCGGGCGATGAGCGCGCGTCCCCGCTCCCCCTGGGACAGGGTGGTCCAGGGGGCGTCGACGCGGTGGGCGAGCCCGAGCAGGTCGATCAGGTGTTCGGCCCGGTCGGCCTCTTCGGTATCGGGTGTCCATCGGGGCGGCCACGCGGTGGTGTTGGACAGGCCCGTCAGCACGACCTCGCGCAGCGCCAGCGGCCCGTCGGGGGTGTGCCTCGGATTGACGTGGCCGATGTGGGAGCGCAGTTCGCGCAGGTCCACCCGACCCAGGCGGTGGCCGAGCACCTCCACGGTGCCGCGGGTGGGGTGGGAGAGCGCGCCCAGCAGACCGAGCAGGGGTGCTCTTGCCGGCGCCGTTGGCACCCAGCAGCGCCCAGTGCTCCCCGGCCCGGACGGTCAGGGAGATCCCGCGCAGGATCGGGTTCCCGCCACGTACGAAGTCCACGTCGACGGCGCGTACGACCGGGGGCGCGTGGTCGTCGGCGGTGTCTTCGTGGCGGGTGAGGAGCAAGGATTCGGGCTGCGACATGTGCCGCACCCTAGAGCACGGCGGATTAGGGTGGGGAATCGCGGTCGGCAACTCGGTTCGCGTCCGGAAGGGAACCGCCTCTCAGGCGCACGCTCATGACCTCGTTCGATGTTCTGCTCGTCCTCGACCTCCTCGGGGTCTTCGCGTTCGCCCTCGACGGCGCCCTGACGGCGATCCGTTCCGCCCGGGTCGACATCGTGGGGGTGATGGTCCTGGGGGTGGTGACCGCCATCGGCGGCGGCATCATCCGCGACGTCCTGTTGGGCGACACCCCCGCGACCTTCCAGGACTGGCGTTACCTGGTGGTCGCGTTGACGGGGGCGACGTTGGCGTTCTTCCTCAACCGCCAGCTCACCCACCTGAGCAAGCCCATCCTGTTGTTCGACGCGGCGGGGCTGAGCCTGTTCGCGGTGATCGGATCGACCAAAGCACTGGAGTACGGGTTCGGGCCGATGCAGGCGGTGATCCTGGGGGTGATCACCGGGGTGGGCGGCGGCACCCTGCGCGACGTGATGCTCAATCGGGTACCGACGGTACTCAGCGCCAACTCCCGCCTGTACGCGATCCCGGCGATGCTCGGCGCGGGGATCGTGGTCGTCGGGAACCTGTTCGGCTTCGCGGCCTGGTGGGTGGCCGTGGTGGGCGCCCTGATGTGTTTCGGTATGCGGATGATGTCGCTGCGCTACCGCTGGAACGCGCCCAGGCCGCCCGGATCCCCGCCCCTGTAGCCTCCTCAGCCGGTGGGTTCGACGATGATCGGTTCTTAGCGGCGCAGACCCCCTGCTTCAGCCGTGGGGTTAGCCGCTCTCCGTATCCGGTAGACTACTTTTCGTTCACGACAGCCAAGTGGACACGCGCCGCAGGGCATGCGGTGCCAGCCTGTGGAGACCTCGCCGTTGGGCGGTCTGCGAAGCAGGAACCAGCTACGGCCGCGAGGCACGTAGCGCCACCCGGCCGTCAGGTCGGGTCGGAATCCCCCGGCTTCAGCCGTGGGGAGGAAGTCAACTGCCAGAGGTGGCCGTCCAGGTCGGCGCAGACCGCCGAGTGACCCCACGGGTGGTGTTGGGGCGGGGTGACGACCTCGCCCCCAGCCTCGGTGACCCGGTCCACGACCTGTGCGACGTGGTCCTCGGTGGGGACCGCCATGCTCAGCAGACACTCGCTGGTTCCGGGTCGGGCGATCTCACGGCCGTCCCCGACGACCCAGCCGAACCCTCCGGTGGGGACCAACATCAGCAGCGCCTGGTCGTTGAGTCGGAACTGTAGGGGCTCGGGCACACCGTCCTCGGCGGGTTCGCCGACGAGCTCGAAACCGAAGGCGTCGCGGTAGAACACCATCGCGCTCATCCGGTCGGCGATGGGAAGGCTGAGGACGAGCAGACCCGCGGGTGTGGTCACGATGGCTCCTGGTCGTTCGGGGATTCCATGGTCCCCTGTACCGACCCCAGCGTGGCGTGGAACTCATCGCGTGTCGAGGTCGGTTTCGGGTGCGGTTCCTCGGGTGGGCGGTGTGCGGGCCGCGACGCGGCGCAGGGTGGCGAGCATGGCCGGGACCGGTTCGGGCGGGCGGCGGCGGTGCACGGTGTAGATCTCGCGGGCCAGGTCCACGCCGCGCAGGGGTCGGCTCACCCACCCGTCGCCGCGGGCGGCGCCCAGGATGCTCCCGGGGATGAGCGCGATGCCCACACCGGCCTCGATCAGGGCCAGGGCCACCTCGTAGTCGCGGGTCTCGTAGGCCACGGTGAGGTGGACCCCGGCGGCGGCCGCCGCGATGTCCAGACTCACCCGGTTGTGGATGCCCGGGGCGCCGCAGATCCACTCCTCCTCGGCCAACTCGGACAGGCTCATCTCGGTGTCGGCCACGGGGTGTCCGACGGGGGCCACCACCATGAGCGGGTCCACCAGGAGGCGTTCGCGTCGCAGGCCACCGGCGCGGGGCAGCGGCACCCCGGGGTAGCGGTGAGTGATGAGCAGGTCCAGGTCCCCGGAGGCGACCAGGTCGTGGCCGCCGGGTGGTTCGATGTCGGACAGCGACAGTCGCACGTGGGGATGTTCGTGGCCGAACACCGCCAGTGTCTCGGGCAGCAGGACCTTGCCGGCGCTGGCGAAGGCGCCGAGGGAGAGCCGGTCGGGGCGTTGTCCGGCGGCCTCGCGCACTGCCGCCTCGGCGTCGCGCAACTCCCCCAGGACGCGCTCGCCGTGTTCGAGCAGGACCTGCCCGGCCCGGGTGAGGGTGGCGCCGGTGCGGCCCCGTTCGACCAGGCGGCAGCCGAGTTCGCGTTCGAGTTTGGTGAGCTGTTGGGACAGGGCGGGCGGGGTGAAGGAGAGCCGTTGGGCGGCGGCCGTGATCGATCCGGCGTGCGCGATCTCCACCAGGATCCGCACCCGGTTGGCGTCCAGCATCCGGCCCTCCTCGCGCTCAGACAAAAGTTGACACAAAGTTGTGCTTAATGATCTTTAGAAGACCCAACTTTAAGTTAACCGCCGGTAGCGACAGAGTGGGAACATGAGCACCATGACCGCGCCCGCAGTACCCACGGCCACCGACGTCCGTGCAGCCGCCGAACGCATCGCCCCGCACGCCCGGCGCACTCCGGTGATGCGCACCGAACTGGACGGACATCCCCTCACCCTCAAGTTGGAGCACCTCCAGCGCACCGGGGCCTTCAAGCTCCGCGGGGCGCTCAACGCGCTTCTGGGCGGCGAACCCACCGACCGGGTCATCACCGCCTCTGGCGGCAACCACGGTCTGGGGGTGGCCACCGCCGCGAGCATCCTGGGCGTGCGGGCCACGGTGTACGTGCCCGAGACGATCCCCGAGGCCAAGGCCGCACCGCTGGAGGCCACCGGCGCCGAGATCGTCCGGCTCGGCGAGCACTACGCGGTGGCCGCCGAGGCCGCCCGCGAGCGGGCCGACTCCGAGGGGGCACGCTACCTGCACGCCTTCGACGACGCCCTGGTGGTGGCCGGACAGGGCACCATCGGTCTGGAGGTGGTCGACGACGTGCCCGACTGCGACTCGATCGTGGTGGCCGTGGGCGGAGGCGGACTGGCCGCGGGGGTGCGCCTGGGCGCGGGCGGCCGTCGTGTGGTGGGCGTGGAGCCGCAGGGCTGCCAGAGCATGCACGCGGCGTTGGCCGCCGGGGAGCCGGTGAGCACCCCGGTGGAGTCGGTGGCCTCCTCCGCCCTGGGCGCCTCCACCCTGGGACGGGTGCCCTTCGAGGTGTTGCGCGCCGAACCCATCACCCCGGCGTTGGTCTCCGACGCCGAGATCATCAGCGCGCAGACCCGCCTGTGGGAGGAATTTCGCATCGCCACCGAACCGGCCGCCGCGGTGCCCTTCGCCGCCTGGCTGGCCGGACGGGTCCCGGGCGAGAACCCGTGCCTGGTGGTGTGCGGGGCCAACGCCGACTGGCGACCGATCGGCTGAACACCACGATGGCCGGTGGGTGACCTGGAGCACTCTTTCGAGCGCGCGCGTTTCATTACCCATCGGTCACCCTTACATTGGGTTCGGCCGTCCCTCGCTCACGGCGTCCGACCCCATGACTAGGGAGAACACACGTGCTCTACGGTGCGTTGCGGCAGACCGCTGCGGTCCTCGCCCGGACCCTGTGCCGCCCGACCATCGAGGGCCGTGACAACGTCCCCGCCACCGGGCCGGTGATCCTGGCCGGCAACCACCTGTCGTTCGTGGACAGCGTCGTCATACCGTTGTCGGTCACCCAGCGTCGGGTCCGGTTCCTGGCCAAGTCGGACTACTTCGAGACCCCCGGGGTCAAGGGTCGTCTCACCAAGACGATGTTCGGCGCGCTGGGCGCCATGCCGGTCCGCCGAGGCAACGCACGCGACGCCATGATGTCGCTGGAGATGATGTTGGGCCGGCTCAACGACGGGGAGGCCTGCGTGGTCTACCCCGAGGGCACCCGCTCGCGGGACGGGCGTCTGTACCGGGGCCGCACCGGAGTGGCGCACCTGGCGTTGGAGTCAAAGGCCGTGGTCGTGCCGGTCGGGCTCAGCGGTACCCAGGAGGTGCAGCCGATCGGTGCGAACATGCCGCGCCCGCGCCGGTTCACCGTGCGGTTCGGCGAGCCGTTGGACTTCTCCACCGGGTTCGATCACCTGGCCCCGGGCAAGGCCCGTCGGGTCATCACCGACCGGATCATGGACTCCATCGGCGACCTCACCGGCCAGGAGCGCGCCGGCACCTACAACGAACACGACGCCGGCGACTAGGCACCCGCCGGCCCATCGAAGACGTACAGGTGGGGCGGGTGCGGGATCGGCGGGGTGAGCGCCAGGGTGAGCGCGCCCTCGACCGACCCTCCCTCGGGGGTCGCGAACTCGGTCTCGGGCATGCGACGCAGCACCTCGGCGCGCATCGGCCCCAACACGGTCTCGCCCACCGAGAAGAGCCCGCCGCCCCAGGACAGGCGCCGAGCCAGCCCGGGTGCGGCGGCCGCCACGGCGGCCCGGCCCAGGTGCGTGCCCGCCTCCTGCCAGATCCTTCGGGCCACGACGTCCCCGCTTCGCGCGGCGGCGGCCACGTCGGGGGCGAAGCCGGCCAGGACGGTGGCGGCGTCCGCCGCCGAGGCCGCGTAGACCCGGTGTTCCAGCGCGCTCACGCTGCCAAAGCGTGCGGTGAGGTGGCTCGACAAAGTCGACGAACCACCGCGTCGGCCGTCGTGGGCACGCAGCGCGGCCTGGAGTCCCTCCCGTCCCACCCAGGCTCCCCCGCCATGGTCGCCGAGCAGGATCCCCCACCCGTCGGCGCGGCTCCAGGTGCGTTCCAGGTCCGTGCCGAGCGCGACCGCGCCGGTGCCGGCCGCGACCACCACGCCGGGCCGGCCGCCCAGGGCTCCGACATGGGTGGTCACCGAGTCCCCGGCGAGCACCACGGTGCCCACCGGTACGCGCCCCCGCAAGCCTCGGACCAACTCACCGGGGTCGGGGACCAGATCGGGCAGGCCGGTCATGCCGATGGCCACCCGGTCGAACACCGGGGCGGCCCGGGTCAGGAGCGTGGACAGGCGTGCGGCCAACCCGTCCAGATCCAGCCCCCTCTCCCCTCGGGGCGCCGGAACGTCCTCTCCGGAGCGGACCGTGCGGTCGCCGTCGTGGACGAGCACACGGATCCCTCCGCCGCCCACGTCGATACCGGCGCATCTCACCCGACCCGTCCCCCGATCGAACCGCCGCCGTCGCGGTCGGCGCCGTAGTGGTCCAGGAGTCGACGGGAGAGGGCGAGGGTGCCCTCGGTGGGCGCGGGCCGGGCCGGGGGTCCGTGCCGCAGGAACCGGTCGGCGTGGTCACTGAGGCGATCGGTCAGGCGGGCGGCGGCCCGCTCGGGTTCGGTCAGGGCCTGGGTCAGGAGCCCTCCCCAC
Organism: Nocardiopsis sp. NPDC055551; assembly: GCF_053619415.1. Classification (NCBI taxonomy): domain Bacteria; kingdom Bacillati; phylum Actinomycetota; class Actinomycetes; order Streptosporangiales; family Nocardiopsidaceae; genus Nocardiopsis; species Nocardiopsis sp. NPDC055551. The sequence continues at coordinate 30,467 of NZ_JBSHJJ010000014.1, read as the reverse complement.
AGCTCCCAGCGCACGCGGTAGTGACCGCCGACCAGGCCCGACCACAGGCGCGCGGCGTAGTCGTCCAGCCGCAGGTTGTCCAGGTTGATCCAGACGGTGAGGACGCGGCGGGCGTTGTCGGCCAGCACACGATGATCCTCGGTACTGGTGGCCCAGGAGGTGGCCTTGGCCTCCCAGGTGGCGAAACGGTACTCGGGCCGGGTGTCCAGCAGAGCGTCCAGGTCGTCGAACACCCGTAGGAACCGGCCGAGCAGATCCTCGGGGACCTCCCGGTGCCGGGCCGCGTGTTCGACCAGCTCCAGGTGGTGGCGGTCGGCGGTCCGGGAGAGCACCGCCATGGCCACGTCGACCAGGTCGTGCGCCAAGGGCCCCTCGGCCAGGGCCCGGTCGGTCTCGGCCGCGCCGACCAGGTCCGCCCAGGCCCGCGACAGGCGTGGCCAGGGGTACCAGACCAGGCCCTCGACCTCGGCTCGATGCCGTTCGGGTGCGGCCAGGTCGGCGAAGTCGGGGCGCCGGGTGAGGACCCCGTTGAACTGTTCGGGGAAGATCCGCACCCCCGAGGCGCCCAGGACGGTCTCCGCCAGCCCCCGCCAGCCGGACAGCAGGGCGGGGTCGTCGGAGCCGTAGCGTTGCCGTACGAAGTCGGGCAGCCAGTCGGTGGCCACGTCCTCGGTCCGCCACCAGGCCTGGTCGGCGACCAGTTCGAAGAACGCCGGGTTGTTGCGGGTGCCCTCCATGGACAGGCCGATGCCGGTCGGCGGGTACTCGGCCCGTTTGGCCTCGCCGACGCGGTCCACGGCGCCCTGCAGATCGGCGATGGGTTCGCTGCGTCCACCGAAGTTGAGCAGGGCGCACCAGGTCCAGGGGGTGCCGCCGAAGGCGTCGAAGCGGCTCCACTGGGGGTCGTGTTCGGCCCACAGGTCGAGCAGGTGCAGGCGTTCGTCGGGGATGGCCTCAAGGAAGGCGGTGACGCGTTCGGCGCTCCAGAACCGGCTCTGGTAGGAGAACGGCCAGGTCTGTAGCGCCCACACGGCGTGGGGGTCGGCGCTGGTGAGCCCGTCCAGGGTGGCGCGGGCCAGCCGCGCCGGGAATCCGGGGTCCGCGTCGACCGGGACCATCTCGATGAACGGGTCGATGGCGTAGAGGTGGTCGGTGCCGAACAGTTCCCGTTGGACGCACACGATGTCGGCGGCGAGCTCGGGGTAGCGGGGGTCGGCGGGGTCCAGGACGTGGGTGGTCAGGCCGTGCCAGGTGCGGGCGCGGGTCCGGTCGGGGGCCAGTTCGGCCGGCACGTGTCCGGTGAACCCGGGCAGCACCGGGGTCATGCCCAGGGCGCGTTGGCGCCGCAGGATGCGCAGTCCCAGGTCCCGATGGCCGTCGATCCATGAGGCGGGCAGGGGGCCGGCGAAGCCGTCCAGGTTGCCCATGTACTGCCAGGGCAGGTAGCCGGGGCCGCCCAGGAAGGCCCGCACCCGATCCGGTTCCAGGCCACGGCGGGTGTAGGTCTCGAACAGGACGGCCTCGTGGCCCACGACGGTCAGCGGCATGGTGACGCCGTGCAGCGCCATCCAGTCGATCTCGCGTTCCCAGTCGTCCCAGTCCCAGTAGGCACTGGTGTACCCGGTGGTGCAGAAGTTCAGGTAGTAGCCCTGGTCGACCTCGGCGGTGCCGTGTACGGGTCGTACCCGTTCGGGGTGGTCGACCCGCAGCGGCAGCGGGGTGTCCCAGGTGACCGAGCGTCCGCACTCACGGCGCAGGTAGGTGTGCAGGGCCACGGCGGCGGCCACCGCGTCGGTCGCCTCGATCGTGAGCGCTCCCCCCTCGACGTGGTAGGTGAAGGAACGCTTCGCGCCGGGGCGCTCACGAAAGTCGATCGGACGGTGTGATCGGCCCAGGACCCGGTGGGCCAGCGCGTCCACGGATTCGCCCCAAATGGGCGGGTCCTTCGGAGTGTCGGCCATCGGATCGCCCCTCTTGCCGGGATGCTCGGGAGTTACGTACGGTACATACCTAATTCACCGACGGGCAAGGGTGGAAAGGGGCGGGGGCACGTGGACGTGCCGGTCGCAGCGGGCACGCGGTACATGCGCGAGGTCAACACGACCGCCGTGCTCACCCTGCTGCGCACGGTCGAGCACACCAGCGCCCCCGAGCTGGCCCGACGGACGGGGCTGTCCCGGCAGGCGGTGTCGCGTTCGTTGTCCGACCTGAGCGAGGCCGGCCTGGTGGAGTTCCTGGCCCCGATGCGCTCGGGGGCCGGTTCGGGCCGGCCCGCCCAGCGGGTGCGGTTCCGCGCCGAGGCCGCACACGTGGTGGGCGCGTCGGTCTCCCCCGAGGGGATCCGGGTGGGTCTGGCCGACCTGTCGGGCGCGATCGTGGCCGCCCACCACACATCACCGCCCGGGTTCGAGGAGGTCGACTCCGAGGTCGTGGCGCGGGCGCTGACCGAGGCCACGCACCGGGTCCTGGCCGAGGCACGGATCGAGGCCGGCGGGGTGTGGCACGCCTCGATCGGTGTGCCCGGCATAGTCGACCCCGCCACCGCACGGGTGCGATTCGCGCCCAGCATGCCCGGTGTCACCGGCGACGCGCTGATCCGGGCGCTGGGTGAGGCGGCCGGTTGCGAGGTCTACCTGGACAACGACGTCAAGCTCGCCACCGTGGGCGAACTCTGGCACGGCGCCGGGCACCGCTCCATGGTGTTGATCCACTGGGGCGAGCGGGTGGGCGCGGGCATCGTCGTGGCGGGTGCGCTGCATCGTGGCGCCGCCAACGACGCCGGGGACCTGGGCTACCTCGACCTGTTCACCGACGCGCCCGAGCCCGCCCGGGAAGAAGGCGACACCCTTCTGGGCGCGTTCGAGGCCTGGGCCGGTACCGGCGCGTTCGCCGGCCTGGTCCGCGAGGCCGCTCGTGAGCGCGGCGACCACGCCCTGCTCACCCGACTGGCGCGACCGCAGGCGCGGACCGCCACCGTCGTCGCCGCGGTGGTCGATGGAGCGCCCGCGGCCCTGACGGCGCTGGAGGAGATCGCCCGTCGCTTCGCCCAGGGCGTCGGCGCGGTCCGCGCCCTGCTCGACCCCGACGTGGTCGTCGTCGGCGGCCCCATGGCGCGGTGCGGTCCCGCGCTGTTGGCGGCCCTGCGCGCCCACCTGCGCCGCCAACGCCTGGGCCCTCCCCCGTTGGAGTTGTCCCGGCTGGGCGAGGACGCCGTGGTCCAGGGCGCCCTGCGCCACTCGCTCGACCAGGTCGAACACACCCGTCTGAGACCCCCTTCGACGACCGGCTGAACCGGTCCGGCCCGGCAGACCCGACAACCACGGAGGACACCATGTCCACCAGGTCCACCGATCCACTGTCCATCCGTTCACGAATCGACCGACCTCTGATCCGGGTCGCGGCCGGTGCCACGGCCGTCCTGCTCCTCACCTCGTGCGCGACCCTGTCCAGCGGGAACGGCGAACGCGACAACGTGCCCGAGGACGTGTCCACCACCATCACCGACGAGCCGGTCGAACTGACCTTGGCCTACACCGACGACCCGCCCTCCACCGAGCTGGTCGAGGGGTTCACCGAGCAGCACCCCAACGTCTCCATCGAGCTGCAGCAGACCCCGTTCACCGACTACGTCAAGACCGTCACGTTGTCGATGTCCTCCGATGAGGCGCCCGACCTCGCCCAGTACAACCCGGGGGCGATGCGCTCGCTCATCCCGAGCGGGCACGTGATGGACCTGGAACCGTACGTGGAGGCCTACGGGTGGGAGGAGTCCTTCCCCGAGGCGAGCCTGGAGCCGTTGCGCGCCGACGAGGACGCCACCCGGTTCGGCACCGGAAGTCTCTACGCCGTCCCGGGGGCGCTGTCCATGCTGGGGGTGTTCTACAACCGTGAACTGTTGGCGGAGGCGGGGGTGGAGGAGCCGCCCGCGACCTTCGACGAGTTCGAGGACGCCCTGGCGGCGGTGGACGAGGAGGGCATCGCCCCGTTCAGCGTGGGCGGGTTGGAGGTGGGCGGCTTCCAGGTCTGGAACACGCTGCTCAACGCCTTCGGCGACCACGAGGCCTACCGCGACTGGGTGCACGGGGCTCCCGACTCCACCATCGAGACCGACGGGGCCATGAAGGCGACCGAGACCCTCACTCGGTGGGTGGACGCCGGATACATACCCGAGAGCGCCAACGCCACCTCCGACGACGACGCAAAGGCCGCCTTCGGCAACGGTGAGAGCGCCTTCCTGATGATCGGCAACTGGGCGGCGTTCGAGATGGAGGAGGCCCTGGGCGAGGACGTGGGTTTCTTCCTCCTGCCGGGTGAGGACCCGGAGCAGGCACCGATGACCTCCGGTTCCAGCGTCTCCTACACGGTCTCCTCGGGCACCGAACACCCGGACGTGGCAGCGGCGTTCTTGGACTACCTGTCCTCGCCGGAGGCCGCGCGGATCCAGTTGGACACCGGGTTCATGCCGGTGGACACCGACGCCTCCACCGGGGAGGGCGGCGTGCTGGAGGAGATCAACGGCGTCTACGGGACGGCCGCCGAGCAGGACGGCATCGTGCCCTTCCCCGATTTCGCCACGCCCGGCATGATCGACCAGCTCACCCCTGGGGTGCAGGGGTTGATCGCCGGGAGAACCGACGAGGAGACGTTCCTGTCCGATCTGCAGACCGAGTGGGACCGCGTCCATGGCTAGTGGCGCGCTGCTGCGCGGGAACGCGACCGCCGGGGCCCGGCGCCCCGGGCGGTCGCGCCTGCGCGCCTGGCTGTACCTGTTGCCCGCGCTGGCCGTCTACGCCGGTTTCGCGATCTACTCCGCGGCCAGCACCGTGTGGTTCTCCTTCCTGGACTGGGACGGGGTGGCACCACCCACCTGGGCGGGCCTGGCCAACTACACCCGGGTACTCACCGAACCACTGCTGGCCCAGGCCATCCTCAACGGCCTGATCCTCATCGTGTTCTTCTCACTCATCCCCATCGCGATCGGGCTACTTCTCACCGGACTACTGCTGGGCCGGGTACGCACCGGGATGACGTTCTTCCGCACCGTGTTCTTCCTGCCCCAGGTCCTGCCACTGGTCGCGGTCGGCATCACCTGGCGCTGGCTCTACAGCGACGAAGGCATGATCAACCGGGCCCTGGAAACCATCGGGCTGGGCGCCATCACCCGCGCCTGGCTGGGCGACTACCACTTCGCGCTCATCGCCCTGGGCCTGATCGGCACCTGGTGCATGAGCGGACTGTGCATGGTCCTGTTCATGAGCGGGGCCCAACGCATCGACCCCTCCCTGAACGAGGCCGCCGCCATCGACGGCGCCGGCCCCTTGCGCCGGTTCGTCTACGTCACCCTGCCCGGGCTGCGCCGCGAGGTCGGCATCGCCGCGGTCATCACCACCATCGCCGCCCTGGCCTCCTTCGACCTGGTGTTCGTCACCACCAACGGCGGACCGGCCGGACAGACCAACGTGCCGGCCCTTTTGGTGTACCGGTTGGCGTTCAACGAGGGCACCATCGGCGGGGCGAGCGCGCTGGCGGTGGTGCTGACGCTGCTGGTCATCGTGCTGGTGAGCGTGATCCGTCTACTCACCCGGGAGGCGAAGTGAACCGTTCGGCGATGACGACCGCGCTGCGGTACGGGCTGCTGAGCACCCTGGCGGTGTTGGTGCTGGCGCCCTTCGTCGGGATCGCGCTGGCCTCGGTGCACCCGGCCGGTGGGCAGGTCGGCGCGTTCTCCCTGCCGAGTGAGTGGTCCTGGTCCAACTTCGCGCTCGCCTGGCAGAGCGGCGACTTCGGCCGACTGATGTGGTCCAGCTTCGTCATCGCCGTCTTCGTGGTGCCCTTGACGGTGTGTTTCGCGACGCTGGCCGGGTACGCGCTGTCCATCCTGGGTGTGTGGGGTGGCAAGGGTATCTCCCTGGCCTTCGTGCTGGGCCTGACCCTGCCGGTGGAACTGCTGGTCATCGCCCTGTACTTCAACATGCGTGAGGTGGGGCTGACCAACTCCTACACCGGGGTGATCCTGGCCGAGATCGCCCTGTTCCTACCCTTCGGCGTGTACTGGATGCAGTCGCACTTCGCCTCGGTGCCCCGGGAGCTGGTGGAGGCCGCCCGGGTGGACGGGGCGCGCGACCACACCGTGCTGGCCCGGGTACTGCTGCCGATCTCGTGGCCGGCCATCACCACCCTGGCGGTGCTGGTGTTCATGTGGTCGTGGAACCAGTTCCTGTTGGTGTTGGTGATGATGCAGGACCCGGACCTGCGCACCGCGCCCACCGGGCTGGGGTTGTTCGTGGGCCAGTACGGCACCGACATTCCCTTGTTGTCCGCGGCGAGCCTGATCGTGATCGCCCCCATCGTCGTGGTCTACCTCCTCTTCCAGCGCAGCTTCGTCAACGGCCTCACCCAAGGAGCGGTCAAGGCCTGAAGGAACACCAACGAACGGAGTCCCATGGGTTCACCGGAAGCCGCCTACCGAGCCGTTGCGGGCGGCGCCCTCGACGTCGACACCGCCTTCTACGACCGATTGGCCACGCACACCGACGGCCGTGTCCCGGTGGAGCGGTTCACGATCCCGATCCGTTCGGGCCGGGCCTGGCGGGTGCCCGCCGGTCACCTGTTCCGGATCCTGACCCCCGAGGGCCCGCAGGTGGGCGACCTGAACGTGTGGAACACGCACAATCCCCGGGAGCGCCTGTGGGCCTCGCGCACCCGGCAATTGCAGAGCGCCCATGTGTCCACCCACGACCGGCTCTGGTCCACGCTGCCCTACCTGCGGCCGCTGGTCACCATCACCGCCGACAGCCTGGCGTGGTACGGCACCGACGCCGACGGCGGGCGCGTGCACGACCTGTTGGGCACCCGCTGCGATCCGTACGTCAACCGGATGCTCACCGGCGAGGACTTCGACCTACACTGCCACTCGAACCTGACCCGGGCGGTACTGCCGCACGGGTTGACCGAGTTCGACGTGCACGACGTGCTCAACGTCTTCCAGTGCACCGGGCTCAACGACGAGGACCGTTACTTCATGAAGGCCTCGCCCGCCCGTCCCGGTGACTTCCTGGAGTTCTTCGCCGAACAGGACCTGTTGTGCGCGCTGTCGACGTGTCCGGGCGGGGACCTGTCGGTGCCGTTGTGGGGTCCGGACGCGCGGGACCCGATCGACGTGTGCCGCCCCTTGGCCGTGGAGGTGTACCGGCTCGCTCCAGAGTTGTTGGAGGGCTGGAGCGAGCCGGAGCCGGCCGCCTACCGGGGCGCGCACGGGTTGCGCTTCCAGGGCTGAGGGGACCGGGGCCCGGTCCGCCTACGCCACCCGGCCCTCGTCCAGGGTGAGACGGTGGTCGGCGCCCGCGGCCTCGTCCGGGAAGTGGGTGGCGTGCACGATGGTGGTCTCGCCCCGCAGCGAGGCGATCACCCGCGCGATCCGTTCCCTGGCCCCACGGTCCAGGCCGGCGGAGGGCTCGTCCAACAGCAGTAGGTCCGCCTCCTGGGCCAGTCCTTGGGCGATGAGGGCGCGCTGGCGCTGGCCCCCGGAGATCTCTCCCAGTTGGCGACCGGACAGGTCGGCGATACCGACCCGCTCCATCGCCCCTTCCACCACCGCGCGGTCGTGTCGGGTCGGTGGCCGCCACAGGCCTTGATGGGCCCAGCGCCCCATGGCGACGGCGTCGCGCACCGTGAGCGGCAACGTGTCGGACACCGCACTGCGCTGGACCACGAAGGCGGGACGGGCACGCGTGGCCCGGACGATCTCACCGCCGCGCGGCCTGAGGGTGCCCGCCAAAACCGCGAGCAAGGTGGACTTGCCCGCGCCGTTGGCCCCCACCAGCGCGGTGACCCGGCCTTGGGGGATGTGCGCGTCGACCCCCTTCAGCACGTCCTCACGCCCGTACCCCGCGTGAACGTTCCGCAACTCGGTGTGGTTCATCCGCTTCCTCCGCCTTCCCCTCATTCGACCCGATGTTAAAACGATAATGGTTATCGTTGTAGAGTGTCCCATCATGGAAGCACTGATCGATCCGTTCGGGGTCACCTTCGTCCAGCGGGCGCTGTGGGGCGGCGCCCTCGTCTCCCTCATCTGCGCGATCGCGGGAACGTGGGTCGTCCTGCGGGGAATGGCCTTCCTCGGGGACGCGATGTCGCACGGCATGCTTCCCGGGGTGGCCCTGGCCGCCCTGCTCGGTCAGAGCCTGTTCCTGGGCGCCGCCCTGGCGGCCGGGGCCATGGCCGCGGGGGTCACCCTGTTGAACCGCTCCCCGCGGCTGTCGCAGGACACGAGCATCGGACTGTTGTTCGTCGGCATGCTCTCCCTCGGCGTCATCCTGGTCTCCCACTCGGCCACGTTCGCCGTCGACCTCACCGGGCTCCTCTTCGGTGACGTACTGGCGGTACGCGAACGCGACCTGTGGCACCTGGGGATCTGTCTGCTGGTGGCACTGGTGGTGGCGGTCGTGGGGCACCGGGCGTTCATGGCCCTGGCGTTCGACCCCCGCAAGGCGCACACCCTGGGGCTGGCCCCGCGCGCGGCCCACGCCGCGATGCTCGCCCTGGTCACTCTGGCCGTGGTCGCCTCCTTCCACGTGGTCGGCACCCTGTTGGTGTTCGGCCTCCTGATCGCGCCGCCCGCGGCGGCCGTGCTGTGGGCCAGGAGCGTGCCGACGATCATGTGCGCCGCCGCCCTGATCGGCGTCGCCTCGACCTTCGTCGGGCTGTTGGCCTCCTGGCACTGGGAGACCGCGGCCGGGGCGAGCATCGCGGCGACCGCCGTGGCGTTCTTCTTCGTCTCGGTGGCACTCTCGGCCCTGCGTTCTCGACTCACGCGACGAGAGCACCCCACGACCCCCTCCGCCACGTCCCCTTCCCACCCTCGACTCGAAGAGAGGTCGATGACCCCGTGAGACCCCTGACCACAGCGAAGGCCGCAGCCGTGGGGCTGTGCGCCCTGCTCCTGGCCGGCTGCGCCGGAGAACCGCCCCGGGACGAGGCGCCCGAGGCCGAGGAAACACCCCACGGCTACGTCGAAGGGGCCGAGGAGGCCGCCGAACCGCAGTCCCGGCTGGTCCTGGCCGACGCCGACAGCGGCGAGGTGCGACTGGTGGACCTGATCACCGAGGAGACCAGCGAACTCGGCACCGTCCCCGGAGCGGACGGCATCGCCGGGGATGGCCGATTCGCCTACCTCAATTCATCCGGTGATGGGATGACAGAGGTGTTCGACAGCGGGGTATGGACGGTCGACCACGGCGATCACAACCACTACTACCGGACCGGCACCGGGCCGGTCGGCGCACTGGACGGGGTCACCACCTCCTCGGTCGTCACCGACACCGTGCTCACCTCGGTCATCGATGAGGCGGGTACCTCCCTGGTCCTGGAACGGGAGGGGTTGGAGGACGGAACGGTCTCCGCCGTCGACCCGACCTCCGAGGAAACGTCGCTCGCCCTGCCGTTCGGCGGTGGCCTGGTCGCCGTGGACGACGACGGCGCGGTCCGGTCCCTGGACAGGGACGGAGGGTCCGCCCAGACGTTGGACGAGACCTGCGCCGACCCCCGAGGGGCGGCCGTCACCCGCCGCGGCCTGGTCGTGGGCTGCGCCGAGGGCGCCCTGCACCTGACCGAGGAGGACGACGCCCTCGAAGCGTCCCTCCTGTCCTACCCGGGGACCGGGCGCGTCGACTCCTTCCATCACCGCCCCGGATCGGCGGTCCTGGCCGCGCTGTCCACCGATGGCGACCCGTGGGTCCTGGACCTGGCCGCGGCCCAGTGGCGCGCCCTCGACCTCGACGACACGATCGCCGTCACCGCGGTCGGCGAGGGGATGCCCGTTCTGGCCCTGGACGGTGAGGGCGCCCTGCACTCCCTCGACCCCGAGACCGGGGAGGAGATCGCCCGAACATCGCTGGTGGCGACCGTCGACGCCGAACATCCACCCACGCTCCAGGTGGACACCTCCCGCGCCTACGTCAACGACGCCGAGGCCGGTCTGGTCCACGAGATCGACTACAACGACGACCTTCGCACGGCCCGCACCTTCGAGGTGGACATCGCGCCGCACCTCATGGTCGAGACGGGACGGTGATCGACGTGCGTCCCCGCAAGGCTTTGGCCGCGCTCACCGTCACCGGACTCGTCGTCGCGCTGGGCGCCTGCTCCGCCGACGACGGCGGTGAGGGGATCGTGGTGACCACCAACATCCTCGGCGACATCACCCGGGAGATCGTCGGCGACCAGGCCGAGGTGACCGTACTGATGAAGCCCAACGCCGACCCGCACTCCTTCGGCGTCTCCGCCCAGGAGGCCGCGAGGCTGGAGAACGCCGACCTGGTCGTGCACAACGGTCTCGGTCTGGAGGAGGGGATCGCGCGCAACGTCGCCGCCGCGGAGGAGGCGGGCGTGCCCGCCCTGGAGGTCGGCGCGAACGTCGCCCCCCTCCCCTACACCTCCGACGAGAGCGAGGGCGAGCCCGACCCGCACTTTTGGACCGACCCGGCCCGTGTGCTCATGGCGGTGGACCTGATCACCGAACACGTGGTCGAGGAGGTCGACGGGGCCGACGCCGACACCGTGCGCGCCAACGCCGAGGCCTACATCACCCAGGTCCGGGAACTCGACGCGTGGATGGGCGAGGAGTTCGCCGCCCTGCCGGACGAGGACCGCCGGCTCGTGACCAACCACCACGTCTTCGGCTACCTCGCCGACCGCTACGACTTCGAGGTCATCGGCGCGGTCATCCCCAGCGGCACGACCCTGGCCTCGCCCAGCACCTCCGACCTCAAGGACCTCTCCGACGCCGTCGCCGAAGCAGGTGTCTCGGCCGTCTTCGCCGACTCCTCCCAACCCGACCGGCTGGCCACCGTCATGGCCGAGGAGGCGGGGGTGGAGATCGAGGTCGTCCCGCTCTACTCCGAATCCCTCACCGAGGAGGGCGGGGGCGCCGCCACCTACCTGGAGATGATGCGCGCCAACACCGAAGCCATCGCCGCCGGACTCGGCGGCGACTGACCCGAACTCCGGGTCCCCACGTCGTGGTCTCCCGCCACGGCCGTTTTCTCCCACACCGAGAACCGAAAGAGAACCATGCGCACACCGCACCATCGACGCCGGGCCGCACTACCCGTCCTGCTCTGCGCGGGGCTGTTGCTGACCGCCTGTGGCACCGACGACGACAGCTCCTCCGAGGCCGGAGCGGAGACCTCCGACGAGACCGGCGTCTCGGTGAACGAACCGATCGTCACCACCTACGACGGTGGCCTCTACGTCCTGGACGGCCAAACCCTGGAGGTCATCGAGGACATCGAACTGGAGGGGTTCAACCGCCTCAACCCCGCCGGGGACGAGCAGCACGTGTTCGTCTCCACCTCCGAGGGCTTCCAGGTCCTGGACGCCGTCGGCGCGCGGCTGACCGACACGGTCTTCGCCGCGGACACCCCCGGGCACGTGGTCCGGCACGCGGGCCGCACCGTGCTGTTCGCCGACGGAACCGGTGAGGTGACCGCCTTCGACACCGACGCGCTCGGCGAGGGAACGCCCGCCGACCTCGACACCTACACCACCGAGGAGGCCCACCACGGCGTGGCCGTGGAACTGGGGAACGGGGAGCTGCTCGTCACCCTCGGCGACGAGGAGGAACGTGTCGGCGCCATCGTCCTGGACGAGAACCACGAAGAGGTCGCCCGAAGCGAGGAGTGCCCCGGCGTGCACGGGGAGACCACGGCCGAGGGTGAGGCCGTGGTCATCGGTTGCGAGGACGGTGTCCTGACCTACCAGGACGGCGAGTTCACCAAGGTGGACAGCGAGGACGACTACGGGCGCATCGGCAACCAGGCCGGCTCCGAGGACTCCCCCATCGTCCTGGGCGACTACAAGACCGACCCGGACGCCGAGCTGGAACGCCCCGAGCAGGTCGCCCTCGTCGACACCGCCGACTCCTCCATGGATCTGGTCGACCTGCCCTCCAGCTACACCTTCCGTTCCCTGGGCCGTGGCCCGGACGGTGAGGCCCTGGTCCTGGGCACCGACGGCACGTTGCACGTGATCGACCCCGAATCGGCCGAGATCACCGACGGCATCGACCTGATGGACGCCTGGGAGGAGCCGCTGGAGTGGCAGGAGCCCCGTCCCGCCCTGTTCGTGCGCGGTGGCACCGCCTACGTGACCGACACCGCCACCGACCAGGTGCACGCCGTGGACCTGGCCGATGGTGAGGTCACCGCCTCGGTGACGCTGGAGCAGACCCCCAACGAGCTCAGCGGGGTCGATCACTGATCGACTGATCGGTCAGTGATCGTCGGCCTGGGCCGGGTCGCGCAGCATGGTGTGCAGGGTCGGCCCGTCGGGCATGGGGACCTCGGTCAGGACTCGGAACCCGAAGCGTTCGTAGAACGGCAGGTTCTCCGTGTTGCTCGACTCCAGGAAGACCGGCGCACCGTGCAGGTCGGCCCGTTCCAGCCCATGACGCAGCAGGCCCACACCGGCCCCGACGCCACGAACGTCGGGGTCGGTGCCCAGTTCCGCGAGGTACCAGTGCGGCGTGCGGGGTGTGTGTTCGGAAAGGCTGGTGAGGCCCCGGAGCACGGTGGGCAGCCGATCCGCCCCGAAGAGCGCGGCCAGGTGCGGAAGGGAGCGCAGGGCGCCCGGGCCCGTGGAGACGTCGGGTCTGCCCCACAGGGCAGCGCCTACGACCCGGTCGTCGAGCACGGCTACGTCCATCAGCCCGTACGGCAGGTACTCGAACCCGGCCTCGATCGCGTAGAGCCGGCGTGCCCGCCGCCCGAGGTCCTCGGGGAACATCCACGCCACGAACGGGTCCTTCTCGAAGGCCCGTGCCAGCACCCGGGACACGGCCCTCACGTCCCGACGGCCGGCCGCCCGTATCGAGAGCCCGCCCCCTCTTTCCTCCGCGCTTCCCATGCCTCTCCTTTCATGAACCGTCCAGACGGTACAGTACCGGAGATCGGCCCGACGAGGGACCCCTTCGCGGGGTCAGGGAACGCGGTGACCTGCGGCGCGGGTCAGTTCGTACCACTCGGGGCGGGTCAGGTTCAGCTCCGAACCCTGGGCGGCGCCGGTGACCCGCTCGGGGGTGGTGGTGCCCAGTACGACCTGCATCCGCGCGGGGTGGCGGGTGATCCAGGCGGTGGCCACCGCGATGGGCGGCACGCCGTACTTCTCCGCGAGACGGTCGATGACCGCGTTGAGTTCGGCGTGTTCGTCCGAGCCCAGGAACACCCCGTCGAAGAACCCGGCCTGGAAGGGCGACCAGGCCTGCACGGTGATGTCGTGCAGGCGGGCGTGGTCCAGGACACCGCCGCCGTCGAGGGTGGCCGACTGGGGCTCGCCCAGCATGTTCGACGCCAGGCCCTGGGTGATGATCGGGGCGTGGGTGATGGACAGCTGGAGCTGGTTGGCCACGATCGGCTGCCGCACGTACCTGCGCAGCAGGTCGACCTGGCGGGGTGTGTGGTTGGAGACCCCGAAGGCGCGCACCTTCCCGGCCGCTTCGAGTTCGTCGAAGGCGCGGGCGACCTCCTCGGGTTCGACGAGCGCGTCGGGTCGGTGCAGCAGCAGGATGTCGACGTGGTCGGTGTCCAGGGCCCGCAGGGAACCCTCGACGGAGGCCACGATGTGCTCGTAGGAGTGGTCGAAGTAGGGCCCGTCGGGGACGATACCGGCCTTGGTCTGGATGGTCAGGGACTCGCGCTCGGAGGGGGTCAGGCGCATCGCCTCGGCGAAGCGACGTTCACAGGCGTGGGTGGTGGGCCCGTAGATGTCGGCGTGGTCGATGAAGTCGATCCCCGCCTCGCGTGCGGCGCCGACCAGGGCGCGGATCTCCTCGTCGGTCTTGCGGGCGATGCGCATCAGCCCGAGCACGACATTGGGAACGGTGATGCCCGTTCCGGGCAGGGTGAACGTCTTCAACGGGGGTCCTTTCCGATCGGGCGCCCACATTACGGGCACCCGATCGAAGAATCCACTACTTGACGGCGCCCATGGACAGGCCGCGGACGAGTTGACGCTGGGCGGTCCAGCCGATCACCACGATGGGCAGCGACGCCATGACCACGGCGGCCGACAGCTGCGCCACGAACAGTCCCTCGCTGGTGATGAAGCCGGTGAGGAAGACCGGGACGGTGGCGGCCTGGGCGGCGGTCAGGTTGACCGCGAAGAAGAACTCGTTCCACGCGAAGATCATGCAGATCAGGGCGGTGGCCGCGATGCCCGGTGCCATGATCGGCAGCATCACCGACCACAGCACCCGGCCCAGACCCGCCCCCTCCACCCGGGCGGCCTCCACGATCGCCTTGGGCACCTCCAGGAAGAACGAGCGCAGCATCCACACCGCGATGGGCAGGTTCATCGCCGTGTACAGCACCACCAGGGTCCAGATGTTGTCGAGCATGGACAGGTGCGCGGCCGCGACGTAGATCGGCACGACCACCGCCACCACCGGCAGCATCTTCGTGGAAATGAAGAAGAACAGCACGTCGTTGGTGCGCTTGACCGGGGCGATGGACAGCGCGTACGCCGCGGGTATGCCCAGGGCCAGCACCAGGAGCGTGGAGGCCAGGGTGGCGATCACGGAGTTGCCCAGGTAGGGCATGAAGTCCGCGCCCAGCACCGCGGCGAACCGGTCCAGGGTGGGTTGGAAGAAGAGCGTGGGCGGGTCGGTGGCGGCCTGGTTCTCCTGCTTGAACGCGGTCAGCACCAGCCACAGGACGGGTGCGACGAACACCAGGCCCACGAGCCAGGTGAACACGCTCAGGGCGATCGCGCCGATCGGCCGGCGCGGCCGGTGCGGGACGCGGGTGTCGGCGGAGGCCGAGGGTGCGGTGGCCTGGGCGGTCACGATGTGGCCTCCTGTGCGTTCATGAACGTGCGGAAGATCAGTCGCAGCGCCAGCATCGCCACGAGGATGGTGCCGACCACCACCACGACGCCCATCGCCGCCGACTGACCGATGTCGAAGCCGAGGAAGGTGCGCTGGTAGATGTAGAAGGGCAGGTTGGAGCTGGCCGTGCCCGGGCCGCCCTGGGTCATCATGTAGATCGTGTCGAAGGTGTTGACCACGTAGATCGACCCCAGCAGGACGCCCAGTTCGATGTAGCGGCGCAGGTGCGGCAGGGTGATCCACACGAAGCTCTGCCACCTGGAGGCGCCGTCGACCTGTCCGGCCTCCAGGGCGTCGGTGTCCTGGCTCTGGAGACCGGCAAGGACCAGCAACGTCATGAACGGGGTCCACTGCCACACCAGGGCGATGACCACGGACACGATCGGTGTCTGGGAGACCCAGTCGTAGGTTTCCACGCCCAGTGGGGAGAGCACGAAGTTGATCAGGCCGAACACCGGCTCGAACATGATGTGCTTCCACAGCAGCGCGGTGGCCACCGGCAGGATGAGGAACGGGGTGATGATGAGGGTGCGCACCACGCCCCTCCCCCAGAATTTCCGGTCCAACAGCAGGGCCAGGCCGACGCCCAACAGCATCGCCACCACCACGCAGGCGGCGGTGATGAGCACCGTGTTGGCCGTCGCGGCGAGGAACTGCCGGTCGGTGAAGACCGCCAGGTAGTTGGTGAGCCCCACCCACGCCTGGGAGTCGGGGCGCACCAGGTTCCAGGACCTGAGCGAGTAGACGATGGTGGCCAGGAACGGCAGCTGGGTGACGACCAGCATGAACACCAGCGCGGGCAGCAGGGGTGCCCGGCGCACCCACCCGGCGGCGCGTGGGCCGCGACCGGTGCGGGCCGCGGGTGCGGTCGGTTTCCCGGACGTCTTCTCGGCGGGTGCCGTCGCCGTGCTCATCGCCCGTCCTCCTTGTAGGTGTCGCCGACCGTCTCGGCGTACTCCTGGCTCTGCGCGAGCGCCTCTTCGACGGTGATCCGTCCGGCGATGGCGGCGCTGAGCTGCTGACTGACCCGGGTGCCCAGGTCCTGGAACTCGGGGATGGCCAGGAATCCGATGCCGTCGTAGGGGACGGGTCGGGTGCCCGGGTCCTGCGGGTCGGCCTCCTCGATGCCCTGGAGCATGGGTTCGGCGTAGGCCCCCGCGACCTCCTGGTACGCGGGCTCCTCGAAGGTGGACAGTCGGTTGCCGGGCGGGACCCGCTGCCAGCCGTACTCCTCGGCGACCGTGCGCACGTAGTCCCGGTCGGTCATCCACTCCAGGAAGGTCCAGGCCTCCTCCTTGTGCTCGGAGGTGGAGGGGATGCCCAGGGCCCAGGCGTAGAGCCAGCCGCCGTAGTCGCTCTCGGCCACCGGGGCGGGCGCGTAGCCGTTGAGTCCGGCCACGGTCGCGGTGTTCTCGTCCTCGATGGTGCTGACCATGGAGGTGGAGTCGTAGAACATGGCCGCGCGGCCCTGGGAGTAGTGGTTCAGGCAGTCACCGAAGCCGCTGTTGGCGGCGCCGGGCTGGCCTTGTTCGCGGACCAGGTCCACGTAGAATTCGGCGGCCTCCTGGAACTGCGGGGAGTCGAGTTCGGCGTTCCACTCCTCGTCGTACCAGCGGCCGCCGAAGGTGTTGAGGACGCTGTTGAACGGGCTGAGGACCTCACCCCACCCGGCCAGGCCGCGCATGCAGATCCCGGCCACGCCCGGCTCCACCCCGTCGAGTTCGGCCGCGAGATCGGCGACCTCGTCCCAGGTGGGGTTCTCGGGCATCTCCAGGCCGGCCTGTTCGAACAGGTCGGTGCGGTAGGTCAGGAAGGACGACTCCCCGTAGAAGGGCACCGAGTACATGTCGCCGTCCACGGACAGGTCCTCGCGCAGGGAGGGGATGAAGTCCTCGTGGTCGTAGCCCTCGGATTCGTCGATGAGGGGTTGCAGGTTCTCCAGCCAGCCGTACTCGGCCCACTGACGGGTCTCGTAGTTGCTGATCATGACGGCGTCGAACTCGCCCCCGCCGGTGGCCACGGACGTGGTGATCTTGGCGCGGGCCTCGTTCTCGGGCAGGGACACGAAGTCGACCTCGATGCCGGGGTTCTCCTCGCGGAACTCGTCCTGCAGGGAGATCGCGTCCTGCATCTGTGGGTTGGACACGATCGCGACGGTCAGTCGGACGGCCCCCTCCCCCGCGGAGGTGGCCCCCGCCCCGGCGCAGCCGGTGAGCAGGAGCGCCGAGGCCGCCACGGCGGTGGCGCCGGTGGTGAAGGTGGTGGTGCGCACGGTGATGCCTTTCCGGCTCAGGCGGAGGTCTCGGGGACGACCTGGATCTTGACCCCGCTACCGGCCCGCATCATGGCCAGTGCCTCCGGGAACTTCTCCAGGGGCAGGGTGTCGGTGAGCAGCGGCGCGGTCTGGATCGCCCCGGAGGCCATGAGGTCCACGGCGGCTCCGTAACTGTTCAGCACGGCCATGGAGCCCACGATGGTGATCTCGTCGTTGTAGATCCGGAAGGGCGAGAGCGAGATCTGGGCCTCTCCGTCGGCGACCCCGAAGACGAGCAGGCGTCCCCCTCTGCGCAGGGACATGAAGGCCGCTTCGATGGCGGGGGGCGCCCCGGTGACGTCCACCGCGGCGTCGAAGCCGTCGGCCGGTCCGACACCGTCCAGTTCGGTGACGTCGGTGGCGGTGTGTTCGGCGCCCAGGTCGGCGGAGATGGCCAGGCGGCGGGTGTTGCGGTCGACCATCGTCACCCGGGCACCGGAGCTTTGGAGCAGCTGTTGCAGGAGCAGGCCCATGGTGCCGGCGCCGATCAGCAGGAAGCGTTCGCCGTTCTCCACGCCGATGCGTCGCACGCCGTGCACGGCGCAGGACAAAGGTTCGACGAGGGCGCCCTCGCGCATGCTCATCGAGTCGGGCATGCGGTAGCAGTTGGCGGCGGGGACGGCCACGTACTCGGCGAAGGCGCCGTCGACGGTGTCGCCGATCGCGCCCCAGTTGGCACAGAGGTTGCCGCGTCCGGCGCGACAGTACTCGCAGTGTCCGCAGAACAGCGAGGGGTCGACGGCCACCCGGTCGCCGGGGCGCAGGCCCCCGGGGGCGCGCTCGCCGACGGCGGTCACGGTACCGGCGAACTCGTGGCCGGGCACCAGCGGGTAGGGGCTGGGCGGAAACTCCCCGTCGGCGATGTGCAGGTCGGTCCCGCAGATGCCACAGGCTCCGACCCGGACGACGACTCCGTCGGGGGCGGGAGTGGGTTCCGGGCGGTCTCCCACGGCGAGGGATCCCGGTTCGGTGATGATGGCGGCGCGCACGGCTGAACCCTCCCGAAAGCGTGATCGCTCGTTTGAGCGATCTGTGTCACAGATGTTCGTACATTCAAAGCCCACCGGAATCAGCGTGTCAATGGGTGGAGCAACAATCGAGTACACTCATGCACATATGAGCGATCGGCGCAGTGACCCTACCCCCGACGGCCCCGCGGAGATGGTGCGGCTCGCCGCGATAGCCCGCAGGTTCTACCTGGAGGGACGCTCCAAGGTGGAGATCGCCGAGGAGTTCGGACTGAGCCGGTTCAAGATCGCTCGCGACCTGGAGACCGCTCGAACGAGCGGGATCGTGCGCATCGACATCCGGTTGCCCGCGCGGCTGGCCGGGGAACAGTCCGAACGGCTCAGAGAGGCCTACGGGCTGCGGCGGGCCATCGTCGTGGACGCCTTGGAGGACCCACTGGAGACCCGCCGGGCCCTGGGTTCGGTGGCGGCTCGACTGCTGGCCGAGATCGTGCGCCCCGACGACGTGCTGGGACTGGCCTGGAGTCGCGGCCTCCAGGCCATGGGCGCGGAGATGGTCGAACTGCCCCGATGCACGGTGGTGCAACTCAACGGGGTGCTCTCGGAGCACACCGAGGCCGGCGGGTCGGTGGAGACGGTACGCAGGGTGGCGCGGCTGTCCGGTGGCGCGGCGTACCCGATCTACGCGCCGCTCATCCTGCCGGACGCGGCGACCGCGCGGACCCTGCGCGCCGACCCGGGCATCGCCGCCGCGTTCGGGCACTTCGATCGACTCTCCACCGCCGTGGTGGCCATCGGCGGCTGGGACGAGCACAACTCGACCGTCTATCCCGCGCTGACCCCGCGGGCGCGCGAGCGGTACACGGCGCTGGGCGTGAGCGCGGAGATGTCCGCCCAGCTCTTCGACTCCGAGGGGCGGCGCATCCACACCGACCTGGACGAGCGGGTCATCAGCATCGACACCGACCGACTGCGCGAGGTTCCCGAGGTGGTGGCGGTCGCCGGAGCGGGCGACGAGGCCAAGGCCCGGGCGATCGGCGCGGTGCTCAAGAGCGGGTTGGTCTCGACCCTGGTGACCGACGGCGACGTGGCGAAGGTACTGCTCGAAGGGTTCTGAGGGTGGCCGCCTCCACCAAAGGTCGTAGACGCGGTCTCGACCCGCGCCCGATGCGGCGAGGGGGCGCCCTCCACAAGGCTGGGATCACACACGAGAAGGAGATCCGTGATCCCCATGAAGACCGACCCACCCACCCGCCGGTACCGGACCCCGGTGACCCTGGCCGCCGCCCTCGGCGCCCTGGCCGTGCTCGCCACCGGGTGCGCCTCCGGCTCGGCCGACCCGGTCGCGGCCGCCCCCGCCCCCGTGCCCCCCGTAACCGCCGAACTCACCGAGGAGAACGTCAACGCCTGGTTGGACGGATTGGTCCCCACGGAGTTGGCGAGGACCGAGATCCCCGGCGCCTCGATCTCCGTGGTCCACGACGGTGAACTGCTCACCGCCCGCGGCTACGGCTACGCCGACACCGGCGTCGACGGGGAGGAACCGGTACCCGTCGATCCGGAGGAAACCCTCTTCAGGGTCGGTTCCGTCTCCAAGGTGTTCACCGCCACCGCCGCCATGCAACTGGTGGAGCGCGGGGAGATCGACCTGGACACCGACATCGACGAATACCTCGACTTCCCCCAGCCCAAGAACTTCGACGAGCCCATCACGATGCGGCACCTGCTGACCCACACACCCGGGTTCGAGGAAAGCATCGAAGGGGCCATCCTCGCCGAGGGCGCCGAGACCGATCTGGCCCAACGTCTGAGCACCGACCCACCGGAGCAGATCTACCCGCCCGGTGAGGTCCCGTCCTACTCCAACCACGGCAACTCGCTCGCCGGACTCATCGTCGAACAGGTCAGCGGCGTCCCCTTCGACGAGTACGTCCGGTCCGAGGTCCTGGAACCACTCGGCATGGACTCCTCCTCCTTCGCCCAGCCGCTACCCGACGACCTGCGGGAACGTCTGTCCGGCGCCTATGAGGTCACCGGCGGCCCCGCCCAACCGTTCGAGACGGTCGCCGAGGCCCCCGCCGGCGCGTTCACCGCCTCGGCCACCGACATGGCGCGGTTCATGCTCGCTCACATGCCACAGGAGGGCGAAGGGGAGATCCTCGAACCCGCCACCCTGGAGCAGATGCACGCCCCGGCCCTGGACGAGGACGTCCTGGGCCCCATGGCGGGTGGACCGCGGATGACGCTGGGGCTCTTCGAGGAGGACCGTAACGGTCACCGCATCCTCGGGCACGGCGGGGACACCCAGCACTTCCACACCGAGATGCAGTTCCTGCCCGAGGCGCGCAGCGGCATCTTCGTGACCCTCAACGGCAGCGGCAACGCGGACATGGCCAGCCACCTCCTGCGCATGGACGTCGTGGACGGATTCTTCGACCGGTACTTCCCCGCCGAGGAGGGAAGCGTCGAGGACGCCTCGGTCGAGGACACGGCCGCCGAACACGCCGCCCTCGCCGAGGGCTACTACATCAGCTCACGGCAGATGGAGAGCAACTTCCTCGCCACCCTGAACCTCCTGGGGCAGACCCGGGTACAGGACCTCGGCGACGGGACGATCCTGGTCTCCCCCGGACCGGAAACGTTCGTTCCAACGGTCTACGAGGAGATCGAACCGTGGGTGTGGCGCCAGGTCGACGGACACAGCGTGATCACCATGCGCCCGGACGAGGACGGGCAGAGCGTCGAGGCCATCGGCTTCGCGTCGGCGTTCACCCTGCTTCCTGTCGACGGTGAGCGTCAGCAATCGGTGGCGTTGCCGATCATGGCGGCGGCGGTGCTCATCCTGGTGGTGACCGTGCTGTCGTGGCCGATCGGGGCCCTTCTGCGGCGCTGGGCCGGCAAACCCGGGCGCGGCCGCGAAGGTCGGCTCGCCCGCGTCCTCACCAGGGTCGGTGTGGGATCCACCGTGGTGGCGCTCTCGTCCTGGGTGTCGGTCGTCATGGTCATCATGGAGTTCCAGACCGTCCCCACCCTGGTGCTGCGCTCGATCCAGGCGCTGCAACTGCTCGGGATCCTGGCGATCCTGCCCGCGGCCTGGAGCCTGTTCCAGGACCTCCGACGGCGCGCGGGATGGAAGTATGTGGTAGGCGGTGCCCTGGTCCTGATCGCCCTGTTGATCGTGCAGTGGTTCGCGGTCACCTTCGGGCTGCTCTTCCCCAGCGTGTCCTACTAAGGCGAGAGGTCATCACCATGGATCGGTCGGCGACGCACCGTTTCGATCATCTGCTGGACGGTCTGGGACTGCGGGGGGACACCCGCCGCGACATCGCCCTGGGTCTGCTGGTGGCAGCGGTGTCCGTCGCCGTCCTGTGGGTGTCCCTGCCCGCCTTGGAGGCGTTGGAGGGCGTCGTGCTCGCCCGGGGAACGATCGTCTCCGCCGGCCTGGTGTTGCTGACGCAGGCCCTTCCTCTGGGGCTGCGTCGGCGGAACCCGGTCCTGTCCCTGGTGGGGGTCGCGGCGCTCCAGGTGTTGCTCGCGGCCCTGACCCCGGCCGGGTTCAACTTCCATGGGCCGGCCCTGTTCATCGCCGCCTACACCTGTGGCACCGTGCTGTCACTGTCGCGGTTGTCGGTCGTGCTGGTGGCGTGCGCCCTGGTGTACGGGACGGCGGAGGGCCTGCTCACGGGTGCTCTGGCGCCGGCCGCAGGAGTTTCCCTGGTACTGCCGGGCGAACCGCCTCCCTGGGTGACGGCGCCGATCCTGACCGTGCCGGCGCTCCTCATCCCGGGCCTGATCGGCATCTACGTGGGGACCCACCGCCGTTACGCGGAACTGGTGAGGCTGCGCGACGCCGAAGAGATACAGGCGCACAAGGAGCGCGCACAGACCGCGATCCGGGCCGAACGCACCCGCATGGCGCGGGAGCTGCACGACATCGCCGCCCACCACCTGTCCGGCATGGTCGTCCAGGCGGGGGCCGCCGAACGGCTGATCGGTCGCGACGACGAGGCCGCCCGCCACGCGATGGACTGGGTGCGTACCCAGGGCAAGGAGACCCTCACCGGCCTGCGGGCCGTGGTGGGGGCACTACGCGACCCGGACGAGGAGGAGGCGCGGCCCGGCCACGAGACGGAGGTCCGGGACGCGCCGGTTCCGGGACTGGCCGCCGTGGAACGACTCGTGTCGACGGAACGGGAACTGGGCACCGACCTTCGCCTCGTTCGTGAGGGCAGCCCCTACGAACTGCCACCGATCGCCGACGTGACCGCCTACCGGACGGTGCAGGAGGCACTGACCAACACCCGTGACCACGCCGCCGGCGCGAAGGTGTCCGTACGGTTGTGGTACCGACCCGCGCGGTTCGCGTTGGAGGTCGAGAACGAGAGGGGCGGCACCCCGGACACCGACCGGCGCCACCGAGGGCTCGGGGTGTTGGGGATGCGTGAGCGCGCGGACGTGGTCGGCGCGAGATTGGACGTGGGGCCCACGGACGGCGGGGGCTGGCGGGTTCGGTGGGAGATTCCGGTGGAGCGGGAGGAGACGCGTTGATCAGGGTGCTGCTGGTGGACGACCAGGCCATCGTTCGGACCGGGTTCCGGGTCATCCTGGAGTCGGCCGAGGACATCGAGGTGGTGGGCGAGGCCGGTGACGGGCCGAGCTCCGTGGAACTGGCCCGTCGGATGGAGCCCGACGTGGTGCTCATGGACGTGCGCATGCCCGGTGGCGACGGCTTGTCCGCGACCCGGGAGATCCTGGACCATGCCGGCGGGCAGCCGCCCGAGGTGCTGGTCATCACCACGTTCGACCTCGACGAGTACGTGTTCGGGGCGCTGGAGGCCGGCGCGTCCGGGTTCGTCCTCAAGGACACCGACCCGGACGATCTGGTGGAGGCGGTACGGCGGTTGGCGCGAGGGCAGGGGTTGATGGACCGGTCGGTGACCCGGCGGGTGATGGCCGAGTTCGCCCGGCGGCGACCGCCCAAGGAGCGCGCCCCCGAGGTGGTGGACCTGCTGACCTCGCGCGAGGCGGAGATCGTTCGGATGCTGTCCAAGGGGATGTCCAACGCGGAGATCGCCGAGGTGTTGTTCATCGAGACCAGCACCGTGAAGTCGCACCTGGGGCGGGCGATGACCAAGATCGGTACCCGGGACCGGCTTCAGACGGTGGTGTGGGCCTACCGGACGGGTGTGGCCCGGCCCTGAGGCGTCGAGTACCTCAAACCAGTTCGAGGGTGGTCAGGCAGGTCGGGTCGTCCGCACCGGTGGAGATCGGCGTACTACCGGAGCGGCCCTCGTACTCGACGGTGACGGTCGCGTCGATGCCGCCGGGCAGCCAGTAGCCGACGAACCCGTTGTCGAAGGTGGGGGCGGTCTCCTCCACCAGCACGGTGTCGTCGGCGTCGTCGGTGATGGTCACGGTGACCTCCTCACCGCGCAGCTCGCCCATGCAGGAGGTGAGGCTGTGGTGGAAACAGTCGTGGGTCCGGTCCACGTAAGGGGCCATGGACAGGTAGAAGAGGTCCTCGGGCAGGTCGAGTTCGACCTCTTCGCCCCCGGCGGTGTCGGACAGGAGCAGTGAGCCGGGCCGCACCGAGGCCATGAGGTCGGTGGGTCGATCCTCCACGGCCATGAGGTCGAGGCGGTCGACGAGCTCCCGGGGGTCGAGCCCTTCGAGGTCGTCGAGCCCGTGCGCGGCCAGGAGTTCCGTGACCTGGTCCGCGGGGGCGCCCTCTTGGGTCTGTGGAGCGGCGCACGCCGTGAGTGCGAGCGCCGCGGCGGCGACCGTGGCCATGGCCGTGTACCTCATGTCCGATTCCCGTTCCGATCCCGTGGTCGACGTCGAGCGGGATCATCCTATACCCGCCCGGGGTACCCGGCTCGGCGGATCGGTGGAACGTGCGGGGTCCTACCTCAGCAAGCGCTCTCCTCGGCCTCTTCGGCGGTGACGCCGCCCAGGTCGTCGGTGATGGACAGGTCGGTCTCGGCCGAGGAGTCGCCCGAGAGACCGTTCCAATCGGTACCCGCGACGAGTTCGAGGGTCTGCTCCAGCCCTTCGGTTTCCTCGGTCACGGCGTTGTCCAGGGAACCGGCGAGCAGCTCGGCCGCCGCCTCGTCGCCGGGGCCGTGGTAGACGGTGGTCGCGGCGGGGGCGCGCAGTTCGGGGTTTCCGGTACCGGTGACCACGAAGCCTTCGTCGACCAGGAGGGTCTGGATCTCCAGGGCGAGCCCGTCGATGCCGGTGTTGTTGACGATCTCGACCGAGATCTCGGGTGGATCGGCCGCGTCGTCCCCGTCCCCGTTCTCTCCCCCGGACACATCCGCTCCCGCGTTGATCGCCTCGAACAGCTCCGTGGCCTGGGGCCGGCTCATCATGATGCGGTTCTCGTCGTCGGGGTGCGCCCCGTTGGGGACGGTGACGAACTGGACCCGGTTCAGGTCGACCTCGCGCATGGAGATGGCCAGGTCGGTCATGATATCGACGGTGAGGTCGTCGTCGGTGCTGATGGAGTCGGTGACGGCGCGGAGGAAGTTGGTGATGGTGACCGGGTTGGTCATGACGTCGCTGCTGAGGACCTCGCGGAGCATGGCGCCCATGAACTCCTGTTGGCGGTCGATCCGCGACAGGTCGCTGCCGTCCCCTTGGGCGTAGCGGGAACGCACGAAGCCCAGGGAGTCCTCGCCGTCGAGTGTCTGGAGTCCGGCGTCCAGCCGTAGGTGGGCCTTGGGGTCGTCGACGGCCTCGGGGATGCACATCTGCACCCCGCCCAGGGCGTCCACCATGTCCTTGAACCCGGTGAAGTCCATCATGAGGAAGTGGTCCAGGTGCACACCGGTCACCTGTTCCACGGCCTTCCACTGGCAGCCCACCCCACCCAGGGTCATGACGGAGTTGATCATGCCCTGCTGGGGGTCCATGCCCTCGTAACCCTCCACGGCCTCACAGCCGGGCAGGTCGACCATGAGGTCGCGGGGCAGGTTGACCAGGGTGGCGGCGCCGTTGTCCACGTTGACGCTGGCGATGAGCATGGTGTCGGGGCGCTCGCCCTCGGCCTCGCCGTAGTCGGCGTTCTCACCCGAGCGCACGTCGGACCCGATGATGAGGAGGTTCATGACCCCCTCGACGCTGGTGGGCCGGTCCCATTCGTCGGTGTCCACCTGCGTGGTGGTGATGTTGCCGATCAACCCCTGGTACCAGCCGTAGCCGCCCAGACTTGCGACGATGGTCAACGCCGTGACGACACAGGCGACCCGCTGTCCAGTGGACAACCGAGGGGATGGTGGACGTGACAACCCCTCCTCCTCTCCCGTTTCCGACCGAACCCGCCCAGCGTGTCAGTGGTTGCTGAGTTCTTCCTGAAACGAACCTGAAGGTCGCCTTCAGGTGGGGAGCGAAGAAGGGGCACGAAACCGCCGGAACCCCCGGTCACCGACCGTCAGTGGTCCGCGCGGACATCCACGACCGCGCCCGAGAGGTCGAGGATCACGTGGTACTCCTGATCGTCGGAGCCCCGCACCCGGACCTCCCACCCGCGCCGGCCGGCCTCGTCGACGCGCTCGGTTTCGGTGGCCCGAGCCCCCTCTCCGACCGCTTCCTCCGCGGCGAGGGCCACCTCACCACGGCCGGCCTCTCCCGAGGCCCCGGAGTCCTCCCACGGGGCGGGCCCGCCGTCGGTGTCGCGCAGGGGCGACCCATTGATGGTGAACACACCGGCGTCGTCCCTGTCGGAGTCATAGCGCACACCGAGTGTGACCTCGGCGCCCTCCAGGGCACGCAGTTCCGCCAGGACCGGGTCCGCCACGCCGTCGCCATCGAAGTCCCCTACGATCGCATCGGTGAGCAACCACGCGCGAGGGCCGACGTCGACCCCGACACCCGCGACGTACCAGTCCTCGACGGCCGCACCGGAACGCAGGCCACCGACCAACTGCTCAAGGCCGTCGACCGGCCGGGAGGGGCCCTCCCCCACCGGGGAGCGGAGGGTGGGAGCACCGGTGAAGCCTTCGAGACGGATCGTGTCGACCGTCCTTTCCGGGTCCCCGAGCAGGACGTACCCGCCCATGGCCAGGGCCGACAAGGCGGCCGCGCAGGTGAGGAGGAACCTCGGCAGGCGTCGCATCATCGGCTCCTTCCTCGATGGGGTGTCGAGCGAACCTCATTGTCCACCAGCGCGATGATGGGAACCTGAAACCAACCTGAAGCCCGTTTTCAGGTTCCCCTCATGCTGGGCTCAGCATCGACCGGCATGCTGGAGCGGTCCAAGGAAGCAGGAGGGTGCGGCGCGGTGACGATTCTGGTGGTGGAGGATGAGGAGGGCATCGTCTCCTTCGTCCGGCGCGGCCTGGAGGACGCCGGACACCGGGTGGTGACCGCCTCCGACGGTGTCGACGGGTTGGTCATGGCCCTGTCCACCGATGTCGACCTGATCGTCCTGGACCTGGGGTTGCCGCACCTGTCGGGTGAGGAGGTCCTGCGTCGGCTCCGCCTGCGCCGCCCCTCGGTACCGGTCATCGTGCTCACCGCCAAGGACGCGGTCGGTGACCGGATCGCCAACCTCGACGCCGGCGCCGATGACTACATGGTCAAACCGTTCAGCGTGAACGAACTCCTGGCCAGGATCCGCGCCCGGCTGCGTACCGGCGGTCAGGACCGTACCGACACCCTGACCGCCGGGGACATCACTTTGGACCTGGGACGGCACACCGCCTTCGTGGACGGTGCCGCCATCGCCCTGTCCGCCCGGGAGTTCGACCTGTTGGCGGTCTTCCTGCACCACCCCGGTCAGGTGTTCTCCCAAACCCGGTTGCTGGACCTGGTCTGGGGTTACGACTTCGACGGGGCCTCCAACGTCGTCGAGGTCTACATCAGCCAACTGCGCCGCAAACTCGGAGCGGATCACATCCAGACCGTGCGCGGTGTCGGCTATCGCTTGAGCGACGGCGCCAGGTGAGCCTCACCGAACGCGTGGTCCTACGGTCCCTGCTGGTGATGGTGTTGGTGGTGGGCGGTATCACCGCCCTGACCTATGAGCTGGTCCTGGTCTCCGGCCGAAACGACGTCGACGGCCTGCTGAGTCAGGAGTCCGAACTCCTGAGCGACACGTTGGGGGAACAGATGCCCACCGCCGCCGGGCTGGACGGTGTGGTGTCGGGTCCCGAGGCCGAACGCGCCGCACGCCGGGCACTGTCGATCCGCCCCAGTGGGGCCCGACATGTCTCACTGATACACGTCGACGGGGTCCGTCTGCAGAGCACCGGCGGCCCTTCCAAGGTCGCGGGGCTCATGCGCGGCGACGACGCGCCCGCTTCGGTCCCCGGGGTCGCCCGAACGATGGACACCGACGTCGGCCGGATCCGTGTGCTGGACACTCCCGTCACCGACGCGACCGACGAGGAGATCGCCGTGATCACCGTCGTCGCGCCCTTGGACATGGTCCACGACACGGCCGCCACGGTCCTGTTGGTCACCGCCCTGGCCGGAGGGATCGGTGTCGGCGGCGGCGGGATCGCGCTGTGGCTGGTGGTGCGTCGCACCTTGGCCCCGGTGCGGGAGGTGTCGACGGCCGCGCAGGGGATCTCCCCCGCCGACCTCACCACACGTGTGCCCGTCCCGAAAACCCACGACGAGGTCAGGGAGCTGGCCACCGAGATCAACCGGATGCTCACCCGTATCGAACAGGCGGACACGGGTCGGCGCCGCTACCTGGCGGCGATCTCCCACGAAGTACGCACCCCGCTCGCGGTCGCCGAGGGGCACCTGGAGTTGCTGGGAGGGCCGGAGGCGGAGATCGTGCACGCCGAACTCGAACGGTTGCGTCGGGTCCTGGAGGACCTCATGGCGGTGGCACGCGGCGGCGACGAGATCGACGCCGACCGCGGTCCGGTGTTCCTGCCCGACCTCTTCGATGCCGTGCGGGCCAGGATCGAGTCGCTCCCCTTCGCGCGATCAGTGGTCTTCCAAGAGGCCTCGCCTCAGGTCGTGCTCGGAGACCAGGCCAGGTTGGAGCAGTGCCTGATGAACCTGATCTCCAACGCGATCGACCACAACCCACAGGACGTGGTCGTCGACGTGGCCACCGACGTCGACGAGGGCACCGTGGCCCTGACCGTCACGGACGACGGAACCGGGGTCGATCCAGAACTGCTCCCGCACGTGTTCGAACCGTTCGTGACGACGCGCTCCGACCAGTCGGGGAGACTCGTCGGTCTGGGGTTGCCGATCGTACGATCCCTGGTGAAGGCGCAGGGCGGCCGTGTGGCCATAGAGAGTGGGCCCCAGGGGAGTTCGGTCCGTATCCTCCTGCCCATCGCCACAGCCTGAAGGACGACCCGGCGGGGAAGAAGGCCCTGTTCCCCCCTTGCCGGACAGCCAGACTAAACGTAAGGTAACTTTCCAATACCAGGGGTCACCGAACCCGTACCCACGGCCGACGTGACCCACAGGGATCGACTCCGCCCGCCACGCCCCTTGGGCCCCTCCCCCCGGAGCACGCCATGCGTACCCTGACCTCCTCGACCGCCGCCCTCCTCACCGCGGTCGCCCTCCTGCACACCCCCGCCGCCGCCGCCGCCGAGACCAAGGAACCGGTGCCCACTGCGGCGACCCTGGTCTGGTCGGACGAGTTCGACGGCCCCGCCGGCTCCGCCCCCGACCCCGCCAATTGGAACCACGAGACCGGCGACCACGGCTGGGGCAACAACGAACTGCAGAACTACACCGACAGCCGGGCCAACTCCGCACTGGACGGCAACGGCCACCTCGTCATCACCGCCCGCCAGGAAGCCGACGGTTCCTACACCTCCGCGCGCATGACCACACAGAACAAGGTCCAGCCCCAATACGGCAGGATCGAGGCACGCATCCAGATCCCGCGAGGACAGGGCATCTGGCCGGCCTTCTGGATGCTGGGCGCGAACTTCCCCCAAACACCTTGGCCGGACTCCGGCGAGATCGACATCATGGAGAACATCGGCCGCGAACCCCACCTGGTGCACGGCAGCCTGCACGGACCCGGATACCACGGCGGCAACCCCCTGACCGGTTCGTACATGCATCCGCAGGGGTGGTCCTTCGCCGACACCTTCCACGACTTCGCCGTGGACTGGCGGCCCGGATCGGTGACCTGGTCGGTCAACGGCAACGCCTACCAGACCTACACCTGGGAGGACACCCGAGGAAACCCGTGGGTGTACGACCAGCCGTTCTTCATGATCCTCAACGTCGCCGTGGGCGGCGACTGGCCGGGCTACCCGGACGGCAGCACACAGTTCCCGCAGGAGATGCGCGTGGACCACGTGCGCGTGTACTCCCTGGACTGACCGAGTGAGCGGCGGGGGTGTCGGGTCCGAGGCCGTCCGGGCCGGGCATCCCCGCTTTCCCCCGGTGGAGCGGCTTCCCGCAGGACGAAGGACACCGCGATGATCACCGACGCACAGATCCGAGCCACGCTGACCGAGTACCTGCGACGTCACCCCGAAGAAGCGGCCGCGCTCGCCGAACCGGCCCGAATGCTGAGCCAGGGCCGCGACCTCGCCTCACGTCGGACCTTCCCCATGCACGTCACCGTCGGCGCCCTACTCGTTCGCCACCGGGCCGAGATCCTGCTGGTCGAACACCGCGCCTACGGCCTCACCCTGCAACCCGGCGGCCACCTGGAGCCGACCGACTCCACGCTGATCGCCGGCGCCGCACGCGAGTTGGTGGAAGAGACCGGCGTCGACGTGGGCACGATCGCCCCTGGTCCGCCGGTTCCCGTCTATGTCGAGTTCGGCGAGGTCCCCGCCCGACCGGAGAAGGACGAGCCCGCACACTTCCACCTCGACTTCGGATACGCCTTCGCCACGAGTTGTGGGGAGATCGGGCGTGTACAGGAGTCCGAGGTCGAGAGCGCCGAGTGGTACCCGTTGGAAGTGGCCGAGCGTCTTGTCGGTCCCCGTGTGGGGCGGGCCGTGAACCCGTCGAGTCGGTTTTGGTGAGCATTGGTGAGAGGTCCTCCAGCATTTGCGGGTGGGAGAGCCTCTGGGTGGGATCTCTGAACGGATCTCTGCACTCGGGATACGGACCACGAGCTGCGGGCTGCGTGCCATGGGCACCGTCTCGATCTCCACGATCGATGACACCCCATGAGAGCTCCGGGGTGATCTGGGGTGATCTGGGGTGATCTGGAACGGTGTCGGGTGGATGCGTGGGGCGCCTGGGGTCGAGAGCCTGCCGGTGGTTGGGCGGGGTGGGGGTGGGTTCTCCCTCCTTCCCCGCCGCGTGATTGTTGCCGCCCGCACCGCACGCGTCAAGGCGATGGTGTGTGCTG
>NZ_JBSHJJ010000013.1:41816-235690 GCF_053619415.1 Nocardiopsis sp. NPDC055551 | reverse complement strand
CCCTCCTTCCCCGCCGCGTGATTGTTGCCGCCCGCACCGCACGCGTCAAGGCGATGTCGGGTTCTGTGGCGCTGTGGTGGGTGGCCTTGACCCGTGCGGTGCGGGCGGCGGTTTGGCGGCTATCGGGGAAGGGGGGAGAGTGGTTGAGGTTCCTAACGGCCCTGTGGGCCTTCGGCCCACTCCGGCCGCAGGCGGCCGGATCCCTTCCCTATCCCTCTGGTGTCCTCGTGGGGCGCGTCGCCACTACGTGACGGGCCCGGTCACGAAGGGCCCGCTACAGGTGGGGCACGGGGCGGGGCGCGTCCCTGCGGTAGCCGGCTCTGGTCTTCTCAGCGATGATCTTGCTCGTAGCGCCATGTTGGGCGCCCAACATGGCGCTACGGACAAGATCATCATGATGGAGAGACAACACGGGGGTGATGGTGCCGGTGGGCCGGTACCAGGGGCGGGAGCCGGTACCAGGGGTGGAAGTGGTGCTGGCATCCGTAGTAGGGCCGTGTGCTGTCGACACCCCCGATGGGAGCCACTCTGTCCCCGGGATATGACTCCGGGCGGGGGTTCGGGGTGGGGCATGCTGATATCCCCACAGGACACAAGGCCCTTGGGGTCTGACACCCAACCGGGGGTGATCACGGGGTGGTGGCATTTCGCCTAGTGGAAACGCATGGTCGTGGAAGCGGGTGGTGGTTAGAGGACAGTGGCTGGGGCTGGCTCCCCCTCACCATCCCCGGACCCGCTTTCCTTTCCCGCTTCCTGGCGGTTCTGGGCGTGGTGGTGCTCCCAGATCTGCCGGTTCACCTTGGCCTGGAGCCGGTGCTTGAGCCGATTGTGGGTCGAGCACAGCACCTGCATGTTGTCGGCGCTGGTGGCTCCGCCGTGGGAGAAGGGGACGATGTGGTCGTACTGCGACCAGCTACGCGGCATGTCGCAGCCCTGGTGCCACTCGCAGTAGGGCTTCTTGAACCCGGCCGCTTGGCGGACCGGGTCCGGGGCGCACCGCTGCTTTCGCCCCACGTCCAGCAGGGTGCGGCCTTGTTCGTCGGTGAGGAACCGGCGCAACCAGCTGTGGGGGGTCAAACGGGCCACCATCTGATCGGGGAGGACCACACCATCCTCGGTGGTGGCGGGCTCTGCGGTGCCGTCTCCGAGGAAGCGTTTGAGGGGGACGGTGATGTTCAACGTGGCCAACGGTTGGCGGCTCAGGCTGGAGCAACCCCGGTGGGTCAGAGCGGTCTCGAAGATCCGCATCATCGCGTCATAGACCCGCTGATGCTTCGGCATCGCCGCGTTCTCCGGCCCATACGGTTCGGTGTAGGCCTCCAGGGCGGCCTGGATCAGCTCGTGGTCGGCCCCAGGCCCCCACATCCGCAGCAGGAACCCACCCTCGAATGTGGGCGAGAATTGGGCGCCCCGGTTCTCGAACGTTTCGTCGTAGTCCCGGTCGGCCTTATCCGGGTCCAGGCGGGCGACGAACCATTTCGCCGCGTCCCGCAACTGGCGCACCGAAGCCTGCGGGCATTCCTTCTTATAGGCGATGAGCCCGTATTCCAGCCGGGCCCGAAACCCCTCCGCCGAAGGACGCTGGGCACGGAATTCCTCATCCGTTGTTTCGAGGACCTTCGCCCATTCGGTGGTGGCTTTTTCGGTGGAGGTCGCGATGGCGCACGCTTCACCCAGCGACAGGGCCTTGTTCTGGAAGGCTTCTTCCACCAGGGGCAACTGCTGCTGGTACAACGCTCGGGCGAGGGTGGCAAGGCTCTTGGCCTCGGCCGGAGAGGTGCCCCACTGGTGGGTGATCCACGCCTGGATACTGCGCTGGCCGCCCTCTTCCAACAGGGCGCCGGTGGCCTCCATGCGGGCCAGGGCGGGCAGCATCCCATAGCGGATCCGGTCGACTTCCCCATTGAGCCGGCCGAACTGTGCGAGCACATCGGCTTCACACCCGAACGGGATATCCCGGCCGGAGAACTCCACCGCCATCTCCCGCGCACCCGCCATCGCCTTATCGACCGGGGTGTTCCCGGTCGGGCGCGATGCGTGGGGAGGAAAGCTCATACTCTGATTATACGCGAACACACCAGGAAATGGCAGGCTTACCGGTGGGTATATTCAACCTATTTCCAGGTCGGCGAATGCGCCTACCATATGTGGGATGGCCATTCTTTGTTATCCACAACCCCTTCCCCTATGACCGGATCCACCTATCACGGAGATGCTCCTAGCGACTTCGTTGGAGGGGCTCTGAATGGAAACGATCTTGTCCGTAGCGCCATGTTGGGCGCCCAAATGGGCGCTACGAGCAAGATCATCGCTGAGAAGACCAGGGCCGGCCACCGCGGGGACGCGCTCCGCCACCCGCCCCGCCTGTAGCGGGCCCTTCGTTACCTCACCCGTCACGTAGTGGCGACGCGCTCCACGAGAAAGCCAGAGGGAGGGGAAGGCATCCGGCCGCCTGCGGCCGGAGTGGGCCGAAGGCCCACAGGGCCGTTGGGACCCCAACCACTCTCCCCCCTTCCCCGATAGCCGCCAAACCGCCGCCCGTGCCGTACGGGTCAAGGCCACCAGCCCCGCTGCCAGAGCACCCGACATTGCCTTGACGCGTGCGGTGCGGGCGGCAACAATCACGCGGCGGGGAAGGAGGGAGAACCCACCCCCACCCCGCCCAACCACCCCAAGGAACTCGACCCGAGGCACCCCACCACCCACCCCCACTCCTGGCGCAACTCAGCGACGTGGGGTGTTGACGATGCGGGCGCCCTCGCCATCCCTGGGATTGGACTGACCCCACAACACGAACCCCAGACTCACCACCAGCAACGCCACCACCCCGAGGCCGTACCCGGTGCCGATGAGCCCTTGGCCCATGATCACCCCGGTGTAGCCGACGGTGACCAGCAGACCCAGTACGCCGAGGAGGATGCCGGTCCAGGCGCGGTCGGTGAACCGGCGCTGGTGGCCACGGACCACCTCCACCATCGCGGCGACCGCCTCCTTGGCGACGGCGTCGGGTTCGCTCACCCGCACACGGGAATCGTGGCCCAGGATCACGGTGACGTGGGTCCGCCCTCGTCGCCCGGTGATGAAGAGTTCACGCAGCCTGCTCTTCTCGGAACGCCCGGCGAACTCAGCGCGCTCGGCGAACTCGGCGAAGGCCTCCGGGGTGTGCCCGACCTCGCCTCCGCCGTCGGTGAGGCCGATCGTCAGGTCGCCCGCGCAGGCGTCGCGAACGAGCTCGGCCAGCGCCACGAGTTCGTCCCGGCGCAGGGCTGGATGCCCGAGGTCGGTGGATTCGACCCGCTCGGCCCGAGGCTGTGGTTCAGGGGACATTCCCCCATTATCGGCCGCCTCAGGGGGTGCGTAGGGCGGTGCGGGTCAGGGCCTCGGCGACGACGGAGTCGGGGTTGGTCAGCGTGATGGGCCTGCCGGTGTAGATGTCGGCGAGGTAGGCGCCGCCGACCGGGGATCCGGTGATCTGGTCGATCTCACCGAGCTGTCGACGGTGGTCGAAGGCGTCGCCCTCGTGGTCCAGGTGCAGCATGGAGGTCATCCACCAGGAGAAGTGTTGGGCCTGCCACACGCGGTCGGAGACCGTGTCGCCGTAGGCGTCCAGCAGTTCCGCCGAACCCTGGTGGAAGTAGCGTTCGAGGGCCTGGCAGAGGACCACGACGTCGGCGACGGCGAGGTTCATGCCCTTCGCCCCGGTCGGCGGGACCGTGTGCGCGGCGTCACCGGCGAGGAACAGCCGCCCGTGGCGCATCGGGTCGATGACGTAGCTGCGCATGGGGATGACCCCGCGCTGGGTGATGGGCCCCTCTTGGAGCTCGAAGCCGTTGCCGTTGACGCGGGCGCGTAGCTCGTCCCAGATGCGTTCGTCGCTCCAGGTGGCGGCGTCCTCCTCCGGGGCGCACTGGAAGTACATGCGTTGCAGGGTGGGCGTACGCGAGCTGATGAGCGCGAACCCGTGCTCGGAATGGGCGTAGATCAGTTCGTCGGAGCTGGGCGGGGCCTCGGTGAGGATCCCGAACCAGCCGTGCGGGTAGGCGTGGAAGTAATCGGTGCGCGCGTCCTTGGGGATGACGCTCCGGCACACGCCCTGGGATCCGTCGCAGCCGGCGATGACGGCGCAGGAGAGTTCCACGCGGGTGCCGTCGGCCTCGGTGAAGCGCACCTTGGGGTCGTCGGTGGTGACGCCGTCGACCTCGACGTCGCGCACCCCGAAGCGCAGGTCTCCCCCGGCGGCCAGGCGCGCCCCGATGAGGTCCTTGAGTACCTCGTGCTGGGGGTAGAGGTAGACGGATCGGCCGGTGAGCGCGGCGAAGTCGATGCGTCGGGACTCCTTGCGGCTGCGCAGGTAGGTGCCGTCGTGGCGTTTGCCCTCGCCGAGGAGGCGGTCGCCCACCCCCGTGGCGGTCATGAGGTCGGCGGTCCCCTGTTCCAGGATCCCGGCCCGGATGGTCGCCTCGATGGTGTCGCGTTCGCGCACGTCGACGACGACGGAGTCGACGCCGGAGAGGGAGAGCAGGTGGGACAGCATGAGCCCGGCGGGGCCGGCCCCGATGATGGCGACCTGGGTCCGTCGGCTCTGGTTCGTCGCGTTCATGGGTGCGCTCGGCTCTCCGTGGCGTAGGGGGCGTGCTCCGGGACGGGAACGCGCACATGTTCGCATTAAGCACGCATGTGCGTTATGCGTACGATACGGCCGGATCTGCCCGTTGTCCATGGCCCCCGCACACGAAACGCCCGGGAGGATCGTTCCCCCCGGGCGCTCGATGAGAGTCGGTCAGCTGTGCTGCTTGCGGCCACCGGCGACGTGGTCCTCGGCCCCCTGGCCGGGACCGTCGGGGTTGGCCCGATAGAAGGCCTCCTGGGCCTGCTGCTCGCGCTCCCACACCACGAAGCGTTCGCTCTCGCCCAGGGCCATGGTGGTCAGCCACACCGCGACGGCGACGTCGTCGACCAGGCCCAGCACGGAGAACAGCAGTTCGGGGATGAAGTCGATCGGCGAGATCACGTACACGACCAGCGCCAGCATGGTGAACAGCTTGCCGCCGCCGAGCTCGGGGTAACGGCCGCGCAGCTTGGCGGTGATCATGCGCGGGAGCGCGCGGACGCGCTGCCACACGGAGACCTTGCCGTCGGTGTTCTGGATGACCTGCCAGGCGGCCGCCCCGGCCGCGGCCCGGTTTGTGTTGCGCATCGTTCGCTCTCCTCAGGGGGCAAGTGACTACTCAAGATATGACGCGATCTCGCCCCTGATCGTTCCCGCGGAGTGGCCGTGCAACCAGGATGGAGACGTAGATGACACCACGGAGGGTGGCCAGAGGGTGGCCGAAGGGGCACGTGGGGCCACTGTGACTGCTTTTACGCAGTTGGGAGGACTTTCGAGGGGAGTTGTCCACAGCATTGACGGGGACACTGGTGGTCCTGATCCGGAAAAGGCATCCTTGGGGAGTCGGCACACCCTTTGTCACGCGGGCCGGCACATCGGGAACATCGAAAACCAAAAAACGGACCAAACACCACAAATCACCCAGCATGGGGTGGCCGCATACGGCCAACGGCCCCCGTTCCCCGTTCTGAGAGGCCACAGCATGCCCCCACAGCAGGTCGCCCCCACCAGCAAGGCACCGGAAAGGCGTCTAGCGGAACGCACCCCGCCGCACCGTAACGAATACCGCCCCTCCCACCCCGAGCCACCCATTCGTTACGATGCGTCCGAGTGGTACCCCGTCACATGGGCCGCCGCTCCACATCTCGAATTCGCCGAACGCGCAGAACCGATGGAGCTTTCCCAGTGTCCAACGCCCAACCCAGGTCGGCGACGACCGTAGCCCTGTTGGCGGATATCCCCAGCACGGGGCACGTGGGTGAGGCCGGGGCCCACCGGTTCCCGCTCAACGGGGACACCGTGGGCGCGCGCAGTTCCGCCTTCGTCGCCTTCGCCATCGAACAGGTCCGGGCCGGCCGTAAGGTCGTCGCCCTCTACCCGGCCTGGCAGGCAACGGACGCCGAACGCGCGGTGAACTTCGCCCGCGGCGCCCTGCGCACCGACCGGATCGCCGGTATCGGCGTCGACCTGTCCCCACTGGCCCTGTCCCTGGTGGCCGACCAGCTCGCCTACCTGGCCCCCTACCTTCCACCGGGCATGGTCGCCGCGCTCAGTGGTGAACTGCCCAAACACCTGCTCGCCGGCGCCTGGCTCCGTACCGTCTCCGGCCTTTCCACCCTGCCCACCAGCATGCGCCAGCACATGGGCTCCTACGCGCCGTCGGTGTCCTTCCTGGCGTTCTGCGCGCCCACCGCGCGGGTGGGTCGGCTACGCCCGGCCGAACTCGCCGTCGGGCTGCCGTTCCGGCCCGTCCAACCCGTGCAGCTGCTGAGTTCCACCCCGGACCCGGCCATCACCAAGGTGTTCGACGACCACCTGCCACAGGCCATCCAACCCGTGGCCACCCGCAACCTGCCCGCACAGCCCCTGGGCAGCGCCTACTGGGGCACCTCCAAGTACGTCGAGTTCGTGGCGCTGAGCGCCCACCCACAGGCGTTGGCCTACGCGGCCGGCTCCATCCGGGCCTCCGCCTGCGCCTGGTGCGGCGAACCCATGGCCGCACGCCCCTGCCCGTTCTGCTCGGCCAACTCCGCCGGGCACCCCATCTACACGTCCGCCACCTCGCCGGTGCGTCCCCCGACCCCGGGGCCGCGATCGACCCCACCCGCGGGCCCACCGACGGGCCCACCGACGAACCCACCCCCACCAGGGGCCGGCGCTCCGGTACCGGGGCCGCCACCCAACGGAGAGGCCCGCGTGCGCCCCCCACAGCTCTCTCGACCCCCACAGTCCCCGCCCGCCCCCGCGGAGGAACCACCGCACCGCCGACTGGACCCACGGTCCTACTCACGGTGACAGCCCCTCCCGGCCGGGTCCCATCGCCATGTCCGCGACGGGATCCACGACGACACTGGAAACGGATAGAGCCCCCTTATGAACCCCCGTCAGCGACGAGGCGTCCTGCTCATGGTCGTGGCCGCGGTCGGCGCAGTGGCAGTATTCGCGTCCGTGTTCACCTACCTCGACAGCCAGCAGGAACGCCTGGGCCAGTTCGCCACGGTCCTGCGTTTGGTCGACGACGTGGAGGCCTACCAACCGATCACCCAGGAACAGGTCGAGTCGGTCGAGGTCCCCAGCATGTACTTCGACCCGGAGGTGTTCATCTCCGACCTCTCCGACGTGGACACTCCCGCCGATCAGCAGTTGGTCGCCGCCTCCCATCTGGAGAGCGGTGTTCTCCTGCAGCAGGGCATGGTGCAGCCGCAGCCGACCCTGACCGAGGGCGAACGCGAGATCGCCATCATGGTCAACGCCGAGACCGGCGTGGCCGGCAAGGTGCGACGCGGCTCGGTCGTGGACATCTACGGCACCTTCCAGCCGCGCGACCACGGCGAGGCCTGCGCCACCCGTGTCATCACCGAGGTCGAGGTCCTCGACATCGGTGAGCTGCGCAGTCAGGAGACCGATTCGGGGGTGACCGGTGTGGTTCCGGTGACGTTCCGGCTCGATCCGGACAGCGCGCTGCAGCTCGCCTACGCCGAGGAGTTCTCCACAAAACTGCGGCTGGCCCTGGTCAGCGCGGACGGTGGCGGTTCCGTGGGTGACGAACAGTTCTGCAGCGGGGACTTCGACGACCTGATCGATCAGGCCGCCGACCAGACCGACGAGCGGCGCGTGCCGCATGGGGGGTAGACAGCGGTGAACTTCCGCGTTCTGGCGGGGATGCCCACATCCGAGACCGAGATGGTGCTCGCCGCACGGTTCGAGGAACTGGGCACGTGCGACCTGGTGGCCATCCGCAACACCGGCACGGCACTGCACGACGCGGCCGGCGAGTTCCCCGAACTCGACGTCATCCTCATCCACGAGGACATGGGGCCCGCGCCGGTCCTGGAGACCGTGCGCGACCTGTCCCACCGCCATCCCCAACTGGCGATCCTGCTGGTGTCCTCGGCCATGGACCCGAACACCTTCACCGGAGCCATGGAGGCGGGCGCCCGCGGGGTGCTGTCCGCGGACGCCGGGATCGGCGAGCTGGAGACGCGGATCGCCAAGGCCGCCGAATGGTCACGCACCCTGCGCCGCCACCTGGAGTCCGCCTCCCACGAACTACCGGCCTCCGGGGTTCGTGGTCGGATACTGACGATCAGCGGCGCCAAGGGCGGGGTGGGCACCACCACCTGCGCGGTGCACCTGGCGATGGCCGCCGCCAGACGCGACCGGGTCGTGTGCCTGGTCGACCTCGACCTGCAGGCCGGTGACCTGCCCGCCTTCCTCGATCTCCAGCACCGTCGGTCGATCACCGACCTGGTGGAGAGCGCCGACGACATCAGCCCCGGCATGCTCGCCGAGACCCTGTACGTGGACCCGCGCGGCCCGCACGTTCTGCTCGCCCCCGAACACGGGGAACGCGGCGAGGACGTCAACGCCCGCGCCACCCGACGCATCCTCAGCGCCCTGCGCTCACGCTACGAACTGGTGATCGTGGACTGTGGGTCCACCATGAACGAGGCCACCGCGATGGCGGTGGAGCTGGCCGACAACGCCGTGGTGACGGTGACCCCGGACGTACCGGCGATGCGCGGGGCCCAACGCCTGATGGCGATGTGGGAACGGCTACAGATCCGCACCCAGGACAACGTGCACTCCTTGGTCACCCGGCACAGCCGCAAGAACGAGATCCAACCGGACTTCCTCCAGCAACTGCTGGGCACCAAGGTGCTGCGCACCCCGGTCCCGGCCGCCTACCGGGCGCTGGAGCCCGGCGAGAACAACGGCGACCCCACCAAGGTGACCGACGAGGGGCTGCGCAAGGCCTTCGCGCGGTTGGCCGCGGAGCTTGACCTGTTCACCGCGCCCACCGGGCCGGGCGGCAGCGACAAGGGCGGGTTCACCCCCTCCGGCGGCGCCACCCCGGCGCCGGGAGTCTCGTCGGACGGACCACCCTCCACCCGGGACGTGTCCGGATTCCTCAACGCCAGCGGCCACAACGTGTTCAACGGGCACGCGGTGACCGGGGCGCGGGGCCCCGGCGGGTCGGGTGGCCCCGGGGGAACGGGCGGAACCGGTGGATCGGGCGGCTGGGATCCGGGGTCGACGGGACGGGGGTTCGGTGGCTGAGCGACGCGGCGGCGCCTCCTCGCGTCGCGACGACCGGGGCGCGATCATCGTGGAGTTCGCCGCCATGGTGCCCTTCATGATGCTGGCGCTGGCCCTGGTGTGGCAGGTGCTGCTCATCGGCCTCACCTCCATGTACGCCTCGCACGGCGCGGCCGAGGCCGCCCGGCAGGCCGCGGTCACCCCCGACGACATGGAGCGCATCGACGAGGAGGCCCGCAAGCGCGTGCTCTCTCCGTGGGACGCCCCCGACGTGCTCACCACCTCCGTCGTGGAGCGCGACGGCGCGCGCTACGCCCAGGTGACCGTGGCGATGCCGGTGTTCCTGCCAGGTACGAGCGGACCCTGGGACATCACGGGTGAGGCGAGGGTCGTCACCGAGGTCGTCCCGCGTGACGGCGTCGTCGAGCCACCACCTGGCGCGGAGCCATCGGAACCGGGGGAGGACGACACGTGAGACGCGGCCTCTGCCCCCGAGCGCGCCGGGACGCCGACCGCGGCGGCCCCATCCTGGAATTCGCCGCGGTCCTGCCGATCCTGCTGCTCACCGTGGTGGTCGCCTTCGAGGCCTTCATCTCGTTCGTGGCGATCGAACGGCTGGAGTCCGCGGCGCGCGCCGGGGCCCGGGAGGGCACCGAGGAGGCCGCCCATCAGGCCTTGCCGAGCTGGTTGGACGAAGCGACCGTCACCAGCGGCACCAATGACAGTGACGGGTTCTACGTCGAGGTCTCGCACTCGCTGCCGATCGTGTTCTCGGTGGACCTGAACGTGACACTGACCCGTCGGGTGGACATGCCGAACATGTGACGCGTGGCCCGTCCACCAAGGAGGAAACGAGGAACATGGGGCTGAAGGACCGCCTGGAAGAAGACCGTTCCAACGAGGAACGGGCCGACCGGAGCAGTGTGACGCACTGGCGACGGCGACTCCTGGCCGAGATCAACCTGGAGGACCTGTCACGGCTCACCCTGGCCCAGCGCAGGGTCCGCCTGGAGAAGGTCGTCGGGCACATCCTTTCCCGCGAGGGGCCGGTGCTGTCGGACCGGGAACGTTCGATCCTCACCCGACGGGTCGTGGACGAGGCACTGGGCCTCGGTGTACTCGAACCCCTGCTCGCCGACGAGACCATCACCGAGATCATGGTGAACGGCCCCGACAACGTGTTCGTGGAACGCGCGGGCCGGATGGAGCGCATCGACGCGACCTTCAACGGCGAGGAGCAGCTCTACCAGACCATCGACCGGATCGTCTCGCTGGTGAACCGGCGCGTGGACGAGTCATCCCCGATGGTCGACGCCCGTCTGCCCAGCGGCGAGCGCGTCAACGTCATCATCCCGCCGCTGTCGTTGTCGGGTCCGGTGCTGACCATCCGACGCTTCCCCAAGCCCTACCCCATCGAAGACCTGGTGCGCATGGGCAGCCTGGACCAGGCCACGGGCGTGCTGCTGTCGGCGATGGTCCGGGCCCGGTTCAACATCGTGGTCTCGGGCGGTACCGGCACCGGTAAGACCACCTTCCTCAACGCCCTGTCGGCGTTCGTGCCCAGCACCGAACGCATCGTCACCATCGAGGACTCCGCCGAACTCCAGTTGATGCAGGACCACGTGGTGCGGTTGGAGTCGCGGCCCGCCAACATCGAGGGACGCGGCGAGATCGCCATCCGTGACCTGGTGCGCAACGCGCTGCGGATGCGCCCGGACCGCATCATCGTCGGTGAGGTGCGCGGGCCCGAGACCATCGACATGCTCCAGGCCATGAACACCGGCCACGACGGCTCCCTGGTGACGGTGCACGCCAACTCGGCCGAGGACGCCATCCACCGGATCCAGACCCTGGCCACCCTGGGCGACGGACGTGTCCCCTACAACGCGCTGCGCGACCAGATCAACAACGCGGTGGACGCGATCGTGCACCTGGGCCGGTGGCCCGACGGGTCGCGTCGGGTCTCCGAGGTGGCCGTGGTGTCCTCGCGCCGCAGCGAGGAGTTCCGGCTGGACTCGCTGTTGGAGTTCGCGTCGCTGCCCGCCGGAGCGGACCACGACGTGAAGGGCGAGTTCCGGCACCGCCCCCTGCCACGCCACGTCGCCGGTCGGATCTACCACGTCGGTGAGAGCATCCCCTCGGTGTTCGGCGTGGTCCCCGACGGCCCCGGCGGAGGACACCGGTGACCACTTTCCCCCGTACCCCCCGATCCTCGGCGTCACCGCCGGGCCCGACGCGATGGGAGTCAGCGTGACCTGGCAGTTCGCAGCGATCCTCGGTGGGGTCGCTCTGGTTCTGGCCGTGTTGCTGTGGGCGATCTGGGAGTTCGTGGCCAGTTCCGACCAGCGCCGTCTCATCGCGTCCCGCAGCGCCTTGGCCCAGGCCGAGTACGACGCCTCCACCCCGATGGCGCGCCTGGACGTGGCGCTGCACCGCACCCAGTGGGGTGCCCGGCTCAGCCGCCGCCTGGCCCGTTCGGGCACCGATACGCGACTGTCCACCTTCCTGGTCGCGTTGGTGGGCGGAGCACTGCTCGCCGTCATCGTGGTCTGGCAGATCCTCGCGCCGATGTTCGGGTTGCTGGCCGCGGTGGGGGTGGGGTTCCTGTTCTTCTCCTACCTGAGCCGGGCCGAGGCCAAGCGCCGCGAGGAGTTCACCGGTCAACTGCCCGACCTGGCGCGGGTGCTGGGCAACGCCACCTCCGCCGGGCTGGCCCTGCCCACCGCGGTGGCCATCGCCGCCGACGAACTCGACGGGCCCGCCGGCGAGGAGCTCGGACGCATGGCCGAGTCGATGAAGCTGGGCGCGAGCTTCGAGGAGTCCGTCGCCGAACTGCGCGAACGCATGCCCTCCCGAGAGCTCGGCGTGCTGCTCTCCACCCTGATCGTGGCGTCCAGGTCGGGTGGTTCGCTGGTCAGCGCGCTGCGCAACATCTCGGCCACCTTGGAGAACCGCAAGGAGACCCGGCGCGAGGTGCGCACCATCCTGTCCGAGACCACCAGCACCGTGTGGGCGTTGGGGTTCATGTCGGTGGGCGCCCTGTTCCTGCTCAACATGATCCAGCCGGGCATCATGCGCACCATGACCTCCCAACCGGCCGGGATCGGGCTGCTGCTGGTCGTGGCGACCCTGTTCGTCATCGGATTCGTGGCGGTGTCCCGGATCACCAAGTTCAAGATGTAGCCCCGAATCCCCCCGAAGGAACTCGGATGAACCTGCTCCCCCTGCTGGTGGCACTGGCGTCGGCACTGATCGTGGTACTCGCCTGTTATGGCCTGCACCTGAGCATGTCGAAGACGCGCGTGCCGGTGGACGAGCCGACCGCGCGTCCCGTCGTCAAGAGCGACGAGACGTTCTTCCTGCACCGGATCACCGAGGCGATCGGCCGCCCCTTCGCGGGTTCGGTCCTGGCCTCGCTCACCGAAAAGCGCCGCGGATCCATCCACGAACGGATCGAGGCGTCCGGCCGGGTCGACGGACTGACCGTGGAAAGGTACGTCCGGCGCAAGATCGGCGAGGTCGCGCTCTACGGCAGCCTGTCGGTGCTGCTGTTGCTGTCCGACAACGCCATGTTCGGCCTGGTGATGCTGGCCTTCGTGGGCCTGACCGACCTGAGCATGTACGTCAAGGCCCAGGAGCGGGCCGATCAGGTGCAGTCACAACTGCCGGACTTCCTGGACGTACTCGCGGTCACGGTGAGCGCGGGCATGTCGTTCCGCGCCGCCGTGGCCCGGGTCGCCGACTCCATGCCGGGTGTGCTCTCCGGCGAGTTCGTCATCGCGCTGCGCCAGATGGAGTTGGGCACCTCCCGCCGGGAGGCGTTCGACGCCCTGCGCCGCCGCAACCGCAACGAGTCACTCGGCAAGTTCGTGACCGCCATCCAGCAGGCCGAGGAACTGGGCGCCCCGCTCAGCGACACCCTGGTCAACATCAGCCAGGACATGCGTCGCGAGGACGCCCAGTACATGCGCCGCAAGGCTCAGCAGCTCAACCCGCGCGTGACCGTGGTGACCGCCACGACCCTGTTGCCGGGCCTGCTCATCCTCATCGTCGGGTCGATGATCCTGGGCAGCGACATCGACTTCGGCAGCCTCCTCGGCGGCTGACCCCGGCGGGTCACTCCGCGGGGGTGGGCGGCGGGAAGGGGATCTGGGACAGGACCGGGATCAGGCTCTCCTCCTCGAAGTCCAGGTGGGCGTTGAGCTCCCGGGACATCCGGTCGAGTTCGGCGCGGAAACGGTCCGGGTCGGCGGTGGCCAGGTCGGCCGACAGCCGCTCCAGCTCGCCGCGGATCCGGTCCACGACCCGG
Source organism: Nocardiopsis sp. NPDC055551 (assembly GCF_053619415.1). NCBI lineage: Bacteria > Bacillati > Actinomycetota > Actinomycetes > Streptosporangiales > Nocardiopsidaceae > Nocardiopsis > Nocardiopsis sp. NPDC055551. The sequence continues at coordinate 222,233 of NZ_JBSHJJ010000013.1, read as the reverse complement.
TGTTCGGCGATCAACCGCTCGATGGGTTCGCGCAGGTGAGGGTAGCCCTGCGCGAGACCCGGGAAGACACCGTCCTCTCCACTGTGGTGGAAATGCAGTGATTCGCAGAACGCCAGGCAGTGCTGGCGGATCTGCAGGTTGAGCCCCACCGGGGCGCCGCTGCCGGCGTGTTCGGCCAGGTACGCCTCGGCCTCCTCGCGCACCCGGTCGAGCTGGCCGCGCAGCCACCCGTGCACCTCGAACAGCTTCTCGGCGAGGTTGGTGACCTCCCCCGCGCTCTCCAGGGCGGCGGGTTGGAGTTCCACCACCGGCAGCCGGCGCCCGGACCGCGACTCGTAGTCGCCGAACCCCGGTTCGCGACGAACGACCTCCTCGAACAGGCGGTCCCGTTCGGCGCCCTCGGTGGGTACCGCGACCGCTTCGAAGCGTTCGGTGCCCAGCTCCACGACCACCATCGGATGCGCGAGCAGGTTTCGGTACCAGTCGGGGTCGCGCGAGGACCCTCCCGCCGAGGCGACGACCAGCAGCCGGTCGTCGATCCTCAGGTACCCGAGCGGGTTGGTGTACTCGCGGCCCGACCGCGCCCCGGTGGTGGTGAGCAGCAGCAGGTCACCGCCTTCGAACATGCCGCCGACGTGGCCTCCGTTGGCACGGAACTCCTCCACCACCGGCACGTTGAAGGGACTCACCACCGGTTCGGGGCGGGCGTGCGGATGGGGCCTGTCGGACTGCGCGGTCTGAGTGGTCTGGTCGGATCGGTCGGACTGAGTGGTCTGGTCGGTCATGGAAGTACCTCCTGAGTGAGTGGAGGCGGCCGACCCCGAGCACACGAGGTATCGCCGTCGAAGGCACTGTCCGGCACAGCGTGGCCGAAACGACGCGGCCGAAGCGACGTGGACAGGCCTGGCGGGGCAAGGCGAAGGGAGCGCACGGAAGCGCCGAGGCGAATGGTGTTCGGGGAGGCCGCCGGTCAAGATGCCGGACGGTGCGGCGGCCCGGAGAGGGCCGCGAGCGGTTCAGCCGCTCAGATTCCGTACGCGAAGTAGTGGCTCACGATTGGCTCCCCGAAGAATTCAGGCGCCTCCATGTCGACCGACCGGCCCACTGCTCTTGGTTCGGGACACGCGACGCCCCACCACCTTAACCGGACGTGCGGGTAGGGGGAACCCCACCGAAGGTCTCGCCTCAGCCCCATCGGTTCCCCTCGGGCCGATCCGTAGTTTCGAGGTCGTCCCCTCACGCACCTCACCCCTCGGAGAGAACCATGAGGCGTTCCCTCGCCCCGGATCTGGCCCGCGGCTTCATGCTGCTGTTCATCGCGCTGGTCAACGCGCGGTTCTTCCTCACCCACGCCGACACGGTCCGGGGCGTGGGCGACCAGGCGCTCACCTTCGCCCAATCCCTCCTGGTGAACGGCCGGGCGATCCCGCTGTTCTCGTTGCTGTTCGGCTACGGCATGGTCTGGATCGCCCGTCGGGTCACCGAGTCGGGGGGCGGATGGGTGCACGTGCGGACGGTGCTGCACCGGCGCGGGCTGTGGATGCTGTTGATCGGCCTGGCGCACGGGGTGCTGCTGTTGCCGGTGGACATCATCGGCGCCTACGGGTTGTCGCTGGTGCTGTTCCTGTTCTTCCTGCGGGTCGGTGACCGGGCGCTGCTGTGGGCGGCCGGCCTGTTCGCGGGGGGCTCGGTGGCCCTGAACTCCCTGCTCACCTTCGTCCTGGGCGGCCAGGGCGAGGAGGAGGGCCCGGCCGCGTACGCCGCGGCGCCCTCCCTGGTGGAGTCGGACCTCGTGGCGGCGATGGGCGAACGCTTCGCCGAGTGGGTGCTGTACACGCCCGTGACCCTGGTGTTGGTGGTGATGCCCCCACTGCTGGTCGGTGTTTGGGCCGGACGCCACCGGATCCTGGAGCACCCCGAACAGCACCGGACCCTGCTGGTGCGCACCGTCGTCGTCGGTCTGGGGCTCGCGGTGGCGGGCGGCCTGCCCGACGCCCTGGTCAGCGCGTCCCTGGTGCCGAACCCGGGCCCGGAGGTCGAGCCGGCCCTGTGGATCCTGCACGATGCGGTCGGCTGGGCGGGTGGTGCCGGTTGGGCCGCCCTCATCGCCCTGGTCGCGCTCGGACTGTCCAACGCGAACGCGACCGAACACCCGTTGGTACTGGCGGTCGCCGCCGTGGGCGAGCGTTCCCTGAGCTGCTATCTGACGCAGGCGGTGGTGTTCACCCTGGTGTTCGCGCCCTACGGACTGGGTTGGGGCGCGACAGCGAGTGCCTCGGCCGCCGCCGGTGTGGCGGTGGCGACGTGGGCGGCGACGTTGGTGTGGGCCGACCTCTCCCGGCGTCGCGGCGGGCGCGGCCCCGCCGAGACGCTGCTGCGCCGACGCGTGTACGCCGGGATCCACCTGCCCGGTCGCACGGGTGAGTAGGGGTCAGCCCTCCTCGACGGGGCAGTCCATCATCGTGTTGGACTCCAGCGAGGTGTCCGGGACCGCGAAGAAGCCCGAGCCCATCGCCTCTTCCTCACGCCACTCCAGGGTGCCGTCCACGTCGTAGCAGTGTCCGCTCATCTCGTGCGTCAGCGGACCCGAGTGCGCGGCCGGCCGGTAGGCCACCCCTCCGCGCTCGGGGGCTCCCGGGATGTACACGGTCAGTGTCTCGGAGGGGTGGTCCGGACCCAACACGGTCAGGGGTGTCAGGGGTGCTTCCAGCTCGCTGCCGGTACCGCCTCGGTGGACCTCCTTGTCGACCCCGGCGTTCTCCGCGGGGTCGAGCGGGACGAGGGTCATGAAGTCCTCGGCGTACACGATGTGGCTGCCCACGTCGGGGTGGTAGCGCAGCTCCACCGAGAACTCGGCCCCGTCCGCGGCCGGAACCACCTGGGTCATGCACACGGACAGAACGGGGAACGCGCTCAGGCCCGGCGTGGCCAACCCGTAGTCGACGGTGTCGTGGTCGACCGGGTAGACGAACGGCCAGATCTCCGGGTCGACGATCGGGGTGCCCTCCGGCCCAGGGGTGAGCAGTTCGAGGTAGGTCTGGGCCGCGGCGGCCCCCGGGTCGAACGGACGCCACTGTGCCCGGGCGTCCTGCGCATCGACCCGTTCGGGGTCGTCACAGGCCATGGGCTCGGGCTCGGCCGGTTCGGGTTCCGATTCCGTTTCCTGGGCGGCACCGCCCGGGGAGCCCTGGTCGGGTTCCTCGGCCACGACGTTCTCGGGCTCGGCGTCGCCGAGCGTCTCGAACAGCAGGTAGCCGATGCCCAACGCCAGGGCCATGCCGAGGGCGCCGACCGCCAGCCACAGGCCCACGCGTGGCCCGCCGGCGGTCTCCTCGTCCTCTTCGAGTACCAGCTCCTGGGTGTGGTTCGCGGCGCCGGGTTCTCCCCGGGCCCCGAACAGGTAGGCGTTGGCGTCCGGTTCGGGTTCCGGGGCCGGGATCGGAGTGCCGGCAGCGGCGGCAGCGGCGGCGGGAGCGGGCTCCGGCTCGGTCGTGGTCTGGGCCAGGGCGGCGTTGGTCCAGGTCACCGGGTCGTGCGGGGGGATGTTCTGGGCGGACCAGTGCTCGGCGATGAGCGCGCGCAGCCGGTCGGGCCAGGTGTCCGCGGTGGCCCGTTCGTCGATACCGAGCAGCAGCAGGCATTCCAGGTACGCCTCGTCCGCGGAGGGACGCCGGGCGGGGTCCGGGGAGAACGCGCGTTCGAGCAGCGGGCGCAGTTCCTCGGGAAGGGCGCTCAGGTCCACGCGCGCCTCGCGGGCGCGGGCCGCCATCTCCCACACGATCTGTCCGGGGACCCGCCCGGGCACGTGGCCGGCGGGGTTGGGGCCGAACGGCGGGATGCCGGTGGCGGCGTACACGACCAGACCGGCCCACCCGTGCACGTCGGTTGCGGTGGACGTGGCGGCCCTCTCGTAGCGCTCGGGGGCCAACCAGCCCAGGCTCTGGGCGCTCTGGGTGGGTGCGCTCGGGTCGATGCGGCGGACGATGCCGTAGTCGAGGACCTTGGGACCGTCGGCGGCCACGACCACGTTGCCCGGGCGCATGTCCCCGTGCACCAGGCCCAGGGAGTGGAAGCCGGCGAGGGCCTCGGCCATTCCGGCGGCGAGGACGAGGAGCTGGTTGCCGCTGAAGGGCCCCTGGCCGCGCATGCGTTGCCACAGCTCGAACCCGGGGATGTATCCGACGGCCGACCAGGGGCGTCCCTCGTGGACACCGCCGTCCCGGACCGGGACGGTGCACACACCACCCACCTGACGCATGAGCGCGTCCTCGTCGGCGGCATCGGCGCCATCGGTCCATTCGGCGTCGGCGATCTTCAGGGCCAACGTCTCGTGGTCCGGCGAGACGGCGGCGTAGAGGGTGCCCAGACCGTCGGCTCCGAGCCGCCCGATCAGGCGGTAAGGGCCGACCTGGAGCGGGTCGCCGTCGGTCAGGGGTGCGACGTTCGGCGGTAGGGCGGGAGAGGAGAAATCCATTGGGGGCAGCTTTCCACACATCAAGGGACGGTTGTGGTGGCCTGTGCCGGGATAGCACATTCGATCCCGTGGTCCTGAGAATCTACCCAATCGTCGGGGTACCCGTCGCCGGGTCTGCGGTATCGAAAAGCCCTACGGGGCCGCCCGGAAAGGGCTTTCGGCCGACCACCCGCCACCCCGCGTGCGACCGCCCCTGGACCGGGAAGCCGCTGCTCATCGTGGTTCCAGGTTCCATGCGTTCCTTCGCGAATCGGCGAATGAGACCGGCGCCACAGCATCCAAAGGCCCCGTTTCGCGTCCTCGGCCGTTATCAGGTTGTTGGGCGGGAGGAGGGAATTCGTACTCAGCCCGGAAAATCAGACAGGTGCCCGCGCAACTTCTTGAGCTGTTCCTCGCTTCCCACATCGCCCTCGTAGCCGTCGTCGTCCTCGACGACGGCGGGTGGTCGGGTGATCGTGCCGGGCCCCTCCTCCAGACGCCGCCGCAGCGCGTCGATCTCCCTGCCCTGGTCCCGTCCCAGGACCATTCCGATCGCACCGAGGGCGACCCCGGCGAGGATCATCACCACCGCGAGCACGCCCAGGGTGGTCGTGTAGGCGACACCGAAGACCAGCCCCACCGCCGCAGTACCCGCGCCCAGGATCGACATGCCCCGGGGCAGGTGTCGGGAGACACCGCTCTCCAAGGCTTCCAGCCTCTCCTGGGATCGCTCCCGCTCGGCCTCACCGGTGCGCGACTTGGCGGGCAGGCCCTCGTCCCGGCCCTCCCCCACGGCCTTCGCCCGCCGTGCCCGCCGCGCCTCGGCACGGTCGCGCAGCCGCTTGCCCCGCTCCGCCACCGTCGACAGGTCCTCGCGCTGGGCCCGCAGCGCCACGGCCACCGGCCATGGGTCGTCGGCCCCCTCGATGGCGGCGCGCACCCGCTGGAGGACCTGCTGTTCGGGACCCTCCTGGAACCCCTGCGTCACCCACGCCACCAGCACACCCGCGTCCGCGTCGCGCTTGTCGTGGGTGGCGAGCATGTGGACCAGGTCGCCCTTGCGTACCGGCGAGATCTCCCTCGGGGTGAACGCCAGGGACTCGGCGACCCTGTTCATCCACTCCTGTCCCTTGCGCAGCCGATCGAACAGGACCGTGGCCTGGCGGGCGACCCTGCCGTACAGGACGCAAGGGGCGCCCCACACGCACGGCTCATGTTCGTTACGGAAGCAGTGGTGCTTGCCGAACGCCCCCAACAGGTCATAGCGCTCGATGAAGTGCATGAGCGAGTCGTACTCGCCGTCCCGATACGGCCAGGCGCGCCCGTCCCGGGTACTGAACAGGGCGCCCCAGGACATGTCGACGTCGCGGAAGAGCGCGCCCAGGTGAGGGTCGAGTTCGGCGATCAGGTGGGCGGCCTGGACGTCGGCGCCCCCGTAGTCCTCCGGCAGCGCTCCCACCACCCGGTGGGCCCCGCTGTCCTTCTCGGGCAGCCAACGCAGCAACGCGTGGCGTTCGCGCGGCTCACTCAGCATCTCGTGCGCCTCCGCCCACCGTTCCTGCATGCCGGCGGCGAGTTCGGTGGGGTCGGCGTAGTACACGCCGGCGATCTGGAAGGGCGCCCGTCTACTGCCGCTGACGCTGCGCCAGTAGGCCTGCACGCCCTCGTCCAGCAGGAGGGTGCCGCTCGCGTGGCCGGCTTCGAGGCGTTCGTGCTCGAGCGGGACCTCCTTGCCCAGGAGGATGGCCAGGAGTTGGTAGGAGGTGGGGCGCCGCTCCGGTTCCTTGTGCAGACAACTCGCCACGATCCTCGCCAGGTAGTCGGGCACTCCCCGCAGGTCGGGGGTGTCGTGTTTGATCCGTTCGAGGATGCGGTGGTCGTTGGGCGCGTCGAACACGTGCCCACCGGTCGCCGCGAAGGCCATCACCGCTCCCCAGGCGTGCACGTCGATGGCGGCGGTGACCTCGGAGCCGTTGGCCTGTTCGGGTGCCATGTACCGGGGGGTGCCGATGAGGCCGCTGGCCAGGGCGGTGCGGTTGTCCAGGGTGCGGGCGATCCCGAAGTCGATGACCCGGACGCCCTCGCTGGTGATGATGATGTTGGTGGGGGTGAAGTCGCGGTGGACGATGTTGGCGCCGTGCACGGCGCCCAGGGACGTGGCCGTGGCGAGCGCCAGCCGGTAGAGGGGGTCGCCGTACAGGGGGCCTTCCTCACCGACGAGTTCGCGCAGGGTCCGGCCCTCGACGTACTCCGTCACCACCCAGGGCGGGTCCTCCTCGGTCCCGGCGTCGAACACTTCGGCGATGAAGTACCGCTTGACCTGCTTGTTGTGCTCGACCTCCTTGCGGAAACGCTCCCGGTCGCGTTCGCGTTCGACCGGGGAGACGCCCGCCGGCTCGTGCAGGACCTTGATGGCGGCGACGTGGCCGTCGTCATGGCGCCCAAGGTAGACGGTGCCGAAACCGCCCACGCCCAGAACCTCGGTGAGCCGGTATCCACCGAAGGTCTCGCCGATCCGGTTCCCGACGTCGTCGGTCGGCCGATGGCCGTTGGTGGACTCTTCGCCGATGTTCACGAGTGACCCTTCTGCAAGCCGGGGGGAGCGAGGCACACTACCTGAGGGTGGGATGCCGTCAGCGGCCTCTTGGTGCTAGGACCTGCCCGCGCGGACGCGGTTCTCACCTCCATCGCCGGACCCATCGGCTGCAACCCCGTGCAACCATTGCGTTCGCGCGAGCCCGCTTTCCAGTCGAACTCCAGATATCGGGCCCTTCGTCCTGAACCCCGTTGGCCCTACACGATCGACCCGCAGTACCACCAAGCGGTTCCTTCGAGGCATATGAACCAACAAAAGACCGATGGCCGGATCCGGCCGAACCCCAAGATCAACTTCAACGATTAATCGCGAATGGCTGCGGACGACGCGCGCCCTCGGGCATACTCGTTGTCGTCGGACAGCCGACCGTGGTGGTCCTCGCATCGAGGACCGTGGCAGTCGTGGTGTCCACACGATGCACTCGACACTCCACGTCCGAGGGGTCGCGTCGGCCACGGCCCGGCCCCACGGCACGGGTCATGAATGGTCCGGCGAGGCGCTAGAGTACATCACGGGCCCGCTTTTCCACGTTAGTCACACGAGGTCGGGCGGACCGAAGAGAGGAATATCGGAAGTTCGTCATTCCCGGGTAGAACTTTCCGATAGTCCTATTTCCAAAGTGCGGCGGTGAGGTTTATCGGGGGAATCCACGTTCTTCACGCACGTGGATGCCTCACCACCGCCACAGGGCCTCTGGATCTACTGCCCTCCGACCGACGGGCACCGGGAGGGAGATGGGGACCAGAGGGTTCAGGGGCCCTTCCCGTAGGGGGGTGGAGGCCCGGCGATCTCTCGCATCAGGGGGGAAGAGATCGCCGGGTCTTCCGTACGTCCGGGGAACTCGACCGCGGCCACCTTCGTTGGTCCCATCGTGAACAAGCTGAGGATGACACCGGTCGCGGTGGGGTCAGCGGTCCCGGCAGTTGAGCACCGTCTCAAGCAGCCCCGGGAAGCGCCCCTCCAACTCCTGGTCGCGCAACGACACGAAGCACCGCGTGCCCTCGGTCCGATTCAGCAGCAGACCCGCGTTGCGCAGGATCTTCAGGTGATGGCTGAGCGTGGACTGCGCGATCGGCAGATCGATGTCCTTCCAGGCCCGCTCACCCTCCAGTGCCGCGAGCATGCACACGATCCGCAGCCGCGTGGGCTCGGCCAGCGCGGACAGGACCGTGACCAGTTCGACCTCGTCCAGCGCCGGATGCTCCGGCCCCTTGGACACACCCCGGGGCGCCAAGGCCCCACCTCCACTCACCCGTTCGGATTTGGTATGCGTTCAGGCGCGAGTGTACCGTCAATGTTCGATGATCGTCGATCATCGAACATTCGAGGTCAGTGGGGGTAACTGAGATGACCGAAGCCGAGAGCGCCAGAGTGAACCTTCCCGGATCGCCCGTACCCGGGGGTGGGCTCGCGCTGTCCGTCCTGGACCACGCGAGCATCGTCGAGGGTTCCGAGCCCGGTCAGGCCCTCCGTGACGCCCGCGAACTCGCCCAGAACCTGGAGAGCTGGGGCTACACCCGATTCTGGCTGTCCGAGCACCACAACATGCGCGCCATCGCCAGCGCCGCCACCTCCGTCGCCCTGGGCTTCATCGCCGAGGGCACCTCCACCATCCGCGTGGGTTCGGGGGGCGTCATGCTCCCCAACCACTCGCCCCTGGTGATCGCCGAACAGTTCGGCACCCTGGCCTCTCTCTACCCCGGCCGCGTCGACCTGGGGCTGGGCCGCGCGCCCGGCACCGACCCGCGCACCATGCGTGCGCTGCGCCGCGATCACTCCGCCTCCTCCACGTTCCCGCAGGACGTCCAGGAGTTGCAGGCCTTCTTCGAGCCGGCCGCCCCCGGCCAGCCGGTGCGCGCCGTGCCCGGCGAGGGGCTTCGCGTGCCGCTGTGGATCCTCGGGTCGAGCCTGTTCGGCGCCCAGTTGGCCGCCCACCTGGGGCTGCCGTACGCGTTCGCCTCACACTTCGCACCGCAGGCGCTGTACGAGGCCCTGGCCTCCTACCGGGAGAACTTCGCGCCCTCCGAGCAGTCGACGCGGCCCTACGTCATGGCGGGGGTCAACGTGTTCATCGCCCCCACCGACGACGAGGCGCGGAGGCTGTTCACGTCCATGCAGCAGTCGTTCCTGGGCACCCTGCGCAACGCCCGCGGGCTCCTGCCGCCGCCCATCGACCCCACGTCGTTGGACACCATGTGGCGGCCCGGGGAGAAGCAGCAGCTGGAGTCGATGCTGCGCTACTCGTTCATTGGTGCGCCCGAGACCGTCAAGGCCAAGATCGACCAGTTCGTCGCCGACACCGGTGTGGACGAGCTGATGGTCTCGTCGATGATCTTCGACAAGAAGGCCCGCATGTACTCCTATGAGGCGCTCGCCGACCTGTACGACCTGGGGGCGGTCAAAGAGAGCTGAGGGGACACAAGACCCTGGTCGGGGGAACTGGGTCAAGGGTGGCGGAACCGGGTCAGGCAGGACCCGGACCGTCTCCCCCGGCCACCGGGGTGTGGGGCGAGGTCGCGAGGGCCTCGCCCCACACTTATGTCCAAGGTTCGGGGTCGGGCAGGCTTCTGCCCGGACAGCGGCCGATCACGTGGGGAACTCGCCGTACCAGGACCTGCGCACGAGATGCTTGGGCAGATACCCGGATTCGACCTCGAAACTGAAGTCAGGATCCACCTCCGCGGTGTCATAGGCCAGGCACGCGAGGGCGAGGAGACCCAGGTGGAAGACCCCATCGATCTCGTTGACGCGGTCCTCGGTCGTCCAGAACTCGGCATGCGACACCAACCCCTCGGCCAGCGCCTCGTTGAACCGGTCACTGTCCCGCTCCACCAGGTACCGGAAGGCGTTCAGCTGGGGGAAGATCAGCTTGTCGAGGCTCTCCGCGGTACCGATCTCGGACTGCTCAGGCGCGGACAGCTCCATCGCCTTGAGCAGGTTCTCACCCAGATCCGGTCTGCCCAGAACAAAGTCTTGAAGAGCGGCGATCCAGTAGTAGACGTAGGGGTTGTAGCGGGTGCCCTCCGACTCCCCGTACTCACGAAGCGTCTCCACCGAGATCTCACAGAGCTCCCGGTATCGCTCCTGCTCACGACAGATCACGGCCAGGAAGAACGCGGTGGTCCAGTTACCCGCGTTGGCCGAGTAGTCCGGCCCGAACCCCTTCGTTTTCCGCACTTTATGGTGGATCATCAACTCCAAAGGCTCACCCTCAGGAGAGGTCATGATCTTAAACAGTGCGTAGTGCATCTGCATATCGATCACCCACGCCTCCCAGGTGTCCAACTCAGCCACCTCAGGATCCGCCAAAGTTTTATAAGTAGTGGCGACGTGAAAAGACCCGACCATGACATCAATCCTGCCAGGGTACTCTTCTAGGACTGGCGGATATTTGTCTCGATTACCACGCATCCTCTCCATCAAGTCAGACTCTTCACGGTGCCTAAGGTCATGCGCAGGGATAAAATAGGTCATTTCCGCCTCTTTTCAATATCATAAAACCTCATAGAATTCCCTTGATAGTCTCCAGTTTCACCTGGATTACCCCTGCCTTCCACATAGTGGATAGAATCTGGCTCCAATACAAGCTTGTCGATAATTTCTTGAGCAAGCGTCGCTTCCTCCCCGCCCCTGCTTTGCATAAGTCTTAGAATCTCATCAAAGTACTCGCGACTACCCTGGGATACCCACTTGGGCTCACCCTTACCATCAACAGGCTTGAGCAGACGCTTGCCCAGTGGTGTGTCCTGGCTGCTCTTCGCCTCGACGATGACGTACCCGATCTTCCCATCACCGAGGTCAGTGCGCCAGATCTGATCGAACTGACTGTTCCCACTCTTCGGCGCGCTTTCACTGGCCGGGATCGGGTTCGGATTTGCTTCAGTACTTTCAGCGAGCTCCGGAAGCCGGACTTCCCGACTTTCTACGATCGGTTTACCGTTTTCGTCTTTGACGATCCTTCCGTACTTATCTCTTTTCACCTCCTCAAGGGTGACATTCTTTCCCGTGAAGTTGTCCAGCACACCTCTATGCGCGGCCTTCTCTCCGAAGCTTTCAGTGAGCCTCGTTTTCATCGCGGCCATCGGAGAGCGAATGGCACGGGCGACTTCGATTTTTTTCTGGTGCTTTTCGATTTGCCCCTCGGTCATTTTCGACTTATCATTTTTAAGCTTTTCCTTGAGAGCCTGGACTCGCTTATCCAAGGGATTGTGGGCGATCAAGGACGCCTTGCGCATCGCTGCGGCTATATCCAACTTTCGAAGAACAGCGGCCCCGAGGCCAGCCCTTGTCCCGGTTGCCGTTCCGAAAAGATAGTCCGGCGGCTTGGGAGGGAGCAGGTCATCACGAGAGAGCCAGGGGCCTTTATCCCCCGCCCGAACAAGGGTGGGGATGGCTTCCCCGTTGATCTCAATGTCGGTTCTATAGCGATGACCGTTGGAGAGATAGAATGCTCTTTCCAGGAGCGGTCCGTACTTTTTACTGTTGACAAGGTCGACGAGGTTGTTCCGGAACTCTCTCCCGGTTCCCAAGTCCATGTCCCGGAGAAGGTCGTAAGCCTTGTCCTGTGCGTCGAACCTGTCCTTGGGGACAGAGACAGGCTTACTGTCCTTATTGTCCGTCGAGTCCTTATCGGATGTAGAGGGGCCCGTCCCATCCTTGTCATTGTCCCGAGAGTCCACGGTCGGATGGGGACCCGGCACCCGGGTGTCGCCTCCCTCATTCGGAGAACCCTTGGGCGAGCCCCCGTCCTGATCTGTGCGCCGAGGGCCGGTGTCCCGTTCAGAGGCATCCTTGCGGGGTTCAAGATCAGGGTCGATGCCGTCTCTACGTCCGCCAGGAGGTACCGGACCGTCACCTCTTCGACCTGTGGTCGAATCCCCGCCGTCCCGCTGGGTGCTTCCATATTCTCTAGAGTTGATCGGGTCACGATGGCCCGAGGTGCCCAGATCGGGTTTGGCCGAGTTGAGGGATCCCCCGTCTTGGTTACGGGCGACAGGGTTGTTGTCGTGCATGTCGGTGTTGCGGTTCCCAGATCCCTCGGCGATCTCGTTACCGAAGGGCCGACCGCCTCCGAACTCGTTACTGCCGGCGAGCCACATCGGTTCCGGGAAGATCGGGGGGTTCCTGGACGCGGACGCCCTCAGGGTGTCCGGCGAGTGACCAGCACCCACTGTCGCCAGGGCCTTGCCCGCGTTCGGGTCGCGGTTCTGATCGTTGTCTTCGACCCTGCTGAGGGAGTCGTCCGTGGACTGCGATGAAGCCCCGGAAGCCTCCCGCACCTCCGGTGAGAAAGGAATCTCGGGTCGGGAGCTTGCGCGGTCCCGGTCCACTGTGGCCAGGTCCCTTTGGGCTGCGGGGTCGGACTTGGTCTTGTTGTCGATCTCGGCGAGGTCGGGGTGGTTGAGAATGTCGTCACCGACCAACGCATCGCCCACTGTGGGGTCCTGCGCCGGACGCTGGGTCGGGCGCTGTTCGTCCTCCGCGGTCGCCTGCACGGGCCGAGCACCAGCGGAGCGGCCACCATCCGCTTCCCCTGCGCCGTGCTCAATGAAGACCGTCGCATCACCCGCCGCAGCCGTACTACTCCCGCCCGAGTCAGCAGTAGCGGAGACCTGTACCGGACGCCGGATCGAACGGGGGTCGGCCTCCCCAACGGTCTGCGCCGAACCACGACCACCACCGGCGGCTTCCCCGGCCGTCTGCGTCGAGGCGGAACCGGCCGGCTCAACCCCGCTATGCCCGGACGGCATCAAGCGGTTGACCATGGCCTTGAAATCGGCCAACTGGCTCGGGCCGAACCCGGTGGCGTCCAGCGCCCTGCCGGCCAGGTTGATCAGCGGCGACCCCGAACCACCGAACTGCGGCACATGGGACACATCGGGCAGATCGATATCCACCCCACCGGCACCGCCGCGACCCGAGCCGCCCATCCCGTCCACGATGGACATCCCACGCCAGGCCATCAACGGCACACCCACCACCGCACCCACACCCGTGGCCGTCAACGCCGCACCACCCACCAGGCCGATGACGTTCAACGCCGCCGTCCCGATCACATAACCGGGCCGATCCCCCCACTCCTCCCACGGCACCACCGAATGCGCCAGGTCCTTCCACGCCTCACCAACGCCCTCCCCGCCGTTCCACCCCAACGAGTCGGACTCGGCGTCATACATCCCCACCAACGAGGCCGCCGAGGTCAGGTTGTCCCAGTGGTACTCCTTGAGCGCATCCCCCCACGAGGCCTGGAACCAGCCCTCGGAAGAGTGCGCGCCCACCATCGCGCCCACACCCTGCACCGCGTCCACACCGAAGTCCCACACCGCATGGCTGACATCGACCCACCACCCGTGGTCGGTCTGGGCACTCTCATGCCCCCACGCCTCGGCCAACTCCGACAGGTCCTGATCGAACCCGTGGTAGAACACGTTCGGGTCGAGCTCGGCGTCACCCTCGGGCTGCTTCTCGAAGTTGGTACGACCGGAAATCCCGGCGTTGATGGCGTTGGCGCAGGTGTTCTCCACCTCGGTGTAATCGGTGATGATCGTGCGGCCCTGCTCGACCAGGGCGTCGTTCTCCTCCTTCAACGGGGCATCACCGAACCCGAGGAACCCACCACCCTTGTCCCAGTCATCGCCCTCGGCGGCGATACGCGAGCGCAGGTCATAGGCCTCCACTCGCAGGTTGGACCAGCGGGTCTTGATGTCGGCGACATCCTCGGCGAAGTTCTCCAACGCCCGGGCCACCCGGTCCAACTCCTCACCCACGGTGTCGCCGTCGGTGGCCACCGGGTCCAGCACCGAGAACAGGGTCTCGGCCTCCGGAGCGGAGTAGTGAGCACTCAACCCGGCCCAAGACCCGGTGATGTCGTTACCGGTGTCGGCGATCGAGGTACCCAACTCACGCAACCCCGAGGCCATCGCCTCGACATAACCCACCGACACCGGCGGGTCGGGGAAGGTCAACGGGCTGATGATGCCATCGCCGTCCTTGAGACTGTCTTCCTGCTCCTTGACGCTCAGAGGGGGTGCGGGAGTGGCCGCACCCGCACCCGGGTCCGCGATCGGCACAACGAACTCCAAAAACAAGACAGGGGGAAGGGGGAACAGAGGAACCAGGAATCAGGGGGTCAGTGGGTCAGACGGGTCGGCCCGCGCCGGGACCGTCCACAGGTCCGGACGGAGCGTTGGGGTCGGGGATATCGCCGGCCTGGGCCTGGGCTTCGGCGGCCATGTCCTGATCACCCTCGACATAGGCGATGGTGGCCTCACCCGCGCCTTGCAGACCTGAGGCGGTCAGCGAGAGCATGTCGCCCAACATGGCGAAGTTGTGCTCGGCGAACTCACCGATCGCGATCCCGATGGGGGCGCTGTTGATGTGGGAGTTGACCGCGGTGATCCGTGTTTCCAGCTGGCTCATGTGTCCCATGAGCCCGGAGCCGCCACCCTCCTCACCCAGATGTTCGGCGGTTTCGGAGAGCACCGCGCCGACCTGGACGGGGTCGATGGACCACTCACTCACGGTCGGCTTCCCTCGGTCGGAGCGCGGAACGCCTGGGGGCGGAACATCTCGTCCTGGTCGACCTCATCGCTCGCCCAGTCGATCGCCTGGCCGGAAGCGTTGGGCGATGTGGAGTCGTGGACCGAGATGGTGTGCCACATCCGGTCCAGACATGCCAGGGTCCGATGGAAGTCGGTGGCGCCTCGGGTGCGCACCCGTTCGGCGGCTACGGCGATGCGCACAGCGGGGTGCGGCGGCCGGTCCGATCGTTGTTCCTGCTGTTCCGGGGGTGGGGGTGTGTCCCCGGTCGGATGTGTGCTCCCCGTTTCGTCATAGACGAACGCGAACCTCACGGGCCTGCCTTCCCAAGAGTCGATATGCGCCTGTTGTCAGATTGGTTGCCTGAATCGTCGATGTGGTTGCGATTCTGGTGATTTTTCCGCGTCGGCGCACGCTTGGGGAGCCCTGGGGTGGCGTGGGGTGGCGCTGGGCAGCCCGGGGGCAAGGAGCGGAACCTCCTCATCACTCCAGGTCACGACATGTGGGCTTCGACGGCACCCCGAGAGGACGAGGGAATCGGGTGACGAAGGCCACTACGAGGGAGCGGCGGTGGGGGCAGGGGCCGACACTCAGGTATCCGACGTCGGTGCGACGAACGTTCCCCGCTGGGGCAACGTCACCACCAGCCCTTCATCACGAAGGAGCGCGATTGCGCGGCGGGCGGTCTCCCGAGCGATCCCATAGTCAGCGACCATCGCCGCTTCCGAGGGAAGCGGATCTCGTGGTTTGAGCTTGCCAGCTTGAATCTGTTCACGGAGTTGGTGTGCCACCTGCATGTACAGAGGCGTGGGATCGAATCGGTCGACATGCATGCTTGCGACGTTAGGTACATGGCGCACAGCCTGCATATGGCAGACGTGCTAGACGACCTAGACAAGATAGACGTATAGTGAGGCCTTGACCTGATCATGAAAGTGGCCCGACGGTGCGCCAACACCCCGGGCCCGGACAAGCGAAACCTTAGGAGCGCTTGCCATGCCATACGTTACTGCCTTGCTGTCCCTACTCATCCGGCTGTCGCGGCCCACACGAGGGGCGCACACCACCGCCTTCGGGTACCTGCGGGAGCTGGGTGGCGAGATGCGTCGTCGTCGATCTCGCCGGGTCCGCCGCTACGTGCTCGCCCCGGCCGACCTCACCACCGCGTACTCTCCCGATCCCGAACCGCTGCCGCCCACTCCTTCGGTTCCCACTCCCCCGGTCCCAGCACCTCGGCGACCGATCGAGGACGCTTCCCTGCGAGTGGAGATCGTTCGGGGCCCTTACCGGGCCTGGGAGAGCCGGCGAGCTCTCCTGCAGGGGGTGCCCGCATGATGCGCGCCACTGACGCCCTCGCCGACCGGCTCACCCGCCTGCTCAACGAATCCGACCTGCCCGCCGACGCCGTCACTCGGCTCGTCTCGGCGGACGCGGTCTTCGGACGCCTCGACCATCTCCTTCGCTCCGGCGATGACCTGCCCGCACCCTGGGGTATCCGGCTCGGTGGCGGGGGCGTGGAGTGCGTGGAGGTGACCGAGCACTACGACGCACTATCCGAAGCACTCCGGGAGACCGGCGGAGACGCCGCCTGTTGGCGGGCGCTCTGCCGCGCCCGAGACCGCTGGGGGATGCTGCGCACCGCCATCGCCGGCGGCTCGCCGCTTCCCGAGCCCTGGGAGCGCGGCTGACAACGCCTTGAGAGCCCGGCCGGAAGTGGCACCCCGGCCGGGCCCACGCGGTTCCGCTTCATCCCGGCTCCGTGTTCGGAGATTCATCTTCCAGTCGGGCAGCACGCTGATTCAGTTCCTCCGCCTGGTGGTCCCAGTCCGGTCCGTGGAGGTAGAGGTCCGACGCGGCCATCCGGAGCAGGTACGGGTCGTCCGGCCGCTGTAGGCAGGCCAGCCGGTAGGCCAGGTTGCGTGCCCACACCGGCAACCCCCAGCGCTTCTCGAAATCGGTGCTGAGCATCTCCAAGATGTCGTCTGCGGGGGCGAAGGTCAGCTTCTCCACGAACTCCATGACGGCGACCTGCCGGTCCTGGTCCTCGCGAGGCCCCTCAGGGTCCACCATCGCATCAGCCGACCTGGAGAGTTCGGACATACGTCCCTCCGTTCATCCGCCCACACGCCGGCTCATCGGCTCTCCAGAATCGATCACCAGCCGGGTCTTACCAAACCCCGGATCGATCTCCATTCGGTCTTCGCCCGTGTCGAACCGCAGATCAACGGAAAGGATCTCGTCGGCTCCCGAGTCGCCGGTCCCCTCCCCCTGAACGAACTCCCACGCCTGCGGTGGCCATGCCCTGGTCGGAAGCTCCGGCCACCGTCCCGCGTTGATGCCGAGGGTCTAGTCGGTTCCATTCCACAACAGCGCCGAAGGAGGATCGTCCATGAGGAGATCGATGCCTTCACAGGCTCCGATCTCCCAGTACAGGGCCCGCACGGACCGACCCCTCAGAAGGAACTCGGCAGAAGGATGATCACCCATGCCTCCGCTCCCATCGATCGCGGGCATGGCGCCGGAACGCGTGGAGGCGCAGGGGATCAAGTCGTACGAACCCATAAGAGCAGAGCAGCGGCCCCGGGGAGTGGTGCACACGGGGTGGGACGGCGATCAGACCCATTGACGAGGATCAGGAGGATGGGACGACGTCGACGATGTCGATCACGTACACCAGCGTCTCATCGGGGCCAACGTCCACCGCTTCGTTCCCACTGGACCCGTACCCCGACTCAGGTGGAACGATCAGCATGACGCGGCTGCCGGCCCGCACGCCCTCCAATCCGTCGAGCCAGCCCTCGATCACCGAAGTCGGTTCCAGCGCGAAGTTCTTGGGAACGGCTCCATGCTCCCAGGTGGAGTCGAACTCCTCGTCGTCATCCCAGGTCTGTGCGTGGAACTGGGTGATCACCGTGGACCCTGCGGTGACGGTTTCCCCATCTCCCTCGATCAGGCTTGTCGTGATCAGTTCATCGGGAGGTTCGATGTCCGGCACGCTCACCTGGGGTTGTCGCCCCTTCGAGACACGAACGTCCGGCAGTTCACCGTCGCCGTCGAAAATCGCCAGGTTCTCCTCTTGGCCCACGGTCGCCCCGGCTTGGTAACGGTCCACGATGTCGTAGACGAACAGCGTCGACGTGTCACCCTCATCGGCTTCCACCTCGCCCTCGGGGTCCGGAGAAAGCGCGGAATGAGAGGGTGGGAAGACCATGGCCATGCGCGTTCCCACTTCCTCACCCTCGAAGGCCACAGCCGCTTCGGGGGCCACTTCGGCGAGGGCGGTCACGGAGATGAACAGGGGGTCGTCCTCGTAGCTGGAGTAGGTCTCGCGCACGTATCCGTCCGAGCCCCACTCATAGATCACCTGGTGCGATGCCACCAGGTCGTTCGAGGCGACCGTACCATCGGACCCGCTGGTGACGACGAGGGTCTCCACCCTGTCGATATCGGGGTCTCCGGTGAATTCAACGGTAGGGGTTCTTCCAACATCCCCTGAGATTTCCGGGAAGGTGGCCGTGGTGTCAGAAGAGCACGCGGTCGACGCGACCAACAGGAGCACGGCGACACCGGCGCACGGGCGCCAACCTCGTGCGCCTCGCCAGGTGAGCGCGAGGGGGCGGGGGGAAGTCACCTCTACCGCCCAAATTCTTCCGTCACGGCCCACACCGAAACTCGCTCCGCTTCTGGAAAGCTGAACACGACACTGCGGTCGACGTTCTCACCCTGCTTGGCTGATGAGCATTTGTGGGGATCGATCAGTTCCGTTTCCCCGATGAAGTGGCGCTCGTGCTGTTCATCGAGCAACTCACCGCCGGAGACGGGAAGGTAGTTGCCAATGCTTCCGCTCTCACAGAAGGCTCGGGCATCTTCTTCGTCGGGCAGGGTGAAGGTGGCGACGTACGTGGGAAGCGAATCGACGTCACCGACAGAGAAAACCTCGACGGACTCGGCGGACTCAGGGATCTCAGCACCGGAGAGCGATTCGAAGTCACTCGGCTCGGCTTCTGCCGTGGTGTCAGAATCAGGCTCGCGATCGGCTTCCTCTTCAGCGCCGAAACAACCGGCCAGAAGCACCGAAAGAATTACGGCCAGTGCAGGAAATGTAGCTCGTGGTGTCATCAGCGCTCACCTGGTCCCCGGGCCGCTTGAGGACTCATCATGCGGCCCCTCGTCCGAATCATACGAACCGCTGCGGGTGACCGAGTCAGAAGTACCGTACATGGTGTACTCCTGAGCCAGTCCTGCTCGCGTGAGCTCCGCCAGCTCCTCGTCATTGACTTGACCCAAAAAGGGGATGGTGACCCCCAACCCTCCGTCGTCATCCCCGTGCCAATCGTACTGGTCTCTCATATGAACCTGGGTCTCCATATCATAGGACCAGCTCCCGTCGTCCTCACGGGTGACGGTGATCTCCCCGGTCTGGCTGTAGCTCCAACTCCCCGAGCCGTAGTACCAGTCCATTCCGTCTTCCTCTTTATCCCCCACATGCACTGACCAATCAGTCCTGACAGGGAATGTGTAGGGACCGTTGCCGCCCTCCTCGTCGGCCTGACGGATCGCTCTTTCGAGGAGGTCCTGCTGTTGCACTTCAGCGGCAGCGCTGAACCTGTCGACAGAATTCAGCATATCGTCAACGTCCTGCTCCAGAGGCTCCCCACTGTTCGCGAGGAAGTGGATCATGTTCTTGGAAGCGTTGTCCAGACGGATTGCGCCCGCCATCGCGGCTATCTGCGCCCAGGTGCGGTGTGAATCCTCGTGCTCCTCCGTGACCTCCACCGACCCATGTTCGTTGTGGCCATCTGGAGCCTCCCACTCCAGCGGATCTATTTCCTCTCCGGTTGAGGAACCCTCGACCAGAGGGCCCAAACCGATCTCATCGAAGTCCTCGTCCGGCCCGCTTCCACCTGTGCCATCTTCGGTGAGTTCCGTCTCGTACCCGTCGTCCCGACGGTTTCCACTCTCGGCACCGACCTCCGCGACCACGGCGTCGTACGAACCGTGTGTCGGTGTCACCCCGTTACCTGCCTCTGGCTGGTAAAGGAGTGGCTGTGCCTCGTAGCCCTCGGAACCGTCGAGGAGAGGCAGCGCCTCGGTTCCCCCTCCGGGAGTCCCTCCGCCAGGTGCACCATCACCGTTAAGGGGCTGATCGGAGTCGCCGGGGTCGACCTCACCGGGGTCACCCCCCGAAGCGGTCGCACCACCATCGAGAGCATCGCCTACAGCATCGGCTATCCCATCACTGATGACTCGGGGCAGTCCAGAGAGGAAGAAGGCCGCTGCGATCGCTGCCACCAGCACGATCACTGCGGCGTATTCCACAAGGGATGCTCCACGATCGGAGTCATGAATACGGCGCAACACAAGACATCCGCTCGCAGGGGGAATGACGGGGCGGACATCAGAGTAGTAGCCGGCCCCCCACGGTCGGCAACGTCGATAGATGGCCAAAACCGGCCACCGACCACAGACAGGCTCGCAGGACCGGTTCGGTTGGGGCGGTCATGGCGACAGGTACCCAGGGTGGGGCCAGGGCAGAGGCGGGTCCGAAGAGCTGTCCCACGGTGAGAAGACCGAAGCCTCCGGGTGGCTTTCCACCCGCTGATGCGCACGGTGAAGTTGTGACCTGCGGGGAGAAGGAGTCGCTGACCTGCTCGGCGATATGAGCGACCGACTAGTTGGAACCAGGTACCAGAATATGAGCGGTGAAGATCGTCCACGTCTGACGCCAACGCTCTGAACTGGGTGAATACACCCACTCGTGACGTATCAGAGAAGTGCGTGCGATCATGGGAGCTGAGGGAAGTCGAGCGGTCACACGAAGCGGCGGCCACGTGAACACAGAACTCAATGCGCACCGGCATTCACCTGGGATTTCACGGAAACCCCCAGAAATCTCAGGCTGGCTGCGCTGCAATGAGCGTGACGTCAACAGGCCTGGCCACATCCGGTCAGAGGCCGGCGTAGTGCACCGCCTCCTATTCGATAGTGGAGTGATGAGGGGTCACAGAGCCCCCACCACAAGCGCCGGCGGGCCCAAGCCCCAGGTCCGTCATCGGATTGCCGCGCAGTAGCGGTAGTCCATATAACCCCCACCCCGTTAAGGAGTCACCCCCATGAACTTCATCCAAAAGTTTTGGGCCAAGGCCAGCACCATGGTCATTCCGCAGGATACCGAGCACAAGGACAAGGGCGCCGGTTTCGTCGAGTACGGGGCCATCATCGTGTTCGTCGGCATCGTGGCCGCTGTCCTCTATGGAAGCGGCATCGGTGACACCATCGTCCAGGGCATCACTTCCGCGATCGGCAATGTATTCAATGGCGGATCCGCCCCTACCAACCCGGTTGAACCCGCGCCAACGACAGCCAACTAACCTGCATTAATTGTGATCGCAACCCGCCGACAAACAGCCAAGAGGCATCTTTCATCCTTATGGTAATTCGCGCTCCGGATAAAAAATATGTTCAGACTTCGATACTTGCTGTATTAATTTTCCTTACCACTGGCTGTGTAACAACCCCAGAAACACATCACGAGGATGAAACCACCCCACAGCCCCCTTCCTCAGAAAGCTCTAATGAAGATACAGGAAATACTCAAGGCAGCTCAATAGCATCAACCACCACAACTTCAACAGAGATTGGCTCAGACCTACAGATAGACATTCACTCACTAGAGAGATTCGCGAATGACATACTACTACTACAACTAGTCGTGGCCAATAATTCACCCGAGGCGTTCGATCTTGGGTTTCGAATGGCCGAAACAAGCGACCATCTATCCGGTAGTAATATCAGCCTTATAGACGAGGCAAACCAGAAAAGACACATAAGTCTTGACCAAAGTGACGGAAAATGTTTCTGCGGCAACCTAGGAGGAGAGATACCACCTGGAGAAAGTGCTGACCTTTGGGTAACTTATCCTGCTCCGGAAGCAGATACTGATGCGATGACCATCCTCACCCCGATCACCCCTCCCTTGACTGATATTCCCATCAGTGAGTCAAGCGAGTCACTTGAAACAGGGGACCTCGGTGAACCACAAATCCTGACTCTTACAGCAATTTCCGATAGCCTCGAGGAAGATCAGACCGGGCGCACCGAAAGCTCCGAGGAAGTAAGTGTCATTCTATCTTCTGACGTTCTCTTCGAAACCAATAGCTCTACCCTAAACGAAGAGGCTGCGGAAATTCTGGAGCAAGTTTCCCAAGAGATCGATGACGCCAGCGCCTCCGTGGTCTCAGTAGATGGCCACGCAGATAACACGGGCAATAATTCGATCAACCTCCCACTGTCCGAAGAGCGCGCGGAAAGCGTCGAATCGACCTTGGTCGACCTCATCAGCCGGGAAGATGTTTCCTTCGAGGTTACAGGGCACGGATCCGCTGATCCCATCGCCGACAATGAAACCGAAGAGGGGCGCGAGCGCAACCGCCGCGTAAGCGTAACATTCGAGAAATAGAGGAACCATGATAAGAAGTACTCGCCTCGCAATATTCGCGGCACCCCTAGTCATACTCCCCTTTATCTCCTCTTCTAGCGCTCTTGCTGTTCCTGCCCCTCAGACAGAAAACCTCGACTCACTCGGCTCAGCAACTTCAAATGATGAGATAAGCTCCGACTTCACTGCCGAGGCACATCTCGCCGATCGTAGCGAATCAGGAACCTTTGTTTCAGTAACTTGGAGCGTAGAAAATAACGGGGAATCTAACATTTTTTTTAACTGGCCATCTGGCACTTCATATATGTATAGTGATTCAAATTACTTCTCCGGAGTCACCGTCACCTCCAACAATGGGTCAGAACGCCATCATCCTCTTATGGATGCAACTGGAGAGTGTCTATGCTCCGGAAACCTATCTTTCGATTTCAAAGATGAGATTCAGCCGGGCGAGCAGGTCGCCTACTGGTCCATGTACTCCGTGCCTGAGGACGTGGACGCCATCACCTTGGAGATTCCTGGCTTCGAGCCGATCGAGGACATCCCGATCTCCTGACCACTGACCCGACCACCTGTTCCCCCACACCCCCACACATGGATTCCGCTGGAGGCGGCGTTGACCACTCCCCACCGCCCCGAACTCGGGGATTCACGACGGGACTCTTCGACCAGGCCCTCAGGCCGGGTGAATCGCCGGCTCAACAAAGCCCTGCGCCGACTCCGTCCTGCCCAACGGGAGAACGGTGACCGTGGGGCGGGTTTCGTAGAGATCGGTGTCGTCACCGTCTTCGCCGCCGCGATCATCACGCTCGTCTACCAGAGCGAGATCAGCTCCACCTTCAACAACGGGGTACGCCAAATGGTCTGCCTGGTCGGTGGACCCGAATGCGGTGACGAGACCTGGGTGGATCACGACCGGCCCGAGGACCCCGAGGAATACGAGTGGGGTGGTGGCGGCGACAACAACCACGCGGACAACCAGAACATCGCCATGCAGTCCGCCACGGCCTACGGCTGGACCGACCAGGAGTGGACCTGTCTGGACAGTATGTGGAGCCAGATGTCCGGCTGGGACCCGAGCATCGTCGACCCGGAGTACGGCACGCACGGCATCGTCGGATTCAACCCGGCCGTGCACGGTGCGATGCCGGATGGCTTCCAGAACAGTGCCTCGGTGCAGATCGACTGGGGGCTGAGCTACATCGAGAGCACCTACGGCACCCCATGCCAGGCCTGGTCGTATTGGCAGAGCACCAAGTCCTACTGAGGCCGCCGCAGCTCCCCCACCGAAGCAGCCCCGGCGGCGCGCGCTCCGAGCTCGCTCACACGCGACTCTCCAGCCATCCGTGAGTCGGCCCGGAGACCCATTTCGCCGTTTCCTGGCCCCGGCCCCCGGCCTTCACCGCACCGGCCGCGCCGATTCCCAGGGCAGCACAGCCGTATCGGTGTCACTCACCCTCTGCGACCTGCAAATCCCCCATGCTGGCCGGATTCGGCCACGGAAAGTCACCTTCGGGCCACGACTTTTTCCCTCTCATCCGGCAGAGTGTCCATCGAAGGCAACGCAGCGTTGCCAAGCATGGAACATGAGAGGTGGCTCTTCCACCACACGTTTGCTCGGTGGATAAGGAAGTGGCCTACTTCTCCGCGTCCCGACGGACCCACGGGTGTTGCCCCCGCATCCGCCCTCGGCCCGTCCGACAACGAGCCCCCGACTCGTCAGGAACCGTCTTGGACAGCACACCTGCCAACATGTCCTCAGCGCCCGGCGCCTCCCCCACCACCGCTGCGGTCTCCGGCGCTTCCGCCGCACCGGACGCACCCGTCTCACCCGCCTCACCGGGCACGGCCTCGCCCCTGCCCAAACGGGTGGTTCGAGGCCCAAGGCCCCGGCACGCGGACACCCTGGCGCGAACGCTCCAGCGGTTGACCCTCCTGAGTTTGATCGCCGTCCGTAACCCCCCGACGCACGGTGATGCACCCCCACCCCTCACTCCCGGCGAGGCCGAAACCGGAGCGCGCCGACGGCCGCTCACCGTCGAGCCCGCGCGGCCGGCCATGGCGCCCCCTGAGGGCGTTCGGATCTCGCGGTCCCCGCTCGGCGGGTGACCTCGGACCAGGAGGCGACGCCGGTGTGGGGGGCGGGCCCCACCCGGTAGGTACGGTTCCGCGGCCTGGGGGTTCCCGAACCCCGGAGGGTCGTTCGGGAACCGTTCCGGTCTCGTACCGGACGAGTCGGAATCCACCGTGTCGCCTCCGCCCCGCTCCCCTGTCTCTTCGAGCACCCCTTGCAAAGGCGGGGGAGCGGGTTCTCAGACCACGGGTATCTCTGCGGGTTCCCGTGCCGTGGGCGGGCGCACGACCGCGTGTCGTGTCCTCCTTGTCGTGCGTCCGCCCCACCATCTCGCCGGCTCTCGCCCTCCCCCGTGGCACGCTGTCGGCCCCACTTTCACCACTCCGGTTTCCGCTGTTCGGAATCGCCGCAAAACACTTACAGATACCGGCAAATCTTCGGACAGTAGTGGACAGATCAGAACTTTTGCCCCCATTCCTCCTCATAATCTGATCGCTCACCCCCGCACCACCTCCTCTGGGAGGCGCGGCTCGGTGTGGGCGCAGGGAGACACGGGCGT
The DNA here is from genome assembly GCF_053619415.1 of Nocardiopsis sp. NPDC055551. Lineage (NCBI taxonomy): Bacteria > Bacillati > Actinomycetota > Actinomycetes > Streptosporangiales > Nocardiopsidaceae > Nocardiopsis > Nocardiopsis sp. NPDC055551. The sequence continues at coordinate 197,574 of NZ_JBSHJJ010000013.1, read as the reverse complement.
CGCCTTCGTGGACGTGCGAAGGGTGGTGCCGGAGCATGGGGGCTCAATGAAGATCGCCTATCTGATCAACGACATGTACGGCATCGGCGGCACCGTGCGTACGGTCGCCAACCAGGCGGCGGCCCTGTCGGCGCGGCACGAGGTGGAGATCGTCTCGGTGTTCCGGCACCGCGCGGACCCCGTCCTTCCCGTCCCCGCCCAGGTCACCCTGCGCCCCCTGGTCGACATCCGACAAAAGGACGACCAGGCCACCGGAGTCGGCGGGCGTCCGCTGTACGAAGGTTCGGAACGTGCCGGTCTGCCACCGATCCTCTTTCCTCCGGAGGACGGCCGAGGCTCCACGCACAGCCGCCTCACCGACGACCGGTTGGAGGAGTACCTGGCCACCACCGACGCCGACGTGGTCGTGGGCACCCGCCCCGGGTTGAACGTGGTGATCGCTCGGGCGGCGCCCAATCGGATCGTCAAGGTCGGCCAGGAACACCTCACCTACGAGCAGCACTCCGACGAACTGCGCCAGGTCATGGCGGAGGAGTATCCGCACCTGGACGCCTTCGTCACGGTCACCGAGGCCGACGCGCGCACCTACTCCGAGCGGATGCCGTTGCCGGGTGTGCGGCTGCTGTCCATCCCCAACTCGGTGCCGGCGCCGCCGTTCACCGTCAACGGGCACAACACCCGCACGATCGTCGCGGCGGGCCGGCTCGCCCCCAGCAAACGCCACGATCTGCTGGTACAGGCGTTCTCCATGGTCAGCGACGAGTTCCCGGACTGGACCCTGCGCATCTACGGGCGCGGCAGCAGGCGCGGGGCGATCGGCAGACTGGTGGGCAAGTTGGGGTTGCAGGACCGGGTGTGGCTGATGGGTCCGCATCCTCGGGTGGAGGAGGCGTGGGCCCAGGGCGCGTTCGCGGCGGTCACCTCCAGCGAGGAACCGTTCGGGATGACCATCGTGGAGGCCATGCGTTCGGGGCTGCCCGTGGTGAGCACGGACTGCCCGCACGGGCCGGCGTCGATCATCCGACACCAGGAGGACGGCCTGCTGGTCCCCAACAAGTCCGCCCCGGGCATCGCGGAGGGGTTGGCGCACCTGATGGGCGATGACGGGTTGCGGCGGCGCATGTCGGCGGCGGCGTTGAGCGATTCGGAACGCTTCGACCCGGTGAACGTGGTGCGCCGGCACGAGGAGCTCTTCCACGACCTGGCCGGGGCGAGCATGCCCGCGAACCCGGTCCCGCACCTGCCGATGCCGCGGGCGGAGACACCGGCGTCGTGCCGGGTCCAGGTGGGCCCGGACGGGGTGACGGAGTTGGACTTCGGGCCGAGCACGGAGTTCGGGGAGGTGCAAGATCCGCTCGACTCGCGGGTGCCGGACGCGGTGGTGCTCACCACGGAGAAACGGCGGGTGGAGCTGATCCCGGAGCCCGGTGGCCGGGTCCTGGTGGACGCCGCCGAACTGGACCTGACCACCGGGACCTGGCAGGTGAGCCGGGTCGATGGTTCCTCGGAGCGGACGGACGCCATGGACGCTGCGGACGCCCTGAACCGGGAGGTAGGGAAGGAGACCCCGGTACGGGACGTGACCATCCACCAGCACGGGTTTCCGCTGTCCAGCGCGCACATGAGCGATCTGGCCCTGGTGATCCCCGCGCGTTCCCCGAAGGGTCGGTTGATCCTGCAGGTGCGGAGTTCGCGACACCACGCCGAGGTCGAACACGTGGAGGTCGCCGATGGTCTCATCACCGTGCAGGGACGGATGCTGGGACGGTCACAGCCCGACGCCCGGGCTCGCATGGTGGTGCGGTTGCACGGCTCCCCGCAACCCCGCCACGAGTTTCCGTCGGCGATCGCGCACGGGGGCGAGTTCACGGCGGTGATCGACCCGGAAACGGTCGCACGCGGGCGACACGGCGACTCCGACAAGTGGCAGTTGCGGCTGGTGTTGTCCGACGGGACCGAGTGCACCGTGGGCCGTCACCTGTCCGGTGTGGTGGGTTACAAGAAGATCATCGAGTACGCCGCCCAGCCGGTGAAACCCACCTATGGGCCCGGGACCAAGGTGCGTCCGTACTACACGATCAACGACCGGTTGGGGTTGAAGACGTCTCCGTTGGCGCCGACGATTCCGGTGGAGTCGGTCCGGGTCCGTCCGGGCGGGCGACGTGGGGAGGATCTGAGCCTGGAGGTGCTGCTGGGTTCGTCGTTGCCCGAGGGGGTGTCGTACGCGCTGGAGGTGGTGCGCGGCACCGACGCGGGCCGGCGTTTCCCGTTGGAGGCGGTGGCGGCGGCGTCCGGCCAGGAGGAGGCGCGGTTGGTGGGCCGGTTGCCGTTGCTTCGGCACGACGACCACCTGGGGACGAAGGTCCTGCGGGCGCAATGGCAGCTGCGGTTGTTGGCCGGGCCGCCTGGGGCGTTGGGACGGTTGGGTGCCAATGCGATCTTCCCGAGCACCAATCGCGCGTGGAGTCGCGGCGTGTACGTGCGGTCGGCGACGGTGGCGCCGTTGGACTCGGGGGACGTGCTGTTGACCGTCGCCGACGTGCACTTGGTGGATGGACTGAATCGACGGTTCCGCTGACGGGACCGGGGGCGAGTGGTCGGAGCACGGTCGACGGGGCGCGGGTGGTCGAACCCGCGCCCCGTGCGTGGCCCAGGATGATTCAAGGGTCAGGGCGACGGCCACCAGGGTTCGGGCAGGGGCGCCCCGAAGCGGAGCGCGGTGTCGAGCCTGCCCCACCGATCCCCCGCCCGGGTCAACGCCCGCAGGGAGAGGTTCGTGTCTCCGAGCGTGCGCAGTTCCTCGCTCACCTGGTCGTACAGGTCGGTGATGCGGGAGTGTTCGGTGTCCGAGGCGTAGGGGTCGATGTGCCAGGAGCTGGGCAGTGACCGACCCTGTCTGAGCATCCCATCCAGTCGGGAGAAGGTCATGTCCGCCCGGTCGAGGTCGGCTCGGGCGTGCACGGGACCGCCGGGGTGCCGTAGGAGGTGGGTGAGGTGGCGGACCAGTTCCTCGGTGTGGGCGCTGTCGTCATGGGTGAGGATGTCGAGGGCTGTCATGCGACCACCTCCCCGAGGGTGGGGAGTGACTCGACGTAGCGACGTACGCGTCGGGCCCGGCGCACGCGACGTGCGCGGTCTACGTTGAGTTCGGTGCGCAGGGCGCCCAGGTAGGTGTCGTAGGTGGTGTGCCAGCCACGGCTGGGCCGGGACAGTCGTACGAGGAGAGCAAGGATTGCCATTAGGGTCTTCATGTCGTCCTGCTCTGTTCAGGTCGGCCACGGCCCCGGGACGTGCTCTAACACGTCGCCGGGGTCCCGTCGTTCACGGGATAACAGACCCTATATCAAATGCATAGCTCTGTATAGCCTTCCATTCCTTCTTGCAGGTCAGGTGAGGTCTAGCGTGCTTGCCATGGATGACGAAGACGCCCCACGAATCCCCATCGACGGTCCCGGGCTCCGCTACATGGCGGTGGCGGACTACATCACCGAGCAGGTCGACTCCGGGAAACTCCCGGTGGGCGCGAAGCTTCCCTCCGAGCGCGACCTCGCCGAAGAGTACGGAGTGGCCTATCTGACCGTCAGACGGGCGATGAAGGAGTTGCGCGAGCGCGGAATCATCGTGACGGTGCACGGGCGCGGCACCTTCGTTGCCGCCCGCCCCGACGCCACCCCCACGGGCGGGGACGACCACCCCTGACCGGTGCCGCTACCCGTCGCCGGGGACGACCGTGCGTTGCGGGCGGCTGAGGAGTCTGGGGTGGTTGACGGCCCAGGCGGCCAACGACAGACCCACCACCGGCAGCAGGTACACCCCGACCGGAGCGGACCACAGCAGCCACACCACCGCCAAAGGTGCGAGCAGTCCGGCGGAGACCAGCGAGGCCAGGTGGCGGACGTCGGGTGGCATGAACAGTGGGAACAGGGCCACCAGGAACACCACGTACCCCATGGGCAACACGGCACCGTTGGGCAGTTCGATCGCGAAGACGTCGAAGATCCGCGCCAATGGGCCGATCAACAGGGCCGCCACCGGTGGCGCCGCGCAGGCGGCCAGGGCCGCACGCGGGTAGGGCGTGGTCGGGAGCTGTTCCATGGGTTCTGGTGGACGGTTCACGGCCGCTGGACCCTCCCTGCGTTCGACCACGGCCGAGGGCGGCCATGGCCTGGCCAGCAGAATACGCCGCGGTCGGCTTCCCTAGATTCGGCCGAGCGCGACTTCCCACGGCAAGGGGTTTCGGACAGCGCACGGACGTTCACGGAGAGTTTCGGTCCTATGTGTCGAGGCTCGTTCCGGTGCCTTCGTACGCGGCGGTTCCGGCGCATTCCACTCAAAGCACCACCGGGCGAGCCACCGCTTTTACGGGCGCAACGACCGAGCGGGGAGTTTTCCACAGGTTCCGCGATCTCGCTTGTCCCACCCCTGGGAACAGCGCATGCTCTACCCATGTCCCCCGGTCCACCTGCGATGAGGTGAGTCGAATGTCCTGTGAGCCACTGTGCCCCGAACCGTCCACGGTCCCCGAGGCGTCCGTAGTGGAGCCACCGGCCGACGGGAAGGCCCTGCGCGCCGCGGTGCGTCGGGTGTCCCCCGACGCGCTGTCGACCTTCGACATCCAGCACCGCTACGTCCGCGACCTGTGTTCGCGTACCGGCGATCCGATCCCGGTGCGCATGTTCCTACGCCGGTGGGGTGTGTTCGTGGAGTTGCGCAACTGCCCACGGCGGGCGGCCCGGCTGGCCCGGCTCGAACTGGCCGCCGCGGAGGCCACCGACACCGAGACCGCCCGGGCCGCCGCCCAGGAGATCGCGCACATCCTCGACGACGCCACCCATCGGTCGCCGGCCCCTTGACCGAGTCCGCTCGACCGAGACCACGTGAGCGGCTCCGCGTGACGTGAGTGCCGTGGGTGGTCTCCCGAGGCGGTCACTGGCCGCCTGTGGTCACCCCACTCCGCGCGGCACCGCCACCACCTGCGGTGACGACCCCGCACCGGACGCTATGTCCCGGTCGACCCTGTACCGGTGGAACCGGCCGGGTTAAGCTGCCCGGCGCAGGGGTGTGCGCGATTCGTGTTCGGTCGCCTACGTCCCCGTGCCGCTCGTTGCCTTCGGCTCGTGCGGCCCCGCCCGAGCCCCCGCCCCGCTCCCCCGCGGGAACGACCCCCGGACCAGCATGCGACGTATCCTCCGCAGCCCCGAACGACCCCGAACGCGGCGTCGACGGCACCTCCAGGGACGCCGCGACGACGGCCAGGCCAACATCCTCCTGTTGTTCGGCATGACCATCGCCCTGTTGGCGCTCACCGTGCTGTTCATGCGGGTGGGGTTCGCCAACGACCAGCGTTCCCAGGCCCAGACGGCGGCGGACGCCGCCGCCCTGGCCGCGGTGAGCGCCCTACAGGACAGCGCGTCCGACCAACTCGCCGGTGGTTCCTATCCGATGCCCCGATACGACGAGGAGATCGCCGAGTCCCGGGCGGAGGACTTCGCGCGGGAGAACGGGGCGGTGCTCACCGACATCCGGGCCAGCGACAACGTGATGGGACGTTCCGGCAACATCGTCCGGGTGGAGGTACGTGGCGCGCTCTGCCAGCGGGAGCTGGAGCCGAACGCCTCGCGGCACTGGAACGACATCGTCTGCGAGGGCGAGGAGGACATGAGCGAGACGTCCTTCGGCAGCGCCGCGGCGATCGCGATCATCGAGCTCGACGCGGACTGTGGTCGTGACGACGACGGGATCAACTGTGACGGTTCGCCGGTGGGCGACTCGGAGCAGGCCTCGGGGTTGTTCGACGTGCACCTGGTCGACCAGGAGGGTCAGTACGAGTTCGATCCGAACTCGGTGTTCGGTGGAGGCGCGATCGTGGACTGCGCGAACCTCGGTAGCCTGCACCCGCAGATGTGCGCCGCCCACCAGGCGCTCAACGACCAGTTCCCGGGCTTCTACCTGTCCGCGGGCGGTTACCGTGACGAGCCCACCAGCGATCACGGGCACGGCCAGGCCGTGGACTACATGATGGCCGAGTTGGGCGCGACGCCGACGCCGGACATGCACGCCACCGCCATCCAGGTGATCGACTGGCTCATCCAGAACCACCAGGAGCTGAACGTCAAGGGGATCATCTACGACTACCACATCTGGAGCCCGGCACGGGACGCGGTGGGACCGTGGGAGAGCGTGAGGAGGTCCGCCGGGTACCGGGGAAGTCCGACGCAGGACCACGTGGACCACATCCACCTGTCCGCCGGGCCACCGCCCTTCCGCTAGTCCTGTGGCCGGAAACGTTCGCCCGGGTCGGCTCATGAGTTCTCATCTCCCGTGATCTTGCTACCAGAAGCAAGGAAAGAGCTTTCCTTGCTTCTGGTAGCAAGATCACGGGGACAGGTCGAACCGGTGAACCTTCTCGGTCACCGCACTAGGCCTGGAAAGCACACCCGAGAACCCCCTCTGAGCAGGGGGTTCTCGGTTATCCACAGGTTCGGGATCGGGGCTTGCCGCGACGGCACGGGCCGCCGAAACTTGAGATATGACGCGAGAACACGTCGTACCTCACGGAAGCATCCCGCTCTTCCCCCGTCCTCACAGCACGCCTCCCCCGCCGCGGCCTCGTCACCCGGGGTGGCCCTCGGTGCCGTTGGGCACACCACCTCCCGACCGCGAGCTGCTGTCGGGCGTCCTGCGGCCGGTGTTGGCGGAGCTGTCGGGGGACGCGTTCGCCTTCGGTCGCACCGCCGCCTACCTGTGGGGCGTGGGCCTGTATCCACGGGGCACCAGGGTGACCCGGACACGGCTGCACGTGGCGGTGCCGGCCGGGGTGGAGAAGGTGTCCCGGCACTCGGTGATCCCCCACCGCGAGCTGCTCGCCCCGGCCGATCGGGCCCTGCTGAGAGGGGTGCGGCTGACCACGCCGGCCCGCACCGCGCTGGACGTGGCACACAGAGCCGAGAACCTGTACGGCGCCACGGCGGCGCTGGATCGGTTCCTGGCCCTGGGACTGGTGGATCCGCAGGGGCTGGGCGCGGCGTTGTCGCGGCACCCACGCGGTGCGCGGCCCCGGCTGCGACGGGCGGTGTACCTCTCCGATCCGGGCGGTCGGTCCCCGGCGGAGAGCTGGACCCGGGTGATGGTGTGCGCATCGCGTCTGCCCCGGCCCAGGACCCAGTGTCCGGTGGAGACCGCGCAGGGGCTGTTCCACGCCGACCTGGGGTGGCCTGAGCACCGGGTGGCGGTGGAGTACGACAGCGCCGCCCACCATTCGGCCCGGCACGAGCGCGCCAGGGACCGCGTCCGCTACCGGGCGATGGCGGACGCGGGGTGGCTGGTGCTGTCGATCGGGGTGCACGACCTGCAACGTCGTCCGGCCCGGTTGATGCGTCGGCTGCGGGACGCACTGCTGGCGCGGGGTTGGAACCCGACCCGGGCCGAACGCGAGCGGATCCGCTGGGCCATTCGCCGGTTGGAGACCCGCCCGCCCAGGCCGGTCGGGGAGGTGGGCGCGTGAACCGGAGTCCGCACCACCGGGACGCGAAGGCACACGACCACCGCCCACCACACCCGGACCAGGGCGCGGGGGTGGTGGAGTACGCCGCGCTCCTGACCCTCATCGCGTCGCTCGCGGCCACGCTCACCGTGATCGCACCACGGGTGGCCGAACCGTGGGGAACTGCCGCGGAGCGAGCCCTGGACCCGGGATCGACCACGACCGACCACGAAGGCACACCGTTCGGTGACGGGGACCCGGACCCGGTGGAGATCGCGGAGACGGTCCTGCGCTGTCTGCCCACCCCGGACCCGGTGGGGAGGGTGGACTGCGCGCTCGCCCTGTTGGGGCTGTTGGACTCGGACCTGTTGGAGGCCACGCTGTTGCGCCTCACCCCCGAGGAACTCCACGACCTGTTCGCCGGGGGCGGGTTCGACTCGACCGTGGCGGCGCGCACGGCGGTGCGGCTGGTGTGGGAACACGGCTCGCGACGCCTGCTGCGGGCGCTGGCGGAAACGGAGACCTTCGGCTTCCTCCAGGGGTACCTGGAGTCCCCTGAGATCCAGTACACCCTCCGTTTCGTCGGTGTCGGAAGGGATTATGTGCGGGTCGTGCTCGAACGGAGCGGTGAGTGACCGCGTCGTACTCCCCGTAGGCGGTACACCCCCACTTCGAACCGCAGAAACGAGGCGTTGTCAGTGTCGACATCGATGCCTTTCACCGACCCGGCGGACCAGGCTCCGACGCAGAGCCCGGACTGGCCGATGACCCTGCTCGTGGTCGCGGTCTGTCTCACGGTCATCGCGAGTGGTTGGGGGGTGTCCCGGCTGGTCCTCAACGGCGGTTCACAGGGGGTGTCCACCCCGGTGGAGGACCCGAGTCCACAGACCCATCCACCCGAGGAGCGGAGCGGGGAAGCCGACCCCGCGGACGCGGAGGCCGTCCTGGAGATGGCCGCGGAGGAGCTGAGATCCTCGCCCTCGGTACAGGTGAGCTACGCCCAGTACTCGCAGGGCACGGAGGCGGGCCGGGGTTGGGCGCGCGCGGGCGAGGACCTCGACGTCGAGTTCGAGCACTACCACCGGACCGGGGAGGGCGTGGAGGTGTTCCGGTACGAGCTGGCCGACGCGGGCCACCTGATGACCGCGGAGAAGGGCCTGGACGGGCTCACCCTGCTGGACCCTCCCACGGAGGCGGACCTGCGGTTGTGTTCGGTGGATTTCCTCCTGGCCACCATGGACGCGCTGGTGGAGTCCGCCGTGGGACTGGAACTGGTGGAGATCGAGGAGGTTCGTCTGCCAACGGGCCCGGAGGGGGTCCCGGCGAGCACGCACACCGCGCACCGGTACTCGGGGAACTTCCCCGCCTCGATGGGCGGCTACGACAGCGACACCGGCCGCAACACGCTGACGCCTCTACCGAACGCCGAGTTCGACCTGTGGGTCGACGAGGAAGGTCATCCCCGCCGGCTCAGCTACGAGACGGCCGACGGGGACGGGGAGACCTACGACTACCACGCGGTGACCGAATGAACGGTCGACCGGCTCAGAGCGCTCCGGCTCGCGCGGTGACCAGGTCGGGGACGCTGACGGTGTCGTCGAGTTCGTAGGCGTAGGGCGGGTCGGGGACCTCGCCGCGCAACTCGGGCTGTTCGGAGTCGACCAGCAGGTTGTCGCGGGTGACGACGTCGCCGGGTTCGTCGTCCTCGCTGGAGACCGACAGTGGGGTGCGTTCGAAGTAGTTGCCCTCGACCAGCACCTTGGAGCCCTGGGCAGAGCTGACCCCGTACTCGGGGTTGTCCCGGAAGTAGTTGTTGAACACGTGGACGTGCTCGGCGTTGCGGGCGCGCGGGTGCCGGGAGGTGGTGCCGTCGAAGAAGTTGTGGTGGACCGACACCCGCAGCGCGCCGGTGTCGTCTTCGGCGGAGCCGATGGTGACGGCGGCCTCGGCCTCGACGAAGTGGTTCCAGGACAGGGTGACGTGGTCGGCGCCGTCGGTCACCATGACGAGGGCGGCGTCGCCTTCACCGGTGAAGGTGGAGCCGTCCACCCACACGTGGTGGGCGTCGCCGTGGACGGCGATGGCGGTGCCGTCCACGTCCATGCCGACGTTGGCCACGATGACGTTCGTGGAGCCGTCGACGTCCAGTCGGCCATTGGTCAGTTCGGCGCCCTCGCCCACCCCCAGGACGGTCTTGTCGGAGCCGACCGCGATGGTGCCGTCGAGGTCGATGTCGCCCTCGACCTCCACCACGAGGGGTTCGTCGGAGGAGAGGTGTTCGGCGAGGTCGTCGGCGTCGGTGGCGGTGACGGTCTCCCCTTCGGCGCCACCGGTCACCCCGGGATGTTCGGCGTCCTGGCCCTCGGCGCCCTCCTCGGTCTCCTCGGCCTCCTCGGCCTCCGCACCGTCCCCGCCGCCTTCGCCGTCATCGGCGTCTTGGCCGTCTTGTCCGTCCTGGCCGTCCTGGCCGGCAACCGCCTCCACCGCTCCGGGCTCGGCCGCCCAACCCACCGGGATGCCGTAGGGCCATTCCTCCTCCGGTTCCTGCGGCGGTGGACTACTCTCGTCGGCGTCCTCCGGGCCGGGATTCACGGCCGCTCCGGTGGGCGCCTCGGGTTCCTCGTCGGTTTCCTCGGAACGGGAGCAGGAGACCAGGGCCGCACACAGCAGGACCGCGAGACAGGACGCGGCGAGGGGGTGGATTCGCATCTGGAACTTTCCAACGAGCGGGGAGGGAGGGGGTCGAATCGTACCGATTCTCTCAGGCCCGGGGAGAGCGTGGGCAAGGCGGTCCCCGGCCGCGCACGAGCGAGGGCGCCGCCCCCTTGTTCGGGGGACGACGCCCTTTCGGTGGTGTTCGGGGCCGCCGGGACGCTCACCGCGCCCGGAGGTCGGAAGCGACCGTGGAGGTTACTCCGCGGCCCAGCCGATGTCCTCGTACACGAAGTCGGCGGCCAGACCGAACTCACCGAAGTTGTGCAGGTCGTCCTTCATGACCCAGAAACCGGGACGCTCGAACAGCGGGATGGTCAGGACCTCTTCCCACAGCAGGGCGTCGATCTCGTTGGCGATCCGGGCGTACTCGTCCGGGTCGGTCTCCACCGCCATCTCGTCGAACAGCTCGTCGACCTCCGGGACGGAGTAACGGCTGACGTTGGCGCCCCAGTTCTCGCCCTCCTCGTCCACGGGCATGCCGTAGTTGCCCTTGGAGTCGGAGGAGAAGGGGGAGGTGCCGGTGTAGACGAAGGTGGCCAACTCGTAGTTGCCGGGGGTCACGTACTCGGAGAAGAGCGCGTTGGCCGGCACCTGCTGGACGTCGACCTCGATGCCCACCTCGGCGAGCATCTGCTGGGTCATCTCGCCCTCGTCGACGGCCAGGTCCATGCCCTCGGAGGCCACGTAGGCCAGGGTCAGGCTGTCGCCGTCCTCGTTGGTGCGGACCTCCTCACCGTCCTCCAGGGTCCAGCCGGCCTCGTCCAGGAGCTCGGCGGCGCGGTCGAGGTCACGCTCGCCCAGGTCACCGCTGTTGTCCTGGTAACCGTTCTGGCTGGAGCGCAGGAGGCGGTTGACCTCACCGGTGATCGGCCAGTCCACGGCGCCGAGGGCGACCTCGGCCATGGTGTCGCGGTCCATGGCCAGGGCGACGGCCTGTCGGACCTTCTTGTCCTCCAGGCGCGGGCTGGAGCCGTTCAGCGCGGTGAAGCGGTGCCCGTGGTTGACGGCGCGGGTGAAGTAGGCACCCTCGCTCTCCATGTCCTTCACGCGCTCGTAGCCGGCGGCGTCGTAGCCGAGGTAGAAGGCGTCGACCTCACCGTTGGCGAAGGCACCGGACTGGGCGTTGGTGTCCAGGCCCGCGAAGATGATGCGGTCGAGCTTGGCCTCGTCGCCCCACCAGTCCTCGTTCTTGTGAACGGTGATGCGGGAGGCGACGTCGTCGAACTCCACGTCACCGAACGGACCTGCGGTGACGGGGATGTCCTTGTCGTAGCCCTCCAGGAAGAGTTCCTCGTCCTCCATGTACTCCTTGGGGTACAGGGGGGAGAACAGGGTGGGCCAGTCGCCGAAGGGCTCGCTCCACTTGATGGTGAAGGAGTACTCGTCCTCACCCTCGACGATCTCGTCGATCCGCTCGTAGCCGGTGCTGGAGAGGATCTCGAACTCGCTGCCGCGCTCACCCTTCATGGTGGTGGCGAGGGCTTCGTAGTCCTCCCAGGTGATGGGCTCACCGTCGGACCACACCGCGTCGGGGTTGAGCACGAAGTCGGTCTCCAGACCGTCGTCGCTCACCTCGTAGTCGAGGACGTAGTTCTCGTTGGCGGCGAACCCGCCCTCGGCGTCGAAGCGCATCGGGGACGGCATGACCGCCGCCATGACACGACGCACGTCGCCCTTGTTGCCCTGGACGTGGTGCATGTTGTGCTGCTCTTCGTACTCGCTCAGGGCCCAGATGAAGTCACCTCCGTCCTTGAGGTCGTCGCGGTCCGCGGGGTTGAGGTCGTCGGCCGGCAGGGACGCCTGCTCTGCCTGGGCGTCGCCCTCGTCTTGGCCGTCGTCGCTCGCGCAGGCACTGGCCAACAGCACCAGAGCGAAAGCGGGGGCGAGGTAACGCGCCTTCCCGATACGCATGGGGATTTCCCTCCTAGGGATGGTGTGACCGGTGCGCGGGGCGGCACCGGCCGTGCCTTCGAACCGTGGATCAGACAAGGTCGCTACGCCGTTCCGCGAAGTGGCAGGCGGATCCCTGGTCCCCACCGTTGGTGGGACGGATCGTCGGTTCGACGCTCATGCACTGCTCCTGGTCGGACTCCGAGAGAGTGATGAACTTCTGGCACCTCGTTCGGAAACTGCAACCCGAGGGCGGATTCGCGGGACTGGGGAGGTCCCCTTCCAGAACGATGTGCGTGCGTGCCCGTTCCCGTTCCGGGTCCGGAACGGGGATGGCGGACAGCAGGGCTTGGGTGTAGGGGTGACTGGGCCGGGTGTAGATCGACTTGGTGTCGCCGATCTCCACGATCTTGCCGAGGTACATGACCGCCACCCGGTCGGCGATGTGCCGGACCACGGACAGGTCGTGCGCCACGAACAGGTAGGCCAGACCGAGCTTGGCCTGGAGCTCCTCCAGCAGGTTGATCACACCCGCCTGGATGGACACGTCCAGTGCCGAGACCGGCTCGTCCAGGACCAGGAGCTTGGGTTCCAGGGCCAGGGCCCGGGCGATGCCGATGCGCTGACGCTGACCACCGGAGAACTCCGCGGGGAAGCGGGTGGCGTGCTCGATGTTCAGTCCGACGAGTCGGATGAGCTCGTAGACGCGCTCGGTGACCTCCCTCACCGGAACCTTGTGGGTGCGCAGCGGCTCGGCGATGATGTCGAAGACCGGCATACGCGGGTCCAGGGAGCTCATCGGGTCCTGGAACACGATCTGCATGTCGCGACGCAGCCCGAACCTCTCGCTTCGGGAGAGCGTGCCGACCTCACGGCCCATGACCTCGACACCGCCGCGTTGGGGCCGCTCCAGGCTCATGACCTCCATGAGGGTGGAGGACTTGCCGCAGCCGGACTCCCCCACCAGGGCGAGGGTCTCCCCCTCCCTGACGTCGAAGTCGATGCCGTCCACGGCGTACACCGTGCCGACGCGACGCTTGAAGACCGCGCCCTTCATCAGGGGGTGGTGCTTGATCAGGTCCTGGACCCGCAGCACCTCGGCGAGGTCCTCCCGGTCGCCGGTGGCCCTCGACGGCTCGGGGATCTCCGGAACCGGGTAGATGTCCTGGGCGCTCCACCCGCCGGCCTCGATCTCGGCGGATCGGACGCACGCCACACGCTGGGCGTCGGTGTTCTCGTCCTCGTCCGCATCGGTGTCGGCGGCGCGCGAACCGATGGTGAGCAGCTCCGGCTCGGACTCATCACACTCGGGCCGCGCGATGGGGCAACGCGGAGCGAAGGGGCAACCCGGGGGCAGGTCGGACAGCGACGGCGGGTTGCCCTTGATCGGCACCAGCGCGCCCTGGTCCTCCAGGTCCATCCGGGGGACCGCGCCGAGCAGGCCCATGGTGTAGGGCATGCGGCTGCCGTAGTAGATCTCGTCGACGCTGCCGATCTCCACGGGACGGCCCGCGTACATGACCAACAGTCGGTCCACGAACCCGGCGACGACGCCGAGGTCGTGCGTGATCATGACGATCGCGGCCCCGGTCTCGCGCTGGGCGGTACGGAGCAGATCGAGGATCTGCGCCTGGATGGTGACGTCCAGGGCGGTGGTGGGCTCGTCACAGATGATGACGTCGGGGTCGTTGGCCATGGCCATGGCGATCATGACGCGCTGGCGCATACCGCCGGAGAACTCGTGCGGGAACGAGCGGTACCGCGCCTCGGGGTTGGGGATGCCCACGAGGGTCAGGAGTTCCACCGCGCGGTCCCGGGCCCTGGCCTTGCCGGCCTTGGGGTTGTGCACCAGGAAGGCCTCGGCCAACTGGTCGCCCACGGTGTACACGGGTGTCAGGCCCGACAGCGGGTCCTGGAAGACCATCGAGATGACCTTGCCGCGTTTGCGGGCCATCTCCCTGTCGTTCTTGCCGAGGAGCTCCTCGCCGTGCAGGCGCACGGAACCGGTGATCTCGGCGTGCTCGGGCAGCAGCCCCATCGCGGCCATGGAGGAGACGGACTTGCCGGATCCGGACTCGCCGACGATGCCCAGGACCTCACCGGAGTGGACGGCGTAGCTGACGCCGCGCACCGCCTTGACGTCGGGGTTGTTGTTCATCCCGGGGAAGGTGACGGTGAGGTCGGTGACCTCCAGAACCGGGGTGCGGGCCGTGTCGTCGTTGTTCGTGGACTCGGTTTCCACGATGGTCTCGGTGCTCATTGGTGTGCCTTCCCCCTAGGACCGACGCGACTTGGCGGCGGGGTCGAGGGCGTCGCGCAGCCCGTCCCCGATCATGTTCACGGCCAGGACCAGCAGCACCAGCAGCACCGTCGGGAAGATGAAGACCCAGGGCGCGGTGGTGGCGAACGAGGCGCCGTCGGCGATGACCACACCCAGACTGATGTCGGGCGACTGAACGCCCAGACCGAAGTAGCTCAGCGCGGTCTCGCCGATGATCGCGGCGCTGACCATGATGGTGGCGTCCGCGATGAGCAGCGACGACATGTTCGGCAGGATGTGCCGGAAGATGATCTTGTGCGGGGGGACGCCCATGAAGCGGGCGGCGTGGATGTACTCGCGTTCACGGAGCGAGATGGTCAGTCCCCTGACCATCTTGGAGGTGACCATCCAGCTGAACGCCGCCAGGAGGATGACCAGAATGAGCCAGCCTCCGTTGCCGACGAAGTGCCGGGACAGGATGGCGAGGATGACGAAGTTGGGCAGCACCAGGGCCAGGTCGGCGATCCAGGTGAGGGCCTTGTCGGTGAACCCGCCGAAGTAGCCGGCGAAGGCACCGATGACGGCCGCCATCGCGGTCGAGATCAGCGCGACCAGCAGGCCGATGAGCATCGACTTCTGCAGACCGGCCGTGGTCTGGGTGAAGATGTCCTGGCCGGTTCGGTTGGTGCCGAACCAGTGATCGGGTGAGATCCCCTCCAGGAGCGCGGTGTAGTCCCGCTCTCCCACTCCCCAAGCGCTGATCAGCGGCCCGAGGAAGGCGAACAGGGTCAGCAGCACCAGGATCACGATGCCGACGATGACGCGTCGGGTCTCGATGAGCTGGCGGGCGATGTCCTTGAACCGGTTGGGTGCCGGTGGCGCGGTGGGCACGTCCGGTGTCGTCTCGGTGACGGTGGTCATGGCGTGGTCTCCAACAAAGCTGCTGCGGGGGCACCCTTGTGGGGCGCGAGGAGGCTGGTCGGTTCGGGGTCGCGGGACATCGTCACACCCTCACCCGGGGGTCGAGCCAGGCGTAGAGGATGTCCGAGAGGAACGACGCCGCCATGATGGTGACGGCCATGAACCAGGAGACCGCGGCGACCACGTGCACGTCCTGGCGGGAGATGGAGTCGATGAGCCAGGCGCCCATGCCGTGCCAGCCGTAGATCTTCTCGGTGAAGGTCGAACCCGAGACCAGGGCGCCGAAGGTGAACGTGAAGTAGGTGATGGTGGGGATCAGCGCGGTGCGCAGGGCGTGCTTGAACAGCGCCCGGCGTCGCGTGAGTCCCTTGGCCATGGCGGTGCGCACGAAGTCCGATCCGAGGACGTCCAGCATCATGTTGCGCTGGTAGCGGGCGAAGGCGGCGAACAGGGCCAGTGCCAGCACCAGGGTCGGCAGGATCGCGTGGTGGATCCGATTGAGGAGCAGCTCCCACGCGTTTCCTTGGAAGCCCGCCGAGTACTCGCCGACGTACTTGAGGAAGGTGAAGCCGAGCCCGTCGTTGATCGCGACCGCGATGACCTGGATGACGATCGCGATGACGACGGTGGGGATCGACAGCACGAAGAAGGAGGCGCCGGTGGCGGCCTTGTCGAAGGCACGGTACTGACGCACGGCGGCGTAGGCGCCGATGGCGATGCCCAGCGCGCTGCCCAGGACGGTGGCGACGGTGATGAGCCGCAGGGTGACCCCGGCCTTCATCCACATCTGGGCGGAGACGTCGCCGCCCTGGATGTTCTTGCCGAAGTCACCGGTGACGACGCCCTTGAGCCAGGTGACGTATCGCTCGGCGAGCGGGGTCTGGTCGTTGAGGTTGAGGGTGTCCAGCTGGGCGTTGACGACCTCGGGCGCCGGTGGCGGCTGCATCTGTTCGAAGTACACGCGCGGCTGCAGGTTGGTGGCCGCGAGAAGGTACGCGAAACTCGTCGCCAGAAAAATCAGGACGACGTAGTTCAGCAGCCGCCTGGCCAGGAACTTGCCCAAAACTATCTCCGAACCTCACACCGAGCCCGGCGCTTGATCTGTGCTTGTGAGTCACCACCACTGGGAGTGATCCGGGTCGGGCAGGGGTTCGCTCGCGCTCCAACCGTAAGGACGGCTAAGCGTTCGCGGTCTCCCGACCCCACGAGGGTCACTCCCAGTGATCGAAGAAACACACTGACATCCGATTCACGTTCCGTAACCGGAATGTCAAGAGTCTGCGCGACGTCTAGACACTTGCCGGTAACCGACGCATCAAGAAAGGACAACGGTGGCAATTTGGGCGGCAAGCACTTGGTGAAATGTCGAATTCCACACAGACGGCACTCGCCCGAACACACTTCGTCATTAAGGTCATCCTGGACTGGGGAAACGTTCCCCACGCAGGGGTATTTCGGTAAACGGCGTTTACAAAAACCGGGCTCTCCGCGACCCTCGCCCACGGAAACGTCGGCGCTCACGCCACACGCGGAACAAGGCCCACCGGAGCGACGTCGCTCCCCCGAAGACGAGGCCGAATATCACGCAGGGTCACGAGAACCGGCATCGGGGACCCCGAAGCCCGGCCGCCGAACACCCGAATATTCTCACCGTGTGTGACACGTGTTAACGCTGACTAACGGTGGAGGTTGACCCGGGCTTGCGCAAGGGGATCGAAGAACCCCCTCCCACCTGCCGGGATACCAAGGACGTGGTCGAAACCGGCGGTCGGGGACGTGGTACCAGCGGGGCCACCGAACCGGAACGCAATACCCCCCACCAGGTACCGAACGCACACGCCGCGTCCCCGGCGACGGACAACCCCGTCCACGCCAGGGGACCCACCACCGCGGCGCCGTGTCGGCGTCGCCAGGAGGCCAGATGCGGCACGGTCAGCAACGCGCCCGCCACCAAGGCCCGACGACCCGCCCTTCGACCCGCGCCGGCCCCACCGCTCCGAGAGCGACCACGCGCCCAGGCCAACGCACCGCCCACGGCCACCCCCGCCGACACCGGCCACCAGGTCGTCCGCACCTCCCGCGCGAGCGCCCGCACCGTGTGCGCGGACTCCACCAACCCGGGACGCACCGCGTCCACCGGCGACAAGGCCACCCCCGAGCGCAGGGCCCCGGCCGTGGCCACAACCCCCGCGGCGGCCACGGTGAGCCCGATCAGGGGGTGTCCGGCCGCGGCCGGCGCCACGGCGGCCAGGGCGGTCGGGCAGACCCGCGGACCGGTCGCACGCAGGCCATGACGTCGGGCCAACGCGGCTCCGGCCGCCCCGAACTCCCAACGCGCGCGCAGGTAGGCGCCGAGTCCGGCGGTCATGGGCATCCGCACCCGGGAGCGGGGTTCGTACCGCACCGACCAGCCGCGCCCGGCCAGTGCCCAGACCAGGTCGGCCTCGGCGACCGCGCCCAGGGCCGGGTCCGACCGGGTGGGTTCGCGGCGCACCACCAGCGCACGGAACGGTTCCAAGGGGGTCGAGGCGAGCACCGGCCCGGGGTCCGTGCCACGGTCGGAGCCCGACGCCCGCAGGGCCGCGATGGTCATGCCCAGGTTCCCGTGGGGTTCCCGAGCGGCCAGGACACGCGGCACGACCGCCGCGACGTCGGGGTCGGCGAAGTGGCCGAGCGCGGCGCGGAGCCAACCGGGTCCGGGTTCGGAACCGATGTCCAGGAAGGCCACGAACTCGGCGTCGCAGGCCCACAGCCCGACCGTCCGGGCGGCGGCGCCCTCCGTGGGCCCCCGGACCACGCGCGCACCGTGTCGAAGGGCCACCTCTTCGGCCGCTCCGGTCACGCCGACCACGAGCACGCGCACGTGGGGGTGCTCGGCGTGGAGGAGGGTCAGGGTCGCGTCCAACGCGCCGGAGTCGATGTCGACGCCGTGCCCGACCAGGACGACCTGGGTGTCGGCTCCGGGTTCGGTGGGTTCGGGGCGTGGGTGGGCCAGTCCGGCGTCCACGAGGATCCGGGCCAGCACGCGTTCATGGTGATGGTCGGGCCGAGCCCCGCTGAGCCGGCGGATCACCGAGCTCACGCCCTCGGCCGGTAACCGCAGGGCGTGGGGTGGGGACCCACCGACGAGGACGTGGCCCTCGTCGGTGAACCGGACGGCGCGATCGATCTCGACACCGAGACCCATGGGCAGTGGTTCGGGGGTTGGCACGGCCATGACCCATACCTTGGCCCGTGATGATGGACACACGCAAGAGTGGACGAAGTGGCAAAATTCGACCCAGTGTCATCTAATTGTTATCTTGTTACGAGAGTCCGCCGGAGCGCCGTTCCCCGCTTCGATCCAACGGTCGAGGACCGTCCCGGACCACTTCATCCCCCCTTTATCCAGTTCAGGCAGGGTTACCCTGTCCGAACCAGGTCGACTGGGTTTCCAGGGAGGCACGGAGCGTATGCTGAGCGCGAGTAGGCCCTTCAGTGTCGTAGGGCACACCGAACACCGGACATGACCATCGCCCATGGGCTGCCCGCAGGCCCCACCACCACACGGCGTGAAGCCCCGCGGCTTCGCCGCCGACACATGTCGCCGCCCTCGTACCGCACTCCCGGCGATACCGAGACGCTTCCCTCCCTGACCCAGGGGGCTTCGCCCCGTGTGTCCACGCGCCGTGACCCACAAAGGGCATGGACGCTCCGAGGGCCAGGCTTCCCATCAGCCCTGCCCGCGCACACACATCCCCGGGGAGTGAACCCACATGTGTGAGACCGCCACCCCTCGTTCCGCGCCCTCGGACCACGACCACTCGACTTCGGCCCCTCTCCACCGTTCCCAACGCCCGGCGAGACCCATGGCAGAGTCCAGAAGCACCCAGAACGCCACCACCCGACAGGACGGCGGCGATCGACGCTCCGCCCGTACGGGGTCCATTCCCAGACCGGCCCGCAGACGCTTTCCCGGTCTGCCGAGCCAGATCTCCTACGCTCGCAGATTCGTGGCCAGGCAACTGGCCGAGTCACCGGAACTGACCACGGCGACGCTGTTGACCAGTGAGCTCGCCACCAACGCCATCAGGCACAGCGCTTCGGGGTGCGACACCGGCAAGTTCGAGGTGTGCGTGCGGCTGGCGCCGGGTTGGGCCCGCGTGGAGGTGCGCGACCTGGGCAGCACGACGGAAGCGCCCCTGCCCCAGCATCGGGACCCCTACGACACGGCCGAGCACGGCCGGGGACTCGACCTGGTGGAGGCGCTCGCCAGCAAATGGGGCACCGAGCCACGACTTGACGGCCGAGGCCGCCAGGTGTGGTTCGAACTCGAATGGGACGGCGACGACCGTCCCTGTCCCTAGGGGTGTTCGGGCGCCCTAGGTCGGCAATGGGTTACGGGAGACACCGTGGCGCCCGAACGGTGGCCCCGTGGTCTCCGTGACGGTACCGAGGGCGTCGGGCACTCAGCCCTCCGAGCCGGAGGCGGGTTCGGTCGGGGCCGCGGGGGCGGCCGGGGCCGGGTTCGCGGTGGCGGGGTCGGTGGCGGGGAGCTTGAAGCGCTCGTACAGCTCGCGGGCGTAGTCCTTGGCCTCCTGCGAGGGCTCGTCTCCGAGCTCGTCGCGCAGCAGGTCTTCGAGGTTCTTCTTCGCGTCATCCATGGGGGGAAGCCTGCCTGGAGTGCGCGGATAGCACAAATCGACATACCGGTGACACAGAGGAAGCGTCCGAGATCCCCTGATTCACAGGGGTTTCCGGACTTTGGTCCACCCCCGCTTCCGGGCGTGTCGCGACGATGTCACCGCTACGGGCACGGACGACGAAGGGGGCGCCCCGCACGTGGTGTGCGGGACGCCCCCTTCTCGTCGGTCGCGCTCGGGTCAGCGACCGTGGCCGGAGTCCTCTGAGGAGGTCTCCTCAGGCACCCGGTCGGCCTCACCCGTGGCGGTGTCGACCCCCGCCTTGGCACGGGCCTTGGCGCGGCGACGCTCGTAGCGGGCCTGCCCCCTGGCCTCACGCTTCATCCGGCGCACCTCGACCAGCTGGTAGAGGACGGGCACCAGGATCAGGGTGAGCAGCGTCGAGGTGATCAGACCACCGATCACCACGAGGGCGACGGGTGCGGACACGAACGCTCCGCCACCGGCCAGGCCCGTGGCCATCGGGATGAGCGCGGCGATGGTGCCGACCGCGGTCATCAGGATGGGCCGCAGGCGGTGGCGCGAACCCTCGACGATGGCCTCGCCCAGTTCCATGCCCTTGTTGCGGTTCTGGTTGATCAGGTCCATCAACACGATGGCGTTGGTGATGACGATGCCGATGAGCATGAGCATGCCGATCAGGGCGGCGGCGCCGATCGGGGTTCCGGTCAGCCACAGCAGACCCAGCGAACCGGTGGCGGCGAACGGGACCGAGATCAGCAGCATGAGCGGCTGCATCAGGCTCTTGAACGTCGCGACCATGATCAGGTAACAGATGACGATCGCGGCGAGCAGGGCCAGACCCAGCTGGGCGAAGCCCTCGGTCTGGTCCTGGCTGACACCGCCCAGGTCGGCGGTGGCGCCGGAGGGCAGGCTGAGCCCGTCCAGGGCCTGGGTGATCTCGGCGCTGACCGCGCCCAGGTCGGAGGCGCTCGGGTTGGCCGACACCGTGGTGCTGGTGACACCGTCGATGCGGGTGAGCTCCGGCGGCTGCTGGACCTCGACGACCTCGGCCACGTCGGTGAGCTCGATCAGTTGCCCGGTGGGCGTGGCGATCGGCAGTTCTTCGAGCTCGGCCACGGTCTGCGGTGCGTCCTGGACCAGGACGACCACGTCGCGGCGGATGTCGTCGATGGTGGCGGTGCCGACGTTTTGACCGTTGAAGGCGGCGGCGACGGTCTGGCCGACCGCGGCCTCGCTCAGCCCCTGCTCGGCGGCCTCCTCACCGTCGACGTGCACCTCCAGGGAGGGCTGCGACTCGGAGACACCACTGGTGACGTCGTCGGCGCCGTCGATGGCGCGCAGCTCGTCCTCCACCAGCTCGGCGGCCTCGGCCAGGGTCGTCTGGTCCTCGGCGGTGACCCGCACCTCGATGCCGGAGCCGCCCATACCGCCCGTGGAGTCCAGGCGCGGTTCGTGCTCGGTGTCCAGGTCGGCGAAGGTGTCGCGCAGGACCTCGCGGTTGCGCAACTGGTCGGTGTCGGGGTCGGCGGTGATCGTGTAGTCGATCTGGTCGGCGGCCCCACCGCCCATCATCGGGTTGCCACCCACGTTGACCTGGTAGGTGTCGATCCAGGCCATTCCGGCGAGTGCTTCCTCGACCTTGGCGGCCTCGGCGTCGGCGGCCTCCAGGGAGGTGCCCGGTTCGAGCTCCTGGATGGCGGTGTAGCTGTTCTCCTCGGCCTGGCCGAGCCAGTCGGTCTCGGAGGTGGCGGCCAGGGCGACGGTGCCGACCAGGATCGCGACACTGGCCGCGAGGGTGACCGCGGTGGCGGTCTTGCGCTTGGTGGTGATCCAGCGGATGACCGGCAGGTAGGCGCGCTGCAGCGGGGTGTGCATCTCGCGCTCGTGCGCCTTGCGCTCGATCTCCTCGCTCGGGACGTCCCCGACCTCGGCGGGCCGCAGGAACCAGTAGCACAGCACCGGCGTGATGGTCAGCGCGACCAGGAGCGAACCGGCCAAAGCCAGGCTGCTGGTGACCGCGAACGGCATGAAGATCTCGCCGACCATGCCGCCGACGAAGGCCAGGGGCAGGAACACGGCGATGGTGGCGAAGGAGGAGGAGGCCACGGCCGTGGCGACCTCGCGGACGCCGTCCTTGACGGCCGACATCCGTTCCTTGCCGTAGTCCATGTGTCTACGGATGTTCTCCAGGACGACGATGGAGTCGTCCACCACCCGGCCGATCGCGATGGTGATCGCGGCCAGGGTGAGCATGTTCAGGGTGAAGCCGAAGGCCTGCATGCCGACGAAGGCCGCCAGGACCGACACCGGAATGGACACCGCCACCACCAGGGTGGAGCGGATGGACAGCATGAAGACCAGGATCACGATGACCGAGGCGACGAGACCGTAACCGCCGGCCTCGAACATGTCGGTGATCGAGTCGTTGATGAAGGGTGCCTGGTCGAAGACGACGGCGAGTTCGACGTCGTCACCGAGAAGGTCGGACTGCTCATCGAGCACGTTCTGGACGCCGTCGGAGACCTCGACGGTGTTGCCGTCGGGGGTCGCCATGACCATGAGGGCGATGCTGGGGTTGCCGTCGAGTCGAGCGATGGAGGAGGCATCCTCGGTGACCATCTCGACGTCGGCGACCTCGGAGAGCCGCACCGCGGAGGGTGCCGCGGCCGGCGGGGCGCCGGGAATCGCGGCCGACTCGTCGGCGGCGCCCGCGGAGGGCTGCACCCACAGGTCCTCGATCGCTTCGAGGTCGGTGTGCTGGTCGCCGGTGGTGACGCTGAGGCTGCGACCGTCCTCGTCGATGGAGCCGCCGGCCATGAGCAGGCCGCTGGACTCCAGCGCGTTGGACAGGTCCTGGACGCTCACGCCCGCGTCGACGAGTTCGTCCTCGTCGGGGGTGATCTCGACGCGCTCCTCCGGCAGACCGGTCAGGTCGGCCGAACGGACGCCGGGCACCGACTCCAGTTCGGGGATGAGCACGTTCTCGATGGTGGACGCCATCGCCTGCTCGTCGCCGTTGTCGGAGGCGGCGGCCAACAGCATCACCGGCATCATGTCCATGCTCATGGACATGACTGAGGGATCGACGTCCTCGGGGAGCATGCCGGCGATCTGGTCGACGGCGACCTGGGCCTCGCGGACCAGTGCGTCCTGGTCGCGGCCGTAGTCGAACTCCGCCATGATCTGGGCTGAACCGGTGCTGGAGGTGGAGGTGATCGTGTCGATGCCCTCCACGCCCTGCAGCGCCTGTTCGAGGGGTTCGGTGACCTGTCCCTCGACGACCTGGGGGGTCGCGCCCTGGTACTGGGCGGAGACCATCACCATCGGCAGGGTCATCTCGGGGAAGAGTTCGCGCTTGGCCGAGAGCGCGGCGAAGGTGCCGAAGAGCAGCACGGCCAGCGTGATGAGGAGGACCAGCGCCCGGTTGCCGAGCGATATGACCGAAAGGCGGTTCACGCGCGCATCCCTTCCGCGTGGGGGGCGGTGGGTCCGTCCGGGTACCGCTCGCCGTGTGCCGTGATGGCCGGTCTGGACATGAGAGGTGCTCGCTCCTAGCTCGCCGGGTGATGGGACGGTTCCCGGACCGGGGGTGCGCCCGTTCGTGGTCGAACGGGCGACCTTGGGCACGGGCCGATCCGCGAGTCGTGTGATGGGGGATGCGGGTGTTCGTTTCGTCCGGGGCGGGACGCCCGCTCGGGTAGACCCGTCGTCGGGCCCCGCATCCGCCGGGCGCACGCTCACCTTACGTCGCGTTATATCGGAAGTTGCGCCGACTCCGGAGAGTTCAGGGAACTATCAGGGAGATGTCAGTCTTCCGTCAGGGTCGGTATCGACCAAAGTTAGGGACACTCGCCGGGTGAGGGGGACCCACTGGCCCGAAGTGGATCTTCACGCCGACAGGGGCGACTGCCGAAGGTGTAACGGACATCACGATGACCGATTCCGGTCATCCGGAAGCGAGCACGGGGGGTACACGCGATGCGCACCCGTACGCATGCGTCGGGTGAGCGGCGACGGCGCGGCGGGGTGGTTCAGACGGCTCGGGGCTGTTCCTCTGAGGGGGCGAGCGTCTCGTGGGGCTGGGTGGTGCCCCAGACCACGTGGAGGAGGTCGTCCAGGGCATGGACGAGGGATTCGTCGACCAGTTCGTAGCTGACCTGCCGACCCTGGGCGTGCGTGCGCACGAGTCCGCAGTCGCGCAGGCAGGCCAGGTGGTTCGAGACGTTCTGCCGGGTGAGCCCGAGCCGGTCGGCGAGCCCGGCCGGGTAGTCGGGCCCCTCCAGGAGGGCCAACAGCAGACGGCACCGGGTGGGATCGGACAGTGCGCGTCCGAGGCGCTGGATCGCGGAGAGGCGTTGCTCTGAGGTCAACATGAAAACCATTGTACATTTTTTGCTGTATAGACAGTGCAGGCTGTATAAACAGTCTTGAGTGTACTAATGGATCTGAGGACGGGGGAACGATGGGCGTGGGACACGACCACGGGCCGATCACGGCCGGGGCCGCCAACAAGCGCAGGCTCGCCGTGGTTCTGGTACTGATGCTCACCGTGGCGGTGGTCCAGGTCACCGGGGCCGCGTTCAGCGGCAGTCTCGCCCTGCTCGCCGACGCCGGACACACCGTCACCGACTCCTTCGGGGTGGCCTTGGCACTGGTGGCCGTGTGGATCGCCGGTCGGCCGGCCACGGGCAGGCGCACCTTCGGACTCCAACGCGCCGAGATCCTCGCCGCGGCCGTCAACGCGATCGTGCTGTTCGTCCTGTGCGGGTTCATCGTGCTGGAGGCGGTCGACCGGTTCCGCGAACCCGCCCAGGTGTCCGGGCTCGGCATGATCGTGGTCGCCGGGTTCGGCCTGGTGATGAACATCGTGGCGATGTTCGTGCTGAGGTCGGGCGCGAAGGAGAGCCTCAACGTCAAGGGCGCCTACCTGGAGGTGATGAGTGACGCGCTCGCCTCCGTGGGCGTGATCATCGGCGGTCTCATCGTGCTCTTCACCGGGTGGCAGCAGGCCGACACCCTGGTCTCGCTCGCCATCGCCGCGATCATCGTGCCCCGCGCGTGGTCGCTGCTGAAGGAGGCCGTGCACATCCTGCTGGAGGCCGCGCCCAAGGGCATGGACCTGGCCGACCTTCGCTCGCACCTGATGGGGCACCCCGCCGTCATCGACGTGCACGACCTGCACGTGTGGACCATCACCTCCGGGGTCCCGGTGATGTCCGCGCACGTGGTGGTGGCCGAGGAGGACCTGCACGACACCGGACGGATGCTCGACGAACTGCACGAGTGTCTGAGCGGACACTTCGACGTGGACCATTCGACACTGCAACTGGAGCCGCCGGGCCACGCCGACCACGAGGGCGCCCGCCACGACTGAGGGCGGGCGGGAACGAGCCGTCGGCGCGGCGGCCCAAGGGCTCGGGAGCGCACGAAGTCGACCCGACCCGGCACGTGTGCGGGGGAGCTCGATGGGGGCGACTTGGATCAGCGCCACGATGACGTGGTCCTCCTCACGCGGGAAGCGGATCATGCCGCGAACCGTCGATCGATTCATTGACCGAACCTCGGATGTGTCGGTTCGGCCGGCCGAGCCTGTGTGCCCCATGACGGGGAGGTTTGGCAGAATCGTTCGGGTCACCGAGCAAGGAGTATCCGTGGACATCGCATCCGAGCGTCGGCCGGCACCCCGGTGAGCCGGCCGTTCCCCCGAACGCGTGCCCGATTCCCCTTCCGGCTCCCCCGCCCTGGGCTCTCGAACTCCCACGGCACCCGCGAGGCCAAGCCATGGCACAAGCCGGCGCGCCTGTTCCTGCTGATCTTCGTGGGCGTCGACCTGATCGGCGCACTGCTGCTCACCACCCCCCTGGCCACCGTCGACGGTCGGGGGCTGCCCTTCCACGAAGCGTTCTTCACCGCGACCTCGGCGCTGGCCGTGTGCGGGACCAGCGTGATCTCCCTGGGTCGGGACCTCACCGGCTTCGGTCAGGGCGTGGTGCTGGCCCTGGTCCAGGGCGGCGGCATGGGCATCATGACGCTGGCCTCCCTGCTGGGCGCCGCCGTCATCCACCGCTTCGGACTGCGCATGCAGCTGACCGTACAGACCGAGGTGCGTGCCCTGTGGGTCGGCGACGTGCGCGAACTGGTCAGTCGGGTGCTGACCATCTTCCTGGTGTTGCAGGGCCTGACCTTCGCACTCATCACCCCGCGCATGTGGCTGGCCTACGACCTCACGCTCCCGCAGGCCCTGTACTCGGGGTTCTTCCACTCGATCATGGCGTTCAACAACGCCGGCCTGTCGCTGTACGACGAAAGCTTCACCCGCTTCTCCGGCGACGGGTTCATTCTCTTCCCCGTGGCGTTCGCGATGATCCTGGGCGGCATCGGTTTCCCCGTGCTCATCGAACTGCGTCGGTGGGTGGTCCGCAATCACCGGTGGTCCCTGCACACCAAGCTCACCGTCACCACCACGCTCATCCTGTTCGCCGCCGGGATCCTGCTGATCACCGCCATGGAGTGGAACAATCCGAACACCCTGGGCGGGCTGCACTGGTGGGCCAGGCTCACCGACGGATTCTTCACCGGGGTGATGCCGCGCAGCGGCGGGTTCAACGCCGTACCCATCGACGAGATGCAGGACTCCACCCTGCTGGTGACGATCATGCTGATGTTCGTCGGCAACGGCAGCGCCGGGACCGCGGGCGGCATCAAGGTCACCACCCTCGCGGTGATCTTCCTCGTGGTCAGGGCCGAGGTGCGGGCCCACGACAAGGTGCACGTCTTCGGGCGTCAGCTGCCCACGGAGGTGGTGCGACAATCCCTGAGCCTGGTGTTCCTGTCCGCCACCGCGGTGGCCACCACCACCGTGGTGATGCTGTGGGCCACCGATTTCACACTCCTTCCGGTGTTGTTCGAGGTGGTGTCGGCCTTCGGCGTGGTGGGCCTGTCCATGGGCATCACCCCGGACCTCGCCGCGTGGAACCAGTACCTTTTGGCGATCCTCATGGTGGCCGGCCGGATCGGACCCATCACGTTCGTCACCGCGTTGGCCTTCCGAGACCGACAACGTCGTTACGCCCTGGCCGAGGCCCGACCGATCGTCGGTTGAGTCCCACCACGAACCCAAGCCCCGAGGAGACAGACCATGCCCCACCGCGATCGAATCGACGACAAGCGCGTCCTGGTGATCGGCCTGGGCCGGTTCGGCAGTTCGCTCGCCCTGGAACTGGTCAGACACGGCTGGGAGGTGCTGGGCATGGACTCCAACCCGCGTCTGGTGCAGACCTACGCGGACGCGCTCACCCACACCGTCATCGGCGACGCCACCGACGAGGAGACCCTGCGGCAGGTGGGCGCGCCCCAGTTCAACCGGGCGGTGGTGGCGATCGGCAGCCACCTGGAGGAGAGCATCCTCACCACCTCGTTGCTGGTCGACCTGGAGGTGGCCGGTATCTGGGCCAAGGCCACCAGCCGGCGGCACGGGCGCATCCTGGAGCAGGTGGGCGCGGATCACGTGGTGTTGCCCGAGCACGACATGGGCGAGCGGGTGGCACACCTGTTGTCGGGGCGGATGCTCGACTACAAGGAGGTCGAGGAGGGGTTCGCCGTGGGCAAGACCCGGGCCCCGGAGTCGATGTTGGGCCGGACCCTGCGGGAGACGCGGGTTCGGCAGAAGTTCGGCATCACGGTGGTGGCGGTCAAACGGGTGGGCTCCTCCTTCACCTACACGACGGAGGAGACGGTGCTGCACAAGGGCGACGTGATCCTGGTGGCGGGCCGCAACGAGGACGTGGAGCGCTTCGCCGAGAGCAGGTGACCCGGGCGGCCCCGAAGGGCCTCGACCCATCGGGGCGCGCACCGGGAAGCCCGAGCAAAGCGGACAAATTGACAACCGTTTTCATTTTCCCGAAAATGGTCCCATGAGAACCAGGACCTCCGTGCGCACCGCCGCCCTCGGCGCCGCCCTCACCATGATCATCACCGGCTGCGGAAGTGAGGGCGGTTCCAGCGGTGACAGCGGGATCTCCCCCTCCGACGCCGACCTCACCGTCGTCACCGGGGTCTACCCGCTCGAATGGCTGGCCCAGGAGATCGGTGGGGACACCACCGCCGTCATCCAGCTGACCGAACCCGGGGCCGAACCGCACGACCTGGAGCTCACCGGCCGCCAGATCGCCGAGGTCAGCGAGGCCGACATCGTGTTCCACGTGGGCGGCCTCCAACCCGCCGTGGACGAGGCCGTCGCCCAGGAGGGCCAGGACGCCTCTCTCGACGTCGCCGACCTCGTATCGCTGCGCCCCGCCGACGGCGGCGAGGACGACGACCACGATCACGGTCACGACCATGACCACGAGGGCGAGGACGACCACGCCCACGATGAGGAGGACGGGCACGAGGAGGACGGGCACGACCACGGCGAGCACGACCCCCACTTCTGGCTGGACGTGGACCTGATGGCCCAGACCGCCGAGGCGTTGGCCGAACGCATGGGAGAGGCCGACCCCGAGGGCGCCGGCACCTACCGCCAGGAGGCCGAGCGGGTCGCCGACGAACTGGCCGCCATCGGCGATGAGTACGAGGAAGGGCTGTCCTCCTGCGAACACCGTGAGGTCGTCGTCGGACACACCGCCTTCAGCTACCTGACCGATCGGTACGACCTGGAGCAGATCGGTGTCAGCGGGGTCGACCCGGACAGCGAGCCCTCCCCCGCGCAGATCGCCGACATCGCCGACATCGTCAACGAGCGCGACATCTCCACGATCTTCACCGAACCACTCATGCCCGCCGAGACCGCGGACACCATCGCGGCCGAGACCGACGCTCGGGTGGAGGTGCTCGACCCCCTGGAAGGAGTGACCGATCAGTCGCCCGGCGACGACTACCCCTCGATCATGCGCGGGAACCTGGAAGCGCTGACCACGGCGCTCTCCTGCGAATAGCCACCGGCCCCCGCAAGGCCCCGTCGATACTTCGGCGGGGCCTTCGCGCGTTACCGAGCGTTCATCCGCGTCACTTTCAGACCAAGGTCCCAAAGCAACTCGCAGGCTTCTGAACAGCAACGAAGCCATGATTGAGCACCTTGCCGACGGCGCCACGATTACATAGCGCTTACATCCGACCAAACCCACGGACAAGTGGCGAGCATCACGCTATGCTCGTGAGAGTGATGGTGCTGATGCACGTGCATTCGTTAATGCATTAGCACGCACGCTTTCCCTCAGTCGAAGACGCAAGGAGCGACAGGAACATGACCGCACACAACGGTATCCGCGCGACCGACCTGACCGAGGCCTCCTGGCAGAAGGCCAAGCGCAGCAACTCACAGGGGGCCTGCGTCGAGATGGCACGTCTGCACGACGGATCCATCGCAGTCCGCAACTCGCGCTTCCCCAGCGGTCCGGCCCTGGTCTACACGCAGGAGGAGATCGACTGCCTGATCCTGGGCGCCAAGGACGGCGACTTCGACAACCTGCTCGGTTAGGGCGGCCCGCTTCGCGCGGAACGGAGGGGCCCACCCGTATCTCGTGGCACGACGGTGCGACACACCGTGGGGCGGTGTACGTGCCGATCCGGTAAGCCACCCCCCTTGCTCTCTCCCGGGTCACCCGAGCTACGGGCTCCAGCGAGAAGAGGGGGCTCCGTCGCAGACGGAGCCTTCTCTTGCCCCACCCACCGGGGCGAAGAGGTTCTTCAGCAAAGGGTGTGGGGGCTGGAAGGGGCTCAGGCCTCGTCGAGGTCCTTGAGCATGTCCTTGAGCATCGAGACCGTCTCGTCAGGGGTGGCGGCCGAGACGCTGAGCTTGGTCATCGCCTTGGTGTAGGCCTCGACCGTGGACCGCTTGTCCACGATGTCGCCGTCGGTCAGGTGCTCCAGGTACAGGACGTCGGACAGTTCGAAGTCGGAGAAGCGCAGCAGCGTGAAGGACCCGGCCTCGGCGGCGTGCGCACCCACCTCGAACGGGATGATCTGCAGGGTGATGTTGTCCCGGTTCTCACAGATGTCGATCAGGTGGCGCAGCTGACCGCACATGATCTCCTTGCCGCGCTCGCGGCCCCCGATGGGCCGACGTACCGCCGCCTCGTCGAGGATGATCCACATCTTCTTGCCGCTGTTGAGGTGTTCCTGTCTCTTGAGTCTGGCCTGGATGCGCTGCTCGGAGAGGGTGTCGGTGTCGACACCACCGGAGATGACCTCGCGGGCGTAGTCCTCGGTCTGCAACAACCCCGGCACGAACTGGGACTCGTAGACACGGATCTGGTCGGCCGCCTCCTCGAAGCCCACATAGCGGGTGAACCACTTGTGGAGGGCGTCGCCGTACTCCTTCCACCAACCCGGTTTGTTGGATTCGAGGGCCAGTTCCTTGAATTCCCTCAGGAGCTTACGGTCGGTGACCCCGTACATCTTGAGGAGGTCCTCGATATCCCGAGGCTTGAATCCGACCCGCCCCAGTTCCATACGGCTGATCTTGGAAGCGGAGGCTCGAATCCTCTCGCCCGCTTCCTCACGGGAGATGCCACGTAGTTGCCGGTACCGTCGAAGCTGCTCTCCCAGGAGCATGCGGCGCACGGTGGGGCCACTCCCCTGACGCAAATGAGCGATATCCACGTTCGCCGCCTCTCTTCTTTCTCCGAACAAGAGTATCGGTTCGCCCGGTCCCCTTTGTCGTGCGACCGGGACACTACACCTCCACGGTATCGACGGCGTCCCGTTCCACCCTCGCCCGCCCCTCCCCGGGGCGGCCCACCCGGCCGACGGCCCCGCCTCGCACGGCGGGACGCCCGGCAACGAGCCCCGAGTCATCGACTCACACGAATTGTGCCCAAACGAACTTTCCACCGGGCGGCGTGGGAATCACTCCCCACTCTCGCGCGAAAGCACTCACCAGGGCAAGCCCTCTGCCTCCCTCGACCCCGGAGATCGCTTCCCTTCTGCGCGGCAAGTGATCTCCACCGTCACGAACCGCGCAGATGAATTCACTACCGCTGCGCATGAGGGAGAGCTGAATACCCGATCGGCCCCGTTCGGTCAAGGCGATCGGGCCTCCATGACGTACCGCATTGGTGACCAATTCCGAAACGACGACCGAGACATCGCTCGACAAGTGCTCCATGCCCCATTCGAGGAGCAGGGCGTCGGAAATCTCCCTGGCCGCGCCGACCGTCCGTGGGCGGGGCTCGAAAGTCCACGTGACGGCGTCGTGCCGATCACCGCACACCGGTGTGTTCCAGCGTGGGGACCCGTGGGTCAGGACCCTGAGCCACCATGCGTCGGCAGGCTCCGCCACCGCCTCCGCACACTCCATGCCCTTCAACTCCTCACTGACGCACCGCACCGCAGACCACAGAATGGGTGTGAAGCTCGTGCTGCTGCACGGGCCGAATGCACGTGCATCTCAGTCTTGGATGACATCGTAAGCCACGGCCCGATCACGCGCAGGCAAACGGCGGCACCAACCGAAAAGCTTTGCGGCGGCGCAGGTCAACACCATTACGGACGACTGAAGAAGTCATGGAACGCCGGTTTCCCGCAGAACTGAAAGGCGTACCCGGGTACGTACCGACCAGTAGGCATGCGGATATGATTCCTCCGCGCCCACCACGTGATCAATGGAGGTAACACCATGTCCCCAACGCCTCGTGTGGCGATCGTGACCGGCGCGGCCCGCGGCATCGGCGCCGGCACCGCCGAGCGCCTCGCCCGTGAAGGTCGCTCCGTCGCCGTTCTGGACCTGAAGGAGTCCGACGCCCAGGAGGTCGTGGACCGGATCACCGCCGACGGTGGCCAGGCCATCGCGGTGGGCTGCGACGTCTCCGACGCCGACCAGGTGACCGCCGCCGTCGACACCGTCGCCGAGCGACTCGGCCCTCCCGCGATCCTGGTCAACAACGCCGGGGTGCTCCGCGACAACCTGCTGTTCAAGATGTCCCCCGACGACTGGGACACCGTCATGAACGTGCACCTGCGGGGTTCGTTCCTGATGAGCAAGGCCGCCCAGGCCCACATGACCGCCCAGAAGTGGGGCCGGATCGTGAACCTGTCCAGCTCCTCGGCGCTGGGCAACCGCGGCCAGGCCAACTACGCGGCGGCCAAGGCGGGGTTGCAGGGCTTCACCAAGACCCTCGCCATCGAGCTGGGCAAGTTCGGTGTCACCTGCAACGCGGTGGCCCCCGGTTTCATCGAGACCGCGATGACCCGCGCCACCGCCGAGCGGATCGGGATCAAGTACGACGACATGAAGGCCTTCAAGCAGGCCGAGATCCCCGTGCAACGCGTGGGCCTGCCGGAGGACATCGCCAACGCGGTGGCGTTCTTCACCGGTGAGGACGCGGGCTTCGTGTCCGGCCAGGTCCTCTACGTCGCCGGCGGCCCCCTGGACTGACCGCTGGGAGAACATGTGCCCCACCGGCGATGATGTCCGGTGGGGCACTGTCGTTTCGGACGAACACTCAGGCGGAGTGGCCGGCGCGCTCGGGGAAGGGGGTCGCCTCGGCGGCGGATTCGCCCGTGTTCTCCTGGGCGGCCAGCGGGTCCCAGTAGTCGCGGTACTCGATGATCTCCCCGTCGCGTGCGATCACGACCGCGATGTAGCGCATCCGGTAGTCACTTCCGGTCTCCTTGGCCACACCCTCCACTTCGAGCTCGGCGATGGCCACGTTCGGGTCGGTGGTGACGTGCACCGCGTTCCGGTGGACCGCCCGCACGTCCAAGTGGTCGGTGTAGTGGCGCAGGTACTCCCGCACCGCCGCGCGCCCCTCGAACCACCGGGGCGCGCCGGGTGGCGCGAACGGCAGCTCCATGGTCCCCTCCTCCGCCCACAGGTCGGCGAAACCGAGCATGTCCTTGGCCAGAATCAGCCTCAGGCCCTCGTCGATGAGGTCGGAGGCGTTCTTGAGCGGTGCTCCCATGGCATGCACCTTTCTTCCATTTGGACGGTACGGTACCGTCCCGACGTGACCTTACACGGGACGGTGCCGTATCGTCCACACGTATGATGGCGACATGAACGACCACACCCGGCGCACACCCACCGGAGCCGCCGTCCTGCGTCCCCAAGTCACCTCGGCCATCGCCGAGGCCGTACTGGACGAACTCGCCGAGCGCGGATACGGGCGCCTGTCCATGGAGGGCGTGGCCAAGCGCGCCGGGACGGGAAAGAGCTCCCTGTACCGCAGGTGGTCGTCCAAACAAGGGATGGTCATCTCGGCTCTGACCGAATTCAGCGTGCCGCCGGCCGAGATCGCCGACACCGGGTCCTTCGAGGGCGACCTGCGCGCCACGTTGGAGGCGGTGTACGTGTGGCTCACCCATCCGCGGTTCGCGGCGATCCTGCCCGACCTGGCCGCCGAGGCGGGGCGCGATCCGGAGCTGGTCCAGGCGATCGAGAGCGCCATCGGCGTGCGTCGCCGCGCGCTCGGGGAGGCCACTCTGCGTCGGGCCATCGAGCGTGGGGAACTCCCCGAGGACACCCACGTGCCCCTGGCCCTGGACCTGATGGCCGCGCCCCTGTACTGGCGCTTGAACATTCTCCGGGCCGAGGTCGATCCCGACTACCTGAACGCCCTGGTCACGTACCTCCTTCGGGCCCTGAACGCCCGCTGATCACGAGGGCACCGAGTTCTGTGTCCTCTCCTCCCGGGAGGAGTGACCGTTCCTCAGTGGGACGTGGTGCCGACGGCGACGTGGTCGTCGTGGGCGCCGGGTCCCTCGATGGCCTCGACCACCTCGGTGACCAGATCTTCCAGGAGGGTGATCCCGGTGGCGTAGTCGGTGTTGTGGTCCGACATCACCGCGATCAGGTACTCGTGCTCGGGCCCGGCCACGTAACCGACGCTGTTCATGATCCACAGTCCCCCGTTGGACTCGCGTGGGGTCCACCCGTTCTTGAGTCCGACGGTGTCGCCGCCGGTGGCGACGGCCGACACGCCCCACGCCTGTTCGGGGCCGACCGACTCCATGAGCCCCCGGACGTGCGCTCGGTCCTCCTCGGTGAGCGGCCCTTCGTCGGTGTACAGGGCCCGCAGCAGGCGGATCTGGTCGGAGGGGGTGGTCATGGTGGCGCCCCAGGAGCCGCCCGGATGGGGTTCGGTGCCGGTGAACCCCAGGGATTCGGCGTGGCGCAGGAACCCGTCGGTGAACCCCAGGCGCAGATAGAGACCGTCGGTGACCTCGTTGTCGCTGAAGCGGATCATCTGTTCGACCTGGGCGAGCTCGGTCGCGGTGAGGTCCCGCCCCTCCTCGTCGGCGCTCAGGTGCAGCATGGTCAGCACGGTCAGCTTCGCCACGCTCGCCGAGGGGAAGCGACCTCGTCCGTTGTGGCTGTAGGTCGTCCCGGTGCGCAGGTCCTGGACGGCGATGCCGAAGTCGACGCCCTCACCCAGGGCCGCGACACGGTCGTCGAGGGCGGCGCGGGTCTCGGGGGGCAGGGAGGAGCCTCCGGTGGCCGGGGCGGGCAGCGGCGCGAAGGGCACGAGCGGCACCCGGGAGTCCACGACCAGTGGGGCCAGCACCGCGTTCGCGGGGAGCGCGGGGACGGCTCCGGCCGGGGTCGCGGCGGGCAGGAGCAGGGCGATGCAGAGGGCGAGCGGGACGGACGCGGCCAGGGGCCGGGTTCGTCTTTCGGCGAGGAGACGCCGGAGCACGCGATCACCGGTTCGTTGCGCCTAGGGGATGGGGGAGGCATCGACCCGGCGGGACGGGCCGTTCGGATTATTATCCACAGCCACCGAGGAGAAATCACCCACCCGATATTGAATCGGTACGGAGTCCCCTCAGGGGCGTCCGGTTCGGGCGTCCTCGTCGATCCCCCGCGCCACCAGCGCCTCTCCCGTGGCCTCGGCCATCCGCAGCAGGTGCACGATCACCGGCACCACCAGGAGGTAGGGCCGCCCTCGCAGGCCACGTGCGCGGTAACCGTCCCCGGCCGCGGCCCAGGCGGTCGCGACCATGGGGATGGACCGGATCGTCAACGCCAGCACCAACGCCACCCGGTCCGGGTCCACCCCGACGTGGCGCAGCGGCCGGGACAGACGTTCGAACAGGTCGAGCATCTCCTTGACCCGGGTGGACAGGGTGATCGCGTTGGCGAGCAGGACGAGTCCGGCGAGCTGAGCGCACAACCGCACACCTTCGGTCCACTCGCCCACGAACAACGCCTGGAACACACCGATGGCCAGCAGGAACGGCCACAGTGCGCGCAGCACGGCCAGTGCCCGGCGCAAACCCAGCCGGGCGGCCGGGTAGAGCAACAGGGCCAGGAGCAGGGTGGCCAGGGCCGCCCACAGGTTCGCGGCGACGATGAGCACCACACCGAGCACGAGCAGGGCGAGCAGCTTCGGGCCGGCCGGAATCCGGTGCAGCGGACCACCGCCGGGGACGTACAGCCCGACCACGCTCACGAGGTCCGTCCCGATGTCGGCCCGTCGTCCATGAGCTTGGTGTAGAAGGCGATGGCGTCCGCCGGCACACCGTCGAAGACCACCCGTCCCTCGTCCATGACCAGGACCCGGTCGAAGTCGGCGATCAGGTCGAGGTCGTGCGTGAACAGGACGACCTGCTGCGCGAGACCGTCCAGGGTGTGGTGCACCATACGGGTGTTGCGCAGGTCCAGCAGGGTGGTGGGCTCGTCGCACACCAGCACGTCCGGCTCGGTGACCAGTACCGACGCCAACGCCAACAGCTGCTTCTGCCCACCGGAGAGCAGGTGTCCGGGGTGGTCGCGGTGGCCGTCGAGGCCGTGTCGCACGAGGATCTCGTCGACCCGGCGCGCGGTCTCCACCCGGCCCAGGCGCAGGGGCCGCAGTCCGATCTCCACGTCCTCCACGACCGTCGGCATGATGATCTGGTTGGCGGCGTCGGAGAACACGAAGCCGACGCGGCGTCGGATGTGCTTGGCGTGCCGGCGGGTGTCCCACTCCCCCAGCGACACACGGCCCTCGTCGGGCAGGACGAGTCCGTTGAGGGTGCGGGCGAGCGTGGACTTGCCCGATCCGTTGGCCCCGATCACACCGATGCGGTGCTGCGCCAGGTCCAGGGTGATTCCGCGTAGGACCGCGCGGTCGTCGTAGGAGTGGGAGACCCCCTCGATGCGGAGCATCAGGTGTTCTTCCCCGTCTCCGTACCGGAGGTGACCGGGCGACCGGCCGGCGGGATGGGGTAGGCGCGGAACACGGTGGCGGCGATGAGCGCGGTCACCACGGCCTTGACGACGTCACCGGGCAGGAACGCGACCATGGCCGTGGCGGTGGCCAGGACGCCGTCGCCCAGGACGACCCCCATCCACGGGACTCCGATGGCGTAGATGACGATGATGCCGCCCAGGGCGTTGATCAGCAGCCCCTGCCAGAAGCGGTACTTGCCGCCGCGGACCATGAGGTCGGTGAGCAGGCCGATGACCAGGGCCGCGAACACCCAGCTCACGATGAACCCGGCGGAGGGTCCGGCCAGGACCGCGAGTCCGCCGCGACCACCCGCGAACAGGGGCAGACCGGCCAGGCCCAGGGCGAGGAAGGCGACCACGGCGAGGGTTCCGCGCTTCCAGCCCAGGAGACTCGGGGCGAGCATGATGCCCAGGGTCTGGAGGGTGATCGGCACCGGGGAGAACGGCAATGGGATGGCGACGGTGACGCTCATCGCGGCGATGAGCGCCGCGAAGATCGCGATGAGCGCCAGGTCACGGGCGGTCAGACCGCGGTGACGGACGTGCTTCCTGGTCCCGGTGTCGGGCATGGGTGGATCCTCTCGGGGAGGTGGTGGGAGGTGGTCGTCCCCCATTGTCCGATACCGGGGCCTTCGAGGCAGTGGCCGGGGCGTACAGAAGCCGGGCGGAGGTGTTGTGGACTTCCGTCAACGTCGCGGGGCGACCCGGGGCCGGCCCGGAGAACATGACGAGGGCCCCGGGCGCGCGACGGTGTGAACCGCCCCGCGCCCGGGGCCCGGGTGAGAGCTCCCGTGGGAGCGTTTCTCAGGGAAGGTAGGTGGCCGCCCCGGAGAACTCCGCGAGGGATCCACCGGCCGAGATCGACTCCCGCGCCGGGATCTCGGCGTCCTCCTTGGCCTTCAACAGGTCGCCCAGGCCCACCGCCTCCTCAGGTGTGAGGAAGGCGGCGCCGTCGGAGTCCGCGAAGACGACGTCACCCGGGTGCACGACCGCGCCCGCGATGGTGACCGGCACGTTGATCGCGCCCTCGATCCCGCCGATGCGGGTGGTCAGCGGGCTGAATCCACGCGAGACCACCGGGAAGTCGTAGGCCAGGGTCTCGTCGTGGTCGTTGATCGACCCGTCGATCACCGCTCCCACCGCACCTCGGGCCTTGGCCGTGTAGGAGACCAGTCCGCCGAAGCACGAGCGCTGTCGGTCACCGGACTGGTCCACGACCAGCACGTCGCCGGGGCGCAGCATGTCGACCGCCATGTGGACGGCGGTGGAGTCCAGGTGCGGGATGCGCACCGTGACCGCCGTACCGACGAACTTGAGCGGGCGCCTGTTCGGCTGCAGACCGAGCGCGAAGCCGTGGTCCCGAAGATGACCGAGCGTCGAGACGCACGTCTTCTCCAGTTCGGTGACGATCCGACCATCGATCTGTTCGGGCATGTCGTTGACGACGAACACGACTGTTCCTTTCTCAGGGTGCTTGTTTCAAGGATTTCGAGGAGCGGTGGCTCACTTCGCGCTCGAAAGCTCGGGGATGAAGGTGACGATGTCGGGCACCATGATGAGGATGGCCACGACCACCAGGTCGGCGATGATGAACGGCACGATGCCGCGGAAGATCCGTCCCAGACCCGCTTCGGGGACCGCGCCCGAGTAGACGAACGCGTTCATCCCGACCGGAGGCGTGATCAGCGCCATCTCGGCGACCTTCACGATGAGGACGCCCAGCCAGAGGCCCTCGAAGCCGTATCCGCTCAGGATCGGGTGCAGCAGGGGCGCCGCGACGAGGATCATCGAGATCCCGTCGAGGAACATGCCGAGCGGCAGCAACAACAGCAGGCACAGCACCAGCACGACGTAGGGTTCCAGGTCGGCGGCCAGGACCGCGTCCACCACCGCCGTGCTCGCCCCGGACAGGGCGAGGAAGTAGGTGAACACCCCGGCGCCGGCCATGAGCAGGAACGTCATGGCGGTCAGTCCGACTGCCTCGGTGACCGACTCCTTGATCGCGCTCATCCAGCGGGGCGGCCTGGTGCGGATGAGCAGGATGACGAACGCGGACACCGCACCGAAGGAGGCCGCCTCGGTGGCGG
Source organism: Nocardiopsis sp. NPDC055551 (assembly GCF_053619415.1). Lineage (NCBI taxonomy): Bacteria > Bacillati > Actinomycetota > Actinomycetes > Streptosporangiales > Nocardiopsidaceae > Nocardiopsis > Nocardiopsis sp. NPDC055551. Next base: position 159,422 of record NZ_JBSHJJ010000013.1, on the reverse strand, counting down.
TGGCCAGACCGAGGTAGATCGTGCCGATGGAGACCATGAAGATGACCACCAGGAGCATGAACCCGAACAGGTCGAGTTTGGGCTCCGGGGTGCCCTCACCTGTGGCCTCCCCCTCGGCGGCCACGGTGGTCTCCGAAGTGGTCGTGGCCGATGCCGACGACCCACCGGCCATCGCCGGTTCCCTCTCCATCGACGCGTTGGCCCGGTCCCGCTTGCGGCGGGCGGCCAGGACCATCAGCACGATGGTGATCCCGTAGAGGAGGATCGTCAGTAGGCCTGGGCCGATGCCCGCCAGGAGCAACTCCCCGATACTCTCCCCGGTGACGACGCCGTACAGGACGAGCACGATGGACGGCGGGATGAGCACACCCAGGGTGCCGCCGGCACAGACGACTCCGGCCGCCAGACGGATCCCGTGGCCGGCCTTGACGATCGCGTCGGTGGACACCCGGGCCATGGTCGCCACGGTCGCGACACTGGATCCGGTGACCGCGGCGAACAGACCCGATCCGGACAGCGACGCGAGCGCGGCGCCTCCCGGGAACCGGCGCAGCACCCGTGAGGCGAGGTCGAACCCCGCCTGGGCCAGCCGGGCGTGGACGGCGAACACACCCATGAGGATGAACAGCGGGATGATCGTCAGGGAGTAGTCGGCCGAGGTCGAGAACGGCTGGTTGGCCGCCGTGCTGACCGCGGCGTCGGTCCCACGCATGAGGACGATGCCGACCAGGCCCGCCACCATGAGGGAGAGTCCCACGTGGAACCGGATCGCGAGCAGTCCGAGGAAGAGCGCCAGGACCGCGATGACGATGAAGAGTGTCGCAGCGGTCATGAGGTGCCCTCGCTGTCTTTGTGTTGTGCGGCGGAGTGGGCCTGTTCGATGGCGGCGTCCACCTCGTTGCTCTCCAGCACCTCACCGGAACGGAACGCGCGGAACTCGAGGACTTCCTTCCAGACCGCCATGACGAAGAACAGGAGGAAGGAGAGGAAGAGCACGAGCTTGGCCGGCCACGTGGCCAACCGCAGGATGTCGTTGGTCGTCTCCCCACGCTCATAGGCGCTGATCAGGACCTCGCCCATCCCCCAGACGATGAGGACGCCCAGGACCAGCATCAGGACCAACCTGATCCCGGAGAGGACCATGCGCGTCCTGAAACCGAGGCGCGCCTCGACGAGGGTGACGGAGACGTGCTTTCCGTCGATCTCGGCGGAGGCCAACCCGAGGAAGGCGATGGTCACCAGGAGCAGTGTCGAGATGTCCACCGTGCCCAGGACCGACTGACCGAACACACCGCGCCCGACCACGTCGGCGACGGTCAGGAACATCAGGGCCAGGAGCAGGAGTCCGGCGACGATGTTGAACGCGGTGGAGGTCCCTCTCACCGGCCGTGGAAAGCTGATGCGGCTCACTCTTGCCGTCCTTCCATGCAAGCGGCGAGCGGGCTGACGTAGTCGGAGACCCGGGTCTCCTCCTCGATGATCCGCCGGTAGTCGTCGAGCACGGACTGCGCGTCGTAACCGCGGTCCTCGTAACGCGACACCCAACTCTCCGCGACGCCCGACTCCTCCTTCCACCGGGAGGTCTCCTCCTCCGGAAGGGAGAGGAACTCCGTCCCGCTCTCGGTCATCTCCTGGCAGGAGACCTCACCGAGTGCGTCCATCTCCTCCAAGCCGATGGAGATGCCCTGGGCGGAGGCCTCCAACAGCGCCTCCTGGTATTCCTCGGGCATGCCTTGGAACAGCTCCTCGTTGATGACCGCGATCGAGGATGCGTACGCACCGATGCCGGGGTCCATGAGGTAGGGCGTGGTCTGCGACAGCCCGAAGGTGGGCAGATTCGCCAGGGCCAGCGAGGTGTAGCCGTCCACGACACCACGGCTCATCGACTCGTAGATGTCGTTGGCCGTCATGCCGATGGGGTTGGCGCCCGCGGTGAGCATCACGTCCGAGGTCAGGCCGCCGGCCCGGATGCTCCTTCCCCTCAGGTCGTCGAGGCTCTCGGCCTCCTCCTTCAACCCGATAGCCGCGATACCGAGCGGAATCGGAAAGAGCGGCCGGACGCCCTGACGGTCGAAGTCCTCCCGGTAGGTCTCGTTCTCCTCGTACAACCGCTCGATCGCGGTCATCTGTACCTCGGGGTTGTCGGTCTCGAACGGCAGTTCGATGACCGTGTACATGGACAGGTCCGAAGCCGCGTAGATGGACCCGACCTGAGCCATGTCCGCGCGGCCGTCCAGGGTCGCCTGGGCCGATTCCTCCGCGCCGACGAGGCTCTCCGAGTAGTGGAGCCGAACGGTGACACCACCGTCGGTGAGTTCCTCGACCTGTTCCGCCCATCGCTGCGCCGTACGCGACTGGTCCGACGTGGCGTTGGAATAGGTCGTGTAGTGCAACACGTAGGTGTCGTCGCCCAGAGCGGTACCGCTACACGCGGTCAGTACCGCCAGGGCCGCGCCCGAGGCCAGGAGTCCGGTGGCACGGGATACCGAACCACCGGCTCGGGCACGTCTTGCGCCTGCGTTCATGTCTCACGCTCCTGTTGGGGCCACGCCGTAGCGACGAAGGGTCAGGGCGGGGTTGACCTTGCGGACGTGGTCGAGCCGGTCACGTTCGACGACGGCCTTGCCGATGCCCGGGGCCTCACCGACGGTGGCGATGGCGATCCCCATCGGGTCCACGACGGCGCTGTTGCCGGCGCCGGTCGGGGCGCTCTGGTCGGCGGCGAGAACGTAGACGGTGTTCTCGATCGCCCGGGCCCGCACCAGGGTGTTCCAGTGGTACTCCTTCAAAGGACCGGGAACCCATTCGGCGGGCAGGGCGATGATGTCCGCGCCGGCGTCCACGAGGATCCGCGAGACCTCCGGGAAGCGCAGGTCGTAGCAGGTCTGCATGCCCACCTTGAAACCGTCGACCTCCAGGATCTGCGGCTCCTGCGGGTCGGCGGCCAGGACACGGTCGGACTCCTTGTAGCCGAACGCGTCGTAGAGGTGGACCTTGCGGTAGACCGTCTTGACCTCGCCGTCCTGGATACCGACGAGGGTGTTGTGGATACGGCCACCGGTGGCCGTCTCGTTCACGCCGGCGATGATGGAGAGGTCGAGTTCGGCGCTGAGGGCGCGCAGGCGCGAGACCGCCGGACCGTCGAGCGGCTCGGCGCTGTCGACGAACCGATCGTCCATCGCGGGGGCGGTGAACACCGCGTACTCCGGCAGCACGGCCAGGCGCACGCCACCGGTGGCGGCCTCACGCAGCATCCGCTCGATCTCGGCCAGGTTCTCGGCCTTGTCCTCGGCGGGCGCGAACTGCACGACTGCAACGTTCAGGGACATCAACGGCTCCTCAGCTCGTTCTCGATGTTTCGCAGGGTGTCGAGCGCTCCGGTGAACCCGGACAGCAGCGCTCCGTACTGCATGGTGGTCACGATGGTCTCGGCATTCTCCTCGACCGCGAGACGTTTTTCCGCGTCGCTCCAGGCGGGCAGGACCCACGGCTTGCCGGCGGCCTGGGCCGCGCGGGCCAGGTGGCGCAGGTCCGCCAGGTCCTCCTCGCCGGCGGTGTAGGCGCCACGGTCACGACGCAGCGACAGGTCCGAGGGACCGATGAAGATGCCGTCGACCATGGGCAGGGCGAGGATCTCATCGATCTCCTCCAGCGCGGAGGCGTCCTCGATCATGGGGTAGCAGCGTGTCCCGGTGTCCTGCCGGGTGACCCACTCGTCGGTGAAGCCCCGGAAGTCGGAGGTCCGGCCGCCCGCGAAGGACCGGTCGCCCAGCGGGGGGAACTTCGCGAATCCGCAGACCTCCTTGGCGTGGGCGGCCGACTCCACGTGCGGGATGGCCACGATGTTGGCTCCCAGGTCCAGGGCCTGCTGGATCGGGCCCCGCTCCGGTCCCAACACCTTCGCGATGACGTCCATGCCCTTGGAACGGATGAGCGGCATGATCCAGTCCAGGGCCGCCAGGTCGAACGTCCCGTGCTCGATGTCGAGTACGACCGTGCCGTATCCGGCGAGGTTCGCCATCTCCACCGCCGCCGCGGAGGGCTCGGAGAGCCAGACCGCATGCCGCTTGTCCATTTGCGCGCTCAAGGTGCTTCCCTTCAAAGGATGTGACGCACACCGCTAAATATCTGGTGTGGACACCTTGTATACACGGAGCATCCAGGCTGTGTAAAGGTAGGGTGGGCTCTGTGTCACATCAAAACAGCATCGCAACCGGGGGTAGCAAACCTCGACAGTCCGCACGGGAGCGCGCATACGAGATGATCGGGGCCGCCATCCTGGCCGGCACGTTCGCCGAGGGCGAATTCCTTGACGAGGCGGTCCTGGCCAGGGAGGTCGGCACCTCCCGAACACCGGTGCGTGAAGCGCTCCACCGTCTCCAGGCCGAGCGCTTCGTCGACCTCGTGCCTCGACGTGGCGCGCAGGTCCGGGTCGTCACCGCCACGGAGATGCGCCAGATCTATCAGGCCCGTTTCGTCATCGAGGCCAACGCCATCGGCAAGATCTGCGATCGCCGTCTGGGCGCTCCCCCCGAAACCCCGGAGCTCATCGAAGCGCTGGAGACCGCCGGCCGGAACCAGGACTGGAACGAGTTCGCCCAACTCGACCAGCGATTCCACTCCTGCATCGTTCAACATCAGGGCAACGCGGTCCTGGCCCAGATGTACGACTCCCTACGACCACGACAGGTGCGTCTGGCGGTACGCACCATCACGCAGGGCCCCGAACGCTTCCCCATCATCGAGCGCGAACACCGTGAACTGGAGGCCGCGCTCAACGCACACGATGCCGCCCTAAGCACGAGGATCCTCAACGTGCACCTCCAGGAGGTGCCCGAACTCGTCCGAGCCTTCTCGGAGTGACCCGGCTCGATCGACGCTCGATCGGCATGGTTCGCCCGAACCCTGGAACGCCGGGTCCCCCACCCCCCATGGGCGAGCGGCCCGGCGCTCGGCGACCCGGTCGACCCCCGGCATGCCCCGATCAGTCCTCGTTGGGGTCCTTCTCCGCGTCCTTGTGCGCCGGATGCACGGTGCCGGGCTCGTGGTCCGGCGGACCGTAGAGCGCATAGAGCTTCAACGGCCGGTCACCGGTGTTGACGACGTTGTGCCAGGTCCCCGCCGGGACCATGATGACGTCGTCGTCCTCGACCTCCCGGACGAAGTTCAGATCGTCCTCGGCCGGCCCCATCTCGGTGCGTCCACTCCCCTGCTCCACCCGGAGGAACTGATCGTTGTCCGGATGGACCTCCAAGCCGACGTCGTCGCCCACGGCGATGCTCATCACGGTGAGCTGTAGGTGCTCGCCGGTCCACAGCGTGCGTCGATAGTGGCTGTTCTCGACGCTCGCCTCCTCGATGTCGACGACGAACGGTCTCCCGCCCCGGTCCTTCCCGGTGGTGTAGTCATCGCTCACGGCCGTACCTCCTGGGGTCACGCGTGGAACAGTTCCCGACCTGCCTCACCCTAGGCACCAGCGTGTGAAGCACCCAAGAAGGCACGGCCGGGGTCCACCGGGTTCACCCGTCCGAGAATCCCCACCGCCTCCGCAGGTCCGCGCTCACCGTTTCGGTGTCCCGATTCCGGGTCTCGGGGACGAACCTGGCCACGAAGACCAACCCCACCAGACAGATGGCCGCGAAGATCCAGAACGTGGGGCCCTGCCCGATGAGTTCGATGACCGGCAGGAACAGCAGGCTCACCAGGAAGTTGGCCAGCCAGTTCACCGTCGCGCCCACGCTGGACCCGGTCGCCTGGTGGTCGGTCGGGAAGAGCTCCCCGAGCAGGATCCAGAAGATCGGGCCCATGCCGACACCGAACGACAGGATGTAGGCCATCATGAACACGAGCATGAAGAGCGGGGCCATGCCCACGCTGAATGCCAGTCCCAGCAGGCCGATGGAGACGAACATACCGGTCAGGGAGATGAGCAGCAGCGGGCGACGGCCGATCCGGTCCACGAGGCTGAGCGCGACCAGCGTGATGACGACGTTGACCACACCGATGAAGACCGAGTAGTAGATCGCGTTCGACGCCGACAGCCCGGCCTGACCCATGATCGTCGGCGCGTAGTAGAGGATCGTGTTGATCCCCACGAACTGCTGGAGCGCGGCCAGGGCCACGGCGACCAGGAGCGCCGCCAGGGCCGTGCCCTTGAACAGACTCGACGACCCCCTACGGGCCCTCTCCTCCTCTTCGCGATGTTCCTCGGTGACCCGGGCGACCACCTTGTCCGACCCACCCGGTTCGGCGACGCTGTCCACGACCTCCCGCGCCCGCTGTGTCCTGCCGTTGCGGATCAGCCACGTGGGCGATTCGGGCAACCACACGGCCGCGATGAACAGGAGCGCGGCGGGGATGGCACCGACCCCGAACATCAGGCGCCACATTCCGGCGTCGGCCAGGGCCCAGTTCACCAGGTAGGAGACGAGCAGGCCCACGGAGATGAACAGCTGGTTCAGGCCGAGGATGCGCCCTCGGATCTGCGCCGGCGCCATCTCGCCGAGATAGGTCGGCACCGTGGCCGACACCCCGCCCACGGCCAGGCCCATGACGAACCGGCCGGCCACCAGCGTCCAGTATCCGGGGGCCAGGGCCGCGGCCATGATCCCGACGAAGAAGACGACGCCGATGGCGCCCATGACAGGACGGCGCCCGTAGCGGTCGGCGATACGCCCGCAGCCGAGCGCGCCGATGACGGCACCGAGCAACAGAATGCTCACGGCCGAGCTCTGTTGGAAGGACGTGAGCTCGAAGTCCTCCTGGATGAACAGCAGCGCGCCGGAGATGATGCCGGTGTCGAAGCCGAACAGGAAGCTACCGAGGGTGATCCCGATCGCCCATCTACGGACGGTCCTGAGTCCCTTGGGCGTGAGCTCGACGAAATGGCTCTGCTGCCTGGGACGGGTGTTCAACGGTTGGCTGCTCATGGCTCCCGGTTCTCCATGATCTCCGCGCCGGTACTTCCGGCCCGGTAGTGGTGGAGGGGGACCCGGCCGGCGTTCCACGCCCGCAGCACCGGCTCGACGATGCGCCACGACTCCACCGACATGTCACCGCGCACCGACAGGGGCATCTCGTCGGAGAGCACTCCTCGGAGCACCTCGCCGTATTCGAGCAGTTCACCGGGGTCGTAATCGGTGGCCAACGTGACCGGTGAGACGTCGTAGGGGTCTCCCGGGCCGTTCACGTTGAGGTCCATCCCGATGTGGCGAGAGCCCAGACCGATACGCAACCGGTTCTCGACGAGGTCGCCGACGAGGCCGGTGGGGACGTGTTGTGGGGCCTTGAAGCGGAAGACGATCTCCTGGCGGGGCGAACCGATCGCCTTTCCGGTGCGGATCCGGAACGGCACACCGTGCCATCGCCAGGTGTGGACGGCGAACACGACCTCGCACAGGGTCTCGGTGCCGCGTTCGGGGTCGATACCGTCCTCGTCCACGTAGGCGGGCATCGAACGGCCCTCGACGGTGCCGGCGGTGTAGCGGGCCCGGTGGCTGAACCGTTCCGGATCGTCCCGCCACACGCGAGTGGCCCGCAGGATCCGGGCCTTGGCGTCACGTTCGTCGCGCGCGTCCAGGGTGCTGGGTGGTTCCATGGCCACCATCGCCAGGACCTGGAGCAGGTGGCTTTGGACCATGTCGCGCAGGGCTCCGGTGACGTCGTAGAATCCGGCCCGACCCTCCAGTCCCAGGGACTCCTCGAAGAGGATGTCGACGGACTCCACGTGCTCGGAGGAGAGCAGTGGTTCGATCACCCGGTTGGCGAACCGGATGCCGAGGATGTTGAGCACCGTCGTCATACCGAGGAAGTGGTCGACCCGGTGGACCTGTTCCTCCGGTACCAGGGCGTGGAGCAGCTCGTTGAGCGCGATGGCGTCGGCCATGTCGGTACCGAAGGGTTTCTCCAGGACCAGGCGCGTGTCCTCGGGGACGCCGATGCGTTCCAGGATCCGGCAGCTCCCGACCACGACCGCGGGCGGCAACGCGAAGTAGAGGGTGACGCGGCCTCGGGCTCGGGCGAGGAGTCGACGCAGGTCGGATTCGTCGGTGGCGTCGGCCTGGACGTAGCGCGTGTTGCGTACGACGGTGTCGACGTCGGGCCCGCTCACACCCCCGTCCGCGAACGCGCGGGCCACCGTCTCCTGCCACTGCCCGTCGGTGCCCTCACCTTGGCCGCTACCGATGAGGAGGAGGTCGCCCAGTGCGTCGGCGGCGACCAGGGTGCCCAACCCGGGCAGGAGCAGACGTTGGGTCAGGTCGCCTTGCGCACCCAGGATGATCAGGGTCTGGACCGATTCTTCCACCGAGTCTTGCATGGGTCTCCCGTTCACCCGGCGAACCCCGGACCGGCCGGCCCCGGACGCCCGGTGAGCGGGCCAACGGCGTGCCCGTCTCCGGTCCGGCACCGAGGTCGAGGTGTTCGCGCGAGATAGTGATGAATAGGCGATCCAGGCGGACCGCCGAAGGTGTACGCCGTGACCTTGGCGACCGGGGGACGCGCGACCTCGTCGAGCGCGCCCTCCGGTGTGCGCCTGTGCGCCGAACCGCCGGCTCCGCGCCGTGTGCTCACACGGGCGTCGGCGTCACAGGCGCAGGACCGGCTTCAGGACGCGGCCCTCGGCGGCGTCGGTGGCGGCCTCGTTGATCCGGTCCGGCTCGTAGAGGCGGACCATCTTGTCGAAGGGCAACCGTCCGGACCGGTACAGCCCGACCAGTTCCGGGATGAAGTCGAAGACGTCGCTGTCTCCCTCGGTCACACCACGAATGGTGCGCCCGTTGAGCAGGAAGTTGACGTCGAAGGTGCCGTCGGTGCCCACGGGAGGCGCGCCGACCACGGCCGCCATACCGTCGCCCACCGCCAGGGAGTCGACCGCCTGGCGCAGCAGGGCGGGCACCCCACTGCTCTCCAGGGCGTGGGTGAGCCCCCGGCCGCCGGTGATCTCGGCGACGCGCGCGACGGTGTCCTCCTCCTTGCCGTTGATGGTGTGGGTGGCGCCCAGTTCACGGGCCAGTTCCAGACGGGAGGGCACGATGTCGATGGCGATGATCTTCGCGGCCGGGGTGAGCGCGGCCCCCATGACCGCGGACAGGCCCACCGCTCCGGCTCCGAAGATCGCGACCATGTCCCCGCTGCTCGGGTCGAGTTCGTGGAGCACGGCCCCCACACCGGTCTGGATCCCGCAACCCACCGGCGCCAACATCGCGAGTTCGTCCTCGTCGGCAGCCTCCACCGGGACGACGCTGCGCGCGTGGGCCACGCAGTACGTGGCGAAGGAGGACTGTCCGAAGAAACGGCCACCGATCGCCTCACCCGTGGTGGAACCGATCGGGGTGGTGCCGTCGGGGCGCCTGCCGTCGAAGTTGAGGGAGAGGAAGTCGACGCAGTAGGCGGGGTGTCCGTGCCGGCAGGATCGGCACTTCCCGCAGGAGCTGAAGGAGAGCAGGACCTTGTCGCCGGCCGAGACGTGGGTGACGCCCTCGCCCACCGCCTCCACCACGCCGGAACCCTCGTGGCCGAGCACGGCGGGCAGGGGGGTGTGCAGGTGCTCGTCGCGGGTGGCCAGGTCGGTGTGGCAGATCCCGACACCCACCACGCGGACCAGGACCTCGTCGCTACGGGGTTCCTCCAGGCGGACGTCCTCCCAGGTGAAGGTGCCACTACCGGGATGGACCACCGCGGCCCTGGCTTCGGACATGACCGAGTCCTCTCTTGCGTCCGTCCCCCGAGAAGGGGAGATCGGGCACATTCTCCGTCAGGGGGAACGCGGTGGCCGCAGGACGCGCCGAGTGATCCGATGTCGTCCGACGTGGTCATCCACCTGATCGTTCTCGCCCGGAAGAGGGAATCGGTTGGTCCACCGAGTCGTTCATGCGTTCCCTCGGGCGAACTCCGAGCCGACACCGGCAGTAACCGCGAAAGGGTGTGCGGTGGTGGGGACCGGTCGGTGGGAAGGCACGGGCACGGACCTTCGAGGGAGCGACCACGGGTGGCCACAGAGTGGCGGGGGCCTCGCGCAGAGCATTCAGAAGGGTTGTCCAGACGGACAGAGAAGACGTGAGGTGTCCCAGGTTCACCCCGTGGTGATCCGCTCCCCCATGCCCAGGCTCGCCGCGTCCGCTGCGGCCCGACCCGCCCGCCACCCGCTCGGGTTGGTCGTCCGGGAGACCCTGGCCATCTCCAGTTCGGGGAAGGACTCCGCCAGCGCCTCGCGTACCTGCCGCTCACGCGACGCCAACACGGGCAGCAGGTCGGTGCCCGCGCGAGCGTACTCGTCCAGGGCCGCGCTCTCCTCCCCGTCCGCCGACTCGGCCAGGCGTTCCCCGATCCGCTGGGCGAAGGAGCTCAGGAAGGAACTGCGGAAGGACCGCGTCGTGGAACGGCCACGGGCGTCACGGGTGGAACCGGCCCGCCGCATCGCGGTGGTGGCCTGGACCAAAAGGGAGGTGAACAGCAACTCCACCATGTCGATCTGGTCGGGGAAACCCATCACCGTGCACATGCCCATGTTCTTGTGCCAGACCGACCGACAGTGGTTGGCCTGCGCCACGACCTCCAACAGCACCACCTTGAGGTCCTCGTAGGGGGCGTCCAGGGGCATGCGCCGCGCACCGACCTCCGATACGCGGCCCGATTCCGCCATCAGGGCGGCGTGGTCGATGCTGTGCCTGGCCATCAACCGTTGGGCCCGTTCGGAGAGCGCCTCGGCCTCCTCCGGGAACTCGGTGGCCTCCGCCTTGGCCAACAGCGCACGGATCCGGGCGAGCTTGCTCGGGTCCACCTGGTCCCGGAGCCGGCGGGAGGTGGCTCTGGCCGTTCCCGGCGGGGGCGTGAGGACCTGGATCTGCGGGAGGTGGTCCAAGAACTCGATGAGTTCCAGGGCCGTCGTGACGTGGCCCAGACGGGTGACCCCGTGCCGTTCGATGAACCGGGCCGTGTGGTCGATGTCGGTCCCCCACCACGGCTCGCCCAGCCCGCGCACCTGGTCGGCCCACTCGGGCGCCACCCGGGCAGCGGCGTGGTGACGGTTCTCGGCCATGACCACGTCCGTGACCAGGTCGGCGGCCTGACGTGAGTTCTCCCGACGCACGATCCGGACGAGTTCGGCGGGCTGCCACCCTCGGGGCCACACCTGGGCGACCGCGTCGACGAGTACGCCGAACAGGGCCCTGTCCACGATCCGGTGCCACTCGCCGCCCTCCTCCGCGAGTATCGCGGCGACCTCCTCGCGAGGCCGGCCGGGGCACCGACCACAGTCGCAGGAGGACGCCCCCGAGTCGATCAGGGCCGTGATGATCTCCTGATCGGTCATCGTGTCGAAGATCGACCCTTCGAAAGGCGCTTGGCTCTGGGTGGGGCCACTGCGACGGCGTTGCCGCTCCCGCGACTTCTTCTGCTTCGCCCGACGGCGTTCGCGATTGGACTTTCCCACGTGGTCCTCACCATGGTCTGGGATGTTCGTTACGAGCGTCCCACATCGACGTCTTCGCCGTTGACGGTTGTGGACAACGCGCGAACGATCCCTCGATCAGGTGGTCGGGTTCGTCGCGATGGCCGCGTACCACGGTGAAGTGGCGGGGCCGGGCGCCCACGGGGGCGCCCGCGAGGTGGTCCAGGTGGGCGCTCCCGTCGTTCCCTTCAAAGGGTCCGGGCAAGGCGGGTCTGTCGCACTCCTCCGCTACGCTCCGCGTGACCCTCCGACCATCACCGTTGGGCTTCCCGTCCCCATCCCCTCCCATCCCCCTTCCCGGGAAGATCCGCGGCCTCCTCCAGGAGTCCCCATGGAACCGACCTACGCCGATCTCACCGCCAGTCCCGCTCGGGTGGCCAACGCGCACGTGGACCGCGAGAACGCCCGGTTCGGCGGAAGCAGGATAGAGCTGGATTCGGGAGGCTCCGTCGATCTCACCTTCTACCTGGACAAAGTGATCGTGGAAGGCGTCCTGCGGGTGACCGCGCTCGTCTCCAAGAACGGGGGCTCCCCGGGGCATGCCCCGCTGACCGTGCTGGTCAACGGCGAACCGGTGGCCTCGCGCCTGACCATCCCCGGCGGCGGCGACCTGCCCCAGGACCTCGACTTCGCGGTTCCCGGCGGGTGGCTGCGAACGGACGGCCCCAACGTGGTGACGGTGCGCAGCGGCACGGACGCCCGAACGATGCTGTGGCTGTATCGCATCAGCGTCGACTCCATCGACGAACGCGACCGCTCGGTTCGTGCGATGCTCGCCGCCGCCGACCGGCGTTCGGTGCTTCGCTACACCACCCGCAAGCGGGTCCATTCCACGCAGGGGCCACAGCAACAGTGGGAAACCGCCGAGCGGCTGCTGGTGTACGTCGACCGGGGTGAGAAGGCACCGATCGCTCAGCTCTCCTGGCGCGACGCCGACGGAGCCGAGGCGGCGATCAGCTTCCAGTCGGCACTGGGTGACTTCCACGGCTACCACCGCTCGGCCGATGGCCTGCTGAGCGAGTACCGGGGTGACCTGGAACAGCGCCTGGCCTACCCGGAGGGGACGGAGGAGGCCACCGTGCACCGCTTCCGCACCGAAGAGCACTGGGGCGAGCGTTGGCACACCTCGGGGGAGCTGCGGCTGATGGTCGAGGATGGTGACGCCCCGGTGGAGCGGATCACCTGGCGCGACCAGCGGGAGAACTCCGGTTCGGTCGCCTTCGAGGAGGATCGGACAGGCTTCCTCGGCTATTACCAGCGGGTCGGCGAGGGCCCCATCGGTTACCGAGGCAGAGCCGTCAACGAGGTGTGAGCGGTCGCGCTGCTCAAGGCGGCGCGACACGGCGCCCCCATGCCCTGGTCCACGGAGCGGACCCCGGCCACCGAGTGACACGGTGCCCGGCGAGGGTCATGGGGGCGCGGGGCCGTGTTCTCAGGCCTGGCCGGACTCGGCGCGGCGGATGCGCTTGAGGGGGATGGGCAGGACGCAGACGGGGGCCGGGACGGCCAGGCGGTGACCGGTGTCCTGGGGAACGCCGGTGTCGGGATCGATGAGCAACGACATCAGCTCATCGCCGTTCTGGGCGGCGGCGACCAGGTGGTCGGGCTCGTCGCGATGGCCTCTGACCACGGTGAAGTGGCGGGGCCAGGCCCCCACGAGGGTGTCCGCGAGGTGCTCCAGGCGGGCACCTCCGTCCCGGACCGCGAACGTGGAGATGGCGTCGGCGCCCCGGTTGGAAACGTACACGCGCCCCTCGTAGGTGCTGGTCGGGGGCAACGCGTCCCCCTCGGCGATCTCACGACCCTCGACCTTGAGCCGGTGCAGGGCGATCTCGGCGGGGAAGTTCTTCCCGGCCGCCTCGTGGGCGGTGGCGGTGACCGAGCCCAGGTGTTCGCCGCTGCCGGACACCCCGTCCCAGCGGACGACGTGCACGCGGGAGTCGAGCTCACCGGCGACGTACACGTGGTCGCCGTTGACCACCATGTGGCGGGGTCCGGTGCCGGGTGGCAGGGGCACGCCGGGGAAGGCGTTCTCGCGAGGCTCGGGGGCCTCCTCGGTGAGCTGTTCGGGGACCGGGCTGTAGTGGTAGACGCGCAGTTCGTCCGTGCCCAGGTCGGCGGCGAGCAGGTAGCGGTTGCCGGGTTCGAAGGAGTCCAGGGCCACGGCGCTGCTGTGCGCGTGCGGCCCTTCCTGGCGTTCGGTGACGGGGCCGGTGCCCTGGTGGGTGAATTCGAGGGTGTCGCCGGTGGGTGTGCCGTCGTCCGCGGTGGCGACGAGGGTGACCACACCGTTGGCGTAGTTGGTGACGGCGACCTGGTGCGGGCCGAGGTAGCGCACGTGGCAGGGGGAGCCACCCCCGGTGGGCACGGAGCCGATCTCGGTGAGGGAGGCGTCACCGTGCGGCCGGAAGGCGGTCAGGGTGCCTTCGGCGCGCTCGTTGACCGCGTACACCGTGGGCGGTTCGGGCCGGTAGGCGAGGAAGGAGGGACCGGTGGTGTCGACGGCGATCCCGCCGTCGGTCATCTCACCGGTCCGGGGGTCGAACCAGACCCGGTGCACGCCCTGTCCCTCCCCCGGCGGTTCGGAGTCGGGGGTGTAGGTCCCCACGAGCAGGAGCCGTCGTGGTGTGTCCACAGGGTGCCTCGTTTCCGTCGCTTGGGGCAGGGATGTGGTCCATACCACCGGCGGCATGGTATCGCCCCTGGGCACGGTCGGAAAAGGCCGAACCGAGCGGCGCACCGACCCCCGTGTGAACGTCCCGGGGTCCGGACCTCGCGCGAGGCGTCCAGGTCGCGCGCACCTGAGTCCCGAAAGTATTCACTGTTCACAAAAAAGAGGCCTCTGCCCTGTGTAGCGCATCTGTTACAGTTCCTCCTCGAAAGACCGATCCGGGGAGGACGGAACCACCCTCGATAACCCATGTCCTCTGCGGTTTCGGCGGATTCAGTCTCTCGGATTCCGCGAGAAAGCAGAAGACCAGGGCACTTAGGGACCTTGGTCGTGAAAAGCACACGAAGGTCCAGGGCAGAGACTCGATCATCCTCGGTTCGGAGGGTGCGCCCGGCCCGGCGTACTCACCACCCGTGACCCCGCACCCGAACAACAGGACCCCCATTGGCCCTCCGTCCCATATCCGAAGTACCGCTGCCCGACCAGGCGACCATCGAGGATGTCCGCCTCTCGTGCGCCGATATCCCCGAGGGGTCGACCCGCCTGTCAAGGGCCTTCTACGACCACCTCTTCGCCATGGTCCCCGAGGTGCGGGTGATGTTCTCCACCGACCTCAAACCGCAGCAGCAACGCATGGCCGACGCCCTACTGTCCGTGGTCCACCACCTGGACACCCCCGAGGAACTCGCGGGATACCTGCGGAACCTGGGGCTGCAACACCACCGCGAGCTGGGCGTGCGACCCGAGCACTACCCCCACGTGGGACGTGCCCTGATCCGCGCCGTCAGCGAGGTCTCGCCCACCTGGTCCTCCTCGATGAGCTCGTCATGGGTGCTGGTCTACCAGTGGATCACCGCGCACATGATGGCCGGGGCCGAGAGCGCCATGTCCCACTCCGCGTCCCACAGGGCACGCTGACGGCATCGGACGTCACACCCGCGCGTCGCCGTCCCCGTACACCGCACACCGTCGAAGGTCCTCGTTGATGACACAGAGCAGTAGCAACCACGTGCCCGGATCCGAGGGGGAACACTACGTACAGGCGGTCATGGGAAGCACCGAACGCGCCGAACGCTTCTACCGCGACCAGATGCTGGACCACCTCAATCCGATGATGAGGGAGTTCATCGCCCGTCAGGAGATGCTGTTCATCGCGACGGCCGACGCCCGTGGTGAGTGCGACTCCAGTTTCCGGGCCGGGCCACCCGGTTTCGTGCACGTCATCGACGAGTGGACCCTGGTCTATCCGGAGTATCGCGGCAACGGTGTGTTCGCCAGCGCGGGCAACGTGATCGAGAACCCGCACATCGGGCTGATGTTCATGGACTTCCAACGCGACCGGATCGGCCTGCACGTCAACGGCCGCGTGAAGATCATGGAGGACGAGCGTCTGCGACCCCACGTCCCGAACCTGCCCCTACCGCAGATCCCGGGCCAACGGGCGCAGATGTGGATGATGGTGCAGGTCGAGGAGGCCTACATCCATTGCCGTAAGCACATCCCCCACCTGCGCAAGGTCGGCGCCGACGAGTCCTGGGGCACGGACGACGCGCTGCGCAAGGGCGGTGACTTCTTCGCCGCCAAGGAGGAACGCGAGACCCGCCTGCGCGCACCCTCCGGGGTCGGCCACCCGTAGGCGCTCACCGGGTGCCCCCTTGGAGGGGTACACCCGGTGACCACTACTTCTTGTCGGCGGCCTTGACCGCCTCGATCGCCTTCATGATGCGTTTGTCCGAGACCGGGTAGGCGGTCCGCAGCTCCTGGGCGAACAGGCTGACCCGGTACTCCTCCAGCATCCAGCGCAGTTCGACCACGTCCGGGTCGTCTACGCGGCCGGCCTTGAGCACACCCCGGATCCGCCGCACGGCCTGGCGCATCTGTTCGACCTTGGACATGTTGACCTGGTCGCGGCGCGGGTTCTCGGGCAGCTTGTTCAGCCGGTACTCGATACCGCGCAGGTACCGGTGCACGTCGTCCAGACGGGACAGGCCGGCATTGGTGAGGAAGCCATCGCCCACCAGGTCGCCCAGCTGACCCTGGACGTCGTTGAGCGAGGGCAGCACGGCCAGGGACGTGGAGCCCTTCACCTTCTTGGACACCTTGCGCCACAGCACGAGGACACGGGCGGCCTTGTCCAGGACCTCGGCGAGGGTGTCACCCAGGTCGGCGCGCACGCGATCGCGCAGCTTCGCGAAGTCGTCGCCGTTCCACACCGGGCCGCCCTCGCGGGCCAGCAGGTGGTCGACGGCGGCGGACTCGGCGTCGGCGAGGATCTTCTTGATCGAACCGTGCGGGTTGTCGGCCAGGGCGAGCTTGTCCGGGTTGTTCAGGCCCTTGCTCACCGCCGTCGCCGGGGACGGGATCGTGAGCAGCAGGAGTCGGCGCACACCCGCGCGCATGGCGGAGCGCTGTTCGGCGTCGGTGTCGAAGATGCGGATGGCGACGCTGTCGCCCTCGTCCACCAGCGCCGGGTAGCCCTTCACCTTGGGGCCCAGCGCCTTGCGTTCCAGGGTCTGCTCCAGCGGGCCGAAGTCCCAGGAGGTGATGCCCTTCTTCTCCACGCCCTTGGCCTCGGTGGCGATCGCCTCGCGCAGCCGCGGCTTGAGCTTGGCGCGCAACCGTTCGAGGTCCTTGGACTCGGCCAGTGTGCGCTTGCGGTCGTCCACGGCGCGGAAGGTGATGCGCAGGTGGTCGGGGACCCGATCGAGCTGGAAGTCCTCGGGCCGGACGCGTTCGCCGTAGGCCATGACGGTGAGCTCCGCGGCCAGGGCCTCGGTGAGCGAACCCTCATAGGGGTTCAGGGCGCCGCGGGCCCGGGCCGCGTTGTCGGGCACCGGCACGAAGTGGCGACGCAGCGGTTTGGGCAGCGAACGGATCAACGCCGTGACGAGCTCGTCGCGCAGTCCGGGGATCTGCCAGTCGAACCCGTTGTTCTCCACCTGGTTGAGGAACTTGACGGGGATGTGCGCGGTGACGCCGTCGGAGTCGCTGCCCGGCTCGAACTGGTAGGTGAGCGGGAAGACGAAGGGCCCCTGACGCCAGATGTCGGGGTAGTCGTCCTCGCTGACCACGTCCACGCCGTCGTTGATGAGCTCATCGCGGGTGAAGTCGAGGAGCGTGGGTTCGGTGCGGCGGGCCTTCTTCCACCAGGAGTCGAAGTGGGCGGCCGACACGGCGGAGGAGTCCACGCGACGGTCGTAGAAGTCGAACAGGGTGTCGTCGTCCACGACGATGTCGCGGCGGCGGGCCCGGTGTTCGAGGTCCTCGACCTCGTCCAGGAGTTTGCGGTTGTCGTGGAAGAACTGGTGGCGGGTCTCCCAGTCGCCCTCGACCAGGGCGCGGCGGATGAACAGCTCCCGGGACATCTCCGGGTCGATCCGACCGTAGGACACCTTGCGCTGCACGACGATGGGCACCCCGTACAGGGTGACCCGCTCATAGGCCATGACGGCGCCGCGCTTGCGTTCCCAGTGCGGTTCGCTGTAGCTGCGCTTGACGATGTCGCCGGCCAGTTCCTCGGCCCACTCGGGTTCGATCCTGGCGACCATGCGACCCCACAGTTTGGAGGTCTCGACCAGTTCGGCGGCCATGACGAAGCGCGGTTGCTTCTTGAACAGGGCCGAACCGGGGAAGATCGCGAAGCGCGCCCCACGACCGCCCAGGTACTCGTGTTTGTCGGGGTCCTTGAGGCCCACGTGGGAGAGCAGACCGGACAACAGCGACATGTGGACGGCGCGGGTGTCGGCGGTCTCCTCGCGCAGCGGCGGCACCTCGATGTCCATCTGCCGCAGGACCTGCTTGAGCTGGCCGTGGATGTCCTGCCACTCGCGTACCCGCAGGTAGTTGAGGAACTCCTCGCGGCACATCTTGCGGAACCGGTTGCCGGACAGTTCCCTCTGCTGCTCGCGCAGGTGGTTCCACAGGTTGAGGAAGGCCAGGAAGTCCGATTCCTTGTCGGCGAACCGGGCGTGCGCCTGCTGGGCCTGTTGCTGCTTCTCCGTGGGGCGTTCGCGCGGGTCCTGGATGGACAGCGCGGAGGTGATCACCATGACCTCGGGCAGGCAGTCGCGTTCCTGGGCCTCCAGGACCATGCGCCCCAGGCGGGGGTCGATGGGCAGCTGGGCCAGGCGGCGGCCGGTCGGGGTCAGGCGACGCCGGCTCTCCTTGGCGTCCTTGGGCTCGGGGTGCAGGGCGCCCAACTCGGTGAGGAGGTTGACGCCGTCCTTGATCTGGCGGTGGTCGGGCCCGTCCACGAACGGGAACGCGGCGACGTCGCCCAGCCCCAGGGCGGCCATCTGCAGGATGACCGAGGCCAGGTTGGTGCGCAGGATCTCGGGGTCGGTGTACTCGGGGCGGGACAGGAAGTCCTCTTCGGAGTACAACCGGATACAGATGCCCTCCGAGACACGACCGCAGCGACCCTTGCGCTGGTTGGCGGAGGCCTGCGAGACCGCCTCGATGGGCAGACGTTGCACCTTGGTCCGGTGCGAGTAGCGGGAGATGCGGGCGGTGCCGGGGTCGATCACGTACTTGATGCCGGGCACCGTCAGGGACGTCTCGGCGACGTTGGTGGCGAGCACGATGCGGCGGCCACCGTGCCGGGACCACACACGTTTCTGTTCGGCCACCGACAGGCGGGCGTAGAGCGGAAGGACCTCGGTGCCGCGGAGTTTCTTCTTCTCCAGGGCCTCGGCGGTGTCGCGGATCTCGCGTTCACCGCTGAGGAAGACCAGGACGTCGCCGGGGTCCTCGCGGGAGAGCTCGTCGACGGCCTCCAGGATGGCCTGGGTCTGGTCCTTGTCGGTGCCCCCACCCGGGTTCTTCTCCTCCGGGTCGAGGATCTCGTCGGTGATGGGCCGGTAGCGCACCTCCACCGGGTAGGTGCGTCCGGACACCTCGATGATGGGGGCGTCGTCGAAGTGACGGGAGAAACGCTCGGGGTCGATGGTGGCCGAGGTGATGATGACCTTCAGGTCGGGCCGCTTGGGCAGCAGCTGCCTGAGGTATCCGAGCAGGAAGTCGACGTTGAGGCTGCGTTCGTGCGCCTCGTCGATGATGAGCGTGTCGTACTGGCGCAGCATCCGGTCGTGCTGGATCTCGGCCAGCAGGATGCCGTCGGTCATCAGCTTGACCAGGGTGTTGTCACCGGAGGAGTCGGTGAAACGGACCTTGTAGCCGACCGTCTCCCCCAGGGGGGTGCCGATCTCGTCGGCGACGCGCTCGGCGACTGTGCGGGCGGCGAGCCGGCGCGGCTGGGTGTGGCCGATGGTGCCCATGACGCCACGACCCAGCTCCATGCAGATCTTTGGCAGCTGGGTGGTCTTACCCGAACCCGTCTCACCGGCGACGATGACGACCTGGTTGTCGCGGATGGCCGCGGAGATGTCGTCGCGTTTTGCGCTGACCGGGAGTTCTTCGGGATAGGAGAGTTCGGGGACGGCCTCACGGCGCAGTTCCACGCGCGTCTCGGCGCGTTCGACGTCCTTGACGACCTGGTCGCGCACCGAGGCGCGGCGACGCTCGTCACCGATCTTGGCGAGGCCGTCGATGCGGCGACGGAGCCGATGGCGGTCGGCGGGCATGAGGCCGCGCAACCGGGCGCGGAGCGGATCCGCGTCGGAGGAGGGTTTGCGCGCGTGCGCGGGCGTGGTGGTGCTCATCAGTACTCAAGGTTAGAAGGGCCCGCAACCGGTTTTACCGGGCGTGGCCGGCCGGGTCGGTGCGGGGTGCGGGCGGCTGCCGGGTCGGGGTCCCGGGCGCACCACAGTCGCCAACGCCCCGACGAGACGGATTGTTCCGCCGCCGATCAGTGGGGACGAGTCAGCCATTGGTGGAGAATGCGATTCCACTGCCGAGGGTCGTTCAAGTGAGGGTCGTGAAATGTGTCCTCCATCTCTACGAGGCGGGTGGTGGGACGACGGTCGAGCAGACTCCGCTGCTGAGCGTCGCTGAACATGCCGAGGTCGCCGAAGACGGCGAGGGTCGGGACCTGCAGGTTCTCCCATTCGGACCATCGCGGTCGGCGGAGGCCGACCATGATCGCTTCCAGGACCGCGGGGTCGAAGCGGGGCACGAATCCCTCGGGGGTCTCCTCCAGATCGGCGACCCAGACCTCGGTGAGATCGTGGCGGCCGAGGTGGGCGCGGGCCGCGTCCCGGTCGGGGAACGGGGTGGGCCAGGAGGCGAAGTACGCGCCGATGCGGGGCGCGGTCTCGGGGCCGTCTCCCCCGGGGTGTCCCTCCAGCATGGTGAGCCGGTCCACGAGGTCGGGGCGGGCGCTCGCGGTCAGCATCGCGGTGTGGGCGCCCATGGATTGGCCCACCAGGTGCACGGGCCCCTCGGCGAGTTCCTCGATGACGGTGACGATGTCCGCGACGAACGCTTCCCGGGAGGTGTCCTCGGGCAGGCGGGTGCTACGGCCGTGGCCGCGTTGATCCACCATGAGGACCCGGAAGTCAGGTGCGAGGGCGTGAGCGGTCGGGAGGAACTCTCGGGCGTTGCCGGCCAGGCCGTGGAGCAGCACGACCGGTGGTCCCTCGGTACCGGTGTCCAGGACGTGGAGGGTAACGCGGTCGCGGTGGATCCACCGCGACCGCGTCGACGAAGAGATCACTCGGCGATGCTCCGGTCCACCGCTTCGGCGGTCCGGGGGGCGTGTTCCTCCATCATGGTGAAGTGGTCCCCCGGCACCTCGAACCGGTCGTGCGCGGTGGGCCAACTCCAGTCCAGGCCGAGTTTGGCGCCGCCGGCGGTGACCACCGCTTCGATCGGACGCACCTGCACCGTCGGGCCCCGCCACGACGAGGGCCGCCACGAGGAGAACAGGTCGAGGTAGGCGCCCATCGCGGTCAGTCGGGCGGTGTCCATCAGCTCGAACTCGTTGGCGCGCTCGGTGACGAACTCCGTCACCATGGGCAGGAGTTCGTCGTCGCCGGGCACCACCGTGTCGAGTAGGACGGCCTTCGCGGGCGGGGTCCCCCTGGCGGCGAGTTCCTCGGCGACGGCGTGTGCCGTCCAACCACCCGAGGAACGACCGACCAGGACGAACGGACGACCGGCGGCCACGGCGAGCGCCTGGTCGGCCTGGGAGCGCACGAAGGTGTCCAGGTCCGCGGGTAGTTCCTCGCCCTCCAGGTACCCCGGAGCGGAGAGCACGTGGACTCCACGGCGTCCCTGCCACCGGCCGGCGAATCGGGCGAACTCGTGCGGGCCGGAGGTCATGACCAGGGACGGGTGGCAGATCAGGACGGGTTCCTCGGGTCCCGTGGCCAGGGTGGTGGCGGCAGAGGGTGAGGCCCCGGTGAAGACCGCGCGTGTGCGCGAGGCGGCCAGGGCCAGGTCGACGGCCTCCTTGGGGCGGTTCGCGACGCAGGCGTCCAGGAAGAGTCCGACCAGGCTGTCGGGGGTCCCCCCGGTCGTGCCCGTTCCCGGGGTGGACCCGCCCATCTCCCGGTCGAGGTGCTCGGCCAGGGCCACCGGGGTGGAGTGCTGGAACACCAGGGTGGCGGGCAGGCGCAGATCGGTGAGCGCCTGGAGGTGGTTGCGCAGCTCCACGGCGGTCAGCGAGTCGAACCCGGACTCGGGGAACTCCTGGTGGGCGCCGTACTCCGCGTAGCCCAGGATCTCGGCCGCACGTTCACGGACCAGTCGGGTGATCAGCCCCCTGCGCTCGGCCCCGGACGGCACGGAGATCACCCGGTCGGTGTCGCCGGCCGCGCGTTCGGGGGCGCGCACCAGCCCGCGCATCAGCGCCGGCACGGACCCTTGGGTGACCGCTCGGGTGCGCAGGCCCACCAGGTCGATCGGTGAGGGCACGAGTTCGGCGCGGCCGGCGGCCATGGCCGCGTCCAACAGCGCGCACCCCTCGTCGTCGCCGATCCCCTGGACGCCCCAGGTGCGGGCCATCCGGTTCGCGGAAACGTCGTCCATCTCGGCGAACTCGCGGGTCTCCACCAGCCAGCGCCCCCAGGCCAGCGACTGGGCCGGCAGTCCCTGTTCCCGACGGTGCCGGGCGAGTGCGTCCAGGTAGGCGTTGGCGGCCGAGTAGGCGGCCTGACCGGCGCTACCGAAGACCCCCGCCGCCGAGGAGAACAGGACGAACGCGTCCAGGTCGAGGTGGGCGGTGAGACGGTGCAGGTTCCACGCGCCGACGGCCTTGGGAGCCATCACCTTGTCCAGGCGTGCGGTGGTCAGCCCGGTGAAGGTGGAGTCGTCGATCAGGCCGGCCGAGTGCACGACCGCCGAGACCGGAACCTCGGTGAGGAGGTCCCGCAGACGGTCGGTGTCGGTGACGTCGCACGCCTCGATCCGGACGCGGGCCCCGAGCTCGGTGAGTTCGGCGACGAGTTCGGTCGCGCCGGGGGCGCGGGGCCCCTGGCGACCGATGAGGAGGAGGTCCTCCACGCCATGCCGGACGACCAGGTGGCGGGCGACCAGGCTGCCCAGGCGGCCGGTGGCCCCGGTGATCAGGACCGTTCCACCGGGGCGCAAGCGAGTGGACAGCTCCAGTACGGCCTTGCCGACGTTGTGGCCGCGCTGCATGATCTGGAACGCCTCGGGCGCCTCCTCGATCGGGTACCGACTGAGGGGGCCGCGGGGCAGGGTGCCGTCCGCGAGGAGCGGCAGGAGTGCGGCGAAGGCGCGCCGGATCGGCTCCGGCCCCGATTCCAGGACGTTGAAGGCCCGGTAGGTGACGCCTTCGGGGACGTCGCCCGTTCCGAGCAGTTCGTTACGGCCCAGTTCCATGAACCGGCCGCCCTCGCCGAGTAGCCGCAGGGACGCTGTGATCGCGTCCCCGGTGAGGGAGTTGAGGACCACGTCCACGGTGCCGGCGCTCGCGCGGAAGCACTCCTCGAACCCGAGTTCACGCGAGTGCGCGATCTCGTCCTCGCCCAGACCGGACCCTCGGAGCAGGTCCCATTTCTCGGGGCTTGCCGTGGCGAGCACGCGGGCACCGAGGTGCCGGGCCAGGCCGAGTGCCGCCTGACCCACCCCGCCCGCGGCGGAGTGGATGAGGACGGTCTCACCGGCGCGCAGGCCGGCCTCCTCCACCAGGGCGAGGTAGGCGGTGAGGTAGACGGCGGGGATGGCGGCCGCCTCCGCGTGGTCCCACCCTTGGGGGACCTTGGCCAGGTACCGGTGGTCGGCCACCGCGACCGGGCCGAAGGCGCCGGGGAAGAGCCCCATCACCCGATCGCCCGGCTTCAGGCCTTCGGTGGCCTCTCCGACCTCCAGCACCACGCCGGAGCCCTCGTTGCCGATGTCGCCCGGTTCGGGGTACATGCCCACGGTCATCAGGACGTCGCGGAAGTTCAGCCCCGCGGCGCGGACGGCGACACGCACCTCATGGGGTGCGAGCGGGCGTTGGGCCACGGGCACGTAGGTAAGTCCGTCGAGGATGCCGTGACCGTCGGTGTCCAGACGCCAGCCCGGGCCGCGGGCGGGCGGAACGGTACCGATGTCGGCCTCGGAGCGGGTGCGGGCCAGGCGCGGGGCGTGGAGCCGACCGCCCCTGGCGGCCACTCGCGGTTCCGCCGTGCGCAGCGCGGCGGCGACCAGTTCCGGGTCGGCGTGGTCGGCGTCCAGCAGCAGGAAGCGGCCGGGGTTCTCGGTCTCGGCGGAGGCGATGAGTCCCCACAGCGCCGCGGCGGACGGGTCGACGGGCAGGTCGGTGTCCCCCGGCAGGCTCACGGCTCCCCGGGTGAGCACCACGAAACGGGTGGCGGCGTAGCGGTCGGCCTCCACCCGGTCGCGGATCGGGCCCAGTACGGCGGACAACCGTTCGAGGGCGTGTTCGGGGTCGGCGCCCGCGGGTCCCTCGGGCGCGAGCACGATCACGGCGGGCGCCTCGTCGCCCTCCTGGGGACGACGATCGATCCCGGGCACGGTGCCCACCGCGGCCCAGGTCGTCGGGTCGGGCACGGCGCCCTCGCCCGGTTCTGTGAGTTCCTCCCACTCCTGGTGGAAGAGCGCGTCCTGGTCCGCTCCGGTCATCGGTGCGGCCTCCCGGACGGAGAGGGCGGCGATGCTCAGGACGGGCGCGTCCTCGGGGTCGGTGAGCAGGACCTCGTAGGTGTCGTCCCCGGTCCGGGTGAGCCGCACCCGGACCCGTTCGGGGGTGTCGGACCGATGCAGTCGTACCCCGCTCCAGCCGAAGGGCATCAGCAGTCGGGGCGCCTCGTCGGTGTCCGTCTCACGCAGGAGCAGGGACTGGAGTCCGGCGTCGAGCAGGACCGGGTGCGGGCCGGTCATCGCCTCGGCGTCAGTGGGCAGGGTGTCCGGTCCGGCCTCGGCCCAGGTGCGGGTTCCGTCGGCGCGGACCGCGCGCAGGCCCTGGAAGGCGGGACCGTACTCGATGCCGCGGGCCTCGAACAGGGCATAGGTGTCGGCCATCGCGAGTTCGGTGGTGCCGGGGGCGAACGGCACGGGGGCCGGCGCGGGGGTCCGTGCGGCCGGGACCAGCCGTCCCTCGGCGTGCTCGGTCCAGTGTTCTCCGTCGGGGGAGGACGAGAGCAGCCGGAAGTCGCGCGCCCCGCGCAGGTCGGGGGCCTCCACGATGACCTGGAAGGGCGTCCCGGGACCGTCGGGGTCGATCTCCAGTGGTGCGCTCAGGGTCAGCTCGGCGATCTCGGGACGGTCGCAGACCCGTCCGACGGTCAGGAGCAGTTCCAACGTGGCGGTTCCGGGCAGGATCACCCGACCGGACACCGCGTGTTCGGTCAGCCAGGGCGCCCGCGCGGTGTCGAGTCGGCCGGTGAAGAGAGTCTGTCCGCTCGCACCGATCGGCGTCCAGGCGCCGATCAGCGGGTGGTCGGCGGGGGTGAGGCCGACCGATGAGGGATCACCGGCGAGCTCGGGCTCCTCCAGCCAGTATCGGCGTCGTTGGAAGGGGTAGGTCGGCAGTTCGACGTCGTTCGCGCCGGCGCCCAGGACCCGTTCCCAGTCGACGGTGATTCCTTGGCAGTGCGCCTCGGCCAGCGCCGTGAGGAAGCGGTCGCCGGTGTCCTCGTCCCGGCGCAGGGTGTGCACCACGGGGCGGTCGGCGACACCGGCGGCCTCCAGGGTCCGCCGCAACGGCATCGACAACACCGGGTGCGCTCCGACCTCGACGAACGCGTGCCCGGCGGTGGCCAGTCGACGGATCACCGGTTCGAGGAGCACCCCGTGGCGCAGGTTCCGGTACCAGTGGTCGGCGTCGAGCGTGCTCCCGTCCACGGGCTCCGTCGGCGGCTCGTCCCCCGGTCGCCAGGTGGGCGAGGGGGCCACGGTGGAGTGGAACGGTACGGTGCCCGGGCGGGGGCGCAGGTCGACCAGACCGGCCCGGAACTCCTCCTCGACCCGGTCCATGAGGAAGCAGTGCGAGGTGTAGTCGACCGGGATCCTTCGCACGAAGGTCCCGTCCCTCTCACGGGCCGCCACGAACACGTCGATGACCTCGGCGGCACCGGCGACCGTGCTGGTATCCGGTCCGTTGGCGCCCGCGAGGACGATCCGGTCACCTTGGCCTTCGATCAGACCGGCGACCTCGGCCGCGCCGAGCCCGACCACGGCGATGCCGCCCTCCCCCGCGACCTTGCCCAGCACACGGCTGCGGGTGACCACCACCCGCGCACCGTCCTCCAGGGAGAGGATCCCGGCCACACAGGCGGCGGCCACCTCTCCTTGGGATTGACCGACCACGGCGGAGGGTTCGACCCCCGCGGCGCGCCACAGCCGGGCCAGGGACACCAGGACCGCCCAGAGGGCCGGTTGCACGACGTCCGCCGGCGCGTCCTGCCCCATGAAGGGCGGGGCGTGGGGTTCCTGTCGCAGGACCGCCGACAGCGACCAGTCCACGAGAGGGGCCAGGGCCCGTTCGCACTCGGCCACGGACTCGGCGAAGACCGGGGAGTGCGCCATGAGGCCCTTGGCCATGCCCGCCCACTGACCGCCTTGACCGGGGAAGACGAAGACCGGCTTCTCCGAGCGTCCGGGCCGGTGGACCTCACCGGTGACCAGACCTTCGGTGTCCTCGCCTCGCGCCAGGGACCGCAGCCGGTCGGTGAGGACCTCGGTGTCGGCGCCGACAACGGCCGCGCGCCGGGCGAAACGGCCGCGGGTGGTGGCCAGCGAGCGGGCGACGTCGCCGGCGGAGGGGGCACCACCGGGGTGGTCGGTCAGCCGATCGGCGAGACGGTCGGCCTGGGCCGTGAGCGCGGCCCGGTCGCGGGCGGACAGCGACCAGACGGTGCGCCCCTCGACCAGTGGCCCGGCGGTTTCCGGGGCCTGCGAGGCCTCGGCGGCGGGTTCGGGGGCCTCCTCCAGCACGAGGTGGACGTTGGTCCCGCTGATGCCGAAGGAGGACACACCCGCGCGGCGCGGTCGTTCGCCGCGCGGCCAGTCCCGCGCCTCGGACAACGGCCGCACACCGCCCGATTCCCAGTCGACCAGGGTCGAGGGGCGATCGGCGTGCAGCGTCCTGGGAAGTCGTTCGTGACCCAGGGCCAGCACCATCTTGATGATCCCGACGGCGCCGGCCGCCGCCTGGGTGTGGCCCAGGTTCGACTTGACCGACCCCAGCCAGAGGGGATCCCCGCCCGACCTACCGCCGAACACGTCCAAGAGGGCGTCGGCCTCGATCGGGTCACCGAGTTCGGTGCCGGTTCCGTGCGCCTCCACGGCGTCGATGTCGTCGGGGGTCAGCCCGGCGTCGGTCAGCGCCGCCCGGAGCACCCGGGTCTGCGCGGGGCCGTTGGGGGCGGTCAGTCCGCTGGAGGCGCCATCCTGGTTGACCGCGCCGCCCCGAACCACCGCCAGGACGCGGTGGCCGTTGCGTTCGGCGTCGGAGAGCCGCTCCAGGACCAGGGCCGCGGCGCCCTCACCGAACCCGGTGCCGTCCGCCCCGGCACCGAAGGCCTTGCAGCGACCGTCCTGGGAGAGCACGCCCTGTTTGGCGGACTCCGCGAAGAGCGAGGGACTCGACATCACGGTGGCGCCGCCCGCCAGCGCCAGTGAGCACTCGCCCTGGCGCAGGGACCGCACGGCGAGTTGGACGGCCGTCAGGGAGGAGGAGCACGCGGTGTCGACGGTCAGCGCGGGGCCCCGCAACCCCAGGGTGTAGGCGATCCTCCCCGAGGCCACGCTGGCGGCGACGCCGGTCATCAGGTAGCCCACGGCCCCTTCAGGCATGGGCACCCTGCCGGAGGTGGTGGTGCGGGCGTAGTCGGTCGTGCTGATCCCGGTGAAGACCCCGGTGGACGTCTCGGCCAGGGCCGCGGGGTCGATCCCGGCGCGTTCGAGGGACTCCCAGGTGACCTCCAGCATGAGCCGCTGTTGGGGATCCATCGCCTCGGCCTCGCGCGGGGAGATCCCGAAGAACCCGGCGTCGAACCCGGCCACGTCGTCGAGGAACCCGCCGCCCGCGGACATGCCCGGGCGGCCTCGCATGTCCTCGACGTCCCATCCCCGGTCCTCGGGCAGGTCGCCGATGGCGTCGGCCCCCTGTGCCAACAGGTTCCAGAGTCCTTCCGGGCCGTCCACCCCTCCGGGCAGACGGCAGCCCATGCCCACGATCGCGATGGGCTCGCTGTCGCGTTCACGCAACCGCGCGAGTTCGGCGCGGGTGCGTCGCAGATCGGTGGTGACCCGTTTGAGGTAGTCGAGAACCTGTGCGTCGTCGGTCATGGGCGTGCCTCACCGCTTCACTTCGCGGCACCGCGCACGGTGCCGAGGTCTTGGCTGTGGTCGTTCGGTTCTTGGTCCTCGGCGTCGGCCGGGATCAGTCGCCCAGGGTCTCGTCGATGAGCGCGAAGAGCTCTTCCTTGGAGGCCGTGGCCAGGTCGGAGCCCTCGGGTCCGGACTCCGGCCGGTTCGACGCCCCCGGATCCAGTCGGCCCAACAGGGCTCGGAGTCGCTCGGTGACCAGGGTTCCCCGTTCGCCCTCGTACTCGTCGAGGGCGGCGGTGAGGCCGTCGAGACGTTCCAGGACGATCTGTTCCGCGCTGCCGAACACGCGCTCCTCGACGTGCCGGGCCAGCGCCTCACAGGTGGGGTGGTCGAAGGCCACGGCGGAGGGCAGGCGGACCCCGGTGAGCGCGGAGAGCCGGTTGCGCAGTTCCACCGCCGTGACCGAGTCCATTCCGAGGTCCTTCAGCCCCCGGTCGGACGGGACGTCGTCCGCCGACCGGTACCCGAGGATGGCCGCCACGTGCTCGCACACGTGCTCGGTGAGCGCGCGGACCCGTTCGCCGCGCCCCGCCCCGGAGAGTCGGTCCCGCAGGGTCGCTCCCTCCGTGGGCGGGGTGGTGGACGCGGTGGTCCCCGTGCCCCCCACCGGGTGGAGGTCGCCGATCAGTGGGCTGGGCCGGTTGGCGGTGAAGGCCACCCGGAAGCGCGGCCAGTCGACGTCGGCGACGGCCAACGCCGTCTGGTCGTGGTCCAGGGCGCGCCGCAACCCCTCCAGCGCCGGTTCCGGTTTCATGGTGGGCAGGCCGTGTCGGCGCAACAGTCCGGCCACGGCCTCGCGACCGGCCATCCCCGCACCCTCCCAGGCACCCCACGCGATCGACGTGGCGGGTAGTCCCAGGGAGCGGCGGTAGTGGGCGAAGGATTCACAGAAGACGTTGCCGGGGGCGTAGTTGCCCTGGCCGGTCACACCGAACACGGCGCCCACCGACGAGAACAACACGAACGCCGAAAGGTCCAGCCCTCTGGTGAGCGCGTGCAGATGCACGGCTCCGTCCGCCTTGGCCCGCAGGACCCGGGCGATGTCGACCGGGTCGAGGTCGGCCACGGCGCCGTCGTCCAACTCGGCGGCGGTGTGGAACACGGCCGTGAGCGGGAGGTCCTCGGGAACATCGGCGAGGGCTTGGGCGAGTTCGGCGCGATCCCCGACGTCGCAGGCCACGAGCGTGACCCGGGCCCCGGCCGCACGGAGGTCGGCCGTCAGTTCCTCGGCCCCGGGGGCCCGGGGTCCGCGGCGGCTGAGCAGGAGGAGGTGCTCGGCCCCCAGTTCGGCGAGCCGGCGCGCGGTGTGCGCCCCGAGCCCTCCGGTGCCGCCGGTGACCAGAACCGTGCCCGACGGCTTCCAGTCCCGGACCCCGTCCCCTCCGAGCGGTGCTCTGGCGAGTCGTCGCGCCAGCACGGCGGGTCCGCGCACCGCGAGTTGGTCCTCACCCGCCGCGACCCGGCCGGTCAGGATCGCGGCCAGGACGGTTCCGCTCTCCGGGTCGTCGGGGTCGGGGAGGTCGACCAGACCGCCCCAATGGTCGGTGTGCTCCTGGGCCGCGACACGGCCCAGGCCCCACAGCAGCGCGGCGGCGGGATCGTTCACGCCGGTTCCGCTGTCGACCGCGCCACTGGTCAGGCACCACAGCGGGGCGTCGATCCCCGTGTCGAGCATGGCCTGGAGGGTGAGAAGGGCGTCCTTGTGGGCGGGGTCGGTGGACGGGGGCCGGACCTCGTCGGGGGCGGTGTCCAGGGCGGTGGTCAGCAGGACGCCGGCGATGTTCCCCGCCCCGTCCCGGGCGGTGTCGAGCAGCGCGGACACCGAATCCCGCCCGGCGTCGTGGGGGAGGTCGACGACGCGGGTGCGGTGACCGTCCGCCTCCAGGGCCGCGACGCAGCCCTGGATCGCCGGCCCGCTCCGGGAGCCGACCAACAGCCAGGTGCCCCGGTCGGTGGCCGTGGCCGGTGGGTGCGCCGAAGCGATGGCGGGCACCGGAACGGTCACCCACTCCTCGCGGTAGGTCCAGCCGCCGGCGGGACCGCCGTCGACGGCGCCGACGACGTTCTCGAAGGAGCGTCCCTCGGCCTGCGTCTCCGGTCCCGGCCGCCAGTACCGCTGTCTTTGGAAGGCGTAGGTGGGCAGGTCGACCGGGACGGCGTCCACATCGAACAGTGGGGACCAGTCGAGGTCGACACCGTGGCCGTGGGCCTGTCCCAGGGCCGTCAGGAAGCGGACCGGGCCACCCTCGTCACGGCGCAGGGTTCCCAGCGCGACCGTGTCGTCGGCCCCGACGGCCTCCGCTGTCTCCTGAACGGCCGGGGTGAGCACCGGGTGCGGTCCGACCTCGACGAACACGTCGTGTCCGGCGGTGATCAGGGCCTCGGTGGCCTCGGCGAAACGCACGGGTTCGCGCAGGCCCTGGAACCAGTGGGCGGCGTCCAACGGTCGTCCGTCCAGGAGTTCACCGGTCAGGGTGGAGTACAGGGGGATCTGCGGTCTGGTCGGAACGATCCCGGACAGTTCACCCTGGATCCGATCGCGCAGGACGTCCACGAACGGTGTGTGCGACGCGTAGTCGACGGCGATCATCCGGGCCCGGACGCCTTCGGCCTCACACCCCTGGACCACCTGGGCCACCGCGTCGGGTTCACCGGCGATGACGGTGCTCGAAGGACTGTTGACCGTGGCCACGTGGACCCGTCCCGCCCAGGGGCCGAGGCGGTCGAGCACGGCCTTGGCGGGGCTCGCCACCGAGGCCATCGCCCCGGTGCCGGCGAGTTCGAGCACGGCCCGGCTGCGCAGGGACACCACCTTCGCGGCGTCCTCCAGACCGAGGGCGCCCGCGATGTGCGCGGCGGCGACCTCCCCTTGCGAGTGGCCGACCACGGCGGCCGGGACCAGGCCGTGCGCCATCCACAGGCGGGCCAGGGAGACCATGACCGCCCACAGCGCGGGCTGCACCACGTCCACGCGGTCCAGTGCGGGTGCGCCCCGCACGCCTCGAAGGACGTCGGTGAGCCGCCAACCGACGTGGGGTTCCAGCGCCCGTTCACAGGCGTCGACGTGCCGGGCGAACTCGGCGGAGGCGTCCAGAAGCTCGACGGCCATGCCCTCCCACTGGCCGCCCTGGCCGGGGAAGACCAGTACGGGGCGGCGGTCCGGGCGGGCCCGTCCGGTGGCCACGGTGGCCCCCGGCGTTCCGGCCTCCAGGGAGGTCAGCGCGGTCAGGAGTTCGTCGCGGTCGCGTCCCGTGACCACGGCCCGGTGTTCGAGGGCCGAGCGCGTGGTGGCCAGAGCGTGCCCGACATCGGACGGAAGGAGGTCGGGGTGGTCCTGGACGTGTTCGCGCAGGCGCGCGGCCTGGGCGGTGAGCGCCTCGGGGGTGCGTGCGGACAGGGGCCATGCGGCGGCCCCCGCCACCGAGACCGGCCGCGCGGGGACGTCCCGTGGGTCGGCGTCCGGAGCCTGTTCCAGGATCAGGTGGGCGTTGGTCCCGCTCATCCCGAACGAGGAGACCGCCGCCCTGCGCGGCCGGCCGGTGTCCGCCCAGGGACGGGTCTCCTGGAGCAGCCGGACACCTCCGTCCCAGTCCACGTAGGTGCTGGGTTCGTCCGCGTGCAGGGTGGGCGGCATGATCCCGTGCCGCAGGGCCTCTACGGTCTTGACGACCCCGGCCACCCCGGCGGCGGCCTGCGGGTGCCCGATGTTGGACTTGAGCGAACCCAACCAGAGCGGATGGTCCTCGGAACGTCCCCGGCCGTAGGCGTCGATCAACGCCTGAGCCTCGATGGGGTCGCCCAGGGTGGTCCCGGTGCCGTGGGCCTCCACCAGGTCGACGTCGGCGGGGGTCAGCCCGGCGTCGGCGAGCGCCCGGCCGATCACCCGGGTCTGGGAGGGGCCGTTGGGGGCGGTGAGCCCGTTGGAGGCCCCGTCCTGGTTGACCGCGCCGCCCCGAACGACCGCCAGGACGCGGTGACCGTTGCGTCGGGCGTCGGACAGGCGTTCCAGCACCACCATCCCCGCCCCCTCCGAGAAGGCGGCTCCGTCGGCGTCCCGACCGAAGGCCTTGGAGCGCCCGTCGGGGGCCACCCCGCGCAGGCGGGTGAACTCGGTGAGGGTTCCGGGGGTCGACATGACCGTGGCGCCACCGGCCAGGGCCAGTGAGCACTCGCCCCCACGAAGGGCGCGCACGGCCAGGAGCATGGAGACCAACGAGGAGGAACAGGCGGTGTCCACCGTCAGCGCGGGGCCGGTCAGTCCCAGGCAGTAGGAGATACGGCCGGAGGCGACGCTCGACGACACCCCGGTCAGGGTGACGCCGTCCGCCGTGTGCCGGTGCACCGGCGGCCCGTACTCCTGTTGGACGAGCCCGACGTAGACACCGGTCTCGCTGCCGGCCAGGGAGGTCGGGGCGATCCCCGCCCGTTCGAGCGTCTCCCAGGCCAGTTCGAGCAGGAGGCGCTGTTGGGGTTCCATCGCCTCGGCCTCACGGGGCGAGATACCGAAGAAGGCCGGGTCGAAGTCGAAGACGTCCCGTAGGAAGGATCCCCGGTCCATGTCGACGAGTCGGCCGTTCTCCCCCTGGGCCAGGAGTCCCGTCAGGTCCCATCCACGGTCGTCGGGGAGGGGACCGACCGCCTCCCGTCCCTCGAAGACCATCTCCCACAACTGTTCGGGGGTGTCCACACCACCCGGCAGCCGGCATCCCGTTCCCACGATCGCGATCGGTTCGGGTTCACTCTCCAGCTCGGCGCGGAGCCGGGAGTTCTCCTTCATCGTGTTCCGGAGCGCCGCGACCAGGCGTTCGCTTTCGCTGCTCAACTCAAGCTCCTCGTCAAACGCTCGGGCCCCGCAGGGCGAGGTCCACCAGTTCGTCGACGCCCATCTCGTCGATGTCGTCCTCGTCGCCGGTCTCCGTACGAGGTGTGTCGGTCCGGTGTCGGCCGACGCGCTCGGTCGCGGCCTCGGGTTCCCGAGCCAGGAGACCGTCGAGCAACCGTGCCAGCGCCCGGGGGGTGGGGTGGTCGAAGACGGCGGTGGCCGGGATCCGCACCCCGATGGCGCTGCTGAGCCGGTTGCGCAGCTCCACGCTGGTCAGCGAGTCCGTGCCCTGTTCGGTGAAGGGGCGGTCGGGGTCCACCTTGGACGCCGAACCGGCCCGGTGTCCCAGGACCACGGCGGTGTGCGCGCGGACCTCCGCCAACAGGGCACGGGACCGCTCGTCCTCGTCCATGGCGGCGAAGCGCGCGGCCGGATCACCCGTGTCCCCCGCGCCACCGGTGGAACCGGAGGCGGTGGGTGTGGCGGGCAAGGCACGCTCCGCGCCGGGTTCGGGCAGGAGCCCTCGGAGCACACTGACTCCGGTGGCCGGGGTGAGCCACGCGGGGACCGCGTGGACCGGGTTCCGGGAGAGCACGGTGTCGAACAGGTCGAGCGCCGCGTCGGGCCGCATCGGCAACAGACCGCTCCGGCCGAGCACGTCCAGGTCGGACTCCTCCAGGTGGCCGGTCATACCACCGCCACCTGCCCACAGCCCCCACGACAGCGAGACGGCGGGAAGGCCGTCCCCGCGCCGCAGGTGTGCCAACGCGTCACAGAAGGAGTTGGCCGCCGCGTAGTTCGCCTGCCCGGGGTTGCCCAGGACACCCACCGCCGAGGAGAACAGGACGAAGGACGACAGGTCGTCGGTGAGTTCGTGCAGGTTCCACGCGGCGTCGACCTTGGGGCGAAGGACGGTGTGCAATTGCTCCGGGGTCAGGGTGGCGACGGTGGCGTCGTCGAGGGTTCCCGCGGCGTGGACCACCGCGCGCAGCGGACGCTCCTCCGGCACCGCTGCCAGGACACTCCGCAGTTCCTCGCGGTCGGCCGCGTCACAGGCGACGACCTCCACCTCGGCGCCGAACGCCTCCAGCTGGGCGGTCCGCTCCGCCTGTCCGGGGGTGTCCGCGCCGCGACGGCCGAGCAGCAACAGGTTCCGAACGCCGTAGGCGGTGACCAGGTGGTGCGCCAGACGGTGGCCGAGCCCGCCGGTGCCACCGGTGATCAGGGTCGTGCCCTCCTGGGGGAAGGGTGCGGGGATCTTGAGGACCACCTTGCCGACGGTCTCGCCGCGCTGGAGCGCGCGGAAGGCCTCCTGAACCTCTCCGACCTCGTACACGGTGGTGGGCAGGGGACGCAGGGCCCCCTCCTCGAACAGCTCCATCACCCGCACGAGCATTCGGCCGATCCGTTCGGGATCCACGTCCGGCAGGCTGAAGGCCTCGTAGGTACGGCCCGGGTGGTCGGCGGCCACCTCGTCGACGTCACGGATGTCGGTCTTGCCCATCTCCACGAACCGGCCGCCCGGTCCCGCGCCGTCGCCGGGCGAGCGCAGGAGGCGCAGTGAGGCGTCCACGAACTCGCCGGACAGTGAGTTGAGGACCACGTCGATGCCTCGGCCGTCGTTGGCCTCCCTCAGCCGGCCCTCGAACTCCAGCGTGCGGGACGAGGCCAGCCGTTCCATCGGGAGGCCGTAGGCGGCCAGCCCCGGCCACTTGTGCGGGCTGGCGGTGCCGAACACCTTGGCGCCCATGTGCTGGGCGAGTTGGACGGCGGCGGTACCCACGCCCCCGGCCGCCGCGTGCACGAGCACGCTCTCACCGGGGCGCACCGCGGCCAGGTCCACCAGGCCGTGGTAGGCGCTCAGGAAGGCCACCGGCACCGAGGCCGCCTGCTCGAAGGTCCAACCCTCGGGCATACGGGCCAGACGGGCCCGGTCCGCCACGGCGAAGGGGCCGAAGGCACCGTCGAACATCCCCGCCACCCGGTCACCGGGGGCCAGGTCCGTCACCTCGGAACCCGTCTCCAGGACGATTCCCGCACCCTCGATGCCGATCCCGACACCGTCGTCCACAACACCTAGAGCCGTGACGACGTCATGGAAGTTCACGCCGGCGGCCCGTACGGAGAGACGTACCTCCGAGGGGGCCAGGACGGCACCGCCTTCGGGCGAGGGCACCGCGTCCAACGCTTCCAGGGAACCCGGGCTCCGCGTGTCCGCGCGCCACAGTCGGCCTGGCGGGGTGAAGGTTCCTTCCTCCGTTTCCTGGGGTTTCCGCAGACGTGGGACCAGGACGGTGCCCGAACGCAGGGCGATCTGTGGTTCGTCGAGTTCGAGCGCCGCGGGCAGGACCGCGTGGGACTCCTCGGCACCGTCGGAGTCCAACAACACCAAGCGGCCGGGATGTTCGCGCTGGGCCGCGCGGAACAGTCCCCAGACCGGACCGGCGGCGAGCCCGGGGAGCGGCTCCCCGGTTTCGACGGCGACCGCGCGCCAGGTGATCAGGGCCAGCCGAGAGTCGACCGTACGCTCGTCCGCCAGCCACGCGCGGACCGATTCCAGGGCCGACTCCAGCCCCTGCCGTACCGCGTCGGGCAGGGTGTCGCCCTCGGCGTAGACCACGGAGGCGGGCAGCTCGGCGCAGACCAGCGCGGGCACCGGCGCCTCGGGATCCAGGTCCGCCAGGGCGGGAAGGGTACCGGTCTCCTCGACCCGGGGTTCCGGAGGTTCGACCCTCTCCCACTGGAGCTCGTACAGCTCGGGAAGTTCGCCCGGCTCCGGTTCGGGCAGAGCGTCCCGGCCCAAGGGCCTCAGGGTCAGTTCATCGACGGACCAGAGCGTTTCGCCCCCGGTGTCGGTGGCCAGGAGCCGGTAGCGGTCCCCGCCCAACGGGGAGAGCCGTGCCCTCAGCGTGCGGGGCATCTCCCCTCCCTCGAAGGCGCTCAGCCGAATACCGCTCCAGGCGAAGGGCACCACGGGTCCGTGGTGGCCCTCTCCGCCGCCTCCCGGTAGCACCGCGTGGAGGACGGCGTCCATCAGGGCCGGATGAAGCGCGTGGAACGTCTCGTCCGTGGCGACCCGCTCCGGCAGTTCGACCTCGACGAAGAGTTCGTCCGCGTATTCGTGCACCGACTTCAGTCCGCGGAACGCCGGACCGTATCCGTAACCCCGAACGCTCAGGTCGGTGTAGTCGACCGGGATCCGCTCGGTACCGGAGGTGGGCGGGACGGTCGAGCCCGGTTCCGTGTTCTCGGGGGCGCCCGCGGGGGTCCGCACGCCAGCGACGGCACCGGAGGCGTAACGGATCCAGGGCGGGTCCATGGTGGCCCCACCTCGCGCGTACACGTTGACCTCACGGTGCCCTCGCCCGTCCTGGGCGGCGACGAGGACCTGTAGCTCCGCCGTCCCCTCACGCCCCAGTGTCAGGGGCGCCTCCAACACCAGGTCCGTGACGACGTCGGCACCGACGCGCGCTCCCGCTCGGGCGACCAGGTCCACGATCGCGGTTCCGGGCACCATCACCCGGCCCAGGACCCGGTGGTCGGCGGTCCAGGGCTGTCGGGCGACGGAGATCCGGCCGTGGAACACCGCTCCCCCGTCGGCCAGGGAGAGTCCGTCGTCCAGCAGCGGGGTCGCCACCTCCTCCGCACGGGCCTCGGGCGCACTCGGCGAAAGCCAGTGGCGGGAACGCTGGAAGGGATCATCCGGCACGGTGACCGGGGCGACCTCGTCGGCCACCCCCTCCAACAGCACGTGCGCGTTGGTACCGCTGATCCCGAAGGAGGACACCGCGGCCCGCCGGGGTCGTCCGGTGTCGGGCCAAGGGGTCTCCTCGGACAGCAGACGCACACCACTGCCTCGCCACTCGACCCGGTCCGTGGGTTCATCCACGTGCAGTGTCCGTGGCAGGCGACCGTGGCGCAGCGCCTCCACGGTCTTGATCACGCCCGCGACCCCCGCCGCGGCCTGGGCGTGGCCGATGTTGGACTTGAGGGAGCCGAGCAACAGGTCGTGCTCCCGATCCTGGCCGTAGACCGACATCAGGGCACGGGCCTCGATCGGATCGCCCAGCCGGGTCCCGGTGCCGTGCGCCTCGACCGCGTCGACCTCGCCGGGGGCGAGCCCGGCGGCGGACAGGGCCTGACGGATCACCCTCTCCTGGGCCTCCGGGTTGGGGGCCGTCAGACCATTGGAGGCCCCGTCGGAGTTCACGGCGCTGCCACGCAGCAAGGCCAACACGGGGCGACCGTTGCGGCGCGCCTGCGAGGCCCGTTCGAGCAGGAGCATGCCCGCTCCCTCCGCCCACGCGGTGCCCTCGGCGCCCGCGCCGAAGGCACGGCAGCGCCCGTCCGCGGACAGGCCGCGCTGCGCGGAGAACTCCAGGAACATCCCGGGGGTGGCCATGACGGTCGCACCACCGGCCAGCGCCATGGAGCACTCGCCCCGGCGCAGGGCGGCGGCGGCCTGGTGCAGGGCCACCAGCGAACCGGAGCAGGCGGTGTCGATGGTCAACGCGGGGCCGTTGAGGCCGAGCACGTAGGCGATACGCCCGGAGGCCACGCTCAGCGTGCTTCCGGTCAGCCGGTACCCACCGTCGGCGTCACCGGCCGGATCGGCCAGTCGCGCGCCGTACTCGCCGGGCATCGCACCGACGAAGACGCCCACCTGTCGACCGCGCAGTTCCTCGGTGTCCAGGCCGGCCCGTTGAATCGCCTCCCAGGAGGTCTCCAACAGCAAACGCTGTTGGGGATCCATGGCGTCGGCCTCGCGAGGGCTGATCCCGAAGAAGTCGGCGTCGAAGAGGTCGGCGTCGTAGAGGAATCCGCCGTTGCGCGTGTAGGTGCGCCCGGGGGTACCGGGTTCCGGATCGTAGAGCGAGTCCAGGTCCCAGCCACGGTTCTCGGGGAAGGCCCCGATGGCGTCGGTCCCCTCCTCCAGCAACCGCCACAACTGTTCCGGTGAGCTCACCCCGCCGGGCAGGCGACAGGCCATCGCGGTGATGGCGATCGGGTCGTCGTCGGCCGCTCCCACCGGCGTGGTCTCGGCGGGGGCCGCACGGCGCGGCGCGACCTTCTCCCGCTCCCGGTCGGGCGGTTCCTCGCCCAGTTCCTCGGCTACGTGTCCCGCGAGCGCGGCCGGGGTGGGGAGTTCGAAGAGGACGGAGTCCTCCAGGCGGACACCGGTCTCGTCCTCGATGAGGTCGGCCAGTTCCAGCAGCATGATGGAGTCGAAGCCGAGGTCGCGGAAGGCCCGCCGTTCGTCCGCGGGCTCCAGCCCGTCCAGTTCCAACACCTGGGCGCTCAGGGACGCCACCAGCCCGGAAGCGCCTCCGCCCCCGGGGGTGACCGACCCGTCGGCAGGTTCTGGCGCGCCCTCCGCCGCCACGGTCATCGGTGCGACCGGGGTGAGCTCGGGCCAGTGACGGGTGCGTTGGAAGGGGTAGGTGGGCAGGTCGACGCGGTGCGCGCCCGAACCCCTGAAGAGGTTCCCCCAGTTCACGTCCAGTCCGGCGGTGAAGGCCTGGGCCGCCGCGGTCAGCAGCTGGGCCTCGTCTCCGTGGTCGCGCCGCAGGGTCTCCAGCACCGCACCGCGCGTCTCACCGGACGCCAACACGCGTTCGATCCCGTGGGCGAGGACGGGATGCGGGCCGACCTCGACGAAGGTGTCGTGTCCGCCGGCCACCGCCTCGGCCACCGCTTCGGCGAAGCGGACCGGATTGCGCAACCCCAGGTACCAGTACCGACCGTCCATGGCGGGCCCGTCCTGGCGCAGCTCGCTCCCGGTCAGCGTCGACAGGACGGGGATCCGGGCCGGACGCGGCGTGACGCCCTCCAACTGTTCGAGCAGGGTCTCCCGGACCCGTTCGACGTGCGCGGAGTGCGAGGCGTAGTCGACGTCCACCAGGGCGGCGTGCACACCGTCGTCCACGCAGTGGTCCACGGCGGCGCGCACCGAGGCGGGATCGCCCGAGACCACCACGGACTCGGGCCCGTTGACCGCCGCCAGGTGGAGGTCGTTCAGCGAGCCGATGAGCTCCTGGGTCTGTTCCGGGGAGAGTCCGAGGGAGGCCATGGCACCACTGCCGCCGAGGGAGGTCAGCGCCCGACTGCGCAGCGCCACCACCTTGGCGGCGTCCTCCAAGGTCAGCACACCCGCCACGTGGGCCGCGGCGATCTCGCCCTGGGAGTGACCGATCACGGCGGTGGGACGTACCCCCAAGGTCTCCCAGACCCGGGCCAGCGCCACCATGACCGCCCACAGGACCGGCTGGACGACGTCCACGCGGGCTCCGGGGCCGACGTAACGGGGCGCCCCCGGCTCCCCGCGAAGCACCCGGGTGAGGGACCAGTCGACGTAGGGGTCCAGGGCCCGCTCGCACTCACGCAGTCGCCGACCGAAGGTCCGGGCGAGTCGACCGTCGCCGTCCAGGAGCGGACGGACCATGCCCGCCCACTGGCCGCCCTGTCCCGGGAAGACCAGGACGGGGCCGCGACCATCGCGTTCGCCCACCGGCGCACCGGAGGGACGGATCGACTCCAGGTCACGTGTTCCATTGCCGCCCGGGGCGAGGATGACCGCGCGGTGCTCCATGACCGTGCGGGTGGTCGCCAGCGAGAAACCCACGTCCTCGGGGCGCAGACCGGGCCGCTTGGACACGAAGGAGTGCAATACCGAGGCCTGGGCGCGAAGGGCCGCCTCGGAGCGGGCCGAGAGGATCCAGGGCACGGGGTCGAGAGCGCCCTCCCCCGGTGCCTGGCCGGAGGCCTCGGGTGTGCGTCGAGGCGGCGGAGCCAGGACGAGGTGGCAGTTGGTCCCGCCCATGCCGAAGGAGGACACCCCGGCCAGAGGTGTCTCCGTGGGCCAGGGTTCCCGAACGGTCTGCGGGGCCAGCCCCAGACCCTCCAGGTCGATCCCCGGGTTGGGCGCGTCGAAGTTCCGAGTGGGCGGCAACAGGCCGTGGGAGAGGCTGAGCACGACCTTGATCAGGCCGACGATTCCGGCGGCGCCCTCCAGGTGTCCCACGTTGGTCTTGACCGAGCCCACCCGCAGGGCGCTGGAACGCTTGGTGAAGACCTCGCCGAGCGCGGCGGCCTCGACCGGGTCGCCGGCCGGGGTGCCCGTGCCGTGCAACTCCACGTACCCCACGTGCGCGGGGTCGATCCCGGCCCGGCGGTGGGCGGCGCGCAGGACCTCCACCTGACCTTCGGGTTCGGGCCGGGCCAGGTAGGAGGTGGGACCGGAGTTGTTGACCGCTCCGCCGGACAGAACGGCGTGGACGTGGTCACCGTCCGCCAGCGCGCGATCGAGCGGTTTGAGGACGACCACGGCCCCGCCCTCGCCTCGGACGTAACCGTTGGCGCGCGAGTCGAAGGTGTAGCAGTGGGCGTCCGGCGACAGACCGCCGAACAACTCCACGTCATCGGTGCTTCCGGGCAGGAGGATGAGGTTGACGCCGCCGGCCAGCGCGATGTCGCACTCTCCACTGCGCAGGCTCTCCATCGCCGTGTGCACGCTGACAAGGGAGGAGGACTGCCCGCTGTCCACGGTCATGCTGGGCCCACGAAGGCCGAGCGTGTAGGAGACGCGGTTGGCGATCATGCCGCGCTGACCACCGGTCAGGCTGTGGTGCGAGGCGGGCTCGTCCCGAAGCAGGAGGGAGTAGTCCGAGGAGATGGCACCGGTGAAGACCCCGGTCCTGGTGCCGTGCAGACTGTCGGGCGCGGTACGCGCGTTCTCGACGGCCTCCCAGCTCAGTTCGAGCATCAGCCGCTGCTGGGGGTCCATGGCCACGGCCTCGCGCGGGGAGACACCGAAGAAGGCCGCGTCGAAGTCCTCGGCACGATCCAGGTAGCCGCCCCAGCGGTGGTCCCGTTCGGTGGAGGTCCAACCGAGACGTTCGGGCGGCGGTGAGATGGACTCCCGCCCCTCGCACAACAAC
Source organism: Nocardiopsis sp. NPDC055551 (assembly GCF_053619415.1). Lineage (NCBI taxonomy): Bacteria > Bacillati > Actinomycetota > Actinomycetes > Streptosporangiales > Nocardiopsidaceae > Nocardiopsis > Nocardiopsis sp. NPDC055551. The sequence goes on along the minus strand of NZ_JBSHJJ010000013.1, from coordinate 118,839 downwards.
CGCCAGAGGGCCTCCGGTGTCGAGGCGCCTGGCAGCCGGCAGGCCAGCCCCACCACCGCGATGGGTGAGCGGGGGGCCGCACCGCTTCGAGGATCCCTGGTCATCGCGTTCCTCCGGTCGAACTCGACGTCCTCACCCGGGCGGGTCCTGGCCCGAGGGAGTCACGGCTCGGCTTGAAAGTCTCGTGAAGGTGCACGCGCACTGCCCTTTATGCGCAGTTCAGGGTGGGTCCGACGAACACGAGGCCCCGCGACCGAAACCGATGAACTCTTCGGAAATCGACCACGGGGATAATCAAGCCGCACACGGCTCGATCAACACTTCAACCACACGTTCCCCACCCGTGGTTTCAAGCCGTCCGCAGAGTGGATGCTATCCGCGATTCAGGACAGAAGACAACGGAACACTAGTTTTCGGTCAATCCACTGCGAGCATTCAGACCCTGACACAACTGGTAATTTCACAGAACTGTTACCAAAAGGAAATGCCCGATGTCCGTGGACATCGGGCACTGCGGGGTGGGGCGGGAGCGATCAGCCTCCGTGCCGCTGTTGGACCTCGGAGAGATACCTCATGGCCTCTTCCTGGTCCAGGAGCCAATTGGCGTAGTCAGGCGGGTAGTCCCACCCCTGAATCCAGCGATCTGCGATCTCGGGGTGGTGTTGCGCACCATCGATGAGCCGGTGGAAGTAATCCGGCAGGTCACCCTGATCCCAAATGGTGGAATTCATCTCAGACCACAGCTGGTTGTGCAGACCGAATTCCCAGAACCGATCGAACATGCCGACCAGGAAGTCCTCATCGAACTTCCCATCTCCGTGTTCCATGATGGCCTCAAGGTAGGCCTTCGCACAGTGCATGGAGTTGTTCCAGCTCTGGCCGACGTAGGGGTCCATCGTGACGACGACATCGGCCATACCCAGAACCCTCCCTCCGGACGGCAGAATCCCGACGGGGTTGCGCACCTGGGGGGTGACCTCGTCGGTGAGGGTGCTGTTGTTGCCGTCGACCAGCGCCGCGTCCTTGACCCGCTCGTAGTACTCCGGAGCGTAGCGACGCATTAGATCCTTCATCCGGCGCAGCTGTTCCTCAGGGCCCGGACGGTCGGGCCAGGCGTCCATCGGTCCGCCTCGTTTGTCCACCATGACCAGGGCGTGGCAGGGGCCCTCCTGGCTGAGGATGGGCATGAGGATGGTGTTCCCGGCCTCCGCGGCGGAGGCCGCCCAGCCGACGTTGACGTCGTCAGCGGAGTCCGGCCACACGTCGTAGATCAACGCCTGGGCCATGGACCGGGGTCGGGCTCCGCTGAAACGACTCTCGTCGTAGTCGAAGAGTTGACCGAGTTCCCCATGGCCGACCGCGACGATGATCAGGTCGAACATCCGGGAGAAGTAGTCGAGGTCGGTGACGGTGACGCCGTGGATGACGACCTTGCCCCCACGGTCCTCGAAGAACTCCAGCCAGTCGGCCATCTTCACTCGGCGGTCCACCGACACCATGTAGTCGTTGTTCCGGCCGGTCCTACCGACGAAGGACAGGGCGGGATTGTCCGCTCCCGGGTAGAGATGGATTCGTTGGTTACGGACCTGCGGGGACAGCACACTCCACAGGTCGAGGTCGTACTCCCGCTCGTGGCTCAGGGCCGTGGGAAGGGTGAACTGCGTGACGGAGGACCGTCCCGTCCGGATCTCCGTCGAGGACTGCCCCGTGATCACCGTGACGTCGTAGCCATGGGTCAAGAGACCGTGGGCCAAGTGCAGGCCGGCGTGGCCGGCGCCGACGATAAGGATCTTGCGCATTGTGTCGCTTACTTTCCTGGGAATCTACGGGGCTGTGGGAAGGGTCGACCACGAGTCCGAGCGGCCCCCACCCGTCAGGCGACGGGCTCGCTCGTTCGTTTGTGCTCCAGCGCGTACCGCAACAGGGTCTTGAGTACGTCGCCGCCGGACATCCGGTGCCGGGCGTCGAAGTCGATGATGGGCACCTCCGGGCTGACCTCCAGGGCCTCACGGACCTGATCCGAGGTGTAGTCGAGACGACCCTCGAACTTGTTCAGCGCCACGATGTAGGGGATGCGCTTGTTCGTCTCGAAGTAGTCGACGGCGTCGAAGGAGTCCGCGAGCCTTCGGCAGTCGACCACGACCACGGCACCGACGGCGCCACGGACGAGATCGTCCCACATGAACCAGAACCGGGCCTGGCCCGGTGTACCGAACATGTACATGACCAGCTCGTCGTCGATGGTGATGCGACCGAAGTCCATCGCGACGGTGGTGGTCGTCTTGTCCGGTGTGACCGAGGTGTCGTCGTGTCCGACGCTGGCCTCGGTCATGATCGCTTCGGTCGTGACCGGTGGAATCTCCGACACCGAGCGAACCAAGGTCGTCTTGCCGGCGCCGAAGCCACCGGCGATGACGATCTTGCTCGACATCTTCTTGCGATTCGACCTGTTGTCACTGGAAAAGTCGTTCGAGACCACGAAGAGCCCTCTCCAGAACCTGGTTTTCCGATGGACTGCTGCCGGTGATGGTCGGGTGGATGTACACCAGGTCCTGCTCAGCCAGGTCACTGACCAGCACCTGTGTGACGCCCAGAGGGATGTTCAGCTCGGCCGAGACCTCGGCGAGCGACCGCGTCTCCCGGCACAGCTTGTGGATGTTGATCGACTCCGGCATGAGGGTGCCAGGAGGGTCCTGCCCGGGCTCGGACGTCGAGACCAGGGTCTGCACCATCAGCGGATGCCGTGACCGGGTACGCCCACCCGTGAAGGTGAACGGACGGACACGGTTACTCCTTCGCCTTCGGAAGCTCATAGCCGAGGCAACCTCATTCCTGCCGAACCGTTACGGAACACGCCGTCGTCAGTTCTGGATGACTTCGCGCAACTGCGAGCGCAGCTGCGGCGTGAGCACGTGGGCGACGTTGTCCACGAGCTTGGCCATCTGGAAACCGACGATCTTCAGCTCCGTACCGGGTGCGGTCAGCACCGCCATGCAGGAACCGTCACTGATGGCCATGATGAAGAGGTGGCCGTGGTTGAAGCGAACGAGCAGCTGCTCGCACTCACCCCGCTGGAACAGACCGGCTCCACCGACCGCCAGGCTGTGCAGGCCGCTGGAGATCGCCGCGAGCTGTTCCGCGTGCTCTTCGGGGAAGTCACTGGAGTGGGTCAGCACCAGGCCGTCGGAGGAGACCACCACGGCGTGTTCGACACCGCGCACGTCCCGGACGAACCGGTCGATGAGCCACGAGAAGTTCTCAACGCTGTCGTTCGTGGATTCAGTCATGCTTGTGCTCTACCTGCCTCGGCCGAGTTTCTTGATTCGCTGGGGGTCTGGGAGACGGCGGAACCGCGCGATGCCGCACGGGTCGCCGTGTCGATCGTCATTCCTGGTCGCCCTCTAGCTCCTCGCCTTCGAGAGCGGCGCGTTCCCCGTCGAGGAAGTCGCCGATCTCGTCACGGATCTGCTCCGCCCGGGCCTCACCGGTGAGCTTGGGCGGGGTGTCCTCCCTGCCCTTCGGGGCGGGCGGCGGGTTGTCCGAGAGCGCTCCGGGGTGCGGCATCATCCGCAGCGGCGAACCGTGCGGGGTGGCGCTGCGCCGGGGCAGACCGGCCGCCGTGACGGCGGAGCTTCCGCCGGTGGGCGGCTTGGGCGCTCCGTTGGATCCGGGGGAACCGTTGGTGCCGTTGGTCTTGCCGTTGCCGGTCGATCCGATCGGTGTCACGGAGGCGCTCGCGCTCGGTGTCGTCGAGGTTCGGGCCTGCCCGGGTACCCGGGGGGTGGCGATCCGCAGAAGTCCCTGGGGGATGATCGTGTAGGCGTTGACCCCGCGGAACGAGCGAGGCTCCAGGCGGGCCTCCAGACCGTGCTTGCGGGCGATGCGGCTGGCCACGTACAGGCCCATGTGCCGGGGCACCTCGTCGTCGAGGACCGGTTCGCCCTCCAGTCGGTTGTTGAGCTCGGCCAGCTGGGACTCGGGGATGCCCACGCCCTCGTCCTCGACGACGATCATCAGGCGCCCGTCGTCCAACTCCTGGGCGCTGATCACCACCTGTGAGTGCTCGGGCGAGTTCGCCGTGGCGTTGTCCAGCAGCTCCGCGAGGAGGTGGCTGATGTCGTCGGCGGCCAGACCGGTGATGGAGGCCTGGGGGATCTTGCCGAGGGTGACCCTGGGGTAGTCCTTGATCTCCGAGGTCGCGGCGCGGGCCACGTCCAGCAACGGGACGATCTCGTCGTGAGCGTCGGACTCGCCACCGTCATGCCCGGTCAACACCAGGAAGTTCTCTCCGTTACGCCGCATACGGGTCGCGAAGTTGTCGATCTGGAAGAGCTTGTCGAGCAGGTCGGGGTCCTGGGCGCTGGTCTCCAGTTCCTCGACCATCTCCAGCAGCGCGTCGACCAGGGAGAGGTCGCGCATGGCCAGACCGGCGAGCGCCTCGTTGAGGAGGTCGTCCTTGGAGTCGCGCAGGACCTCGGAGACGGCCTCGGCCACCTCCGCCTTGGCCGCGGCCTCCTCGTCCTGGACGACGCCGGCCTCGGGCTCGGGGGCCTCGGTCTCCTGCTCGACAGGGTTCTCGGCGCTCGGCCGCTCCCGCTCCGGGGTCGTCTCCTCGCCCGTCTCCTCCTCCGCTCGGGTGAGCGCCTTGTCCTGGCCCACCTCCGAGGAGAGGGTCGGTTCGGCGCGCTCGGCGAAGAGCGTGGCGGCCGACTCGGCGGTGATCACCTGTGGCTGCTGCCCGGCGGCGAGCACGATGACGTGCTGGACGGGCTGACCGTAGGGGTTGATCTGGCCGTAGGGCGCGAACTGGCCCGGGTAGACCATCGGCTGCCCAGGCAGGACGTAGCCGGGCGGCTGGTAGGGCAGCGGGTAGGCGCTCTGGTACGGCATCGGCTGCGCGTAGGCCTGGTAGTGCGGCGCGGGCTGCGGCATCGGCGGCTGCGGCGGGTACCCGGCGGGCGGAGCCGCGGGGTGACCTTCGTGGTGCGGCCGCTGGTAGTAGTACGAGTTCGGCTCGTATCCGCCTCGGTGGCCGTGGTCGGGGTGTCCTTGGGGGCCGGGGTACGCGGGCGGGCCCTGGTGACCGTACGGCCCGGGGTACCCCTGTCCTTCCCCGTAACCCCGCGGTGCGCGGTGGTCGTACGGGGCCGGGGGTCCCTGCTGTCCTCGCGGGCCGGGGCCATAGGGGTCCTGCCCACCCGGGCCCCGGTCCCAATCCTGTTCCGGGCCCTGGTGTCGGGTGGGCGAGGGGCGCTGCGACTCGTAGGGCGCCCGCGGGCCCTGCTCGTATCGCGGGGGCGCCCAGTGTCCTTGTGGCGCCGCGGGCTCGGCCTGCGGCCACGGGGTCTCCGGCGGCGCTTCCGGACGCGGTGGCTCCGCGCCGCGGCCCTCGGCTCTGTACGGCTCGGAGACCACGTGCCGCCCCGGCTCGGGCCGGTGCTCGGCCTCGGGGGCGGGTGGGGACACAGGGGCCTGGGGCCGCTCCGTGTTCTCTGACGGGGTGGGGGTGTCGGTCATGGTGTCCGTGGTGGCGGGAGTGTTCTGGCTGCGGAGTTCGGGCTCGTCGAGCCCGACGCCGCGCCACTGACCGACCGGGGTAGCGCCGGTGTCGACGTCGTCGACCTCGACGTTCCTGGTCGTATAGGGGTTGGGGACGCTCACCCTGGAAGTGGGACGGTAACCGTTCTCGGCGGACGCGGAGAAGGGTCCGGTGGGGGGCTCCGTCACGGGTGTGGCCTCGCCGGCCGACGAGCGGTCGTCGGGTTCTTGCGAGTGCGGATGCACGGGCTGATGCACGGGATTTCCTAGCTCGGTCTCCGGTGACGGGGGTTCCTGGGACTTGACCATCCGGGAGATGGCCCGGCGGAACCGTCCTTCACGCCTGGCTCCACGCCCACCCTCCGTCGACATCATCTTGGCCAGGGAGTCGTCATCGCGTTCCTGCGGTGACTGCGCCTGTGCCACAATCTCGTCTCCTCGAATCAGGTGGGCGGCTCGGCGGTGGCCCCGCACCACCGCCCCGACCAGGGAGGATGAAACTTCGGGGCCTTCGATCGGTTACCTGACGGGACAGGTTCCCCGATCGCCGGGGGAACGCCTCGACGGCCTTCGGGGCCGAGGGAACCTGTGGTCGGGCCCGTCACCGGCCCGGGCGACGTGCGCCCGATCCGGAGGACAGGTGTCCACGTTCCACACAATTCCTGTTCTTCCACCGAGAACCGTCGTTCGGTTCGTCAGACTAACAAAGGACGCCCCGCTTGACAGAAGAATCGGAGAAGGGGTGGAAAAGCCCCAGATGAAACCCACATGACGTGCGAGAACACCCTGAAACCAATACCCCGAACACCCCCCGAAGCGCGGCATTTATACCTTTTGTCTGTTTCTAGCCAGGTGTCATCAGTATCACTACTAATCGGCCCTGATCTGGATCACGCGACCCCGAAAGGGTGCTAGGACGTGTTCGGTGGACGCGCCGCGCAGCAGGGCGGGTATTCGCGGAACACGCCCTAGGAAAGATCCAGACCGGTCTGACCTGGGGCGGCGTTGACGAGCGCGGCCATGTTGCCCGGAGGCTGCCGGTTCTCGTGCAGGATCTGGTGGGCCTCACCGATCTCGTCGAACCCGACCACCTTGGTCACGCACGGGTCGATCCGACCGCTCTCGACGAGGTGGATGGCTATACGGCACTGGGCCGGCGAGGCGAAGTGGGAACCTTGCAGGCGCTTGAGGCGCATCCACAGGAAGCGCAGGTCCACATCGGCCTGGAAACCGGAGGTGGCCCCACAGATGACGACCATGCCCGAGTTGTCGCACAGGTACAGGGACGTGGGCAGGGTGTCGGCCCCGGTGTGCTCGAACACGATGCGAGGCGAGCGCCGCTCCCCCACTTCGGCCCAGAAGCGCTTGCCGAAGGCGCGTACACCGCGGAACCACTCGGCGTAGGCCTGGGTGTCGCTCTCGTCGGGAACCCTTCCCCAGTGGTCGAACTCGGTCCGCAGGATGGTGCCGACCGCGCCGAGTTCGCGGCACAGCCTCGCCTTCTCCTCGGTGGAGACCACCGCGACGGGCAGGCCACCGGCCTGATGGACCAGCTGGATGGCGGAGGTGCCCAGACCGCCCGCGCCACCCCAGATGAGGACCGGGTCGCCGGGGTCGACGGTGTGGGGCGGCCAGCCGAACAACTGCCGGTAGGCGGTGGCGACGCTGACGAGGAAGCCGCCCGCGACGTCCCAGGGCAGGGACTCGGGTTTGTGGTGCAGTTGGACGTCACGGACCAAGGTGAACTGGCCGAAGGACCCGTGGTTGTTCTCATAGCCCCACACCCGCATGGTCCTGGAGGCGATGGGGTCGCCGCCCATGCGGATGTCGTCGGCCGTCTCGTCCCACTGCCCGGGGGCGATGATGACGTGGTCGCCGACCTTCACGTTGGTGACACCGTCGCCGACGGCCCAGACCACACCGGAGCCGTCGGACCCACCGACGTGGTAGTCCTCGGGCTCCCCCGCCTTCTCACGCGCGGCGATGACGTCGGCCGGGTGTCCCTTGGCCGCCCAGATGTTGTTGTAGTTGATCCCCGCGGCCATCGTGTAGATCAACACGTGCCCGGGCTTCAACTCGGGGACCGGCACGATCTCACGGGCGAACGCGTCTCGGGGCTCTCCGTAGCGTTCCCTGCGGATGGTGAAAGCGTGCATGCGCGTGGGCACGTGGCCCAGTGGCGGAACCTCTCCGATTTCATACAGGTCCTTGGGCATGACGCGGCGATTCCTTTCGACGGCCGAGGCCCCTGAACGGGGCCGGGGTGTGATCGGGGCGTGGATCGGGCGGTCGGGAAAACGCGTGTGCGGTTGCACGCGCGAGGCGAGACTACATTCACTTCACATGCCCGCGTATAAACGGACATTGAGTAATCAAATGCACCCTGGTCCGTAATAAACGGAGGCGGGGCAGGACGAAGGGGCGGACGTCCGTCGACGCCCGCCCCTCTCTGCCGTTATCGGTACCGTTCGTTCCGCCCGATCACTCCTGGACCGGCCGCAGTTCGCCCTGGATGAGGGCGAGGATGACGTGGTTGTCCTGGTACTGCTCGTTCTGCGAGGTGGGTGTGTCCGTCGGGAACTCCTCGACCCGCACGCCCTCGATCGCCGGGGACAGGTACTTGTAGGTCCAGATCGGGACACGCGGCAGGAGTTCGTTGAAGATGATCGAAAGCCTCTTCAACGCCTCCTTCTGCTCTTCATCGCTCTCGGCGCGCTGGGCGGTGTCCACCAGCTCGGCGATGTCCACCTCACCCTGGGAGGGGCTCTCGACCTGGAGGTCGAAGCCCTGACCCGGGGAGTCTTCGGTACCGGCGTTCTCGGTCAGGAAGTTCATCTGGAACGCGCCCCAGTAGTCGGGCTGTTCGGGGTTGCCCCAGTGCCGGACGGCGACCTCGAAGTCGCCCGCGCCCCAGATACCCCACGGGTTGTCCTCGGGTACGTTGCGGGCCTCGGTCTTGATCCCGAAGTCGTTCCAGGCCTCCTCCACCTGGGTGGCGGTCAGCTCGAAGTCGCCCCAGCCGGCGACACCGATGACCTCGAAGCTCGCCTCCTCACCGTCTGGCAGGAACCACTTGCCGCCCTCCAGGGTCCAACCGGCCTCCTCCAGCAGTTCGGTGGCCTTGTCGTGGTCCTGGTCGTAGTTCTCGAACCCGGCCAGTTCCTCGGCGGTGAAGATCTCCTCGGCCTGGATGTCGGCCAGACCCGCGTAGTGCTCGACCCTGCTGTAGGCCTCGCCCCGGGCGACCTGCCCGATCTGGTCGCCGTCCAGGATGTAGGCCAGCGCCTTGCGCACACGCACGTCCTGGACCTCCGGCTTGGCCCGGTGGTTGAACATGATGCCGCAACCGTCGTAGCCGGCGTGTTCGATCCACCGGAACCCCTCCACGCCCTGGAAGGCCTGCTGGTCGGCGGCGGAGGGCGCCAGGGTGGAGTAGTCGACGTCACCGCTCTGGATCAACAGCGCGGACTGGCGGTTGTCGCCCTTGTGGATGACGACCTCGTCGAACGCGACCTCGGTACCCTGGTAGCCCTCCTCGTTGCGCACCAGCGTGATGCGCGCGTCCGACATCTGCGCCTCGTCGAACTTGTACGGACCGCTGCACACGATCTCGTCGGGGTCGAACTCGATGAACTCGGCGTTCCAGTCGGCGTGCTCGTCGTCGCCTTGACGGACACCGTCGTTGACCATGTCCACGGCGGGTTGGCCGAAGCCTTCATAGGTGGTCTTGGAGACGACGCGGTGCTTGATGATGCTGCGCTCGATGTTGGGGAAGGGGTCCTCGAAGCCCACCCGCACGCTCAGGTCGTCCAGCTTCTCCAGGGCCTGGACCTGTGGGAACCCGAAACCCCACGGTGGGGCCTCCAGGACACGCATGGCGTAGCTGCGGATCATGTCGTCGGCGTTCAGGTCCGAGCCGTCGCTCCACTTCAGGCCGGACCTCAGCGTCACGACGAGGTCGTCGCCGTCCCACTCGTGCCCTTCGAGCAGGAGGTAGTCCCACTCGTGGGTGCTCCAGTTGTAGACACCGCCCGGGCACAGGAACAGGTCCTTGTACACCGAACCGAGCAGCAGCGCGCCGTCCTCACGGTGGACGTTGCGGGTCATGGAGTCCAGGTCGAAGTCGAAGACCCCGGTGAACCGTGTGGTGCCACCGCTCTCGGCGTCACCGCCGGCGCAGGCCGACAGGAGCCCGGCGCCCGTGACTCCGGCCGCGCCGAGCCCCATGGCCCGCAGGAGGCGTCGTCTGCTCAGATCCTGCCGGATCGCGTTGTGGAGGGGGTGGGGGGAGGTCATGGTTGACGCTTCCTTTCCAGGAGGACGGCGAGCAGACCGAGACTGAGGACGACCAGGCCGATACCGACGGTGACGACGCTGATGACGAACTCGGCTGTGCCGGGGGATGTGAACACGGCCATGAGGACGCAGGCCAGGGTGAGGAAGGATCCGACGAGAACGCCGAAGCGCCCGATGAGGAGGAGCAAGGTCCCATCACCCCCGGGTGACGACGTGACAGGCGAGCAGCCGGTCGTGGCCGCGCACCAGCGGGGGCCGCACGGCGTCACAGTCGCCCTCGGCGTAGAGGGGACAGCGTGGATGGAAGTCGCAGCCCGGCGGCAGGTCGGTGAGGTCGGGGATGTCGGCCTCGCGCAGTCGGACCCGTTCCTTGCCGTGGACCAGGTCCGGGTCGGGTTCGCACACCGCGGAGACGAGCGCCTTGGTGTACGGGTGCCGCGGATCGTTGACCACCCGGGGGGTGGTGCCCTGTTCCACGACCTTGCCGAGGTACATGACGGCGATCTCGCCGTGCCAGGCGAAGTACTTGGCGACGGCGAGGTCATGGGTGATGAACAGGAAGCCGACACCGAGCTCGTCGCGGAGTTTTCCGAGGGTGTTGAGGAGACTCACCCGGATGGACACGTCGAGCATCGACGTGGACTCGTCGGCGATGATCACCTCGGGGTTCATCGCCAAGGCACGGGCCACGGCGACGCGTTGCCGTTGGCCGCCGGACATCTGGTGGGGGTACTTGTCGAGGTGGTCCTCGGCGGGGGTCAGGTCGACGCGTTCGAGGAGTTCGGCGGTGGCGCGCCTGGCCTCGGCGTGGTTCTTCACCATCTTGTGCCGACGCAACCCGGCGGAGACCGTGGAGTAGACGGTACGGACCGGGTTGAGGGAGGCGTAGGGGTCCTGGTGGATGTACTGGACCGAGCGGCGGAAGACGGCGCGTTCCCTCCGATCCATCGTGGCGACGTCCTTGCCGTGGAACAGCACGGAACCGGCGGTGGGGTCCGCCAGGGCCGCGGCCATGCGGGCCGTCGTGGTCTTGCCGCAGCCGGACTCCCCCACCAGGCACAGGACCTGTCCGGGGCGGACCTGCAGGTCGACGCCGGCGACGGCGGGCACTTCGCCTCGGGGTGTCTTGAAGGTCTGGCGAGCGCCCTTGAGGGTGAGCACCGGTTCGGTCGGCGTCTCGGTACTCACCGGGGTGGTGGCCAAGGTGTGGTCGATCAACGGGAGACCCCCTCTGCGTGGAGTTCGGCGTCGGTGGAGCGCAGGCAGGCCGCCGCGTGAGCGAGACCCTCGTCTCGGGGGACGAGCACGTCCAGCTCCGGGCGGGTGAGGTCGCATTCGGGCAGGGCGTGGGCGCAGCGCGGGGCGAAGGAACAGCCCGGCGGCAGCGCGTGGAGGCTTGGCGGGCCGCCGGGCAGCGATTGGGGGACGTGCAGATCGCCGACGACCGGGGGCACGGAGTCGATCAGCGCCGAGGTGTAGGGGTGCCGGGAGCGGTGGAAGATGTCGCGGGTGGTGCCGGTCTCGATGAGGCGTCCCGCGTACATGGTGCCGACCCGGTCGGCCAGGGCGGCGGCGAGGCCCAGGTCGTGGGTGATGAAGACCATCGAGAAGCGCAGTCGTTCGCGCAGTTCGGCGAGGCGTTCCACGATGGAGCGCTGGGTGAGCAGGTCCAGGGCGGTGGTGGGTTCGTCCAGGATCAGCAGTTGGGGGCGCAGCGCCAGGGCCAGGGCGATGAGGCCGCGCTGTCGCATGCCGCCGGAGAGTTCGTGGGGGAAGGCGTTCAGGACCCGGGCGGGGTCGAGCCGGACCATCTCCAGGAGTTCGGCGGACTCTTCGAGGATCTCCCGCCGGGGGCGTCGATCGCCGTCCTCGTGGGCGCGGAAGGTGTCGACGAAGTGATCCCCGATGCGCAGCACCGGGTTGAAGGCGTTCATGGCGCCTTGGAAGACCATGGCCGCCTCGTTCCAACGGAAGCGGCGCAGCCTCTCCTTGTGGAGGGTGCGCACGTCGACGCGGGTGCCGTCCTTGCGCCGAAAGAGGATCTCGCCCTTGGGGATGACGCCGGTACGCGGCAGCAGTCGGAGCAGGCCCAGGCCGAGGGTGGTCTTGCCGCAGCCGGACTCCCCGACCAGGGCCATGGACTGACCGGGGTGGAGGTCGAAGGAGACGTCGTGCACGGCGGTGACGTGGGTCCGGCGTCCGGTGCGGTAGCCGACGTCGATGCCGCGAACCGACAGCAGGGCGCCGTCGTCGGTGCCCGGGCCGGTGGGGAGGTCGTTCACGGGGATCACCTGTCCCGGAGTCGGGGGTTGAGGGCCTGTTCCAGCGAACGGGTCATGGTGACCAGCCCGATCTGGAAGAGCATGATCATGACCATCGGGGCGATGAGGAAGGGCGCCGCCTGGGGCAGGAGGAAGGCGTTGTTGTCCCAGGCCTGCTGGATCATCAGCCCCCAGTTGTCGGCGGTGCTGGGCAACAGGCCGAGCAGGTACATGCCGACGACGGCGTAGATCGCGTTGGTGATGGCGATGATGAAGTTGATGAAGATGTAGCCGGCCATGTTGGGCAGGACCTCGACGAAGAGGATGCGGGCGGTGCCCAGGTCCTGGAGGCGGGCGGCCTCGATGAACTCGCGTTCCTTGAGGCTGAGCACCTGCGCGCGGATCGACCTCATCAGGAACGGCCAGGTGACCAGGCCGATGATGAAGGAGACCACCAGTGGCGACGAGGTCCGGTAGAAGGACGCGATGACCAGCATCAGCACGATGAACGGGACGGTCATCGTGATGTCGGTGACCTGGAGCAGGAAGTGGTCGATCCGGCCTCGCACGTAGCCGGCGACCGCGCCCAGGACGACGGCGATGGCGACGGTGATGAGGGCGGCGACGAAGCCGACCCAGATGGGTTCGCGACCGCCGAGGACGAGTTGGGTGAAGGTGTCCTTGCCCTCGTGGTTGGTGCCGAGCCAGTGTTCGGCGTTGGGGGCACCCCAGATCTTGGCGACGTCTGTGGGGTTGGCGTGGTCGATGAACAGCGGCCCGACGAAGGAGAAGAGCAGGACTCCGAGGACCAGGCAGAGCCCGATGAATCCGCTGGTGCTGCGGGTGATGCCCTGCCAGATGGCGCCCCAGACACCGGGGGCGGGGGCGGAGGCTGTGGTGACGGCCATGGCTCGTTCGTCCCCTCTAGTGCCGCGTCGGTCGGGGTTCGCCCGTTACGGAGCGGCGTTCAGGATGGTGCATCGCAAGGCGGCGGGAAGCCCTCATAGCGGTTCCTATCTGGGTTTTTCGCCAACGCGGCGAGGTGCCGTGCTGAACGTCGCGACGGGGTGAACCTCGGCCGACGCGGCACTAGTTTCGGATGCGCGGGTCGAGCCTGCTGTAGAGCAGGTCGGAGATGAGGTTGGCGACCACCACGCACGAGGTGATGATGACGAGCAGGCCTTGGAGGAGCGGGTAGTCGCGGTAGTGGACGGCGTCCAGCAGCAGGCCGCCCACGCCCTTGTAGACCAGGACCTGTTCGACGAAGATCGCGCCGCCGACGAGGGTGCCGAAGGAGATGGCGATCTGGGCGACCAACGGCAGGACCGCGTTGCGGCCGACGTAGGCGGTCGCGATGCGGGTGTCGGGCAGGCCGCGGGCTCGGGCGACGGTCACGTAGTCCTCGCCGAGGACCTCGGTGGTGGAGGCCTTCATGACGAGCATCCAGGTGCCGATGATGGCGAGGACGTAGGTGAGGATCGGCAGGGCCGCGTGGTAGAACGCGTCGCCGACGAAGACGAGCGTGAAGCCGGGTTCGACTCCGGGGCTGAGGGTGCCGCGCAGGTCGATGGGGTTGAACCAGCCCAGGTACATGCCGCCGCCGACGACGAGGACCATGGCGATGAGGTAGTTGGGGATGGCCCCCAGGACCGAGGCGAGGACGCTGAGCACGTGGTCGATGACCTTGTTGCGTCGGTAGGCCATGACCATGCCCAGGGTCAGGCCGAGCCCGATGGCGATGAGGGTGCCCACGCCGATGCTGAAGAGGGTCCAGGGCAGGTAGGCGCCGATGGCTTCGGTGACGCCGACCCCGGGGCGGTTGATGGTGCCGCCGAAGTCGAAGGTGAACAGGCCGACGAAGAACTCCCACCACTGCCGCAGCAGGGGCGCGTCGGGGTCGTAGGCGAGCGAGTTCATCGCGATGGCGCGCGCCTCCTCCATCGACATGCCGCCCTGGGTGAGACGGCCGGCCATGACGTCGATGGGGTCGCCCGGCATCGCGCGCCCGAGGAAGAACGTCACGTTGGCGACCACGAACACCACGACGACGGCCTTGCGGATCTTGACGAAGACGTGGTCGCGCCAGATCCGTCCCAGGAGGGTCGTCTTCGGGGGTGTGGAGGGCCCGACGTCACCGGTGTCCGGTGGCGGGGCGGCCGCGAGTTCGGTGGCCACGGAGCTCCTTCGGGCGAGGGGGTCGGAAGGGGGAAGCGCCACGCTTCTATTAGGAAAGTTTCCTAATAGAACATCACGCTAACGCGGCCGATGTGCTCTACGCCACCCCCGTGACCGAACGGCGTCCTTCACGCGACCCGATCGCCACCACGAACCGAACAGACGACCACAAACCACCCGACAAGCACGGGTTCGAGTGTCCGCATCCGGTCACCAGGACCCACTCATGACATTTGTGGGTGTTGGCGCTCCTTGCACGCTTCGTACGGTTGCTGCGCATACGCACGCTTCCGACGACAGCGGAGGGAATCCCCCGTGCCCCCAGCACGCACCGTCATCCGTGGGACCGCGGCCGTGATGGCCGGCGGTCTCGCCCTGACCCTGGCCTCGGCACTCCCCGCCACGGCCGAACCCGTCGATCCGATCCCCCTCGACGACGGCGCCACCATGGACGCCCTCGCCCCCTTCCACGACCAAGAGGTCGACTGGGCCCTGTGCGAGGAGGAGCTCCTCGCCGAACTCGAACTCGAATGCGCCCGGATCGAGGTCCCCCTCGACTACGCCGACCCCGGCGGAGAGCGCATCGAGATCGCCATCCTCCGCTCCGCCGCGAGCGACCCCGAGGCCCGGCGAGGCATCCTGTTGAGCAACCCGGGCGGCCCCGGCGGCGCGGGGCGGGCCCTCGGCGCCGACCTGGGGCTGAGCACGCGCGCCGGCGAGGTCTACGACAGCATCGGCATGGACCCGCGCGGAACCGGAGCCTCGACCCCGCTGGACTGTGGGAGCGAGTTCCCCCTCAGTTACCCGCGCCCCACCGACCGACAGATCTCCGAGACCACCCGGGAGACGATCCGTTACACCCGGGAGTGCGACGCGGCGGAGGGCGACCTGCGTCCGCACATGACCACGGCCAACACCGCCCGGGACATGGACGTGGTCCGTGCGGCGCTGAACGAGGAGCGTCTCAACTACGTCGGCTACTCCTACGGCACCTACCTGGGCGCGGTGTACGGGAGCCTGTTCCCCGACCGGCTCGACCGCAGCGTGCTCGACTCACCGGTGCACCCGGACGGCATCTGGCGGGAGAGCTTCATGATGCAGGCCACCGCCTACACCGACAACATGGGGCGGTACTCGGCCTGGTTGGCCGAACACGACGAGGTGTTCGGGATGGGGGACGACCCCGAGGAGATCCTGCGCGTCTTCGAGGAGACCGCCGACCGACTGCAGGAGGAACCGCGCGACGACCACCCGAGCGGCCAGGCCTATGACGGTAACGCCTTCGCGGCCGAGGCGGGGTTCGCGGCGCGAGGGCAGAGCACCTGGGACGACGCCACCTGGTATCTCAAGGACGTCATCGACGGTGAGCCCTTCCCCGAGGTCGAGCCCGTGCCCGAGGTCGCGCGGGACGAGGCCGACCTCTTCGGGATCAACATGGACCTGCACACGGCGATCCTGTGCGAGGCCGAGTGGCCCGATCGCGTCTCGACCTACCACGCCGACATGCGCGACCATCGCGAAAACCACCCCTACGGCACGGGTGCGCACTGGGCGGGCCCGCAGACCTGCGGCTTCGCCCAGAACCTACCGACCGAACCGGCGGTGGACCTGATCCCGGCGGGCACGACCACCCCGCTGGTCATCGCCGGTGAGTACGACGCGAACACGGCCTACTCGGGCGGCCCCGCCATGGCCGAGACCCTGGGCGGTTCCCTCGTCACGGTCACCGACGACGGCGGCCACGGGTTCTACGCCGTCATCGACCTGGTGGACCTGGAGTTCCTGCACCCGTGCGTGAACGAGGCGGTGGACGCCTACCTCGTGGACGGCGCGGATCCACAGGACCTGGAGTGCGCGGGGCTGCCTCGCCCGGAGGCGACCTCCGATCGGCCCGACGCGATGGACCTGGGCGAGTTGTTCCAGCGGTTCGAGGAGTACGACGAGTCCGAGCCCACGCGTGCCCGGGCCCTCGGCCACCACTGATCCCCCGCCATGACCGAGAACGGCCCGCACCGGTGGAGGTTCACCGGTGCGGGCCGCTTCCGTGGACGGGAACGCTCTCACGTCGCCGCGGAACACACCCTAGATCTGGGAGTCCTCAAGGGTCCCGGTGGTCTGTTCGCCGTACTGTCCGACCAGGCACAGGTACTCACGGTCGCCCTGGGCCCAGCCGTCCTCCGTCGGCATGAGGCTGGAGAAGTCCAGCGCCGACTCCATGTAGTCGGTCCCGACGAAGTCCTCGAAGGCGTCGACGCAACCCTCGTTGACCATGTCGTTGAGGGCGTCGCCCTCCGGGTAGGAACCGCTCTCGTCGAGGGTGCCCTCGTAGTAGACCTCAAGGTCGTGCGGCTCCGAGCAGTCGATCTTGGGCACCGAACTGACGTTCTCGTCGGTGTCGGCGCTCCACTCGTTGATGCAGTCACCGGTGCTGAGGACGAACACGTCCTCATCCTGTGCGCCGAGCGGCTCGGGCTCCTCGGTCTCGGTCTCGGTGAAGTCGGTCTCCTCCTCCACCGGCTCTTCGCTCTCGATCGGCGTGGGGCTCGGCTCGGGCTCCGCGCCCTGGAAGGCCGGGGGGAGGAACGGGAGTCCACAGGCGCTGAGGGACAGGACCGCACCCACGGCCAGAGCCGCCAGGGCGGCACGGCCGGGCAGGTACCGAGGGGCTTGGGACACCATTGCTCACTCCAACAAGATCGTCGCTGCCGCGCCGGTCTTGGTCGACCGGCACCACCTATATCGATGCGTCGGAGCCGGAGAAGGTTCCATCGACCTGCGGGTTTCTGACAATTCACCAAAAACCGACCGGCCGGCGCTTCTCGGAAGCGCCGGCCGGTACCGGTCGAGAGCGGTCGAAGATCAGCGGCCGGAGGCCTCGAGCGTGCCGGTGGTGGGCTCGTTGGCGACGACGTAGCAGAGGATCTCGCGGTCGCCCGCGGCCCAGCCCTCCGCGATCGGGCGGAGGGAGTAGGCGTAGAACTCCGACTCGTACCACTCGACACCGATGAACTCCGTGAAGGCGGTGCCCTCGCAGGCCTCGGTCGCGGCGGTCTCGATCGCGTCATCGCCGGGGAAGTCGCCCTCGGGGAGGATCTCACTGTGGAAGAACTCGGAGTCGTGCGTCTCGGAGCAGTCGATCAGCGGGATACCGCTCACCTCTTCGCCCAGCAGGGCGGTCTCCATCTCGGCCTCGTTGAAGCAGTCGCCGACACCGACCTCCATGACGTCCTGCGTCCCGCCACCGGCGGTGCCCCCACCCTCCGAGGCGTCTTCGACCTCCACGGTTCCACCATCTCCCGTGGCGCCCTGCTGGTTCTCCAGCGCCGTCTGGACGATTCCGCAGGCGGACAGGGAAAGGACCGCTCCGGCGGCGAGCAGGGTGAGGGACGCGGTGCGAACGGCGGGGGTGAAATCGGACATGGCGGTCTCCGGCATCGTCAAGGGATAGGGGTACCGAACCGGGAACAGGAGGTTGGCGGCAGAAAGACAATCCACCACATATTGACCGCTTGTCAATTCGGTTTCCCCTTGGCCACGGAAGCGTCTCGGACCTGGACTCTTCGTGGTCGGCGGCAGCGGCCCGACCCGGGGAACACCCTGGAAACGACGAAGGCCCCAACCGACGTTCTGCGTCGATCGGGGCCTTCACCCACTGTGCGCCATCAGGGACTCGAACCCCGGACCCGCTGATTAAGAGTCAGCTGCTCTGACCAACTGAGCTAATGGCGCCTGTTCTCCGCCCGACCCTTGGGCCCTGCGCGGCAACAAGGACAACTCTACCGGATCCACGAAGCGACTTGTGCCGTTCAGGACCCGTTCGCCGCCGGTTGTGCCGCAGACCACTGGGCGCACCCTCCGGCCGACATCCCCATCGGCACGACGACAACGAGAAAGGCCCCGGCGATCGTTTCCGATCACCGGGGCCTTCGTCTGGTGCGTCATCAGGGACTCGAACCCCGGACCCGCTGATTAAGAGTCAGCTGCTCTAACCAACTGAGCTAATGACGCCCGACTCCCGCGGAGAACCTCGCGGCTCCCTGCGGCTACGGATGTAACTCTAGCAGGATCGCGGGGTGGCCGCGAACCGGTTTCGGGGCCGGCCGAGGGTCGGCCCCGTCACATCGTGGATGCGCCGGCTCCCTAGGAGAAGGCCAGCACCAGGACGACGATGATCCCGATGGCGAGGAGGACGCCGACGCCCGCCAGCACCAGCGGAAGGATCGGGCGGCGCGGGGCCTCTTCGGGCTCGGGGTTGTCGTCGACGAAGCGGCGGAAGTGCTGCGTGGTTCCCGCCGGGTCCATGTCGGGATCGTTGTTCTGCGTCATGGGGTTGACACTAGCGACTCATGGCACCGGTGAGCACCCCCTGAAGCAGAATCGGTCGATCTCACAACCGACCGTCGACCGGCCGCCAACAGTGCGAGAACCCGACATCGGGGCGGTGGCGGCCCTGCCGCCGCACTCCCCCTCGTGACCCGATCGAAAACCGAACGTAAGAGGATTGCCGCAGACTCAGTGCGGGTGCTCGGATCCCGGTCGGTACTTCCCCGCGGCCGAGCCCGCACCCAAGGGCCCGGCGCGAAGAACCGCGGCCATCCGGGCCGTGGGGGAGATCCCTCGTGCCGGGTCCACCCGTTCCACCAATGGCACCAAGGCGTCCGCCGTGTGTTCGGGATGGGCGTCCAACCACGCCACGGCCATGCGCAGCGACAGGGGCAGGCCACCGGCCAGCTCGGCCACCCGACGCAACGCCTCTTCGGGGTGGCGCCGCTCCCCCAACAGGGAGCGCAACAGCGCCACCGCGTCCGCGACGCCCAAGGCGTCGATGGGCAGTGCGCGCACACCGTCGCGGACCAACAGGTCCGTGAGCCAGCTACGACCGGTCACCACCGCTGCGCTGCCGGGGTCGCCCGGTAGGAGCGGGCGCACCTGGTGGGCGCTGGCGGCGTTGTCCAGGAGCAGGAGCACCCGCCGCCCGGCCATCAGGGAACGCAACCGGGCGGCGGCCTCGTCTGCCTCGTCCTCGGCCGCCGACAGGTCCACGGAGCCGACGCGGCCCGCCGACAGGGAGCGCACCAGACGGCGCAGCACCTCGGTCGCCTCGCGAGGCGTGCCGTCCGGACGGCGCAGGTTCACGTAGAGCCGTCCGTCGGGGAAGTGCGCGGCGACGGAGTGCGCCCAGCGGACGGCCAGGGCGCTGGCCCCGGCCCCGGCCGGCCCGCGGACCAGGACGCTCACGGGGGTGGCCGCGCAGGGGTCGACGAGACGGTCGAGTTCGGCCAGCGTCTCGGCCCGGCCGACGAGCGGGTTCGGGGCGGCGGGGAGTTCGGCGGGTACCAGGGGCCAGGGGCCGTGTTCGCCCTCGCGCGCGGGGTGGGAATGGGAACACGTGTCGCGATGGTCCCGGGGGCGCGGCACCGAGAGGGGCGGGACACCCGAACGGGCCGGGAACGGGTCGGGGTCGGCGGCCACGCGAGTGGAGCGCCCACTGATCCCCAGGTCACCGCGTAGGACCCCGTGGAAGGCCGCCAGGAGCTCACGGCCTGGATCCAGGCCGGGTTCCTCCGCGAGGGCGGAACGGGCACGGGAGTAGGCGTTCAGGGCCTCGCTCCGTCGGCCGCACCGGTACAGGGCGACCATCTGCACCCGGACGAGGGGTTCGCGTCGGGGATGAGAGGAGACGATGGGCGCGACCCGGTCGGCGACGCGTTCGTGCTCACCCCGGTCCAGGTCCGCGGTGAAGGCCCGCTCGGCCACGCGCAGGAGCTCCTCCTCGATCGGCGGCACGTCGTGGTGGTGCAGGACCGGGGAGGCGACGTCGGTGAGCACGGGTCCGCGCCACAGGGCCAGGGCTCGGCCGAGCAGGTCGGCGTGGGCGTCGGCCTCGCCGCGTTCGGCCGCGCGGTCGGCCTTGTGGACCAGGGACCGCAGGCGCAGCAGGTCGCAGCCGTGTGTTCGGAGGTCGACGCGGTACCCGTCGTCGGTGCTGCGGATGAGGGGGTCGCCCAAGTGCTCTTCGAGGAGGGCTCGGAGGCGGGCCACGTGGACCTGGAGGGCGCCTCGGGCGGCCGGTCCGGGTTCGGTCCAGACACGGTCGATGAGGTGGTCGGTGGGCACCGACGCGCCCGTGTTGAGGAGGAGGGCGGCGAGCAGGGAGCGGCGGCGCTCACCGCGTAGGCGGACCGGGGAGCCGTCGACGTGGAGGGTGAAGCGACCGAGCAGCCCGACCCGGATACCGTGGTGTTCGGACGGCCCGTCCGCGGTCGACTCGTCCTGTGGTCCGACCGGGCCGAACCGCGCCACAGTGCCCTCCCTCGTGTCCCCGGATACGGCGGTTCTCCGAAAATCCCGGAAGTTGCACCGCTTCGTCCCAGCGTGCCCGCTGAGCTGGGATCCCGCAATCGGAACAGGGATACTTGCCGCGCGGACCGTCCCTTGAAATCCTTGAATCTCCCGGTTTTTCCCGTCCGTGCGTTGACTCTGCACCGCGACCGAAAGAAACTTTCCTTCATGGCGCAAATTCCGAAGTCTTCAGGCGAATCCGTGAACCCGGATGAGGGTCCCGCGCCGAGCGCACCGACCACGGTGCTGCGGATCCGCTCCCTGCTTCCCTCCCTCGCCCCCGCCGAACAGCGGGTGGCCCAACGGGTGATCGACGACCCCGAGCGGGCCGCCGCCTCCTCCATCACCCAACTCGCCAAGGATTGCGCCACCTCCGAGGCCACCGTCATCCGCTTCTGCCGCACCATCGACTTCAGCGGTTACCGGGAGCTGCGTCTGGCCCTGGCCACCGAGGCCGGTCAGGCGCGCGGCGCCCGCAGCAACATCCCCGAGCTGTCCAGCGACATCAACCCCGACGACACCCTCGTCACGGTCGTGCAGAAGATCGCCTACACCGACGCGCGCGCGGTGGAGGAGACCGGTGCCGCCATGGATGTGGAGGTGTTGCGCGCCGTCATCGACGCCCTCGCCAACGCCCGGCGCATCGACATCTACGGGGTGGGCGCCAGCGCGTTCGTGGGAGCGGACCTCCAGCAGAAACTGCACCGGATCGGGCTGACGTCGTTCGCCTGGTCGGACGCGCACGTGATGCTGACCAGCGCCTCCTTGTTGGAGGACACCGACGTGGCGATCGGCATCTCGCACAGCGGCACCACCATCGACACGGTGCAGGCGCTGAGCGAGGCCGGCAGGCACGGTGCGAAGACGGTGGCGATCACCAACTTCCCGCGCTCGGCGATCGGGTTCGCCGACCACGTCCTGACCACCGCCGCCCGCGAGACCACGTTCCGTTCCGGTGCGACCGCGTCCCGACTGGCGCAGCTGACCGTCGTGGACTGCCTGTTCGTGGGGCTGGCCCAGATCCGGTACGCCGACAGCCGGAGCGCGCTGGAGACCACCTACGAGGCGGTGCGAGGGCTTCGACTGCACGAGGACCGCAAGCGCCGCCGTTCCGAGACCCCGCCCAGGAACTCCGACGGCGGTAACGAGAGCAGTACTACCGACAGCAGCACCGGAAGCGACGACTGAGCCGCGACCCGGACCGAAGAGGAGAGCTCATTGCACGGCAGAGACGGACGAGCACAGGATCGAGCGGAGGATCATGAGGCCGTGATCGTACGGTCTCCCACCGAGACCCGGAACTCCGGTACCTACGACATCGACCTGTTGCCGGCACTGGAGATCCTCCGACAGATCAACGCCGAGGACGCCACGGTCACCGCGGCGGTATCGGCCGTCCTGCCACGCCTCGCCGAGGCCGTGGAGCTGGGGGTGGCCGCCCTGGAGCGGGGCGCCACCATCCACTACTTCGGCGCGGGCACCTCCGGTCGGATCGCCGCGCAGGACGCCGCGGAGCTTCCGCCCACCTACGGGGTACCGGCGGACTGGGTGGTGGCGCACCACGCGGGCGGCGGGGGTGCCCTGTCCAAGGCCCTGGAGGGGGTGGAGGACGACTGGGAGGCCGGCCGGGTGGACGCGGCAGGGGTGACCGAGGGCTCCCTGGTGGTCGCTCTGGCCGCCAGTGGCCGCACCCCGTACGTGGGAGGCGCCTTGGAGGCGGCCCGGGAACGGTCGGCCGCCACGGTGCTCATCACCGCGAACCCGGACGCGCCACTGGCCTCGGCGGCGGACGTGCACGTGGGCGTGGCCACGGGCGCGGAGGTGATCGCCGGTTCGACCCGGATGAAGGCGGGCACGGCGCAGAAGCTCCTGTTGAACGCGTTCTCCACCGCGGTGATGGTGCGGATCGGACGGACCTACTCGAACCTGATGGTCGGGGTGGACGCCACCAACGGAAAGCTGCGCGGGCGTGTGCTGACGATCCTGGGCGAGGCCACCGGCCTGGACGAGGCGGCCTGCGCGCAGGCGCTGAACGCGGCCGAGGGCGACACCCGCGTCGCCCTGGTGACGTTGCTGGCCGGGGTGGACGCCGAGCGGGCCGCGGACGCGCTCAAGCGTGCCCGCGGCCGGGTCCGGGTGGCCCTGGACGAACTCGGCGTGGGCGGCTCCAAGCCGAGCTAGTGCCGCGTCAACCGGGGTTCGCACGCAAGGCCCGGCCGGGTCCGTCCCGGTCGGGCTCACCCGCCCAGGACCGCGTCGATGAGGCCCAGCGGGGGCGCGCCCAGTTCCAGCAGCTCCCGATGGAAGCGCGGCAGTGAGAAGTCCTCGCCCCACTCCTGCCGGGCACGTTCGCGCAGGGCCAGGATCTCCAGCTTGCCCCAGGTGTACCGGCCGTAGGTGGGATCGAAGGTGGCGCGCCGGGCCTCGGCGCGGGCGGCCGGGCCGCGCAGCGCGGTGTCCTCGGTGAACCGCGCGGTGGCTTCCCGCACCGTCATGGAGCCCGAGTGCAGGCCGATGGCCACTGCCAGGCGCGTGACGCGGACCAGCGCCTCCAACCACACCCCGATCTCGAAGTGGTCGGCGGTCCATTCGGGGTCGCCCAGGCGTTCGGCGGCGTAGGCGCCGAACCCCTCGTCCACGCACACCTCCTCCACGTAGTGTGCCCACCCCTCGACGAAGGACATGGAGGGCAGCGCGCGCCGCACCGGGCTCTGGAGGCGACGCAGGGCGCGTCCGTGCGAGTAGTGGCCGGGTGCGACCTCGTGCACGCTCACCGCGGGCAGGGTGGTGTGGCTGAACATCTCCAGCCACTCGTCGGCCTCCTCCTCGGACCACTCGGGGTCGGGCGGGTTGACGTAGTAGAAGGACGCGGTGTCCTCCTCCCAGGGCCCGGACCAGGCCATCATCGCGGTGCCCCAGCGCAGGGCGGGCGGTGGCACGTCCACCTCGCACTCACCGTCGCCGTAGGGGGCGAGGGAACGCTCGGCGGTGAACTCCAGGCACAGACGCGTCCACTCGCGGGCCGCCTCGAGGACCCCGTCCGCGCCGGGGTGGTTCCGGGTGAGCTCGCGGGCGAACTCCATGGGGTCGCGGTCGGGCGCCAGGCGCCCGGCCGCCTCGGCCAGGCGGGCGCGCAGTCGGTCGCGTTCGACGTCGGCGCGGGCGGCCAGGTCGTCGAGATCGACCTCCATGGCCTCACCGATACCCATGAGACGAGAGAGCGTCTCCGCGCCCAGACCGGCCTGATCCGGGCCGTGTTCGGCGGCGTGTTCCAGGTGTGCCATCAGTCGGGAGTGCGCGACCAGGGCGGCGTCGCGCACGTCCTCGGGCAGTTCGTCGGGCAGACCGCCGATGAGCCCCCGCGCCGCGGTGAGCAGCGACTCGGCGATGGGCGCGGAGACACGGTCCAGGGACGCCAGGGCGTTGTCGGCCAGCCACGGCCACAGCCGCAGGTGGGCGAGGCGGGCTGCGTCGCGTTCGGCGGCGGGTGCGTAGTCGCGTTCGTAGTCGGACAGGTCCATCTCGCCGATGTGGAGCAGGGGGTTGGTCCGGTGCCACTGGAGTTCGCCCAGTTCGTGCCGGAGCGCGTTCTCGAAGGCGGCCAGGTGCGCCTCGTCGTGGGCGTCGTCGAGCGGGTCGCCGCCCAGGTCTTCGAGGTGGGCACGCACGCCCGCCGGTGACAGGTCGGCGGCCCTGCCGTCGTAGGAGTGGAGTCCGGCGTGCCCGCGCATGGCGCCGGGCAGCAGGTCGGCGATGGCCCTCAGCCGCGGGGGGAGTTCCTCGTGGGAAGGTACAGACATGCGGCCGACCCTAACGTTCCCGCGCCTGGTCGGTCCCGCCCCTGACACGCTCCCCCGGCGCGTCCGGTGAAGGCGCCGGCCGGTTCCGGTGTACACGCGCTCGATCACCGGGAACCGGGTGGGACGCTCGGTCGTCTCCCAGGGTGTGACGACCTCCGAGAACTCCCAGACACCCTCGACTCCCGAGTCCGCTGAACCGGGCACGGGTGCCGTGCGCCCGGGCAGGCGCCGTCTTCCACTCCTCCTGGCCGCCGTGGCCGTGATCGTGTTGGGCTGTGTGCCGTTCGTGTGGCAGCTGTTCGCCACCTCCGAGCATCGGTATGGCGTCGAGGAGGTGCCCGAACGTCCGGTCGCCTTGGTGCTCGGCGCCGGGGTCCGCCCCGACGGGATGCCCAGTCACCTGTTGGCCCAGCGTCTGGAACTGGCGGTGGAACTGTACGAGGCCGACCGGATCGAGGCGGTACTGGTCAGCGGTGACAACGGCGTCGACCACTACAGCGAGACCGACACCATGCGCGACTACCTGATCGAGGCGGGCGTCCCGGCGGATCGGATCGCCGGCGACCACGCCGGGTTCGCCACCTGGGACTCGTGTGTGCGGGCCACGGAGGTCTTCGGGGTGGAGGAGGCCGTGGTGCTGACCCAGGACTTCCACGTGCCGAGGGCGGTCGGGCTGTGCCGGGCCGCGGGCATCGACGCGGTGGGCGTGGGCGACAACAGCTTCGGCGAACGCGCGACGGCCACCGTCTACGGGTGGGTGCGCGAGGTCCCGGCGGCGGTGGCCGCCCTGGGCACGGTCCTGCTGCGTCCGGACCCCACGTTCCTGGGCGAGCCCGAGACCGGCGTGGAGGAGGCCCTGGCCCGGGCCGCCGAAGAATCGGCGGCCCCCTGACCAGAACGTGTTCGGCGGTCAGCGACCGCCGAACAGACGACCGAACAGACCCGAGGGCGCCTGCTGGGGCTGCGGGGCCTGCTGGGCCGGGGCGGCCTGGGGCACGGGCTCCGGCTCGGGTTCGACGCCGACCAGGGCGCAGAACTCCTCGGCCTCTTCGGGCAGGGCCCAGGCGGCGAGCGTGGCGGTGAACTCCTCGTCCTCCCAAGCCGAGGCGGGCAGCTCGGCGATGGCCCACAGGACCTTGAGGGTCTCCTCGTCGTAGTCGGCCTGGACGTGCTCCTCGGCGGTACGGTCCTTGGAACGCGGGCCCAGCACCAGTTCGAGGCCGACGCCGGTGACCAGGGCGCGGGACTCGTCCTCACCCTTGATCAGGCCGGTCAGGATGTCCAGACGCAGTCGGCGGGCGCGATCCCCGGCGCGGCCCAGCGCGAGGAAGCCCAGGACCTGCGGGGAGCGGGGGCCGCAGTGCGGCCACGACTCGTTGAACAGACCCTCGTAGCCCATCGTGGTGCCGCCACCGCGGCCGATCCGGCGCAGGCCCTCGCGGGGGGTGTTCTCGCCGTGGATGAGGACCATCGCCACCGAGGCGGCGAAGGAGTTGTAGAGGTTGCCACCGGCCATCTGGTGGGTGAGACCGACGGTGGTGTCGATGTCGTTCGGAGCGGCGAGCAGGCCGAGGGCGAACAGTTCGGCGGGCAGCGGCTCGGACTGGCCACCGCCGCCACCGGCGGCCTGATCCATCGCGTCGCGCAGGGAGGTGGGGGCCTTGGGGGTGGGGCGCAGGTCCTTGGCGAGGAGGAACTGGGAGGCGCCGGTGATCTCGGAGACCACGCGCTCGGACTCGTCGGGCAGGAACGCCAGCAGGTAGCTCACCCACTCGCCGGCCCGGTCCAGGCCGCCCCGGTTCACTCCACCGTGTAGGAGGGAGACCAGGTCGGGAACGCGGGCGAGCACGGCCTCGTAGGTGTCGAGTTCGGCCTGCAGGATCTCCGCGCCGTCGTCGGACCCCATCACGGCCAGACGGTTGCGCATCCGGTGGTGGTGCTGCTCGTCGGGGGCCTCGTCCATCCAGTCGCGGTACTGGGCGCGCACCTTCTCGGCGTCGTTGGAGAGGGCCCAGGCCACCTCGTCACGCCACTGAGCGAGGTCGAGGTGCTCGGGGAAGCGGTCCTCCGCGTGGGCCGCGACCAGCTCCAGCAGGAGGCTCAGGGGCCGCCACCGGTCCATGTCCGGGGTCTCGTCGGCGGTCGCGGCGTCGACGAGGTGGTCGACGACCTTCGGTGCGGCACGGTGGCCCGGCTCGGGGAACCGGATGATGTCGTGGAGGTCGGACAGCGCGCTGTCACTGCCGGCGACCCTGCCGAGGAGTTCGGGGATGCGTTCCCCGCCCTCCGGGGCCAGGGAGGCCCAGTCGACGTCGACGGCGTTGTCGTGTGGTTCGTTTCCCGTGGTCGCGTTCATATGCCCGATTATCCCGGCTCGGGCAACAGCTCTGAGCCCCGCTCCTCCTTGTCATCGCGCCGACGACCTCGCCCGTGGTGTCGGGATCGGCGCCGCGAGCGGGATCATCGCGGGTCGGGGCGGCCGACCATGGCGGGTGCGGGGCGCAGTACGGCGTCCTTGAGGGCCTTGAAGGCGGCGGGGACCTCGCGCAGGTAACCGATCACGGTGGAGCGTCGTCGGGCGCCCAGGCTGGAGTCGCCCACCCCCACGGCGTCGATGCCGGCGGCGCGGGCGAGCGCGATGGTGCGGGGCAGGTGGAAGGACTGGGTGACCATGGTGGCGGCGTCCACCCCGTAGTACTCCTTGACCCTGACGCAGGTGTCCCAGGTGCGGTAGCCGTGGGGGTCCGCCTCGATCAGGTCGACCGGGACGCCCTGTTCGACCAGGTAGCGGGTCATGGTGTCGGTCTCTCGGCGGGACACGTCGCGGTTGTCCCCGGAGACCAGGACGCGATCGACCTTGCCCTCCCGGACCAGGTCGACGGCCAGGTCCAGACGACGGGCGAGCAGCGGCGAGGGGCCGTCGGACCAGGCGGCGGCGCCCAGGACCACTGCGACGGGGCGGTGCGGGACACGGGCGGGTCCGGGACGACGTCCGACTCCGGCCAGGCGCGTCCACGCGAACGGAGTCAAGGCGAGGGCGACGACCACGATCGTCCCGATCCAGATGAGCACGACCGCCCGCCTTCCGATGTCCGGCACGGCCCGTGCCGTGCGCCCCACCATCATGGCGCACGGCCGTAGCGGTCAGGTCAGGAAGGAGGCCCAGCCCCCGGACCGCTTGTGGCGCACACGCAGGCCGCCGCCCTGGGCCGAACCGGTGACGACGAAGTGGGTGGCGTCGTTCCGACGGATCGAATCGACGTCCGAGCGCACGCTGCCGAACCAGGAGGAGTCGACGTCGACCTCGGCGGTGGCCCCCTCGGGCAGGATGATGTCGGCCGAGCCCCAGGAGGCGTCCACCCACACCTCCACCACCGGGGTGGTGACGCGGGCTTCACGGAAGTCGAGCCTGGTTGAGCCGAAGCGGGCATCGATCTCGATGCGATGCGGCACGGTCCAATCGCCCTTGCGGACCAGGGAGTCGCCCTTGGCCTTGAGTTTCAGCGGTTGGCCGACGGGGCCGGCCGGGGTGTGCTGTGGGGCGACCGCGCCAGGGGAGGCCGAGGAGGCCAAGCCGCCCGCGCCCGTGGGAAGGTCCGCGACGATGGGTTCGAGGTCGGCGTAGGTCTTGGCGCTGTAGACCGCGTTGAGTCGCTCGTCCACCTCCTCCAGGTCGAGACGCCCTTCCCCTGCGGCTTCCCGCAGGATCTCCGCGACCTGGTCGCGCTCGGCGTCGGAGATACGCATTCGGCTCATGTCATTGGGGGCCACGTGCTCGTCCCGCTCCTTCTGCCTGTTTTGTCAGACCCACGTTAGAGCATGTGGAGCGTCGGCGGCGGTCGCCGACCGGCGTGATCGGAGGAAGGCGCTCCCGCCCCGCTTTGGGCCGGACGGGAGCCGGGTACTGCTTCTCTAGGGTGGTTGAGGACTCTGCCGGGGTAGGACGGACCCCGGCAGAGTCCTGAACCACGCGTGTTCCCCTCCCCGGCCGCCTCCACGATCCCGCAACGCACCCCGCCCCGCACAGAGCGTGTCCGCATCCGGCCAGACGGTGAGCGGGGCGTGGGGACGCCTCATGTTCTTCAAGCGTTGCCCGGTCGGCCACCTTGTCGGGTTTCGGTCACTTCGTCCACACCCGACCGCACCCACCCCTCACTCCCCCCGTGTTCCCAAGCGAGAGGGTTCGCCATGCCTCTGCGCACCTAATTTCGGTCAGACCATTAATCGGGTTTTGGACACCGAGACTTCCAGCGAAACCGCAGGTCGCGGAGAGCCGATCGCAAGGACTCCGAAAACTTGGCGATGGACTTCGAACACCCCTTCGCAAGCCACGCTTTGAACTGCGGAAACACGGAACATCGAAGGTTCCCGAAATATCCCGTTCTTCGCCTTCCCGACAGCGTTTGCCCAAATTCCGTAGCGAGCATGTTTCAAGTGAACGCGAACGGTCGCCCGACCGACTTCCTCTCGCGCGACGCCCATCCGATCCGACCAACCAGCAGAGCCACCATCAGGTCGAAGACCGGAGGAGACCACGACGTGTCCGCCCTTGCGATCGCCCCGACGTTTCTCAGCGACTTCAACCGCCTCGCGCCCGACGTCCAACTCGGCACCCTGGCCGTGATGCGCGCCTACCAGGCCGGAGAGACCACCGAACTGGAATCCGTCGCGGGCGCCGCCGACCCTCGTGTCCGGGTCGTGTCCATCGCTTCCGACTGGACCGGCGTCATCGCCCCCGACCCGTGCACGGAGTCCCATGAGGACGAGTCCGCGGAACAGGACACCGATGACCCGCACTACCGGCTGCTCACCGTGCGCCCGCGCGCCGAGGCGCTGCGCTACGCCCAGAATCTGCGCCCCCGGGCCCTGGCCGACGCTCCCGCCGAACTCGGGCTCGGCATCGTCGACCTCACCCCCGTCGGCCCGCCCGAGCTGTCCGGCGCCCTCAACGCGCCCTTCGAGCAGTGGCAGATCACCCTGCACCCGGACCAGCAACGGGTCACCTCGGGGCACTTCAACGGATCCGTGCAGGTCACCGGGGGACCCGGCACCGGTAAGAGCGTGATGGCGCTCTACCGTGCCGCGTACCTGGCCGAAGCGGACGCCGCCGCGCACCCCGAGTCCACCGGTGAGTCGGTACTGCTCACCACCTACAACCGGGCGCTCGCCCAGTCCCTGGCGGACCGCTTGGACCGACTGCTTCCCGACCCCGGCACCAGGTCACGTGTGCGGGTGGTCACCATCGACGGCCTGGCCCGTTCCGTGGCGCAGAGCCACAGCAGCGTCGCGCCGCGGATGCTCGGCAATGACGAGATCGCCCAGCGGTGGCGTGCGGTCGCCCTCGCCGACGGGCTGCCCTTCTCCGGGCGGTTCCTGGTGGACGAGTGGGAGCAGGTCATCCTGGCCAAGGGCCTGGAGTCGCTGCCCGACTACATCCGCTGTGAGCGCAGCGGCCGCGTCCAGCACCTGGCGCCCGAGCACCGACGTCAGGTCTGGGAGACCGTCCGGCGCTACGTCGGCGCGATGCGGGTGGAGGGGTTGTGGTCCTACCCGCAGTTGGCCGCCGAGGCGGCCCGGCTGCTCACGCGTTCGGGCCCGCTGTTCCGGTACGCGGTGGTCGACGAGTCCCAGGACCTGCACCCGGCGCAGTGGCGGATGCTGCGCGCCGCGGTCCCCGAGGGCCCGGACGACCTGTTCATCGTCGGTGACCCGCACCAGCGGGTGTCCGACAACCGGGTGTCGCTGGCCTCGCTGGGGATCAACGTGCGCGGCCGGGGCCACCGACTGCGGGTCAGCTACCGGGTGACGCAGGAGATCCTCGACTGGAGCATGCCGATCCTGGACCGCCGTGCCGCGTTGGGCATGGACGACGACGCCGACACCCTCGCCGGCTACCGTTCGCTGCTGCACGGCCCCGCCCCGGTGGTCCGCGGCTGCGACAACCGCACCGAGGAACTCCACGCCCTGGGCGACTGGGTCCGGGTATGGCTGGAGGCCGGGGTGAACCCGTCCGAGATCGCGGTGGCCGGGCGCAACCAGTGGGTGGCGCGCGGGGTCGCCAAGGAATTGGAGGCGCGCGGGATCTCCACCACGCCGCTGGAAGGGGCGGGCGCGCCGGGCGCGGTCCGCGTGGGGACGATGCACCGGATGAAGGGCCAGGAGTTCCGGTGTGTGGCGCTGGTCGGCGTGAGCGACCACCTGCTGCCGCCCAAGGCCGCGATCGAGGCGGCCGACGGTGACCAGGTCGCCCTGGAGCACGCGATCCAGCAGGAACGGACCCTGTTGTTCGTGGCCTGCACCCGGGCACGGGACGCGTTGTACGTGTCGCACGTGGGCCGGCCCAGCAGGCTGATCGCCGACAGCCCCTGATCGAGGCGCGCACGGGAAAGGGCCGGGACGTCGATCGACGTCCCGGCCCGTGCGTTCACCGCCCCGGGGCGAAGTCCCCGTCCATGTCGGAGATGACCATCCGGTCGGTGTAGGCCATGGGGTCACCGACGTCGACGTCGGTGACGTACATGATCGGGAGCAGCAGCGGCGGTGGGAAGTCCGGGGTGAAGGTGATCGGGATTCCCAGGAGCCGCACGTGCATGCTGGTGACGTGGAGTTCGACGTTGCCCTCCAGGTCCATCGAGGGCAGACCCAGGGATCGGCGGGTTCCGGAGTCGTCGAACCAGAGCTCGCCGCCGCTCATGTTGGAGCCGCTCATCGTGATCTTGAGGTAGCGCCGTGGACCGTCGGCGGTCGGGCACTCCACCACGCCTTCGTAGCCGGCGCCGAACATGGTGAGGCTGTCGGCGGTCAGTCCGGACTCACGGGTCGATCCCTGGAAACAGCCGTCGTCGGAGACGACCGTGACCTGCGGGTACTCGCCCTGCTCCTGCGCCGCCCGGCAGGCCTGGACCATGTCGAGGAGTTCCTGCTCGTCCTCGAGGACGGCGTCGTCGCCGAGGGCGGGTTCGCACGCGGCCGGGTCGGCGTCCTCGCCGGCGGGATCCTCCTCATCCTCCTCGCTCTCCCCCTCCTCCTCGGGGTCCTCCCCGGCGTCCTCGTCCTCATCGGGATCGGTTTCCCCGGGAGGTGTCCCGGGTTCGTCGGAAGGACTCGCGGAGGGGCCCTCCTCGGGCTGCTCCTCGGACTCTTCGTCGTCGGGCAGCAGCCAGTCCCAGGGCCACCCCAGGGTCGGGGCGGGTGCCGCCGCGATGGTCATGGCGGCGGCGAGCGGAAGGGCGATCGCGGCCAGGGGCCGGGTGCCGCCACGCGGTTCGTCGACGGTGACGTCCTCGGTGACGGTGCCTTCGGCAGAGGGGCCGGGGTCCCGGTTCTCGGCGTTCTCGGCGTTCTCGCCCCCTTCGGCCTCTTCGGTCGCCCGGGCACCCTTGCCCCCGCGCCGCCCACGCGGTCGGTTCCGGGCCTCGGGGCCCCAGGCGAACACGAGCGACCCACCGACGATGCCGAGCAGCATGCCGATGACGAAGCCACCGAAGTTGGAGGTCACGAAGGACACCAACGCGAGCATCAGTCCGACCACGCCGAAGAAGGTGCGCTGCGCCGGCTGCAACCAGCTCAGCACACCGATCACGATCAGCAGTCCGCCGATGAGGTTGCCGGAGACACCGGCCATCCCGGAGAAGACGAGTAGGTCGATGGGCAGGATCAGGCTCTGTGCGGCCGGTGCGACCAGAAGCTCGATACCGGCCGCGACGAGGAGGGATCCGCCCCAGAACGGCCGGGTGCGCCGCCAGTTCCGGAACCGTCCCCATCCCGTGCGGAGCAGGGTCATCGCTTGGGCCATGGGATCAGAAGCACTCGTGGTTTCCGGGCTTGATGGCCAGTCCCAGGCCGCTCAGTCGCAGCGAGCCGGAGGTGACCGCCCAAGAGGTCAGTTCCATGTCGTCGACCGAGATGGTGTCGGCCTGCAGACCGAAACCACCTTCCGGTCCCTGGCCGCCGTCGGCCTTGTCGAGGGTGCCGGCGTCACGGCCGATCTCGATCGCGCCGAACTCCGCGTCGCCCTGGAGCTGCTCGATGTCGATGACCATCGAGGTGCCCTCGACCGGGGTCTCCTCGCCCGCGGTGATGACCAGGGTGGCCTCGCCGATGGGCAGGTCCCACAGGGAGGACATGCACAGGTTGCGCAACTCGGTGGTGTTCACGGTGGACAGACCGATCGGTCGGGCCGAGCCGTCGACCGACTCGGCGACGTCGCCGTACTGGCTGAAGCCGCTGCCGCTGAGGTTGTCGGCGGACATCTTGAAGCTGTCACCGGAGACCGCGAAGGAGGACGCGAGCACGCCCTGGGTGGTCATGCCACCGAGGACCCCGGCGGCGACGAATCCGGGGACCGCGAGCAGGGCGAACCTGCGCCAACGGGTCCCACCATTGCCTTCGTACTGCTCGGACGGGTCCTGAGACGCCTCCGGCGCCTCCTCGGGTGCCTTGGGCATGTGTACCTCCAGAGGGTTCCGCCGTCGGAGGACGACGGGGGGAAGGAACTTGCGCCGACGCACGCCACGTGTGTTACTTGGAACACACCCTACTCGGCGGTAGTGACGAACATTACAATATGTATTGTCACATTTCTAGATGACGCCATCATCGTTGCGGACTCGTATCCGGCCCATTACGGACAACTGCCGCCCGACCCGAAAAGTAGAGGCCCGAACCCATGTCTCCTCTGTCTCCTCAGAGCACACCGGACGCCGACGCACCCGAGGAAGCGGACGACCGTTTCGACTACGACGTGGTCGTGATCGGATCCGGCTTCGGTGGATCGGTGAGCGCCCTCCGCCTCACCGAGAAGGGCTACCGAGTCGGCGTCCTGGAAGCCGGCCGACGCTTCACCCCCCAGACCCTGCCGTCCTCCTCCTGGGACGTGAAGAACTTCCTCTGGGCGCCACAGGTCGGCATGTACGGCATCCAGCGCATCCACCTGCTCAAGGACGTCATGATCCTCGCCGGAGCCGGCGTGGGCGGGGGTTCGCTCAACTACGCGAACACCCTCTACCACCCGATGGACCCCTTCTTCGAGGATCCGCAGTGGCGGCACATCACCGACTGGAAGTCGGAGCTGTCGCCCTTCTACGACCAGGCCCGCCGCATGCTCGGTGTGCGCACCAACCCCTCCATGACCCCCTCCGACGTGCACCTGAAGGCGGTCGCCGAGGACATGGGCGTGGGCGACACCTTCCGGCTCACCCCCGTGGGCGTGTGCTTCGGCGATGGTCAGGACGGCACCGGCCCCAAGGCCGCGCCGGGCGAGTCCGTGGGCGATCCCTACTTCGGTGGCGCCGGACCCGACAGGAAGGCCTGCACCGAGTGCGGTGAGTGCATGACCGGCTGCCGTCACGGCGCCAAGAACACGCTCACCGAGAACTATCTGTACTTCGCCGAGCGGGGCGGTGCCGAGGTGCACCCGCTGACCACCGTCGAGCGGGTGCGCGAACGTCCCGGGTCGAAGGGCGGTGGTTTCGCCGTCGACACCCTGCGCACCGACGCGCCCCGGCGCAAGGAGAACGCCCGCACCTTCACCGCGCGCCAGGTCGTGGTCGCCGCGGGAACCTACAACACCCAGACCCTGCTGCACCGAATGCGCGACGAGGGGCTGCTGCCGCGCCTGTCCGACAAGCTGGGCACCCTCACCCGCACCAACTCCGAGGCGCTCGTCGGCGCGATGAGCAAGCGGGTCCCCCCGCCGGAGGACCTCACGCGCGGCGTGGCGATCACGTCCTCGATCCACCCCAACGACAACACCCACATCGAACCGGTCCGCTATGGCAAGGGCTCCAACGCGATGGGACTGCTCACCACCATCCAGGTGCCCGGCGGCGGAAGGGTCCCGCGCTGGCTGCGCTACATCGGACTGGCCCTGCGACACCCCGGCGTTTTCGCCCGTAGCCTCTCTAACCGGCGCTGGTCGGAACGGACCGTGATCGGACTGGTCATGCAGTCCCTGGACAACTCGCTGACCACCTCGGTCGAGCGCGGCCTGTTCGGCGGCCGCAAGAAACTGACCTCCAGGCAGGGGCACGGGGAGCCCAACCCCACGTGGATCCCCGAGGGTCAGGAGGCCGCGACCCGTTTGGCCGAACGCATCGACGGATATCCGGGCGGAACCGTCGGAGACCCGTTCAACATCCCGATGACCGCGCACTTCCTGGGCGGCTGCCCGATCGGGGACAGCGCCGAGAGCGGGGTCATCGACCCCTACCACCGGCTGTACGGGCACCCCGGTCTGCACGTGGTGGACGGTTCGGCGGTCACCGCCAACCTGGGCGTGAACCCGTCGCTGACGATCACGGCGCAGGCCGAACGGGCGCTGTCGATGTGGCCGAACAAGGGCGACGAGGACCCGCGCCCGGAACAGGGCGTGGAGTACCGGCGGGTGAGACCGGTGTTCCCGCGCGACCCCGCGGTTCCGTCGGGCGCGTTCGCCGAGCTGCGGTACACCACGTCGTTGCCGCTGACCGTGGTCGAGCCGGCTTCGGAGGCCGCACGGGTTCCAGGGCCGGGAGAGGCTCCGGGGAAGGCCTGAGCGGTACCGCCTCGGCACCCGTTCGACCCGCGCTCCCGCGGCACCCCACGACACCTGTTCGGGCCCGGCCCCGTGGTCGACGGCCGGGCCCAGTGGGGGCTTCGTCTCGACTCGGGGGGCGACCGGTCCAGGTCGACGGGGCTGAAGGGGCGACCCGCGGCCTGGGCGTTCTCGGCCCGTGTCGGGGGTTCAGGAGGGGCCCGTGGAACCCTCGTACCCTTCGGCGTCCTGTTCCTTGAGCTTCTCCAGGGCCTCGGCGAAGTGGTCGCCCATGACATCGCTGAGGTGGTGGGCCATCTCCTGGGCGAGCACCGCGTCCACGGCCTGTTGGGCCAGGGGCCGCACTCTGCGGACCAGTTCGGAGATCTGGTCCACCTCGTCGGCCTGGATGACGCTTCCGGGGGTGTACTCGCTGATGATGTGGTCCGACACCGTGCGGACCATGTGTTCGGAGACGTCGCCGATCCGGTTCCTGAGGTTCTCGGCGATGTCGAGGACCGAGCCGACCGTCATGCCGAGCTTGACCAGTTCGACCCCCGCGTGGAACAGGCGCGGGCTGGGGACCCGGAACCGTAGGCCGTCGCGTTCGATGACGCGCAGCGCGAGGGCACGCCTGATGGTCCTGGGGGTCACCTCCTTGCCGAAGAGCTCCCGGAGCTCTCCGAGGCCGACGTAGTCGGGGATCTCGTCACTCCAGGCATCACCGATGGCCGACTCGAAACCGAGGATCTCCGACAGGTCGCCCCCGCGTTCCCACACGCGGAGCATCTCGCCGATGTTGGCGAAGGTGTAGCCGCGGCGGAGCAGTTGGCCGATCAGCCGCAGGCGCGCCAGGTGCGCCTCCGAGTAGATGCCCACTCGCCCCTCGCGGCGCGGTGGCGCCAGCAGCCCTCTGTCCTGATACACCCGGACGTTGCGCACCGTCGTTTCGGCGAGCCGGGCGAGTTCGTCAATGCGGTATTCGGCCATGGCACCACCCTAGAGACACGACAGGGCCGTACTCATGGGTAATCACGTCCCCTCGGCCCGGTGGGCGTCGTCGACGACGATCGTAACCTTCCCGGCCAAACCGTACGGGCCGATGCACGGCTCGCGACTCGAACGCCCCGGACTCCCGGAACCTACTCGCGAGTAAACAACCGGCTACATCCCATTGCATTGTGACAATGACCGTTGTAACGTTCCGGCAATGACTGTGGAGGAGATCACATGACGGCCCCCCTGCCTCGTCACCTGCGCCGGCTCCCCGGCCAGAACGCCATCGTCACCGGCGCTTCGGGAGCGTTCGGCGACGCGACCGTCGCGGTCCTGCGCCGCCTCGGCGTCAACGTCGTCGGCATCGACCGCAAACCCGGCCCCGGGGTCATCGCCTGCGACGTCACCGACGATCGACAGGTACGCGAAGGCGTCGCCGAGGCGGTGGAACGGCTCGGCGGCGGCCTGGACCTGCTCATCCACTACGCCGGCGTCGGCCCCTCCGTGGACATCGGCCACCTGCCCGACGCCCACGCCCACCAGGCGCTGGAAGTGAACCTCCTCGGCACCTGGCGGGTCACCGCCGCCGCCATGCCCCACCTCGTCCGCTCCCGGGGCCGCGTGATCGTCACCGCGTCCCTGCTGGCCAACCTCCAACTGCCGCTCGCCGGCGCCTACACCATCTCCAAGCGCGCGGTCTCGGCCTACGCGGACTGCGTACGCGCCGAATACGGCACCCACGTCGACGTCACCACCGTCTACCCGGGCTTCGTCGACACCCCGATCCACGAGAGTTCACGCGCCACCGGCGCCTCGCTCGACGGTGTCGTTCCGGCCGAGACCGAACGCGACACCGTCATGGCGGTGGTCCGGGCCGCCGGGGCCAAGCACGCCCCACGCGACATCGCCTCCACCGCCCTGGGCACCGCGGCCCTGCACCTGACCCGACACTTCCCGGGCGCCACCGAACAGATCGTGTCGCTCCAGCTCGGCCTGCTCCTCACGGACGGCACCTTCGCCGACGCGGAGATCGCGCGGGGGATCCACTCGCGCCACGGCACCCGGCACACACCCACCCCCCTCTCCTGAAGGAGGAGCCGATGACCGCCGAAATCGCGGGCAAGCCCAAGATCACCGACCGCGAGGACATCGCCAAGCGTCTCCTGCGCGGCTCCGCCAAGGCCTCCTACGACCCGCTCGTCGAGATCGACTGGGACGCCCCCGTCGACCCCGACATGTGGGCGATCCGCCCCGAGCGCATCTCCCTCTACGGCACCCACTTGTGGGAACGGATGACCGACGCCCAGCGCAAGGAGCTGTCGCGGCTGGAGGTGGCCAGCATCGCCACCATCGGCATCTGGTTCGAGACCATCCTCATGCAGATGCTGGTCCGGCACACCTACGACAACGACCCCACCACCCTGCACGTCCAGTACGCCTACACCGAGATCGCCGACGAGTGCCGGCACACGGTCATGTTCGCGAAGATGATCGAGAAGCTGGGGTGGGAGGCGCACAGGCTCGACCCGGTCGCCCACCAGCTCGGACGACTCTTCAAGACGATCGCGCACGGCCCGCTGATCTTCGCCGGCGCCCTGTTCGTGGAGGAGGTCCTGGACCAGTTCCAGCGCGAGACCATCCCGGACGAGGAGATCCTCCCCCTGGTGCGCGCGGTCGCGCGGATCCACGTGACAGAGGAGGCCAGGCACATGCGCTACGCCCGCGAGGAGTTCAAGCGCGACTGGCCGCAACGCGGTGCCCTCAACAAGGCCTACAGCCGCGTCGTGCTGGGTCTGGTCACGTACTACTCCGCGACCCGACTGATCAACCCGAAGGTCTACGAGCAGGTGGGACTCGACCCCAAGGAGGCCTACCGGGTCGCCAAGCGGAACCCGCGCTGGACCGACACCAAGACCTGGGCCTCCCGCAAGGTGGTCGACACCCTGGAGACGGCGGGCGCCATCTCCGGCCTGGGCCGGTACTTCTGGAAGAAGGCCGGGCTGCTCGGCCGCTGACCCGCGCCGGCACGATCCCCGCCCGGGACCCTCGTGCCCCGAGAACCCCGTCGTCGGAAGGCGGAACGCGCCACGCCTTCCGACGGCGGCCCCGACGCCGGGGCCCGAGAGCGAACGCGCCACGCCCTCGAGCCCCGGTCCCCCTCCCCCTGCGAGCGGTACGCACCGCCCCCCGGGGCATACCTACCGGTCGGTGAAGCAATGCGTCCCGATCGGGACCATGAAGGGAAGAGCGACGTGACCGAAGCAGTACCGCATTACCGGGTGGCCGTCATCGGCTCCGGTTTCGCCGGCATCGGCATGGCGGTCCGCCTCAGGCAGGCCGGGCTCAAGGACTTCGTCGTCCTCGAACGATCCGACGGCATCGGTGGAACCTGGCGGGACAACTCCTACCCGGGCGCCGCCTGCGACGTCCCCTCCCACCTGTACTCCTTCTCCTTCGCGCTCAACCCGAACTGGAGCCGCACCTTCTCCCCCCAGCCCGAGATCTGGGACTACATCAAGCGTGTGGCCGGGGAACACGGCGTCGACGAGCACGTGCGTTACGACAGCGACGTCGAGTCCGCACACTGGGAACCCGACCGGAACCGGTGGCGGATCGAGACCAACAGCGGAACCCTCACCGCCCAGTTCGTGGTCAGCGGGGCCGGTCCCCTCGCCGACCCCTCCGTCCCCGACATCAAGGGCGTCGACACCTTCGAGGGACGGTTGTTCCA
This sequence comes from Nocardiopsis sp. NPDC055551, assembly GCF_053619415.1. Lineage (NCBI taxonomy): Bacteria > Bacillati > Actinomycetota > Actinomycetes > Streptosporangiales > Nocardiopsidaceae > Nocardiopsis > Nocardiopsis sp. NPDC055551. The sequence goes on along the minus strand of NZ_JBSHJJ010000013.1, from coordinate 80,187 downwards.
CTCCGCCGAATGGGACCACGACCACGACCTGACCGGCCGCAAGGTCGCGGTGATCGGCACCGGCGCCTCCGCCATCCAGTTCGTGCCACGGATCCAGCCGAAGGTCGGCCGGCTCACGCTCTTCCAGCGCACCGCGCCATGGGTGATGTTCCGCCACGACCGCGACATCACCGGGCCGGAGCGGTGGCTGTACCGGAACGTCCCCGGTGCCCAACAGGTCGCCCGCAAGAGCATCTACTGGGGGCGCGAGACCTACGTCCTCGGGTTCGCGAAGAGACCCTCGTTGCTGAAGGTCGTGGAACGGTTGGGCCGGGCCAACATCAACCGCAGCGTCAAGGATCCCGAGCTGCGCCGCAAGCTCACACCGAACTTCCGCGCCGGTTGCAAGCGCATCCTGATGTCCAACGACTACTACCCGGCGCTGGCGCGGCCCAACGTCGACGTGGTCACCGACGGCATCGTCGAGATCCGCCCGAACTCCGTGGTCACCCGTGACCCCTCCGGCCGAGAGAGCGAGCACGAGGTCGACACCATCATCCTCGGCACCGGCTTCCACGTCTCCGAACCGCCCATCGCCCGCCGGGTGTTCGATCCCGAGGGGCGCTCCCTCGCCGAACACTGGGGCACCGACGCGCAGGCCTTCCGGGGCACCACGGTCAACGGGTTCCCGAACCTGTTCGTGCTGGCCGGACCCAACACCGGCCTGGGTCACACCTCACAGGTGTTCATGATCGAGGCCCAGATCCGGTACACGATGCAGGCGCTCAAGTTCGTCTGCGGCAACCGGATCGACCGGCTCGAACCGCGGGCGCGGGCCCAACGCGCCTACAACGAGATGGTGCACGAGTCGATGCGGGGCACCGTGTGGGTGACCGGTGGCTGTGACAGCTGGTACCTCAACGAGGAGGGCCGCAACACCACCCTGTGGCCCACCTTCACCTGGAACTTCGCGTTGCGCACCCGCTGGTTCGACCCGCACAACTACGATCTGCGGCGGATCCGTTCGGCCCGTCGATCCGCTCGCACGAAGACCGCCGCGGTCTGACGGAGGAGGAACACCATGAGCGGTTTCGACGACGACGAAGAGGAGTACCAGGGCACGGTGACGGTCCTGTTCTCCGAGGACGCCACCGAGGGTCCCGAGGTCGAGGCGCACATCGCCGGCCACTTCTCCCCGCTGACCGGTGACTACCGCTGGACCGGACGGCTGTCCGCGCACCCGGACGTCAGCAAGGCCTACCAGGACGGGGTACGGGCCGTCGTGGTCCGCACCCCCGACGGTCACCGGGGCGTCGGCCGGCTGGAAGCCCCCAACCTGTGGGGAGGCCACCCCGTCAACGGAGTGGGCACCCCGCCCTACGCCGTCCCCCGGATCGTCCTGGATGACGACTGAGGGGATACAAGCGTCCCCCGGGTCACGCGCCGGCCCGGGGGACACCCCTTCCCCCACCCTTTTCCGCACCGACACCCGAAAGGTGATCCGATGGCGACACGACACGTGGGCCACGCACGGGAACTCCAGGTCCGTTCCGCCGACGGAACCCTGCTGCACGTGGAGGTCCGTGGCCCGGACGACGGTCCGACCGTGGTCTTCTCGCACTGCTGGGCGACCTCCCTCGCCTCCTGGGGTCGTGTGGTCCGACGGCTGGACCCCGGCCTGCGCGTGGTCCTGTACGACCAGCGCGGACACGGCCGCAGTCAGACCCCCATCACCAAGGCCGGCTACGGCACCGAGAAGCTCGCCGACGACCTGTGCGCCGTCCTGGCGGCCACCGTCCCCGAGGGGGAGAAGGTCGTGGTCGCAGGGCACAGCATGGGCGGCATGACGATCATGGCGTCCGCCCCGCGTGAGACCTTCCAGGAGAAGGTGGGTGCGGTGCTGCTCACCAACACCGGCAGCACCGACCTGACGGCGAAGTCGACGGCGATCCCCTTGCCGGGCCCACTCGGCACCCTCGGCGCGAAGATCTTCCTGACCGCGCCGCTCCCCCTTGGCCCGGCCACCCCGGTCAGCGAGCACATCTTCCGCTATCTGGTCATGGCCAAGGGCACCGACAAGGCGACCAGGCACCTGTGCGCCCGTCTGGTCCACGGCTGCGGCAGTGTCCCCCGGGGCGCGTGGGGACGGGTCATGACCACTTTGGAACTGGACGAATCCGTCCGCCGGATCACCGTCCCGAGCGTGGTCGTGGGCGGCTCCGAGGACAAGCTCACCCCGCCCTGGCACGCCCACCACCTCGGTGACCTCCTGGAGAACTGCGAGGAGGTGCGGGAGATCCCCGCCCTGGGCCACATGGGTCCGTTGGAGGTCCCGGGCACCCTCGCCGAGATCGTCGACAAGCTCGCCGTCGACCTCCCCACGCCCCGCTGAAGCGTTGGCCTGCCCGCCCCTCAGGCGGGCAGGTCGGCCTCCGCCAGGATGGTCTCCAGCTCCTCGATCCCGTAGTTGTCGACAATGAGGATCTCCGCCTGCGGGATCAGCCAGGAACGCTGCGCGTAGAGCATCATCTGGTTGACCGGAGAAAGCGAGTCCACGCAGGATCCGGGACCGAACCCGTACGAGGCCTCCTGTGCCCCGACCTCGACCGTGGTGTGCTCGAACTCCTCCAGGGACTCGCCTTCCTGCCACTCCCTCAACTCCGCCCAGTCCAGGCAACCGCCCGGGTCGGTCCCGGGGTGGAACCGTTCCTGAACACCGTCGGGCCCCACGATGGGCTGCCACGTTTCGCCCCCGTAGGCGATACCACCCGGGCCGAGCACCTGGACGTGGTGGCATTCGTGCTGCTCCACCGGCAGGCCCCAGGTCCAGTCGACCTCCTCACATCCCTCCTGGCCGCCGGGGTAGAGGAGCATCCATTCCTCGGTGACCCGTTCCTCTTCGACGGAGAAGTTCCCGAACTCCTCTTCGATGGTCAGGGCGGTCCATCCCTCGGGGAGGGTGAGCGTCATCCCCCGGAACTCCGCCCGTTCCAGGTCCGGTTCGGTGGCGGGGTCGGAGGCTGCGACGGTCGCCTCTTCCTGTCCGGGGAGGATCGGCTGGTCGGAGTACATCCGACCGCCGACCCAGGCGCCCGTGACGACGGTGACGGCCAGGGTCGAGGCGACGACGGAGGCGGTGACCTTGCCCATCCCCGCGACGATGCCCGCGCCGGCGGACTTGGCCGCGACCGCTCCCGCACCACCTCCGGCCAGGGGCGCCGAACCCGACAGCAGCGCCACCGAACCGGCGGCGACCCAGGTCCCGCTTCCCCGGACCACCGGGAACCCGGTCCACACCCGTCCCAGGAGAGCGCGCAGGCGTTCGCGCGGCCCCTCGGTCCGCTCACCGGCACCGGCCAGGTCGAGCAGTCTCGTGAACGCCTCCACCGCGCTGGGCCGCTCGGCCGGGTCCCGGGACAACGCCGCTGAAACCAGCGGCAGGAGCTCCTCGGGGACACCCTCCAGCTCGGGTTCGGACGTGCGGGTCCTCGCGATGAGTGTGGCGGTGTCCCCCTTGCCGAAGGGCCCGTGCCCGGTCGCGGCGTAGACGACCAACCCGCCCCAGGCGAACATGTCGACGGCGAGGGTGTCCCGTCCTCCGTCCAGGCGCTCGGGGGCGACCCATCCGGGGGTACCGAAGATCCCCTTCTCCGGGACGTGGTCGTCGGTGGCCCTGGCGATGCCGAAGTCGAGGACCTTGGGGCCGGTCGGGGCCAGGATCACGTTGGCCGGTTTGAGGTCGCGGTGCATGACACCGGCGTGGTGCACCGCGGCGAGCGCCTCGGCGGTACCGGCCGCGAAGGACAGGAGGCGTTCTCCGGTCAGCACCCCGTGTTCACGGACGTGGTCCTTGAGGGTGCCGCCCGGCACGAACTCGATGGCCATCCAGGGGCTCTGGGCGTGGGGGTCGGAACCGAAGAAGGCCGGGGAGCACTCGGCGTCGACCCTGCTCAGGAGTTCGGCCTCCCGGGCGAACCCCGCACGGAAGACGGGATCGGCGGCGTAGCGGGGGTGGACGACCTTGACGGCGACGTGCCGGTCGGTGGGGTCGAGCGCACCGTAGACCACGCCCATGCCTCCCTCGCCGAGCCGGCCGACCAGCCGGAAGGGACCGACGACGACCGGATCGCCCTGGGCCAAGGGAGTGAACGCGGTGGGTAAAGAGGCTTCGGACGGGACCGCTGGGGGGCGCATGGGGTCTTCTCCTCGCATCGGGGTATCCGATGGGACTACCCGAGGGAAAGATTCGTTCGCCGAAGGGGCCGGGGCCCGCCCGCCCGCTCAGGCAGGGTCGCGCGTCAGGGTGGGGATCACGTGTTCGGACACCTCGGAGTGCACCTGGTGCAGGCGGGCCTGGACGGCACGACGGAGTTTGGCCAAGCACTCGACCAGGGTGATGTCGTCGCCGACCATGCCACCCTTGGCCACCACCGGAGTTCCGTCGAGCGGGCCCCCGCTGAGGTGACCATGGATCGCCAGGGGCACCACCTCGCCACCGACGTCGAAGGCGTGCACACCGAGCTCGTCCAGGACACTGGCGACCAGGTCGCCGCCGGTCAAGTAGAGGCCGCTGGGCAGAGCGTGGGGACCCACCCTGTCGGCGAGTTCGTCGACCACGTCGGAGACCAGACCCGCGAGCCGACCGGGCAGTTCGGCGCGGGCCTGGGGTGGCAGCTCCCGAACGTCCTCGGAACCGGTGACCAGCCGCAGCACGCAGAGTTCGGGGAAGCCCGAGGACGACAGGTGTTCGGTGAGCTCTTCGGCGACCGTGTCGGCGTGGTCGTCTTCGGGGTCGCTGAGCCGCACCGCGTCGACGTCGACGAAGCGCACCGCGCCGGTACGGGCCACGGTGGCCAGCTGTCGCCGGGTGAGTTCGGTGGTACTGCCGGCCACCGCCAGCATGGGGCCGCGCGAGCCGGCCTGGCCGCGCAGGCGCAGGGCGTAGGCGAGCAGCGCTCCGGTGGGTCCGGGGTCGACGGCCACCCAGACCGTGCCGTCGGAGTGGTGCGCCGAGGCGGCGGCCTCCGCGATGTCGGTGAGGTGCTGTTCGGTGGAGGCGTCACAGACCACGACCGGTTCGTCTCCGGCGAGGAGTTCGGCGGTGAGCAATTCCTGGGTGATCCGCCGGATCGGCACGTGCCGGACGGTCAGGTCGGTCTGGGCGCCCAGGATGTCGGCCACCACGCTGGTGGTCATCGGGAAGAGCGGGTCCCTGGCCAGGTCGGTGTGTTCCAACGGAACGCCGTTGACGAGCTGCACCCCGTCCTCGGTGATGCGACCGGAACCGGGGAAGGCGGGGGTGAACAGCACCCGCACCCGGGTCCCCGAGGGCACTCGTTCCCGAACGGCGTCGTAGGCGGCCTCGACCTCGGCGCCGATGTTGCCGCGCAGGGTGGTGTCGGTGCGCTTGACCACTAGCCCGACCGGCCACACCGCCTCGATGACGTCGGTGACCAGGTCGGCCGCCTGTTCGGCGGGGACGTGGCGGCTGTCCAGGTTGGCCACGACCACGTCGTAGTCACCGGCGACCCTGCTGACGTGTTCGGGGGTCACCGTCGCCACCCGCATTCCGGTGCGGGCGAACCTCGCGCCGGTGGCGTTGGCACCGGTGAGGTCGTCGGCGACCACGAGTACCTGGGCCACGGGTGTCTCCCTTGCGCTTGAAGCTCGGTGAACTCCCTCCAACATAGAGCCAAGGGCGGGTCGAGACGTCTTCTGCCAGGTCGGTACACGACCGCGCCCCGACCAGCGAAGCGATCGGGGCGCGGAAGGGAACGGAGCATACCGACGGGTTCAGGCCTGGGAGCGCGGACCCGCCGAGGTCAGAGTCAGGTCGGCGTAGCGCTCGCCCTCCACCAGATCGGTCAGACCGTCGAGCTCGTGAAGCTCGGATTCGGTCAGGTTCAGGTCCACCGCGGCGGCGTTCTCGTCCAACCGGTGCGTTTTTCTCGTACCCGGGATGGGCACTACGGGCAGGCCCCACACGTCGGTGCGCCGCTGCACCCAGGCCAGCGCGACCTGGCCCGGGGTGGCGTCGTGGACTCCGGCGATACGAGTGAGCGGTTCCAGGATGCGATTGTTGGCCTTGAGCCGCTCATCGGCGAACCGGGGCTGGTGACGGCGGAAGTCGTCATCGGCCAGATCGTCGCTGGTGGTGATCGTGCCGGTGAGGAAACCGCGCCCCAATGGGGAGTAGGGGACGAAACCCACCCCGAGCCGGACGCACTCCGGGACTACGGCCTCCTCCACGTCACGGCTCCACAGCGACCACTCGGTCTGCACGGCGGCGATCGGATGAACGGCGTGGGCACGGCGCAGTTCGCCGGCGGTCACCTCGGACAGCCCGAGGTGGCGGACCTTGCCCTGGGCGACCAGTTCGGCCATGGCGCCGACGGTCTCCTCGATGGGGACCGCCATGTCGACCCGGTGCATGTAGTACAGGTCGATGACGTCGGTGCCCAGGCGACGCAGGCTGGCCTCGGCCGCCCGACGAACGTAGGCGGCGTCGCCCCGAACCGGTCGGGCGTCGGGGTCGTCGGTCCTGAGGATGCCGAACTTGGTGGCCAGGACGGCGTCGTCGCGACGCCCCTTCAGCGCCCTTCCGACAAGTTCCTCGTTGGCCCCGCGCCCGTACATGTCGGCGGTGTCCAGGAAGGTGACGCCGATGTCGAGGGCGTGGTGCAGGGTGTGGACGGACTCGGCCTCGTCTCCGGGTCCGTAGAACTCGCTCATCCCCATGCAGCCGAGTCCTTGGGCGGGAACGGTGGGACCGTTGTCTCCGAGAACGGTGGTGCGCACGATGGCTCCGATTTCGTTGGTGTTCGTCGTGGACGGGTGCCCCGGTGAGGGACGTTACGCCGCGCTCTCGCGCGGCAGGGTACGCATGACCAGCAGACGGCAGGCGACCATGCAGACCAGGAAGAGCACGGCCATCGGAAATAGGCTGTCGACCTCCAGAAGGGAGGAGCCGAGCATGATGAGGCCGGCGAAGAGCATGAGGCAGAAACCGAGCCAGGAGCTGGCCAGACCGGTCATTTCCGGGAAACGGGAGACTCCCGCCCCCATGAGGTTGGGGTAGAGGACACCGGCGAAGAGAACGATCACGGCGGAGGGCGCCGTCAGCACCCACAGGTTGGGCTCGGTGAGCGCGGCTCCGGCGACCATGGCCACCGCGGCGACGACCGATCCGGTGGAGGCGACCTGGAACTTGAGCCGGTTGGTGACCGAGGCCGGTAGGAGCCGGTTGCTGAACACCCCGACGAAGTAGGCGGCGCCCATACCCAGGGCGATCGCTCCGTACAGCGCGGGTGAGTATCCCATGACGTCCTGTACCAGGAAGGGGCCGATGAGGTTGAAGGTCAAAAGCACGCCGTAGCACAGGCCCATGGACAGGTAGATGCACGTGAACACTCCGTCGCCGAGGATGGTGGCGGTGCCCGAGGCCAGGTTCTTGATGTTCAGCGGCCGGGGGGACTCGTGGGTCTCCCGGTAGACGACCCCGACCATGAAGAGCAGCATCACGCCGTAGGCGACCAGGAAGTACAGGCTGTACTCCCAGTTCAGACGGGTGTGGAACCAGGCTCCGATGACCGGGGCGATGATCGGCCCCAGCCCCCAGGAGACCACCATGTAGGTCATGACGGTCCCGAGGCGGGTGCCGCTGAAGCGGTCCGCCGCGATCGCCTTCATCACCACGGAGGCCGCGGTGATACCGAGACCCTGGATGACGCGAGCGGCGACGAAGACCCAGATCGAGGCGGCGAACAGACTGAGCACACCGCCGAGCAGGTACAGGGTGATCCCGATGAGCAGGGAGCGTCTACGGCCGATGGCGTCCGAAAGCGGCCCGTAGAACAACTGACCGACGGAGAACGCGATCAGGTAGAGGGTGACGCTGAGCTGGACCGCGTTCTGGGTGGTCTCGAAGGCTCCCACCATGGCCGGCAGCGACGGGACGTAGATGTCGATGGCCATCTGGCCGATCGGGGCCAGCAACACGATCAGCCAGATGAGGAACGTGTCGCTGTTGGCCGCTCTGGCCCGGCGACGAGTGGTGGAGGAGAGGTCGGGACCGGACGCGGCCCCGGAACCGGAAGAGGGTCCGGTGGTGGTCATCGACGTTCCTTCTTTCGTTGGGAGGTTGGACCGGCCGGTGGTCCTGTGAGGGGGTGCTCCCGTTCCAGGAGCATGCCGGTCCAGGTGAAGCCGGCTCCGGCTCCGATGAGCAGTACTCGCTCGCCCGGTTCCGGGTCGGCCCTGTGTGTCCAGGCGTCGAGCCCGGCGATCTGGTCGGCGGTGCCCAGGTGTCCGACGGTGGCTCCGAACGACCACAGGGAGCGATCCGCTCCACCGGGGAGTTCGGGGAAGTAAGAGCTCTCCAGCAGTGGTCGGCCGAGGTTGGGGTACACCACCGCCCGGATCCCGTCCGTCTCACCCCCGGGCAGTAGCGCATCGCGTATGGACGCGACCGCGGCCCGGGTGAGCTCCCCCAGGGCCTCTCCACCGTGTCTGCTGAGGAAAGCGCGTTTGCTCGCCCGCATGTCGTGTTCAATGGCCAGACCCTCGTGCGTCTCGGCGGCGGGACGATCGTCGCGGTGCAGGCCCTCCAGTGAGGGCTCCGACACCGAGTGCACGGCACGGATCCGCCAACCGCGACCGTTCGATGCGCCGATGACGGCGGCGGACGCCCCATCTCCGTAGACGATTCCGTAGTCGCCGGTGAAGCGGTCGAAGGACGAGTCGGAGAATCGGTCGGCGGCGACGACCAGCACCGCCTCGTTTCCGCCGGCTCTGCCTTTGAGGACGTCGGCGGCCACGTCCAACAACAGAAGTTGGGCGTTGCAGCCCTGATGGACGTTGAAGGGGAGGGAGTTGACGCAGCCGAGCCGTTCCTGGAGCCAGGACGCCGGCGACCACATCCTCCTGTGTCCGTGCCGGTGGATCGAGGTGAACACCACCATCCGCACGTCCCCGGCGTCGACACGGGCCTGATCCAGGGCTCGCCGCGCGGCGATCAACCCCATGTCCCCGGGATACAGCTCCGGTTCCACGCACACGGTGTCGTAGCGGTAGGCGAGGACACGTTCCCTTTCCCGTGCGGGGAGGTCGCCCACCGCCCGCTGTACTTCGACACGCTGCTCGGGCAGGTAAGAGCCGGTCCCGAGGAGGTTCAGGACGTCGTTCACCGGACCGTTTCCGTTCTTCGGGTCGGAAGCTGACTCCACTCATGGGCCAGGCCGTCGAGGCGCGCGCGCACGAAGGCCCGTTCGGGCTCCGTGGTGGCCTCACGCATGGTCTGGAGTAGACCCGACACACTGGTGCTCCGGGCGACCCGTTGCGCGGCGGGACGCCTGACCGCCTCGTATCCGTCCAACAGCTCGGTGGGGGCTCCGGACAGAACCGTCTCCAGGCGTCCGGCCAGATCCACGGCGTCGGCGAATCCGGTGTTCATGGCCTGGCCGCCCGCCGGCGAGTTCACGTGCGCGGCGTCGCCCGCCAGCAGGGCGCGGCCGACCCGGAACCGCTCGGCGAGGCGTTCGTGCACCTGGTAGTGGGTGACCCGGTCGATGGTGGCCATGTGCAACCGGGAACCGAACCCGAGCCCGTCGACGGTTCCGCGGAAGACGTCAGCGGCCAGGACCTCTTCTCGCTCCATGCGGCGGGAGGTCACCGGCCCGGCGATCCGCATCCGGCCTCCGGGCAGGGGCAGCACGGAGACCGCGCCCTTGGGGCCGACGAACATGGCCGACTCGTCGTGGAACGTGGTGAGTGAGTCTCCCGGAATTCCCTCCGCGAGCAGGTAACTCATCGGGAGGGTGATTCCTGGAAAACCCACACCCAGATGTGCGCGGACCGCGCTGCCGGCACCATCCGCGCCCACCAGGTAGCGTGCGCGGACCCGTGTCGTCGGGGCCACTCCGTCGGCCCGGCGTGTCTCGGCCAGGAGGTGACCGGGTTCCTCCCGGTGACCCGTGTACTCGACACCGCGCAGCAGGCGACCGCCCAAGGACAGGTAGAGCCGCTCCAGGACACGTTCGACCTCTGGTTGGGGAACGTTGAGATAGTAGGGATGGCATGTGGGCAGGTCGGCGAAGTCGACGGTGTAGTCGGCGCCGTCCAGGACGTGGAAGACGATCCTTCGCATGCGCAGCGCCACACCCTCGATCCGGCCACGCGCTCCCAGCCCCTCCAGCCATTCCAGGCCGGCGGCGTGCACCATGACGGCGCGGGCACGGGGGTCGATCTCCAAAGCACGGTCCACGATCACGCAGTCGATACCGCGTCGCCTGAGTTCGCATCCCAACGCGAGCCCGGTGGGCCCCGCGCCCACCACCAGGACTTCGCAGTTCGCGGCGGCTTCCGAGCGGTCTGTTCCGCCCATCCGGTCACTCCCCTTCCGGGGAGAGAGGGCACCGAATGCCGAGAGTGGTCTGTACGACCTCACCACGCCGCCCTCCGCATCGACCAGTCAGCCAGCACGCACCCGCATCGGCAGTCCTCACCGTGATGGAGTTCGGCGGGGGCCGGCATGTGGGGATCCAGCACCGACCAGCCACGCTCGGCCGCGTGGGCCAACAGCTCCGGGTCGGAGCCCACCACGTGGGGGTGTCCTACCGCCTCCAACAAGGGGAGGTCGCTCGAGTGGTCACCGTAGGCGTGGCTGCACCGCAGGCACAGCCCGCGGGCCACGGCGAGCTCCCGTGCCGCCGTGCCCTTGGCCGTTCCGATCATCGGCCGCTCGACTTCTCCGGTAAGTCGCCCCTGTTGGACCACGGGTCTGGTCCCATGGACCTCGTCCGCCCCCAGCCCGTCGGCTATGGCGTCCAGACAGGCGAAGAAGGAACCCGACAGCAGGATCGTGCGCGTCCCCTCGGCACGATGGCGGCGTAACGCTCGGACGGAGGCCGGCAGGAAGAACCCCGGGCGTCCGCGGTTGGCCTTGAACCAGCGCGTGCCCTCCCTCGCCAGGGCTTCGTAGGGTTCGCCCCGATAGAGCCGGTAGTAGGCGCGGTTGACCTGTGCGCGGGAGGATCCATCGGCGGCCATGCGGCGCAGGTCCGCGGTGATGCGGTCGTAGGCGGAGCTCGGCTCGCCCCGCGCACGCAGATAGTGATCGAGGAAGTCGAACATGCTCTTACCCGACAGAAGCGTCTCGTCGACGTCGAAGAACGCGCCCTGGCCGGGGGCTCCGTGTCGGCAGGCGAACAGTGTGCTCATCGTGGCCATCACCCCTTGGCCTCGACCAGCCCGGCCGGTTCCGCGTAGACATCCCAGTCGCCCCTCCCGGAATCGGCGAGGTAATGGTGGAGGGCGCGTCCCGCGCGGCGGTGTTCGATCTCGTGGAGCGTCTCCGAGGCGAAGGCCGTGAACTCGACCTCGGATCGGGAGGAACGTCGGCCACCTTGTTCGATGTCGACGGTGACACCGAACCCGAGGCGTCCGGGGTCTTCGAGGTCGGATCGGTGGACCCGGTAGTGAATGCTCGCGTCCAGGGGGAACAGAAAGTTCTCGAAGGTGGTGGCCAGCGAGTCGATGACGAAGTAGTAGTACCGGTGAGGGTGGCTGGAGGCGTGGTAGCGCTCGGTGACGGCCAGGAACATCTGGCGTACGGCTTCGACGGCCACCATGCCTTGGACGTGCTGGCCGGTCTGGTGGTCCAGGAGGAGCTCGTTGTCCGCGTGCAAGCGTAGAGAGGCCCGGTACTCGTCCTCGTCGACCCGGACGAGGTCGGCGACCAGGACGTTCTCGACACGGCACTTGTGCGCCTCGCCACGGCCCACGATGTCGGGGACCCGATCCTGGAAGAGGACTCGTTCCCACACTCCTCTGGCCCGGAGCACGGCGTGTACGTACTCCCACTCGTACTCACCGATTCCTTGACCCGCCAAAATGACGAGTGGGTGAGCGAGGTCGTCGTATTCTCCGTCGCGTACCGCCTTCGTGAAGGCACGCAGGGTGCGGACCTGTTCTTGTGCGGCGAACCCCGCGAAGCGGTCGCCGACGATACAGAGGGCGGTTTCGGGCTGCTCGAACATGTTCACGCCTTTCCACTGACTGATCCGTGTGTCGAACCTGGATGCACTGGTCCATGAGTGATCGGATCGCCGGGCCAAGGGCGAGTGTCCGTGTGTTTCAGGGGCTTGCCGGTTCCCTCCGGGGGAGCGAGGCCCCACCGCGGTCGGTGTCCTCTTCGGAAGCGCTGTGCCAGCATGCAAAACCAACTAGTTGGTTGTCAACGCGAAAAGACGCCGCCCACCGTCCGGATCCGGACACGTGACCTGCGACACGCGTATCCGAGGGACGCGCCACCTTGAGAAACCAACTGGTTGGTGCCCGGCTACCCTGAGAACATGAGACGAACCGAGGTCACGCGCACGCTTCTCCTGGACGCCGCACGGCGGGAGTTCGCGGACCACGGGATCGCCGGCGCACGGGTGGATCGGATCGCCGAGCGCGCGGGCGTCAACAAACAGCGCCTCTACGCCTACTTCGGTGACAAGGAACGGCTCTTCCAACACGTCGTCACCAACGCGCTGGACGAACTCTCCACAGCCGTGGAGCTCCAAGGCACCGAGCCCTCCGAGTACGTACGGCGGGTCCACGAGTTCCACCGCGACCACCCCGACCTGCTGCGGCTGCTGCTGTGGGAGTCCCTGCACTACGGAGACCGCACCCTACCCGGCGAGGACGAGCGCGCGGCCTTCTACACCGGCAAGGCCGGCGACCTCGCCGAGGCCATGGGCGAGGAGCCCTCCCAGCGCACACGGCTGCTACTGCTCACCCTCATCGGCGTGGCGGCCTGGCCGAACATCGTTCAGCAACTGTCCCGGATGGTCCTGGGCCGTGACCCGCACACTCCGGAGGCACGGGAGGAATTAACCGATTTCCTGGCCTCCTTCGTCCACTCCGCGATCGAGTCCGCTCAGGACACCGGAGGAACGCCCCCCGAAGAGCACATGCCCTGAACACCACGGAGTCAGCCCTTGGGCAACTCCACCACCGTTCGGGTCCGGGCACTGTGGCGGGCCGCCTCGATGACCTCCAGTCCATGGATCACCTCGTGCGGGTCCACCGGCAGTGGTTCGCCCTCGCCGACCGCGTCGCGCACCCCGACGTAGAACTCCTGGTAGGCGCCTCGTTCGCCGGGTACCGGCCGCGACTCCCCGTCGACGCCGAGCGTGCCCCACTCGCCCTCGGGCAGAACGCCCCAGTCGGGGGCCGTGGGGTTCTCCCCCGCGACCAGACGCGCTTCCTGTCCGTCCATGCCGTAGGAGGTGTAGCCGCCTCGATCGCCCAGCACCCGGAATCGGGGGCCGTTCCGCGCGCTCAGGGCGCTCATCCACAGGTGGGATCGGGTGCCACGGGTGTGTTCCAGCGCGAGGAACACGTCGTCGTCGGCGCGCGCCCCGTCCCGCAGGGCGTCCACCTCGGCGTAGACCGAGGTGACCGGGCCGAACAGGTTGACGGCCTGGTCGATCAGGTGCGGGCCCAGGTCGTACAGCAGGCCGGCACCGTGCTCCACGCTTCCGCTCTCCCGCCACGTCCCCTTGGGCTCGGGTCGCCAGCGCTCGAATCGGGACTCGAACCGGTGGATCCCGCCCAGGGATCCCTCCTCGACGATCCCCCACAGGGTGAGGAAGTCGGCGTCCCAGCGGCGGTTCTGGTAGACGGTGAGCACCTGGTCGAGGTCGGTGGCCAGGTCGGTGAGTTCGCGGGCCTCCTTGGCGGTGAGCGCGAACGGTTTGTCCACGACCACCGCGAGCCCGGCCTCCAAGGCCGCTCGGGCCAGCGGGGCGTGGGTCTCGTTGGGGGTGCTCACGACGGCGATCTCGTAGCGTCCGGCGTCGGCCCACAGCTCCTCGACGGAGGGATACACGGCCACGTCGGGATAGCGTTCGCGCGCGGCGGCCTGCCGGGCGGGCGACCCGGTGACCACGGCGGACAGCCGCAGGCCGGGGACGGCGTCGATGAGGGGCGCGTGGAAGACCTCCCCGCCCTTGCCGTAGCCGATGAGGGCGACGTGCAGTTCGGGTCCGTCGTGCTCGGGGATGCCCTGACCGGGGCTGGTGGGTGCGTCGACCATGCCACCAATGTACTTTTCCCGCCGGTCCTCCTCCGACCCGCCCGCCACAGGCAGGTCAGAACGATGAACCCCCTGCACACAACAAACCAACGCAAGATTTCGGATTGTTACGCAAGATTTTGCGCGAAGTCTGGACATCGGGTCGAAATCCTACTTACATCGGTACACGCATGACCCGGATCACAAGCGCCGTACAGCGTGAGTACGTGCCGAAGGAGCCCCCCTTGCCCAGAAGCGGCTACCGCCCCCTGCTCCCCGTGGCCGCGGCCACGGGGGCCCTCGTCCTGTTGGTCTCCGGCTGTGACTACCTCAGTGGAGGTGGCGGCGGCACCGCCGACACCTCCGACATCGACTGCTCCCCCTACGAACGGTGGGAGGACACCGGTGGCACCGTCTCCGTCTACGCCTCCATCCGTGACGAGGAGGGCGAGCGGCTGGAAGAGTCCTGGGCCGACTTCGCCGCCTGCGCCGGGATCACCGTCCAGTACGAGGGCAGCGGTGAGTTCGAGGCCCAGTTGCCCATCCGTCTGGACGGCGGCAACGCTCCCGACCTGGCCTTCATCCCACAGCCCGGCCTCCTGGAGCGCTCCGTCGAGGACGGCCACGCGGTTCCGGTCGCCGACGGCGTCCGCGAGAACATCGAGGCCGGTTGGAGCGAGGACTGGCAGGGCTACGCCACCGTCGACGACGAGCTCTACGGTTCTCCGCTCGGCGCCAACATGAAGTCCATGGTCTGGTACTCCCCCGCCTTCTTCGACGAGAACGGCTACGAGGTCCCCCAGACCTGGGACGACATGATCGCGCTCAGCGAGGAGATCGCCGCCGACGGGACAAAGCCCTGGTGCGCCGGTTTCGAATCCGGTGACGGCACCGGCTGGCCCGGCACCGACTGGATCGAGAACACGCTGCTGCGCACCTCGGGCACCGACGTCTACCACGACTGGATCTCCAACGACGTCGCCTTCGACTCCCCCGAGGTCGTCGAGGCCTTCGACCTGGCCGAGGGCGTCCTGCGCAACGAGGACTTCGTCAACGGCCCGTTCGGCGGCGTGGACAGTATCGCCGTCACCTCCTTCCAGGAGGCCGGCCTGCCCCTGCTCGACGGTGGCTGCGCCATGTACCTCATGGGCTCCTTCTACGCCGCCCAGTTCGAGGAGGACGTGAACATCGGCGAGGACGGCGACGTCTACGGCTTCGTGCTCCCGGGCATGGAGGCCGACGGCGAGGTGCCGATCATGGGCGGTGGTGAGTTCACCGTGGCCTACGACGACCGCCCCGAGGTCACCGCCATGCACGAGTACCTGTCCTCCGTCGAGTTCGCCGACAAGCGCGCCTCCCTCGGTTCGTGGGTCTCCGCCCACCAGGACCTGGACCGGTCGCAGCTGCCCGACCCGACCGATCAGTTCACCGCCGAGGTCCTGAGCGACCCCGACACCGTCTTCCACTTCGACGCCAGCGACACCATGCCCTCCTCCATCGGCACCGACGTCTTCTGGACCGCGATGATCGACTGGGTGACCGGCTCCGACACCGAGGACGTCCTCGAAACCGTCGAATCCGCCTGGTAACCCGGCCCCCGGCCCGCCGGGGCGGAGCGTGCGCACACGCGCGCCTTCGCCCCGGCCACCCCTCCCAAGGAACCACCCATGGAGTTCTCGCTCCTGTCCGAGCTGCCCAAGCTCGTGTGGATGCTCATCGGGATCGTCGCGTTCCTCGCGGTCATCGGCCTGATGCTGATCCTCATCGACGTCCCCCGTACCCGCCGGGACCGTTGGCAGGCCTTCCTCTTCCTCGCCCCCGCACTGATCCTGTTGGTCGGCGGGCTGGTCTACCCTGTCCTGCGCACCACCTGGCTGTCCTTCTTCGACCGCACGGGCACCGAGTTCGTCGGTCTCGCCAACTACCTGTGGATGTTCCAGCGCCCGGAGATCCTCCTGGTTCTGCGCAACACCCTGCTGTGGGTGCTGTTCGCACCGGTCCTGGCCACGGCGATCGGGCTGCTGTACGCGGTGCTCATCGACAGGTCCCGATTCGAGTCGATCGCCAAGTCGCTGGTGTTCATGCCCATGGCGATCTCGTTCGTGGGCGCCGGCATCATCTGGCGGTTCGTCTTCGCCTATCGCCCGGCCGACCAGGAACAGTACGGCCTGTTCAACCAGATCGTGGTCTGGTTCGGCGGTGAACCCAGACTGTGGCTGCTCGACCAACCCCTCAACACCTTCCTGCTCATCATGGTGCTCATCTGGGTCCAGGCCGGGTTCGCGATGGTGGTGATGTCCGCGGCGATCAAGGCCATCCCCGCCGAGATCGTGGAGGCCGCCCGGATCGACGGGGCCGGCCCCTGGCAACTGTTCACCCGGATCACCCTCCCCTCGGTGTGGCCGACGCTGCTGGTCGTCATCATCACCATCACTGTGCAGACCCTGAAGGTCTTCGACATCGTCCGCACCATGACCGCCGGCAACTACGGCACCAGCGTGATCGCCAACGAGATGTACAGCCAGGCCTTCCAACAGGGGCAGGTCGGTCAGGGCTCGGCCCTGGCCGTGATCCTGTTCGTCCTGGTCATCCCGCTGGTCATAACGCAGATCCGGCGTACGCGCAAGACGAGGGAGCAGCTGTGAGCCGCCCGACCCCCACGGGCGGGGAGACCGCCCACACCGTCCCGGACGTGCGCGCCGGCGCCGCCGCCCGAGTACGCCGACGGTTGAGCGGCGGCGCGGCGAGCCTGATCGCCCTGGTCATCGCGGTGGTGTGGACACTGCCGACCGCGGGGCTGTTCGTCTCGTCGTTCCGCCCGGCCGAGCAGATTCGCACCACCGGCTGGTGGACGTTCTTCGCCGACCCGAGGATCACCCTCGACAACTATCGGGACGTGCTGTTCGGCAGTGCCGGTGACGGTCGCCTGGCGTCCTACTTCGTCAACTCGCTCGCCATCACCCTGCCGGCCACGATCTTCGTGCTGGGCGTGGCGGCCTTGGCGGCGTACGCGCTGGCGTGGATCGACTTCCGAGGCAGGGACTGGCTGTTCCTGGGCATCTTCGCGCTCCAGATCGTCCCGTTGCAGATGTCCCTGGTGCCGTTGCTGCGCTTCTTCTCCCAGGGCGTGACCATCGCCGGGGTGCGGGTGCTGCCCGCCTGGGAACTGGGCGGGGCCATGGACTTCACCAACGTGTGGGTGGCGCACACCATCTTCGGCCTGCCGCTGGGCATCTTCCTGCTGCACAACTTCATCTCGCAGCTGCCGAAGTCGCTCTTCGAGGCGGCGCGTGTGGACGGCGCCGGGCACGGCAGGATCTTCGCCCGGATCGTGCTGCCGCTGATCGCGCCCGCCCTGGTGTCCCTGGGCATCTTCCAGTTCCTGTGGGTGTGGAACGACCTTCTGGTGGCGCTGATCTTCACCGGTGGCGACATCTCCACCGCGCCCTTGACGGTACGGCTGGCCGAACTGGCCGGAACCCGAGGAGAGGCCTGGCACCGGCTCACCGCGGGCGCGTTCGTGTCCATGGTGATCCCGCTGCTGGTGTTCTTCCTGCTCCAGCGGTACTTCGTGCGGGGTCTGCTCGCCGGCAGCGTCAAGGGCTGAGGGGTCTCAGCCCGCGCGCAGAGCCGTGCGGGCGGCCTCCAGCGTGGTGGTGCGGTAGGCGGCGCCGAACAGGCACAGGTGCACCAGCAAAGGGTGCAACTGGTGCAGCGCCACCCTGCCGCGCCACCCGGCGGACAGCGGCGCCACCTCGTTGTAGGCGTCCCGCACCCGGTCCAGGTAGGGCAATCCGAACAGGGACAGCATGGCCAGATCGGCCTCACGGTGACCGCCGTGCGCGGCCGGGTCGATGAGCACCGCGTCCCGTTCGCGCCAGAGCACGTTGCCGTTCCACAGGTCGCCGTGGACGCGCGCGGGCGGTTCGACCTCGCCCGCCAACCGCGCCACCGCGTCCACGACCCGCTCCACCTCACGGGCGTCTCCCGGGGTGAGCGAGCCCTGGTCCCGGGCCTGACGCAGGTAGGGGCGCAGCCGCTGTTCGGCGTAGAAGGTGGGCCAGTCGTGGCTCGGGGTGTTGTCGAGCGGCAGCGGTCCGATGAAACCGGGCCATTGCGCGCCGAACGCGTCCGCGCCGGTCAGGTGGGTACCCGCGAGCTGACGGCCGAGCCGTTCGGCGGCGCCCGGCGAGGGCTCGTCCTCCGCCACCCATGGCAGCACCAACAGGTGTTCGTCCCACCCCTGCGGAGTGATCACCGGGGAGCCGAAGCATCGTCCCAGCCACTCCAGGCCGCGGGCCTCGGCGGTCAGCACGCCCATGGCGGGCGAACCTCGCGTCAGGGACTTGACGAACAGGCGGGTTCCGTCACCCAACTCCGCGTAGGACAGGGTCCAGTCGTGGCTGGTGCCCGCCTTGGCGGCGCGTCGCACCTCTCGGCCCAGCAGCGCCGAGATCCGGTCGGCGAGCGTGCCGGTCAACGGGTCGCGGCGGGGGCCCTGTGGTCCCCGCGGCCCGTCCGGCCCGTGTCCTCCGGCGCCGGGGCCTCTTCCCCCGGTGCCGCGCAGGTGCGCGATCGGCTCGCCCTCCACCGTCTCAGTCCCGCAACCGGGTGACGAGTTCGTTGGTCAGGCCCTTGGCGGCGGCCTCCACCATGTTCAGGACCGCGGTGAAGCCGTCGTCTCCCCCGTAGTAGGGGTCGGGCACCTCGGGGTTGGGCCCGACGCCCGGGGCGAAGGAGCGGAACAGTCGGAGCCGGGAGATGTCGAACCCGAACTCCTCTCCCCGCTCGTCCACGACCCGGCGCAGGTCGTCGAAGTTGTCCAGGTCCATGACCAGGATCAGGTCCCGGTCGGCCAGGTCGGAGGACCTGAACTGGCGGGCGGTGTGGTCGGTCAGGTACCCGTGCACGCGCAGGGTGGACGCGGCGCGGGGATCCATCCCACCGCCCACGTGCCAATCGCCCGTGCCGGAGCTGTCGACCCGCACGAGGTCGCTCGTCCCGGCACGTTCGAGGTCCGCGGTGAGCACCTTCTCCGCCATCGGCGATCGGCAGATGTTTCCCAGGCACACCACGCTGACGCGGTAGGGACCGGCGGGGTCACGCGGTTCCGGCAGACTCATGTCTCTTACCGTAACGAAGATCCGCCGCGCCCACCCGTTCTGGCACGGTGCGTGTGCGCCCCACCGCCGATTTCCCCGCCGCTTCGGCTCCCGTCAGCTCTTCGGCAGGCGCACCACGGTCACGAAGAAGTCGTCGATCTGCCGCACCACGCGGATGAACTGTTCGAAGTCCACCGGTTTGGGCACGTAGGCGTTGGCGTGCAGGCGGTAGCTGCGCAGCACGTCCTCCTCGGCCTCGGAGGTGGTGAGCACGACCACGGGGATGTGGGCCAGGTCGTCGTCGCTCTTGACCTCCTCCAGGACCTCCCGACCGTCCTTTCGGGGCAGGTTGAGGTCGAGGAGGATCAGGTGGGGGCGCGGCGCGTCGGCGAACTCGCCCTCACGACGCAGGAAGCGGAGCGCCTCGACGCCGTCCGAGACCACGTGCAGGCGATTGCCCAACTTGTGTTCCTCGAACGCCTCCTTGGTCATCAGGACGTCACCGGGATCGTCCTCGACCAGCAGCACCTCGATGGGATGCACCAACATGACCTCGCTCAAGCTTCCAGACCCCTATACGGGCCCCGACCGGTGACCGGGCGGTGCCGTACCGCCGGTGTCCTCTGAGGGCGGGGGACCGTCCCCCTCCGGTTCGTCGACCGGGGGTTCGGTCTCCGACTCGGTGACACCGGACTCTCGTGTGGTGGTCGGCGCCTCGTCCGCGGGGGCGGACTCGACGGCCTCGATGCCCTCGACGCCGTTAACGGCCTCGGTGGCCGGTTCGGTTCCCTCGTCGGTCTCCGACGCGGTGACCTGCTCGGCCTCCGCCTCGGTGTCGACGGGCAGAGTCCAGCATATGCGGGTTCCGGTCCGGTCGGAGTCCGCCTCGTCCGTGGTTTCGGACCCCTCGGGATTGTGCACGTTCACCGAACTCGTGTCCAACCACATACGACCACCGTGGAACTCGATGATCTTCTTGCACATGGCCAGGCCGATCCCGGTACCGGTGTACTTGTCCCGCGTGTGCAGGCGCTGGAAGATGACGAAGATGCGTTCGGCGTACTGGGGTTCGATGCCGATGCCGTTGTCGGAGCAGGAGAACACCCATTCGTCGCCCTCGCGTTCCACCTCCAGGCGTACCTCGGGCGCCTCATCGCCGCGGAACTTGATCGCGTTGCCCACGAGGTTGAAGAAGACCTGGGTGAGCAGGGTGCGATCGCCCTGGACACTGGGCAACGGATCGCCGGTGACGACGGCGTCCGTGTCCTCCAGGCTCCTCTCCAGACTGCTGAGGGCGTCCTCCAGGGCCGTGTTCAGGTCCACGGTCGCGAAGTTCTTGGTGCGCCCCACCCGGGAGAAGGCCAACAGGTCGTTGATGAGGGTCTGCATGCGCTTGGCGCCCTCGACCGCGAAGTCGATGTAGGAGTCGGCGCGCTCGTCCAGCTGACCGTGGTAGCGGCGCTGGAGGAGTTGGCAGAAACTGGCCACCTTGCGCAACGGTTCCTGGAGGTCGTGCGAGGCGACATAGGCGAACTGCTCCAACTCCAGGTTGGACCGGCGCAGTTCCTCGGTCTGGTGTTCCAGGAGACTGGACTGCTCCTGGAGCTTGCGTCGGGCGGAGGCGACCTCGTCCAGGTCCTGCACGATGCGTTCGCGCATGGCGTCCACGTCGTGGCCGAGCTGAACGATCTCCGGCGGCCCGTGCAGGACGATGCGGTGGGCGTAGTAACCCTCGGACACCTGACGCATGTGCCCGGCCAGGTCCTCCATGGGACGCAGCACCCATTGCTGGAGCATCACCCACAGGAACACCGACATGAACACCACGACCAGGCCGACGAGCACGAGCAGCGCCACGACCTGCTGGGTGGCCAGGGTGAGGCCGCTCTGGGCCTCGGCGATCTCGTTCTCCAGGTGGTTGGTGGTGGCGTCGGCGGCCCGGTTGAGTTCCAGGAAGAGGACGCGTCCGCGCTGGAGGTCCTCCTGCGTGGGCGCCTCGCCCGCGCGCACCTTCTCCGAAACCGGTTCGGCGAAGTCCTCGCTCCACACGTCACCGGCCTCGATGAGCTCCTCGACCTTGGGCGCGACGTCCTCGTTCTCCTCGGCCAGCATGCTGAGGGCGTTGCGGTACTCGGCCAGCGACATGCGCTGCTCGGTGTAGGGCTGGAGGAAGTCCCGGTCCCCGGTGAGGATGTAGCCCCGCAGGGCGTGGTCCTGGCTGAGGTAGGCCGATCGGGTCTGCTCGACGGTGCTCAGCCCGGGGGTGAGCGACTCCACCTGAAGGGTCAGGGAGTCGCGGGCCTGGAAGGCGGCGAGGGTGATCACCGACACGGCCACCACCAGGACGACGGCGACGACCGTCAGCAGGCTGGTGACCCGACGGCGCAGACTCCAGGAGTGGCGGGCGGGATACATGTCCCGGGTCAGTGCGCCGATGGCGGGCGAGGAGGTCGCGGTGGACACGTGCTCGTCCCGTTCCCGCCCGGGCCCCTCCTCCCCACCGTTCTCGGAGCCGGTCGAGGGATCGGTGTCCATGGTGCGGTCTTCCTCCCCGGTGGGGCTCAAGCGGGTTCTCCGTGGCTGATGAGCAACATCGCCACGTCGTCCTGGAGCGGTCCACCGTTACTGCGCTCCGCCTCGTCCACGAGGTGTTCGGGCAGGTTGTTCAGGGCCACGCCCTGGCTCAGCACCCCGTTGACCAGGTTGCGCAGACCGGCGACCTCCAGGCGCATGGGCGGCCCGCCGTCGTAGGCGTCGACCAGGCCGTCGGTGTAGAACAGCAGGCTGGTCCCGCGTGGCAGGAGGATCTCGGTGGACTCCTCCTGGTCGACGGGGAAGACACCCAGCGGCGGCTGTGGCGGGGCCTGGATCTCCTCGGCGACGTGGTCGACGACGAGCAGCGGCGGAGGGTGACCCAGGCTGCGGATGCGGGCGCGCTCGCTACCGGTGTCGAGGCTGGCCATGCACAGCGTCGCGTACATCTCCTCCTGCGCGCGCTCGCTGACCAGGAGCCGTTCGAGGTTGGGCAGGATCAGCTCCTCGGGGACACCGCTCATCACGAAGGCGCGCCAGGCGATGCGCAGGCTGACGCCGAGTGCGGCCTCGTCGGGCCCGTGCCCGCTGACGTCGCCGATGATGACGTGCGTGGTGCCGTCCTTCTCCACGGCGTCGTAGAAGTCGCCGCCGACCAGGGCGCGCTTGCGGCCGGGCCGGTAGTAGGCACGGTGGCTCAGGGGCGAGCGCTCCAGCAGGACCTGGGGCAGCAGACCGCGTTCCAGACGCATGTTCTCGCGTGCGCTCAGTCGGGCCTCGCGCAGCTGGCGGGCGTTCTCGTCGGCGCGGCGCCGCTCCAGTGAGTAGCGCAGGCTGCGTGCGAGTAGGGACCCGTCGACCTGGCCCTTGACCAGGTAGTCCTGGGCGCCGGCGGAGACCGCGGCGATGCCCTCGTGCTCGTCGTCGAGTCCGGTGAAGACGACGACGGCGGCGGCGGGTGCGCCGTCGAGGACCTCGCGCAGCAGGTCGAGCCCCTGCGCGTCGGGAAGGTTGAGGTCCAACAGGACGCAGCCGCGGAAGCCCTTGAGGTGCTCACGGGCGGCCTTGAGGGTGGACACCCAGGTGATGCGGGTGGTGAGCACTGTGTCCGCGAGGAGTTCCTCGGCGAGAAACGCGTCGCCGGGGTCGTCTTCGATCAGCAGGACGTCAACCGATTCGACGGTAGCCTCCACCCGGTCGGTCAGGATGGTGTCGTCGACCAGGGAGGCGCCGCCGTCCCCGGTAGCGCCTCGTGCGGCCTCGGCCGCTCCGTCACCGATCACCTCGATGGGATCGTGCCCTGTTCTCCTGGTATCCACTCATCGCCTCATGGTTCACGGTCCGTGGGACGCGCCGGCACGCCACCGACCCGGGGTGGGCGCCTCGCCCCCGCGCGGTTCGGACCGCACGACACCCAAACGATAAACGCCCCACCGACCACTTGACCAGGCGAGGAGACGAGAGACATATGACTCGGCCGAAGAACCCCGGTCACGCCTGTGACTCAGAACACCCGGAGCGGGCCCTTCGTCCATATTTTCACGACAGAGTGTCGTATTCTTCTTGACAGGCGCGGATACCTAAATGACATCATGTCATAAACGCGCCCAATGGAAAGAGGGAGAGTGTCGATGAGCATCACGGCCCCGGCCCCCGCTTCGAACACCGGCCCCACCCAGGCCACCGACACCCCGTCGTTCTCCGAGCGCCTCAAGGCCGCCACCTGGAGCGACCACGCCGCGGCGGAGCACCACGGCTTCACCAAGGCGCTCTTGGAGGGCGAACTCTCCCTCGACGGCTACACCGCCATGGTCGCCCAGCACTACTTCGCCTACCTCGCCCTGGAGCGGGTGGGACGCGCACTGACCGACGACCCGATCGCCGGCCGCTTCCACTACCCGGAACTGGAGCGCGTCCCGGCGCTGGAGGCCGACCTGGAGCGGCTGCTCGGCGCCGATTGGGCGGACCGCGTCTCTCCGAGTCCGGCCACCCGTACCTACGTGGCGCGCATCGAGCAGATGGCCGACCACCCCGAGGGGTTCGTCGCCCACCACTACACGCGCTACATGGGCGACGTCTCCGGCGGACAGTTCATCCGCCGGATCGCCGCCAAGGCCTACGGGTTCTCCGACGGAGCCGGCGTGGCCTTCTACGACTTCGGTTCCCTGGGCAGCCTGCCCAAGTTCCGTACCGGGTACCGCGAACGCCTGGACGCCCTGCCCCTGGACGAGGGCGCCGCCGCCTTCCTGGTCCAGGAGACCCGCCTGGCCTACCAACTCAACACGGAGGTCCTCGCGGACCTGGGCCGCCGGCACGTCTGAGCGGTGTTCCCCAGCGCCACCACCGGCGCCTCGTCCCACCCGTCGCCCGCCACCACCCCCAACGGACGGCCTGACGGCCGACGGTCCTCTTTCCTTCGGGCGCCCGAACGGGCGACCCCCGTGGTCCACGAGGGAGCGTCCGGGCCCGCGCAACGTGGCACCATAGGGCCATGCCCAAGATCACGGCTCCGACCATCGCCGCTCACCGTGCCCGCACACGGGAGAGCATCATGGACGCCGTCGACGAACTGATCAGGTCCCAGGGGATCGACCGCGTCTCCATGACCGACGTGGCCAACGCCGCGGGCATCACCCGCACCGCGCTGTACAACTACTTCCCGGACAAGCCCGCGCTCCTGCTCGCCTTCACCGAGCAGGTCAGCGCGGCGTTCATGGAACGGTACAAGCGCGAGCTCCCCTCGGGGGTGTCGGCCGCGCGTCGTCTGTCGGCCTTCGTGCGCCTCCAACTGGAGGGCATCGTCGCGCATCCGCACCCGCCCGCCGCCGAACTCGGCGCCAGCCTCGGACCGGACGCCTACCAGGCGCTGGCCGCGCACGTGGCCCCGATGCAACGACTGCTCACCGAGATCCTGGAGGAGGGGACCACCTCCGGGGAGTTCGACCGCATGCCGTGCGAACGTGTCGCCTCCCTCACCCTCTCCATGGTGGGATCACGGCGTCTGCCCCTGGTGAGCGGTGAGGTCGGCCTGGAGGAGACCCACTCCCTGGTGACCAGGTTCGTGCTCCGCGCCCTCGGTGTGGCGACCGAAACCGTCGACACGATCCTGCCGGAAAAACCCTCGAACACCACTCTGGGTAGCAACTGAAACACCCTCGGCGATAAGGGTCCGCTCCTAATCCGCGATGGCCATGTGTGGCCGGTGTGGAACGGCATGAAGACGTGACGCCCGGGGAACGAGAGGATTCAGCCCGTCTCCCCGGGCCGTCCCCGTCCGCCCTCGACCCCCGTGAGGCCTCTCAGCCGTGTCCCTCGTACTGATCGCTCTCGGCGCCATGCTGGTGTCGGTGGCCCTGTTCAACAAGTTTCCGCGTCTTGTCGCCGAGCGCCCGGCCGCGCCCCGCACCGGTGGCGGGGTCGCCACCGCCCAGCGCACCACCGCGCCACCCCGGCTGCGCCTGGCCGACGCACGACTCACCGAGAACGGACGTGCCGTGTTCACCGCCATCGGCGGCAGCACGCTCATCATCGCGTTCTTTCTGGCCCTGTCCGGGCTCTAGGGCATGTTCCGCGAATACATACCCTGCTGTGCGACGCCCCAGCGGCACCTTCACTGCGTTCTCATCAGTCGACAGCCAAACCCAGGCTGACTCCTTCTTCGGCCTTGTGCCGGCACCACTGGATGCGCCGCTCGCGACGGGCAGCATCCACGGAACACGCCCTAGCGCCGCGTCAGGGTCGGGAGGGCCGGCCACCGGCCATACGGGCCAGCAGACCACCCGCGATCGTGACCGCGATGCCGCCGGTCACCACCGCGGCCCGGCCCACCCGTTCGCGCAGCAGCGACACGCGCCGAGCGGCGGCCTCGGCCAGCTCACGCTCGGAGGCACGGAAGGCGCCACCGCACAGCACCGGATCGAGCTCTCGGGGCCGCCAGCGCGCGAGGGTCCACGGCTTCATCGGCAGTCGCGGGCTCGTGCCCGGGGTGGTGCGCGGCTTGAACCGCACGGGCACCTCCTCGGGCGCGTCGGCTTGGAGGAATCGCGGCGAGGGACCGGTGTAGTACAGCTCGCCGGGAGCGTTGGCGATCATCTCCACCAGCAGCTTCGCGCAGGCCCTGGCGTCGCCCAGGGCCGTGTGCTGACCCGTGGGCCAGTCCCCGCTGAGCAGGTGGGAGGCGCGCGGCAGCGAGTATCGGGACAGCTCCAACTGCGAGCGCAGGGCCCGCAGCGTGCACAGGCCCGACTGCCCGGACGACAGCCCGGCGGGCACCAGTTCGGCGGCGAGGAACCGCTCCTCGAAGTCCAGGTTGTGGCCCACGACCACGGCCCCGGACAGCAGTTCGGCGATCCGGGGGACGATCTCCGCCGCACGCGGGGCGCCGATCAGCTCGCCTTCACCGATCCCGTGGAACTCCTGGCCGCCGAGCGGTGCTCGGGGGTCCACCAGGGTGCTGAACTCGTCCACGACGCGACCGTCGCCGTGCACCCGCACCACGGCGAACTCCACCAGCCGGGCGCCCTCGCGCGGATCCAGGCCCGTGGTCTCCACGTCGATGACCGCGTACTCCAGGTCCGCCGCCCGCGTCCCGACCCGTCTGCGGGTCAGCGCGCCCGTTCGCAGCGTTCCCATCGTGTTCCCCACTCCTCGCATCAGCTCTCGGTCGCGGCGTTCTCACCGCCGGCAACGACCCTACTGCCCAGGTCGGGCAGCAGGGTCCGTCAGGTCGGAACCCTCAGGAGTGGGAAGAATCGTCCTCTTGTGTACGTTTTGACGCGTGCCCGGCAAAGGTCGGGGGATCCGATCTCCCCCATGGCCCGGGAACAGTCACCCGATCGGCCCCGATGGCGAGGAGATCCCACATGACCCAGAACCCGATCCCCGGTTACGTCCCCCTGGCGGAGGTCGTGCGTTCCGGGATGCGTGAGAGTGTCCACTACGGTGCCGTCGTCGGCCTGTCCCCCGAAGGAGAGATCGCCTACGCCCGCGGCCCCGTGCACGACCCCATGTTCCCCCGTTCGGCCGCCAAGCCCTTCCAGGCCCTGGCCATGCTGCGGGCGGGCGCCGATCTTGAGGACGCCTCCCTGGCCATCTCCGCGGGCAGCCACGGCGGCGAGGACATCCACGTGGCCGAGGCCGAGCGCATCCTCTCCGCCGCAGGGCTCACCGCCGACGACCTCGGCTGCCCCGAGGACGTCCCCGGCGGTGCCGCGGCCCGCAAGGCCTTCTACGCCGAGGGGCGCTCCCCCTCACGCCTGTACATGAACTGTTCGGGCAAGCACGCCGGCATGCTCGCCGCCTGCGCGGCCAAGGGTTGGGACACCGACGGCTACCTCGACCCCGAGCACCCCTTCCAGCAGCTGGTGCGCGAGGCCGTCGAGGACATGTGCGGTGAACAGGTCTCGCACACCGCCGTCGACGGTTGTGGGGCGCCCCAGCTCGCGGTGACCCTGGTCGGCCTGGCCCGCGGCGTGCAGAGCATGCGTCTGTCCCCCGAGGGCACCCCCGAACGCTCCGTCCTGGAGGCGATGAGCACCTACCCCGAGTACGTCTCCGGCACCGACCGGATCGACACCGAACTGATGCGCCGCGTGCCCGGTCTGGTCTCCAAGGTCGGCGCCGACGGGGTGCTGGTGCTCAGCGCCGCCACCGGCGAGACCGTCGCGGTCAAGATCAGCGACGGTGACGCCGAACTGCGGGCTCGTACGCTGGTCGGTGTCACCGCCCTGCGGGCCCTGGGAGTGGACGTCGAGCCCATCGCCGACCACCTCACCGTCGACGTCCACGGTGGTGGAGGAATCGTCGGCCACGTCGGCGCGCTGTAGACCGGGAGCGCCCCCGAACCCAACGCCCGCACACCACACGAGGGAGAACGCACGGTGTCCGACACCCTGGACCAGATCGTCATCGCAGGCGCGGGGATGGCGGGACTACACGCCGCCGAGGCCCTGCGCGAGCACGGGTTCGAGGGTCGTCTGACCCTGCTCGGAGAGGAGCCCCACGGGCCCTACTCGCGTCCCCCGCTGTCCAAGGAGGTCCTGACCGGCATCGGCATGGACCCGGCCTCGGGCGGGGCCGGATGGTTGGTCGGGCACCGTGCGCTGCGTCTGCGCGAGGAAGAGGTGGTCCGGGACCTGGACCTGGATCTGCGTCTGGGCACCCGCGCGGTGGGCCTCGACCCGGTCTCTCGCGAACTCCGGTCGGCCGGCCCCGAGGGCGCCTCCTCCCTGCGCTACGACGGGTTGATCGTGGCCACCGGAGCGCGGGCCCGGCGGCCCGACACCGACCTGGCCGGGGTGCACGTCCTGCGCACCCTCGACGACGCCGAGGCGGTGCGCTCCGCCTTCGACTCCACGGGGGCTCTGGTGGTGGTCGGGGCCGGTTTCGTCGGTGCCGAGGTGGCCGCGAGCGCCCGAGCCGTGGGCATGGAGGTGACCCTCGTCGAGGCGGCGACCACCCCGATGACCCGGGTGGTGAACCCCGTGATCGGCGAGGTCCTCACCGAGATGCACCGGGAGAACGGTGTCGACGTGCGCCTGGGCGTGAGCGTGACCGGGTACGAGGGACACGGCGGTGTGGAACGGGTGCTTCTGTCGGACGGCTCGACGATCGAGGCGTCGCTGGTGGTGGTCGGGATCGGCGTGCACCTGAACACCGAGTGGCTGCGCGGGTCGGGCGTGGAGCTCCTGCCGGACGGGGCGGTGCTCTGCGACGAGTACTCCGCGACCTCCGTGCCGAGCGTGTACGCGGTCGGGGACCTGGCGAACTGGCCGCATCCCCGCTACGGCGGTCGGATCCGCCTGGAGCACTGGACCAACGCGAGCGAGCAGGGTGAGGCGGCCGCCCACAACCTGCTCGCCGGTTCGGGTCGTGCTCCCTTCACCCCGGTCCCCTATTTCTGGTCCGACCAGTACAAGAAGAAGATCCAGCTGTTGGGACAGGGCGCTCCGGCGGATCAGGTCACCTTCGTGCACGGTTCACCCGAGGACCGGAAGTTCGTGGCGTTCCTCGGGCGCGGGGGGATGCTCACCGGGGTCCTGGGGTTGCGATCCACCCCGCGCACCATGCGTTACCGGGGCCTGTTGGAGAAACCCACCACGTGGGAGGAGGCCCTGGCCGCCGCGAGGGTCGGTCCCGCAGCATGATGGCCTGCTTGGGCACGACCTCTCCGCCCGACGGACCTTCCCCCGCCGGCGCCGCTACCGGGCGAACCGGTCGGTGGCCTCGATGAGACGGTCGAGGATGCCCGGCTCACTGACCGCGTGTCCGGCGTCGTCGACGACGTGGAACTCCGCCTCCGGCCAGGCGCGGTGCAGGTCCCATGCGGTGCGCATCGGGGTGCACACGTCGTATCGGCCCTGGACGATGACGCCGGGGATGTGGCGGATGCGCTCGGCGCCCTCGATGAGCTGTCCGGGCGTAAAGAAACCCTTGTTGTGGAAGTAGTGGTTCTCGATCCGGGCGAACGCCAGCGCGTAGTCCTCGTCGGCGTAGTTCTCGCGCAGCGACGGGTTCGGCAGCAGCGTGATCGTGGAACCCTCCCACACGCTCCACGCGCGGGCGGCCTCCAGGCGCACCCCACGGTCCGGGGAGGCCAGACGGCGCGCGTAGGCGGCGACGAGGTCGTCGCGCTCCTCCTGCGGGATGGGGGCCAGGTAGGACTCCCACAGGTCCGGGAAAAGGTTGGAGGCACCCTCCTGGTAGAACCAGCGGATCTCCTGGTCGCGCAGGGTGAAGATGCCGCGCACGATCAGCTCGGTGACCCGCTCCGGGTGCTTCTGGGCGTAGGCCAGGGCCAGGCAGCTGCCCCAGGAACCACCGAAGACCTGCCAGGCGTCCACCCCGACCATCTCGCGCAGTCGTTCGATGTCCTCGACCAACGTCCAGGTGGTGTTGGTGGACAGGTCCACGTCCATGCCACTGGCGTGCGGGGTGGAACGTCCGCAGTTGCGCTGGTCGAACAGCAGGATCCGGTACTTCTCCGGGTCGAAGAGCCTGCGGTGGTCGGAGTTGCAGCCGCCGCCCGGGCCACCGTGCAGGAACACCACCGGCTTGCCCGTGGGGTTGCCGCTCAGTTCCCAGTAGACGCGGTCACCGTCGCCGACTTCGAGCATCCCGGAGTCGTACGGTTCGATCGACGGATACAAGGTGCGCAAGGCATGGCCTTTCATAGCTGTGGCGGGGCCGGACCGGGATCAGAGCCGGTCCAGCAGCTCCGCCTTCTTGGTGCTGAACTCGTCCTCCGTCAGCAGCCCCTCGGCGTGCAGGCGACCGAGCTCACGGATCTTCGCGAAGATCGCGTCGCCGTCGTCGCCGGCGGCCTCCAGCGCGGCGGGTTCCTCCACCGACACGGTGTGGCTGTTGACGGTGGCCGCCATGAGGAGGGTCTCGTCGCTGCCCTTGGCGCCGTGCGAGACCAGGGTGAAGAAGTCGTTCTCCAGGTCGGAGGTCTCGGTCAGGGTCACCCCGCGCAGGACCACCCGCAGGAAACCCTCGCCGAAGTCGACCTGCGGGGTCCAGTGGACGCGGTCGATCTCGGAGAGTCGGTACTCGCGGAACTGTTCTCGTTCCTTGGGGGTGCTGGTCATCCACCCGTCCCACTGCAACCGCACCCGCTCTCCGTCGAAGGAGGCGGAACCCTCGGCGGTGCGCACCTGCAGGGGCGGTCGGGCCACCAGCGCCCGAGCGGTCGCGGCGGGGTCCTGCGGTTCCTGTGTCATCTCGCGGGCGAAGCGGGCGGAGGCGGAGAGCTGTTCGGAGAAGTACTCGGCGACCAGTTCCTTCTCGTGCGCTCCGGTCAGCAACAGCGGGGTGGACGCGGCCCCCGTGGTGTCCAGGTCGGTGTAGGGGTCGGCCCCGTCCGCCAGGCGCATCCGCAACCGCCACCCTCGTTTGCGGTCGCCCGGGTCGAACTCCACCTCGCGCACCGCGGCGAGCGGCACCGTACAGTGCCCCAGCGCCTTGAACAGTTGTGGGACCTTGCGCCCGGTCCCGAAACCGACGCGTATCCGCTCCTCGTCGAAACGCCAGATCGCGTGGTGCCCGTGTAGCTCCTCCATGGTCCACCACCTTAGAGGGGGCGACCCACGACACAAAGCCCGCGTCGGCACGGTTCCGGGCGGCCCTCCAGGCGTCACCGGGGGCCGTCGAGGGTAGAACCTCAGGGGCACACCCCGACCCACCGCCCGCACGGCGGTGGCGGCCCGTGGACGGCGCGCGGCGCGCGCCGGAGCCGAACCGGAGGTCTTCGATGTCGAAAGGGATGTCCGAGGGCGCGCGGGAGTTCCGTGCCGCGCGGGACCTGCTCCTACAGCGCCAAGAGGACCGGGAGGACCAGGAGACCGTCCGACGCGAATTCGCCTGGCCCCGGCCCGAACACTTCAACTGGGCGCTCGACCACTTCGACCACGTGGCGACGACCCGGCCGGACCGGACGGCGTTATGGCTGGTGGAGGAGGACGGCACCGAGACCCGCCACACCTACCGGCGGTTGTCCGAGCGCTCCGACCAGGTCGCCAACTGGCTGCTCTCGCAGGGGGTCCACCCCGGCGACCGGATCATGGTGGCCTTGGGCGACCAGGTCGAACTGTGGGAGATCACGCTGGCCGCGATCAAGCTGGGAGCGGTGGTCTGTCCCACCTCGCCGGCGCTCGCGGAGGGCGACCTGGTGGATCGGCTGGACCGAGGCGAGATCTCGCACGTGGTCTGCTCTCCCACCGAGACCGAACGCTTCGACCCGTTGAGGGGTCACTGGACGCGGATCTGCGTGGGCTACATGGACGGCTGGCTCAGCTACCCCGACTCCGAACACGCCGGGCTGGAATTCCAGCAGCCCAGACCCACCGCCGCCGGCGATCCCCTGCTGATGTACTTCACCTCGGGGACCGCCACCGCGCCAAAACCGGTCACCCACACTCAGAGTTCCTATCCCATCGGGCACCTGTCCACCATGTACTGGCAGGGGGTCCGGCCGGGGGACATCCACCTCAACGTGTCCGCGCCCGGGTGGGCCAAGCACGCCTTCGGCAGCTTCTTCGGCCCGTGGAACGCGGAGGCGACCGTGCTCGTGGTCAAGCAGGCCGCGTTCGATTCCGAGAGATTCCTCGACGCGCTGGTGCGGCGCGGGGTGGACACCCTGTGCGCTCCGCCCACGGTGTGGCGGATGCTGGCCCAGGCCGACCCCGGGGCGTATCGGGTGAACCTGCGCGAGGCCGTGGCCACGGGTGAACCGCTCGATCCCGAGGTGATCCACCGCTTCCAGGAGGCGTGGGGGATCACCGTGCGCGACGGGTTCGGGCAGACCGAGACGACCATGCTCATCGGCAACGGCCCCGGACAGCCGGTGGTCACCGGTTCCATGGGCCGCGCGCTGCCCGGATACGACATCTCGATCATCGACCCGGCCACCGAGGAACCCTCCGACACCGGCGAGATCTGTGTGGACCTGGGCAACGCCCCCGTGGGCGCGATGCGCGGTTACTCCGACGATCCCGAACGCACCCGCCGGAGCACCCGCGCGGGCCGGTACCGCACCGGGGACATCGCCTCCGTGGATTCTCGCGGTCACATTACCTATATCGGCCGAATCGACGACGTGTTCAAGGCCTCGGATTACCGCATCTCACCATTCGAGCTGGAAAGCGTTCTGGTCGAACACGAATACGTGGCGGAGGTGGCCGTGGTGCCCTCCCCCGATCCCCTGCGACTGGCGGTGGTCAAGGCGTACGTGACCACGGTCGACGGGGTGGCACCCGACTCCGAGAGCGCGCGGGCCATCCTGCAGTACGCGCGCGATCGACTCTCACCGCACAAGCGGGTCCGCCGCCTGGAGTTCGGAGTCCTGCCCAAGACCCACTCGGGTAAGATCCGACGGGTGCACCTGCGCCGGGCCGAGTCCGAACGCGGCACGGTCACCGACGGCACACGCAACCCACGTGAGTTCTGGGAGGAGGACCTCCCCGGGTTGAAGGAATGATCCCTCCCCACCCGCGAGGTTCCGAATAATCGCACCCGCGCCTTTTCGTCTCAGAACATGAGACGGAGTTCGGGCAATTGCGCAAATGTGTCCTTTCCCATCCCCGCGAACCGGTGGAATGACTCACGTCACCACGCCGGCACCGATGTGCCGCGCTACGGTTTCAGTACCGCAACAAAACGACCGGACGGGAACAGGGAAACGATGACGAGCACCAATGACACACGGGTGGCGAGTTACAAGCCGCTCATCGCGCCCCGGGACCTGCTCGCGGAACTTCCGCTCGGCGACGAGAGCACCGCCTTGGTCGAGAGCTCGCGCGCCGAGGTCAAGCGCGTCCTGGACGGGGAGGACGACCGTCTGCTGGTCGTCGTCGGCCCGTGTTCGGTGCACGACACCGAGTCCGCCATGGACTACGCGAACCGCCTGGCCGAGCTGGTGCCGTCGATCAGCGCGGACCTGTGCGTGGTCATGCGCGTGTACTTCGAGAAGCCCCGCACGACCGTGGGTTGGAAGGGTCTGATCAACGACCCGGGGCTGGACGACACCTACGACGTGCACCGTGGTCTGCGCACCGCCCGCAAGCTCCTGTTGGACATCAACGCGCTGGGGCTGCCCGCCGGGACCGAGTTCCTCGACCCGATCACCCCGCAGTACATCGCCGACGTGGTGTCCTGGGGCGCCATCGGCGCCCGCACCACCGAGAGCCAGGTGCACCGTCAGTTGAGCAGCGGTCTGAGCACCCCCGTCGGGTTCAAGAACGGCACCGACGGTGACGTGCAGGTCGCAGTGGACGCCGTGGGCGCGGCCTCCGCTTCGCACACCTTCTTCGGTGTGGACCCCAGCGGTGCCGGTTCGGTCGTGGAGACCCAGGGCAACCCGGACTGCCACGTCATCCTGCGCGGCGGACGTAGCGGCCCCAACCACGACCCGGCCTCGGTGGGCGCCGCCCTGGAGGTCATCGGCGGGGCCGGTCTGCCTCCGCGGCTGATGATCGACGCCAGCCACGCCAACAGCGGCAAGGACCACGTCCGCCAGGTGGGTGTGGCCCAGGAGATCGCCGACCAGGTCGCCGAGGGCCAGAAGGGGATCATCGGCGTGATGCTGGAGAGCTTCATCGAGGAGGGCGCCCAGAAGCTCGGGGACCCGGCCGCGCTGACCTACGGCCAGTCCATCACCGACAAGTGCATGGGCTGGGAGACCACCGAGGGTGTGCTGACCAACCTCGCCGAGGCCGTGCGCCGGCGCCGCAAGAACGCCGCCTGACCCTCGTCCCCCACGACGTGGAAGGGGGCTCGACACGGAACATCCGTGCCGAGCCCCCTTTCCGCGTCCACGGGACCGTTCAGGCACCCGCGGCGCTCGGCGGGAGCACGTCGAGTTCCACCAGGAAGTCGCGTCCCAGCGACTCGCGCACCCCGGGGTCGGTGTCCTCGTCCAGACGCAACGCGAACGTGTGCAGGTCATCCCCGTTCTCCACCCAACCGACCCACCAGCCCGGCACCGAATCGGCCTCCGCGCCGAGACCGGTCCGCCCGTACAGGGTGTGGTCGCCGCCGCGTTCGATCTCCAGCATCTCCCGCAGTGCCTCCTGGTGCTCCACCTCCACCGGCAGGTCGGCGCGGGCCAGCGCCGCCAGGAACGTGGTCTGCTCCACCGCGGTGATCTCCAGCGGACCGTCCACCCAGAACCGGCCCGGTTCGCCGTCCTCGCCCACCTTGCGGTTGCCGTAGTCGAAACGGTCCACCCAGGTGGACATCCGGTCGTGACCGATGCGTTCGGCGACCTCCTGGTGCAACGACACGTCGGGGGTGGGCAGGGATTCGCGCAGACTCAGCTCGTCCTCGCCCCCGTCGGAGACCACCTCGTCGAGGTCGGACACCACACCCGTCTCCAGGGCGATGAGCGTGTTCGGGAGCTTGAACGTGGACGCCGGAACCACCCGTTCGCGGGCCTGCTCGGCGCCCACCACGGTCACGGAACCCTCCCGCACGTCGTGGAGCACGAAGGTGCCCTCCACCCCCGCCTCGTCCAGCAGCGAAGCGAGCTCGGGGCGCTCCACCGCCTCCAGGTCACCGAACGCGATCGGGGTGCCGCTCTGGTCCGGCCGAGCAGGCCGGTCCGCCTCGGGTTCGGCCCCACCACCCGAGCACGCGACGCCCGCCACGAGGGTGAGAACGGAACCGGTGGCGGCCAGGGCGAAGCGGACCGTCCTGGGAGAACGGATGGGAACGGTGTCGGTACGCACTCGGCTCCTCCAGCGGTGTTCGAGGGAACGTCCGATCCCAAGCTAGGTCATGATCCCGTTCCGGTCCCCCACCTTCCGAAGAGTCGATCCACAACCCGTCGGCCACTCTTGGGAGCCCTGTGTCGCCGCTGCTAGGCTGAACCCGTTGCTGACCCCGTACGGGAGAGCGCCCACGTAACCAACGCGGGCCGCCGAAGGAGCAATCCCTCCCCACAGACAACCTCTCAGGCACACGGACCGTACGGGCGAGACCACTCTGGAAAGCAGGGACGACGTTCCCTCGCCGAAGGTGCAAGCCACACCACATGCGTGGCGAAGCTCTCAGGCACCCATGACAGAGGGGGAGGATGGCAACGCCTCAACGCAACAATCGACGCCCATCCTCTCGGGAGTGCCCATGTCAGAGTCCACCTCCACGCCCCGTCTGACGGCGTTGCACAAGACCCACGAAGAGGCCGGGGCCACCCTCGTCGACTTCGCCGGCTGGCTCATGCCGCTGCGCTACGGCAGCGAGACCGCCGAACACACCGCGGTCCGCGAGGCCGCCGGGCTCTTCGACCTCTCCCACATGGGTGAGATCCGTCTGAGCGGCCCGCAGGCCGACCAGGCCCTCGACAACGCCCTGGCCGGCCACCTGTCCAAGCTCAAGGTCGGCCGCGCCCGCTACACCATGCTCACCGCCGAGGACGGCGGCGTCCTCGACGACCTCATCGTGTATCGCCTGGCCGAGGAGGAGTTCCTCGTCGTGGCCAACGCGATCAACGTCCCGGTGGTCGCCTCCGCCCTGGCCGAGCGCGCCGTCGGATTCGACGTCGAGGTCGTCGACGAGTCCGCGGACTACTCCCTCATCGCCCTGCAGGGCCCCAAGGCCGTCGAGATCCTCGCCCCGCTCACCGACGCGAACCTGGACGAGATCCGCTACTTCGCCGGCTACTCGCACAGCGTCGCCGGGGTCCCCGTACTGCTGGCCCGCACCGGCTACACCGGCGAGGACGGCTTCGAGATCTTCATCAGGCCCTCCGACAAGGCACCCGAGATCTGGGCCGCCCTCATGGCCGCCGGCGCCGAGCACGGGCTGGTCCCCGCCGGGCTGTCGGCCCGCGACACCCTGCGCCTGGAGGCCGGGATGCCGCTCTACGGCCAGGAACTCACCGCCGCGCTCACCCCCTTCGACGCCGGACTGGGCCGCGTGGTCAAGTTCGAGAAGGGCGACTTCGTAGGCCGCGCCGCCCTTGAGGAGGCATCGCGCACCGCGCGCGCCCGGCGCCTGGTCGGGTTCGTCGCCCGCGGCCGCCGCCCGCTGCGCAAGGGCCAGGACGTCCTGCGCGACGGCGCCGTCGTCGGAACCATCACCAGTGGCGCCCCCTCCCCCACCCTGGGCCGCCCCATCGCCATGGCCTACGTGGACGGCGACCTCGACACCACGACCGGCACGTTCACCGTCGACGTGCGCGGCCGCGGTGAGGAGGTCGACGTGGTCGAACTTCCGTTCTACCAGCGGAAGTCGTAGGAGCGGGGTCCCCTTCGGACCCCCGCAGGACCTGCGCGCGCCACCACCCGGATCCCCACGAGGGACCGGAACGGTCGGGGCGTGACCAGGCGTAGGTCGGGTCGGGCCGGCGCGTCCGACGGGCGCACGGCACACAAAGGACGAGCATCTCCAAGGAGAGTTGAAGTGAGCGTTCCCACGGAGCTGGGTTACACCGCCAAACACGAGTGGGTCGTGATCAAGGACGGGGTGGCCA
The DNA here is from genome assembly GCF_053619415.1 of Nocardiopsis sp. NPDC055551. Classification (NCBI taxonomy): domain Bacteria; kingdom Bacillati; phylum Actinomycetota; class Actinomycetes; order Streptosporangiales; family Nocardiopsidaceae; genus Nocardiopsis; species Nocardiopsis sp. NPDC055551. Next base: position 43,544 of record NZ_JBSHJJ010000013.1, on the reverse strand, counting down.
CCGTCGGCATCACCGCGTTCGCGGCCGAGTCGCTGGGCGACATCGTCTTCGTCGAGGCCCCCACCGTCGGGGAAGAGGTCAACACGGACGACCCGGCCGGCGAGGTCGAGTCCACCAAGTCCGTCAGTGAGATCTTCTCGCCGGTCGACGGTGAGGTCACCGAGATCAACGAGGCCCTCGAAGAGGCGCCCGAGACGATCAACTCCGACCCCTACGAGAGCGGTTGGCTGTTCAAGGTCCGGGTGTCCGAGGAACCCACGGACCTGCTCTCCGCCGCGGAGTACACCAAGCTGATCGAAGGCGAGAACTGAAGATGACCAGCGACAACCTGCTCAACCAGACCCTGAGCGAGCTGGACCCCGAGGTCGCCGCGGCGGTCGACGCCGAACTGGGCCGACAGCGCGACACCCTTGAGATGATCGCCTCGGAGAACTTCGCCCCTCAGGCGGTTCTGGAGGCCCAGGGCACGGTCCTGACCAACAAGTACGCCGAGGGCTACCCGGGCCGTCGGTACTACGGCGGCTGTGAGCACGTCGACGTGATCGAGCAGCTCGCGATCGACCGTGCCAAGGAGCTCTTCGGCGCCGAGCACGTCAACGTGCAGCCGCACTCGGGCGCCCAGGCCAACACCGCGGTGTACTTCGCCCTGCTCAAGCCGGGCGACACCATCCTCGGTCTGGACCTGGCCCATGGTGGTCACCTCACCCACGGCATGCGGATCAACTACTCCGGCAAGATCCTCAACGCCGTGGCCTACCACGTGCGCGACGAGGACGGCACCGTCGACTACGACGAGGTCGCCGCCCTCGCCAAGGAACACCGTCCGAAGATGATCGTCGCGGGCTGGTCCGCCTACCCGCGTCAGCTGGACTTCGAGCGGTTCCGTAAGATCGCCGACGAGGTCGACGCCCTGCTCATGGTCGACATGGCGCACTTCGCCGGTCTGGTCGCGGCCGGACTGCACCCCAACCCGGTGCCGTTCGCCGACGTGGTCACCACCACCACGCACAAGACCCTGGGTGGTCCGCGCGGCGGCATGATCATGACCAAGGCCGAGCTGGCCAAGAAGATCAACTCCGCGGTGTTCCCCGGCATGCAGGGCGGTCCGCTGGAGCACGTGATCGCGGCCAAGGCGGTCTCGTTCAAGGTCGCCGCGAGCGAGGAGTTCGCCGAGCGTCAGCGTCGCACCGTCGCCGGTGCCCGCATCCTCGCCGAGCGCCTGACCCGGCCGGACGCGACCGAGGCGGGCGTCAAGGTCCTCACCGGTGGCACCGACGTCCACCTCGTCCTGGTGGACCTGGTGGACTCGCCGATCAACGGCCAGGAGGCCGAGGATCTGCTGCACGAGGTCGGCATCACGGTCAACCGCAACGCGGTGCCCAACGACCCGCGCCCACCGATGGTCACCTCGGGCCTTCGGGTCGGCACCCCGGCCCTGGCCACCCGCGGCTTCGACGAGGACGACTTCCGCGAGGTCGCCGACGTCATCGCCGAGACCCTCAAGCCGGAGCGGGACATCGCCGCCCTGCGCGCGCGGGTCGACACCCTGGCCGCCAAGCGACCGCTCTATCCGAACCTGTAGCGGCGTTCCCGCCGTGCGGGCCCGGCCGGGGCCCCCCCGCGGGCGCCCCCCCCCCCCCCCCCCCGTGGAGAAACACGAGGGGCTCCAAGGGCCGAAGCACCCAAGACCGCTGGAAGGCTGGGATAGGACGCGGGGGGGGAAACACC
>NZ_JBSHJJ010000013.1:0-41806 GCF_053619415.1 Nocardiopsis sp. NPDC055551 | reverse complement strand
CTTCACGCGCGCCCCCCACTCCCGGCGGGGTCCCTCGGCGCCCCGGGCCGGGGGGGCCCCCCCCCGGGCCCCCCCCCCCCCCCCCCCCCCCCCGGGGGGGGGGGGCCCCCCCGGGGGGGCCCCGGCCGGCCCCCCACGGCGGCATCCCCCACGGCCCGAACCCTGTGCTCAACGAGGAGGACAGCCATGGCCATCAGCACCTTCGACCTGTTCAAGATCGGTATCGGACCGTCCAGTTCACACACCGTCGGTCCGATGAAGGCCGCGACGACCTTCGTGTCGAGGTTGGCCGACGACGGTCCACTCGACCGGGTCGCGCACGTGCGAGTCGAGCTGTACGGCTCGCTGGCGCTCACCGGTAAGGGGCACGGCAGCGACACCGCCGTGATCCTGGGACTGATGGGGCACACCCCCGAGGGGGTGGACGTGGACGCGGTCCCCCTGCTCGTCGAAGAGGTCCGCTCCTCCCGGACCCTGCGTCTGGGCGGCCCCGACGGCCCGGTGGTCACGTTCGATCCGGCCGTGGACGTGGACTTCCGTCGCAAGGAGAGCCTGCCCGACCACCCGAACGGGATGCGGTTCGTGGCCCTGGACTCCGTCGGGGTGGAGCTGGCCGCCAAGGTGTACTACTCCGTGGGCGGCGGGTTCGTCGTGGACGAGCGGGCCGCGGGCGCGGACCGGATCAAGGCCGACGACACCGAACTGCCCTACCCCTTCTCCTCCGCCGAGGAACTGCTGGAGCTGTGCGAACGGACCGGCATGTCGATCAGCGCCCTCGTGTTCGCCAACGAGCAGGCGTTCGGACGCACCCCCGAGCAGATCCGCTCCGAGCTCCTGGAGATCTGGGCCGTGATGCGCCAGTGCGTGCGACGCGGCGTGATGACCGAGGGCAGTCTGCCCGGTGGCCTGAAGGTGCCCCGTCGGGCGCACCGCCTCTACCGCCAGCTGGGCGGCAACTGCGACGAGAGCGGCCTGCTCGCGCCCACCCACGTCGATCCGGACCCCATGCGCGGCAGCGATTGGATCAGCCTGTACGCGCTCGCGGTCAACGAGGAGAACGCGGCGGGCGGGCGGGTGGTGACGGCACCGACCAACGGTGCGGCCGGCATCGTCCCCGCGGTCCTGCACTACTACCTGCACTTCAGCCCGGGCGCGGGCGACGAGGGCGTGGTGCGGTTCCTGCTGACCGCGGCGGCCATCGGCATACTGTTCAAGCAGAACGCGTCGATCTCCGGCGCCGAGGTGGGTTGCCAGGGCGAGGTGGGTTCGGCGTCCTCGATGGCGGCGGCCGGCCTGGCCGAGGTCCTGGGCGGTTCCCCCGCCCAGGTGGAGAACGCCGCGGAGATCGCCATGGAGCACAACCTGGGCCTGACCTGCGACCCGATCGGCGGCCTGGTCCAGATCCCGTGCATCGAACGCAACGCCTTGGCCTCGGTCAAGGCCATCAGCGCCACCCGTATGGCCCTGCGCGGCGACGGCAGCCACTTCGTGAGCCTGGACAAGGTCATCAAGACCATGCGCGACACCGGCCGCGACATGCACGACAAGTACAAGGAGACCAGCCGCGGCGGCCTCGCCGTCAACGTCATCGAGTGCTGACCGGCGGCATCCGTCGACCTGGGCGGGAATGGACCGGGGCCGAAGCGGGTTGTACGGAGGGCACGGCCGAGGGCCTGGCTAGAGCGTTTCCACCCGTTCGCCGGTCCACGGTCGTCACCCCGGGTCTGGTGGCTTGAGCACCGCTCGCCACCAGACTCGCCCTTTCCGGCCCGGGCCTTCGCGCCCGGTCAGGCCAGGACGCGACGGGGGTTCTTGGCCGGAGCCGTCATCGACATCCGGATGACCGCCGGGACTTTCTCAAGGTCGAGCGCGGACCTCAGGTTGGTGAGCGCCTCCTCGCGTACCCGACGCCACACCCGCGCCACGTCCGCGTCCTCGTCCAGGGTGAGCGCCAACCGCAGGTGCGGTTCGTCGCCGGACTCGGTCAGGCGGGCCTTGGCCCGACGCACACCCGGATACTCGGAGACCTCCTGTTCGAGGGCGCCGCGGGCCGCGCTCTCCTGCATCTCCACGTTGCCCTCGTCGCCTCGGCCCAGATACAGGCGACCCACCGTGTCGTTCATGCCCTGCACCAACAACCAGCGAAGGGCCAGGAACCCGGCGACGAAGGCCACCGCCACGGTCACGTAGGGGACCCACTGCCCGGCCAAGACCCCTCTGGCGGTGTCGCTCAGCAGGGGATCGCCCGCGAGCCCCGAGCCGAAGAGCCCTTGCCCGGCCGCGAGGGCCGCGGCGCCGGCCGCGAGCAGCAACATCCCGACGATCACCAGGCCCAGGCGGTTGCCCCGCGCCGACCTGCGGTACCTGTCGCGAGCCATCGCTAACCTTCCGCGTATCGAACGTTCGTGACGATCCGCATGCTGCGCAGCGGAGCCAACTCTCGCAGTCGTCGCTCCACGGACCGCGTCACCTCGGTGGGCAGGTCGCCCGCCTCGCGCATCCCGGTGCGCACATGGACGCGAAGCCTGTTGCCGCGCACCGTGACGTGTGCGTTGTCGACCCCGCTGACCTCCTGGGCGGCGGCGGCCACCGCGCGACGCAGTGCCGGGCGGGTCAGTCCCACCACGAGCGCGGGGTCGTCGGTGCGCAGCGCGGTCCACCGGCTGCGTCCCGGGGCCAGCGCCACCACGATCAGCGCCAGCCCGATCAGCGCCAGCACCGCGGAGGCGATCTGCACCGAGGGTTCGGACCAGGTGGTGGTGGCCGCGTAGTCGGTGGCCGCACCCACCGGGAAGAGCCGTAGTGGGTTGCCCGCGAGCGCGGCGATGACCTCGGCCGCGGCGATCACCGCCACCGCCAGGACCAAGAACCCGGTGATCACCGCCGGCCACGAACGACGTGGCCGGAACGTGTGAACCGCGACTCGCCTGGCCCGACGGTCCACGCTCTGGGCCGGACGGCCGAGCGCCTCTTCCACGGTGGTCATCGCACCAACTCCGCGATCTCTATGTCGATGTGGTGGACCTGTTTGCCGGTGATCCGCTCGATCCGGCCCTTGACGTGTTCGCGTACGTCACCGGCCACCCGGGTGACCGATCGTGGATAGTCCACGTCGATCCGCAGCCTCAACAGGACCACCTCTCCGCTGACACTCGCCCGGGCCGACCGGAAGCGGGCGGCCCGGGCCCCGGAGACCTCACCGGTGGCCTCGCTCGCGGCCTTCTCCATGACGGATCCGGGGATGTCGACGCGGCCCCCGGGATCGCGCGTACGAGCCTGCCCGCCGCTCGACTCGCTTCGTGGGCCCGGCACCCTGTGTTGAGGAACCGTGTCGCTTCGCACCCCGACCACGTTCACTCCCCCGTCTAGGCCGAACGCCGAGTGAACATCTCGGCCAGGTCGAGTTCACCCTCCATCGCCCGGCCGGCGACGAATCCGACCAGGCCCAGGACCAGAACCAGCGCGAAGGCGGGGAACCCGCCGAACGCCGCAGCCAGCCCCAGTACGGTCCCGTAGGACAGTCCAACGATGGGCCACATGGCTTCCCCTCTCATCAAACGCCCTGCCTTTCGATCGGTGTTCAGCCGGTCGCGCGCGCTCCGTCGTCCAACCCGGCGACCACGTCCTCCACGGATACGTGGACGGTGCGGTCGCCGGCCAGCGGAGTCAGTCCCCGACGGATCTCAGTGGCGATCTCCGGAAGCGGACGCCCGTACCTGACCACCACTCCGACCTCGATGTGGTCCCCACGCACCGCGACGCCGTTGATCCGTCCACCCCGCGTGGCGGTGCTCAGGGTCCCGAAGGGCCCGGAGGACGGTTCGACCACGTCGGGGAAGCGGACCAGCTCTTCGACGATCTCCAGCGCGATCCGGTCGGGTGTCTCGCCACCGGCCATGGCTACTGGACCCTGGGTTCGGAGTCGCCGTTGTCGGAGGAGTCGTCCTCCGGCAGGTGGATGTCGTCCACCTTGATGTTGATCTCGGTCACTTCGAGCCCGGTCATCCGTTCGACCGCGCTGGTGACGTTGCGGCGGACCGCGGCGGCCAGGTCCTGGATGGCGGCCCCGTACTCGACGACGAGGTCGATGTCGACGGCGGCCTGGCGCTCCCCGACCTCGACCGACACACCCTGGGCGACCGTCCCGGAGGAGCCTCCCCCGCTCACTGCGTCGCGCACGACTCCGACCATGCGTGCGGTGCCGCCGCCCATGGCGTGGACGCCGCCGATCTCTCGCGCGGCCATGCCGGCGATCTTGGCGACGACGCCGTCGGCGATCCGGGTGTGTCCCTGTCCACCATCGGTGGCGTCACGCCTACCGCCGGATTCGCGGGCGCTCGGCACCGTGGACTGGGTCTTCATCTCCGACACTGGTCCCCCCTAGACAGTGTGCAAACCGTTCTGAACGTTCGGTCGAGACGCGTCAGTCGCGCTTGAAGACGTTCTTGATCTTGTCGCCCGCGGACCCGGTGCCGTCCTCCGCCTTGTCCTTGAGCTTGTCGGTGGCGTCCTTGGCCTTGGACTTGGCCTGGTCGACCTTGCCCTCGGCCTCGGTGCCGTGATCGCCGGTGGCCTTACCGAAGGCCTTCTTGCCCTTGCCGACCGCGTCGTCGAAGTGCTTGCCCATTTTTCTCCCCCTGATTTGAGCCCGTACGGCTCAAGGTGTGTGGACCGAAACGCCACGCCCTCGCCGATGTGCGGGGGACGCGGTGATTCGACCTCATCACACCATATAGACACTCTTCGTAGGCGCCAAGACACTTAAAGCAATGCTTTGCAGGTGGGAAGGGTCATGTTCTCACCATCCTTGCCCCAAACCCAGCCCAGGGAACCCTGTCCCGGGCAAGAAGAACGCCAGGGGTACCGGCCGGTACCCCTGGCGTCCGAAAATCGATTCTCCGGTCAGTCGAAGATGACCGTCTTGTCCCCGTTGAGAAGAACCCGCCGCTGGGCGTGCCAGTTCACGGCCCGCGACAACGCGACCGACTCAAGGTCGCTACCGATCGCGGTGAGTTGCTCCGGGCTGTGGGTGTGGTCGACCCGGGAGACCTCCTGCTCGATGATCGGCCCCTCGTCCAGGTCGGCGGTGACGTAGTGGGCGGTGGCACCGATCAGCTTCACACCGCGCGAGTGCGCCTGGTGGTAGGGACGGGCGCCCTTGAAACTCGGGAGGAAGGAGTGGTGGATGTTGATGATGCGACCGGACATCTTCGCGCACAGCTGCTCGGAGAGCACCTGCATGTAACGGGCCAGCACCACCAGGTCGACGTCGTAGGAGTCGACCAGTTCCAGGATCCTGCGCTCCTGCTCGCCCTTGGTCTGCGGGGTCACCGGCAGGTGGTGGAAGTCCACCCCATAGGAGTCCGCGAGGAACTCCAGGTCCGGGTGATTGGAGACCACCGCCGCGATGTCGATGTCGAGCAGGCCGCTGCGCTGTCGGTAGAGCAGGTCGTTGAGGCAGTGTCCGAACCTGGACACCATCACGATCATGCGCGGACGCACGTCCCGGGCCTGCAGGCTCCATTCGACGAACGCCCCGTCCGCGCTCCGCCCGAAGTCCCCGGACAGGGCCGCGAAGGCACCGCGCAGAACGTCCTCACCGGTGGCGCCCGAACCGCCGTCCTCGGCCATGAACTGCATCCTCAGGAAGAACCGTCCGGTGTAGTGGTCACCGTACTGCTGGCTCTCCGTGATGTTGCATCCGTGGTCGGACAGAAGGTTGGCCACCCCCGCCACGATGCCCCGGCTGTCGGGGCAGGACAGGGTCAGAACGTACTCACGCTCGCTCATCGAAGGAAACACTCCCGCAGATCGTCGGCCGAACAGCCTGACGACCCAGGATATCCAGGGCCTTCGCCCCTTGGGGTCGTTCCAGTCGTATCCCATGTCACCAGCGGGTACGTCCGAGCGCGCAGATCGGACCCCTCGGACAATATGAAAGAGATTCATGTTCTGGCATGCTCGACTCCATGACAAGCCCGCGTGAGAAGTACGAGGCCGCCACCCGGGAGCTCCAGGCACCCTTCGCCATGGTCGACCTGGCCGCCTTCCGCGCCAACGCCGCCGACCTGACGCGGCGCGCACACGGCCGTCCCATCCGCGTCGCCAGCAAGTCCGTACGCAGCCGCGAACTCCTGCGCCGGACCCTCGAACTTCCCGGATACGCCGGGATCATGGCCTTCACCCTGCCCGAGGCCCTCTGGCTGGCCCAGGCCGATCCCCACCTGAGCGACGACATCCTCGTCGCCTACCCCACCGCGGACCGCCCCGCCCTGGCCGAACTCGTCCGCGACCCCGCCGCCGCCCGCGCCATCACCCTGATGGTCGACGACACCGCGCACCTGGACCTCATCGTCACCGCCGTCCGAGCGGCGGACCGTGGCACCGACGTTCCCCGGATCCGCGTGTGCCTGGACATCGACACCAGCTGGCAGCCGCTGGGATCGAACCTGAGGATCGGCTCCTACCGCTCCCCCGTCCGCACCCCCGAACAGGCCCGGGAGCTGGCCCGCGCCGTGGTCGCCCGCCCCGAACTGGAACTCGACGGCGTCATGGCCTACGAGGGACAGATCGCCGGACTGGGCGACGCGCCCCCCGGCAGGCCTCTGTACGGGAGGATCCTGCGCGTGGTGCAGCGCCGCTCCGCCATCGAACTGGCCAGGCGCCGGGCCGCCATCATCCGCGCGGTCCGCGCCGTGGCCCCGCTGCGCTTCGTCAACGGCGGTGGCACCGGCAGTCTGCACACCACCGGACGAGAGAAGGCCGTGACCGAGCTGGCCGCTGGTTCGGGGCTGTACCAACCGCACCTGTTCGACCAGTACCGGTCCTTCCAGGGCAGACCCGCCGCGCTGTTCGCACTGCCGGTCGTGCGGCGCCCCGCGCCCGGCGTGGTCACCGTCCTGGGCGGCGGCTATCCCGCCTCGGGGCCGGCCGACGCGCACCGTCCGCCCGTGCCGTACCTGCCCGAGGGGCTCTCCTACACCGCCAACGAGGGCGCCGGTGAGGTACAGACCCCGCTGATCGGCGAGGCCGCTCGCGGTCTGTCCGTCGGCGACCGGGTCTGGATGCGCCACGCCAAGGCGGGCGAACTGTGCGAGCGCTTCGACACCCTGCACCTGATCGACTCCGACAGCGGCACCTACGAGGGTTCGGTTCCCACCTACCGCGGCGAGGGCCGCACCTTCCTGTGAGGCACCGGATCCGCCGGACACGGGACGGGGCCCGCGCGACCTACGCGCGGGCCCCGTCCCGTCGTTCCCGGGGGCCGGGAACCTACTTCCGCTTGCGGCGGACCGCCCAGGCCACCACGCCCACGGCGATGACCGTGCCCACCCCGGCCGCGAGGATCAGCGCCTCGGGAGGCAACCGACCGCGCGACTGGTAGGTGGTCACCACCCTGTCGTCGCCCTTGAGCACGATGCTGCCCTCTTCGGGATGCACCAGGTGGCTCTCCACCCGGACCGCTCCACCCCCTATCACCAGCGCACGGGCCTCGTCGAGGAGTCGCGTTCCGCGTTCCTTGGCCTTGTCGACCTGGCGTCGGGCGATGTTGGCGGGGCGAGCCCGCACACCGAGTTCGTCCAAGGTCTCGGCCAACCGGCGCTGCTCGCGGTCGATCTCGGCCTGGATCTCGGCGGCGGTCTGGCGCGGTTCGGTGTCGCCTGCCGTCATTGAGTGCCTCTCTCCACTAGCGCACGATTGTCTGAGAGCCCGAGTCCGAGCCGGTGTCCCGGCCCTGATCCTCCGCGCCGTCGGACGGACCGGAGAATCTCAGCGCGCCATCGATTCCGTCGACCACACGGAAGAAGTCCCGCGTGGACAACCACAGTTTATAGATGATGGCGATCTCGAAGGCGAGCAGCAAAACGCCCACAAAGGCCGTGATCCAGCCGATCACGGGCGGACCGAACAGGACCGCGGCCACCGGCGCGACCACGAAGACGGCCACCTGGAACTCGATGCCGCCCACCAGGTGGGTACGGACGCGGCGGGCGTTCAACGCCGCCCAGAACCGCTGATACCAGGGGAAACGCGTTCGGAATTCCTGGTGCAGGTCGACCTTGGGAAGGGTCAGGTCCGGCTGCTTGCCGGCCGTGCGCTGGTTGCGCGCCTCCCGCTCGTTCTGGCTGCGCAGAATGTGCTCCAACACGCCGATGCCGTGCCGCAGAACCGCCTGCTCGCCACCATCGCTCATCGTGCGGCCACCGCGACCGGTCGCGGCGCCCGTGTCATCGCCGGCGGGGTCCAGCATCGACAGGGCCGCCCGGGCGCGCTCCAACGCCGCCGCCAGGTGCGAACGCATCTCCCGCCGCACCTTGTACACCTGCAGGGCGTTAAGGTAGCGCAGCATGTCCAGGAAGACCACGGCCAACGCCAACCAGACGAACGCCACGTGCCCGGTCTCCCGGTACTGTCCGCCCATCAGCGCGACCACGCACACGAGCACCCGGAACCGGTCGGACACGTAGTCCATCCAGGCCCCGAAGATCGTCTCGGTGTCGGTGAGCCGGGCCAGTTTGCCGTCGACGCAGTCCACGAGGAAGCACACGTAGTACAGCGCGGCGCCCAGAATGAGCAGCGGCCAGTACCCGAACGCGAAACACACGGCGGCGCCCAGCCCGAGGAAGAGCGCGACCACCGTCAGCTGGTTCGGGGTGATGGAGGTGCGGTTGGCGAAGAAGCGGACCAGCCGGACCGCTATCGGGTCCACCAGGTACACGGTCCACCAGGAATCGCGCTCCTTGAGGGTGCGGGCCCTGACCTCGTCGAGTGTGAAACCGGACATCGGCGCGAACTACTCCCAAAGAGAAACGGATGTGCTCCGGCCCGGCTGCGACGCCGGACATGCCGGCGGGTCACCGGCGACCCGCGCACGCTACGGCATGAGGTCCAGAACAGGCCAACCGAGAGCGTTCGGTCAACAATAGGTGATCAGACCGTCGGCCACCCCCAATGCGGATGAACCGAACCGGAATCGCAACCGAAGCACGCACGTCACCCACGACCACCACCACGGATGCGTCCCCCACCCGCACCCCGTACCCACCCGGGCATCTCATACTGTGAGGCATGCAGAACACGGGCCGGGCACGCCCGGCCCACCAGCAGCGGAAGGAAGACACCACGTGAGCGAGACCATCCGTCTGGAGCCCGGAGACCAGGCCCCCGACTTCACCCTCAGCGACGCCGACGGTGACCCCGTCACCCTGAGCAAGGTCCTGGCCGACACCGGCAAGAGCGTCGTGCTGTACTTCTACCCGGCCGCGATGACCCCCGGATGCACCACCGAGGCGTGCGACTTCCGGGACAACATCACCGAGTTCGCCGACGCCGGCTTCACCGTGCTGGGGGTCTCCCCCGACAAGGCCGAGAAGCTGGCGCGGTTCCGGGAGCAGGAGAGCCTGACCTTCACCCTGCTCGGTGACCCAGAGAAGGAGACCCTGACCGCCTATGGGGCCTTCGGGGAGAAGAAGAACTACGGTCGCGTCGTCCAGGGCGTCATCCGGTCCACCTTCATCGTCGGTACCGACGGCAAGGTGCAGAAGGCCTTCTACAACGTGAAGGCCACCGGCCACGTCGACCGGATCAAGCGCGAACTGGGCCTCTGATCCGCGATCGGTCGTCCGGTCACCGAGAGACCGGACGACCGGTGCCCCCGGGTTCCCGTCCACCCCGCCGATCCCGGTAGAGTTACCCCGTTGGGGCCGTAGTCCAACCGGCAGGAGACGGCAGCTTTAGGTGCTGTACAGTGCGGGTTCGAATCCCGCCGGCCCCACTCTACTCGGAAACGACCCGGCTCTCGTCGGGTCGTTCCGTCGTTTCAGGGGTTCCACGGGCCCAGGGTTCTACAGGCCCAGCAGGGCCCACATGACCAGGGCGAGCAGTGCGAGCACACCCACGCCCACACCGACGGCCACCGGAAGCCTGCTCTTCTCCGCGTGCTTGCCCGGGCTGGTCAGCCCCATGTTGTCGGTGGACTCGCGGATCGACATCATGATCGAGTTCATCGCCTCGGGGCTGTTGTGCAGCCGCTCGCTGATGGACTCGGCCAGCACCCTCGCACCCGCGCGGAAGTGCTCACGGGCCGACTCTCGCTCCTCGGCGGTGACCGCGCCGTCGGAGTCGACCTCCGTCGACGACTCCTCCGAGTCCTTCTCCGAGCTCTCGGGCGACCACGGGGCGAGCGCGGCGATCCGCAGCATCTTGGTGGCGTTCTCCGCGCTCAGCCGCTCCGCCGGATCGACCCTGAGCAGACCGGCCAGCACCGGGGCCAGCGGCCCGGCGTTGGCGGCCGCCTTGGGCTCGTGCAGGGGTTCCTGGCGCAGGATCTTGATGTAGCCCTTGCGGTCGTAGGGCGGGTAGCCCTCGACCGCGGCGTACAACGTGGCGCCCAGCGACCACAGGTCGGACTCGGGGCCCACTGGACCGGCCTTGGCCCGCTCCGGCGGGATGTAGGCGGGCGAACCGATGATGCGACCCGAGGAGCTCAGCGCGGACTCGCCGTTCCAGGCGGCCAGACCGAAGTCGGTGAGCACCACCCGACCGGCGGCGCTGATCATCACGTTCTCGGGCTTGACGTCGCGGTGGACGATGCCCTCGCCATGCGCCACCTGCAGGGCGTCGATGAGCTGGAGGCCGATCTCGGCGACCCGCTGGTAGGGCAGGGGGCCGCCCACCTGGATGATCTCCTCCAGGGTGGAGGCCTCCACCAGCTCCATGACGATCCACGGCCGCTCGTCCTCGTCCACCACGTCCAGGACGGTGACCAGGCTGGGGTGCGTGAGGCGCCCGGCCACCCGCGCCTCGCGGGTGGTGCGCTGCAACAGGGAGTCGCGCTCGGAACGGCTCAGGTCCGCGGGCAGTCGCAGCTCCTTGACCGCGACCTCGCGCTTGATGACGAGGTCGGTGGCGCGCCAGACGGTGCCCACACCGCCCCGGGCGATCTCGGAGGTCAGCTGGTAGCGACCCTTGAGAAGTCGACCAACGGGCTCATCCACAGCCGCGTCCGGACGCGCGGAATCGAGCGACGTCTCTGGCCGCTGCGTGTGGGGGTTTTCTAGGGAGGACACGGTTATCCACGGGTCCATTCACCGGCCATGGTGGCCTCCTGCGGAGCATTGCGGTCGCTGTCACCACGTAGGTGCACGGATCACTCGTTATACCAGTATGACGCGGGTAGCACGCCTACGGTTAACCGATGAGTGACACATAGGTTCGGTTTCGTTATGTCCGAGCAAGCACGACACATGCCGTGAGGAGGATCTCCCTTGCCCTCCCTTGACCCGGACGTGGGTTTCGTGCACGCGCCGTTGCGCGTGCACGAAACCCTCAGAGATCAGCTCCAGAGGGACTCGGGGGAACGCACCTCGACCGGACCGATCCCGGCCTTGGTGAGGGGTTCGCGGAGACTGTCGGCGTCACCGACCACCACCACGACCGATTCCTCCGGGTGGAGGTGCTCGACCGCGGCGCTGTTCAGGTCCTGCGCGGTGAGCTTCTCGTAGCCGGCCCGCACCCGGTCGACGTGGTCGTCGGGCAGGTCGTGCACGACGATGTCCACCAGGGCGCCGGCGACCGCGCGAGCGGTGGAGAAGGCGACCGGGAGCCCCACGGTGTTGGACTCGCGGACGGTGGTCAGCTCGTCCTCGGTGACCCCGCCCTCGCGCAGCTTCCGAACCTGCTCGAAGGTGGAGGTGACCGAGTGCGCGGTGGTGCTCGCCTCCACCTGGGTGCTCATGAAGAAGACACCGCTGTCGCGGCGCAGGTCGAAGCGGCTGCCCGCGCCGTAGGTGTAGCCCAACCGCTCGCGCAGCTCCATGTTGAGGCGGGAGGTGAACATTCCGCCCAGGACCTCGCTGATGCCCTCCACGCGCGGCAGGTCCACCTGCGAACGCGAGGGGGCCCGGTGCGCGACCACCAGGGCGGACTGCACCGACCCGGGACGGTCCACGATGAGGACCCGGGGCAGTTCGCCGGGCGGCGGCGCGGGCTCGGTGATCAGGCGCTCGGGGGTGGCGGCGGCGTCGCCGAAGACGCCGCGACCCAGCTCCTCCAGGTCGACCCCGGCCAGGTCACCGACGACCACGAGGGTACCGGCGACCGAGGCGAGGGACTCGGCGTGGAAGGCGGCCACCCGCTCGGGGGTGACGTCGGCGAGCTTGACCGGGCCGCCCGCCAGCGGGGTGGCGTAGCGGCCGCTGAACAACTGGCCACCGAGGCTGCGCATGGCCAGGGTGGACGCGGAGGCGGCCTCCAGCCAGAAGCGCTCCAGGAGTTGTTCACGGCGTCGGAGGATGTCGTCGGGGTTCAGCGCTGGGCGGCGCACCGCGTCGGTGAACAGGCGGACGGCCTCGCCGAGGCGGTTGGTCGGCGCGTCCAGGCCGGTGATGAAACCGTCCCAGTTGACGCGGGAGATCCACTCGGCACCGTAGCGCTCCAGTGCGGGCGCCAGCGAGCTGTTGCCGTCGGGGCCGTCTTCGAGGACCTCACTGGTCAGGGCGCCGACGCCCATGGCGTCGAGGGGTTCGACCGCACCGCCCGCCGGGTGGATGAGGCGGAGCGAGGCCAGCTGCTGGCCGGGCAGGTCCACGGCGACGACCGTGCCGTTGCCGACACGGATGCGCTGGGGCTTGGGAAAGGTGTAGGACGCGGCGGCACCGAGGTCCGGACGGGTCTGCTGCATGCTGCGGCTCTTTCTGTGGCTGGGAACGACGGGGCCTGCGGTCACGAACGGGAAGCGTCGGCTTCTGCCCCGGATTCGGGGTCGAACCGCACGACCAGCATGTTCTCGTCGACCAGGAGGCGCGCGGCGGCGGCACGGACCTCTTCGGCGGTGATGTCGGCCCAGCGCTGCGGCCAGGTGTAGGCGAGCTCGGGGTCGCCGAACAACTGCGTGCAAGCACCGATGGTGTCGGCCAGGCCGGAGGGGCCGGAGATGTGGTGCAGGTGCTCGCGCTCCAGGACGGCGCGGGCCCGGTCGAGCTCCTCGTCGCTCACCCCGTCGGCGAGCTTGGCGATCTCCTCGCGGATGGCCTTCTCCAGCACGTCGCCGTCGACGTTCTCGCGGGCGAGCATGTTCACCAGCAGCAGGCTGTCGGTGTAGCGGAACGGCAGGATGTCCGCGGCGCCACCGCCGTCGTCCGCGGCGATGGGGCGGTCCACGACCAGCGAACGGTACAGGCGGCTGCCCTGGCCTTGTCCCAGGACCGCGGCGGCCAGCTGGGCGGCGTCGTGCTCGCGTTCACCGTAGGCGGGCACCCGGAAGCCGATGAAGACACCGGCGGCGGGGACGGTCTCGGTGACCGCGTCGCCCACCGGGCCGCCCAGCCCACCGGTCAGGGTGGAGTCGGGGACCTCGGGGATCTCCTCGCGGGCCGGGATGTGACCGAAGAACTTCTCCACCCGGGCCAGGACGTCGGCGGTGTCCAGGTCGCTGACGATGGTCAGGACACAGTTGTCCGGGCCGTAGTGCAGCTTGTGGAAGGACTTGACGTAGTCCAGGTCCGCGGCGTCCAGGTCGGCCATAGATCCGATGGTCGGATGATGGTAGGGGTGTCCCTCCGGGTAGGCCAGGCGCAGGATGCGCTCCAGCGCGGTGCCATAGGGCTGGTTCTCGTAGCGCTGGCGGCGCTCGTTCTTGACCACGTCGCGCTGGTTGTCCAGGACCTCCTGGGTCATGCCCTCGCGCAGGGTGGCCAGACGGTCGGCCTCCAGCCACAGGATCAGGTCCAGGGCGTGGGTGGGGACCGTCTCGAAGTAGTTGGTGCGGTCGGTGGACGTGGAGGCGTTGATGTCGCCGCCGAGCCGCTCGACCGCGTCGAAGTGGTCACCCTTGTCGGTGTTTCCGGTTCCCTGGAACATCAGGTGCTCGAACAGGTGGGCGAACCCCGTGCGCCCGGGCACCTCGTGGCGCGAACCCACGCCGTACCAAAGGTTGACCGCGGCGACCTGACCGGTGGAGGCCGGAGCGGTCACAAGACGCAAACCGTTGTCCAGCGTGTACTGCTCGACCCGCCCGGACGTTCCCATGGTGGTCACCTGCGCATGCACCCCATCAAATCGCGTTGACTGCTTCAGCGAATACGAGCCTATGGCCTCAAGGCACCCTCAGGACACGAGGTTCGGGCAATCCGTAGGGGTTTTCGTCGCCCTCGCCGACCGATACCGGGAAGGGCGTGACACCGGTGACGGCCGGATGGTCACCGAAGCGAAGCGGAGGCGCTGGAGGACACGGCCTCAGGAGTTCGCGCGGTAGGCGGTGGTGTCCATCGACGCGGCGATCTCGTCGTAGAGGGCGTCGTACTGGGCGTCGACGGACCACACGTAGAGCATCACGTCGCTCTCGGGCAGGAACCACATGCGCACCTCGAAGTTGTCGCCGTTGGCGCAGGTGACGCTCCAGATCGAGTGGTGGGACTTGAGACCGTCGGCGTGCTCGAAGACGTTGCCGCTGCCGTTGGCCAGGGTCGCCTCGTCCACGCCGATGTTGCCCGAGCCCGCGGTGTTGAGGCTGCGGCAGCCGTCGGTGTTGTCCGCCCAGCCGTCGTCGTCGTAGAAGGCGTCGTCCTTCTTGGGCCAGCTCTGGGGGTGGTCGGCGGCCTGCTCGGGAACCAACCGGACCGAACCGTAGGCGCAGGCGCTCTGCCCGGGCGGGGTCAGGCACACCTGGCCGCCCTCGTTCTGGACCTCCCAGTCGTCGGGGGCCTCGATCTTCACCCCGGCGACCTCGACGTTCTCGAAACCCTCCGGGCCGGGCGGGTCGATCGCGGGCATCATGCCGCTCTCGCCACGCTCCAGTTCGACCTCCTCGGGCCCCCCGGAGCCACAGGCGCCGAGGGTCAACAGTGCCACCGCCGCGATCGCGGCGCCCTGGACGCCCCTTCTCGCACGTCGCCGCACCTGGTCCTTCGCGCCCGTCATGGTGTCCCGCCCTTCTCTGTGGTCTCCGCCGTGTGGGGTCCTCGTCGGCTCGGAGCAAGGTCGACCCTAGCGCTATCCACAGGCTCGACGCACAGTGGAACCGTCGCGACTACCCTGGGCCCATGGTGGACCTCGCGAAGATCACTGAGCCCTTGTCCCTCAACCGTTTCGGCCCTCGACCCCAGGGTCCTCTGGTCCTGGAACTGGATCTGACGGAAGGGGTGGTCGACGAGTCTCCCGGCGACCCCCTGAGCCAGATCATGAACCGACGCAAACAGCAGTACCTGGAGGTACTGGAGGGTATCCGCCGCGGTGCGCGCGACCCGCGGGTGGGTGCGCTCGTCGTGCGGGTGGACGCGCGTTCCCTCGGCCCGGCCAAGGTCCAGGAGCTGCGCGACACCGTCGCCGACTTCCGCGCCACCGGAAAGCCCGCGGTGGCCTGGGCTGACACCTTCGGCGAGGCCGGTGACGGCAACCTCCCCTACTACCTGGCGACCGCCTTCACCCGGATCGTCCTGTCCCCCACCGGCCTGGTGGGGTTGAACGGCCTGATGTCGCGGGCCACGTTCTACAAGGGCGCCCTGGACAAACTCGACGTGAGGTTCGAGGCCGGTGCCCGCCACGAGTACAAGAACGCCATCAACTCCTTCACCCAGACCGGGTACACCGACCCGCACCGTGAGGCGGTCGGTCGGATCATCGAGTCCATGAACGACCAGATCGTCGAGGCGGTCGCCAAGAGTCGCGGTCTCACCGACAAGCGGGTGCGCGAGCTCGTCGACACCGCGCCGATCCTGGCGAAGGAGGCGCTGGAGGCCGGGCTGGTGGACCGGCTCGCCTACCGGAACGAGGTCTACGACGACCTGCTGAAGGAGGTTCGGGGCGAGGAGGAGAAGTCGCCCGAGCCCGTCCTGCGGTTCGTCGTGCGCTACCACCGCGGGCACGTCACCCCGCCCAAGCCCAAGTTCGTCGCCGATGACGCGCACATCGCCCTGATCTCCGCCACCGGTGGCATCACCCTGGGCAAGAGCCGCCGTTCCCCGCTGGGCGGCGCCGTGATGGGATCGGACACCGTCTGCGCGGCGTTCCGGGCCGCCCGCCAGGACCCCCGGGTCAAAGCCGTGGTGTTCCGGGTGGACAGCGGCGGTGGTTCGGCCATCGCCTCGGACCTGATCCGTCACGAGAGTCAGCTGACCCGTGAGGCCGGCAAGCCGGTCATCACGACGATGGGCGACGTCGCCGGTTCCGGCGGCTACTACGTGGCCCTGGGGTCGGACGCGATCGTGGCCCAGCCCGCCACCATCACCGGTTCCATCGGCGTGCTCACCGGCAAGCCGGTCCTGGGCGCCCTCAAGGAACGCTTCGGCATCACCTCGGACTCGGTGCGCCAGGGCGCGCACGCCGCGATGTTCGACTCCGAGAAGGGCTTCAGCGAGTCCGAGTGGGAACGGATCAACCTCCTGCTGGACAGCATCTACGACGACTTCGTCACCAAGGTGGCCGCCGCCCGCGGAAAGACCTGGGACGAGATCCACGAGGTCGCCAGGGGCCGGATCTGGACCGGCGCCGACGCCAAGGAGCGCGGCCTGGTCGACGAGCTGGGCGGTGTGGCGACGGCGGTGCGGCTGGCCAGGGACAAGGCCGGGGCCGGTGCGCTGCCGGTGCGTTCGTTCCCGCGCACCCACCCGTTGGACCGGTTGCGTCCGCACGAGTCCAGTGAGGACATGGCCACGGAGCCGCAGACCGTTCTGAGCGCCTGGGGTCCGCTGGAGCACGTGGCGGCCCGACTGGGTCTGCCCACCGCCGGCCCCCTGAGCATGCCCGGGACGTGGGAGATCCGTTGAGCGTGGACGGTGGCGCCTACTTGGGCGCCATGGCGATGTTGCCGACCGGGGTGACGGTGGTGACCATCGCGGACGGACGTGACGACATCGGGGCGACGGTGAGCGCCCTGGTGTCGGTGTCGGTGGACCCCCCGGTGGTCATGTTGAGCGTGGACTCGGAGGGGTACGTGGCCGAGGTCGTGGCGGAGGTGGGCGCGTTCGCGGTGAGCGTGCTCTCGGCCGACCAGCGCGCCCTGGCCGGCCGGTTCTCCGCCGAGGGCCGCCCCAGCGCCCGTCTGTTGGTGTCGGGGCAGCCGCACCATCGGGGCGAGCACACCAGGGCGATCGTGTTGGACGAGGCCCTGTCGGCCCTGGAGTGCTCGGTGCGGCAGAAGGTGGAGGTCGGCGACCACACGGTGTTCTTCGCCGACGTGGTGGGCCTGCCGGAGGTGGGCACGGACCGCCCCGGCCCCGCGATGGTGCGTTGGGGCGGGCGCTACCACTCGGTGAAGCCCTGAGCGTCGACCACGGTCGACGGCGGGCGGGGGCGGGCGGCCCCGCCCGCCGTTCGTTCACTCGGTGGCGACCAGGGCCCGGAAGTGGGCGGTCAGGTGCTCGGGGTCCGGAGTGAGACCGGTGATCAGCGCGAAGGCGTCACCGGCCTGGTGGACCGCCATCCCGCCGCCGTCCAGGGTCGCGCAACCGCGTTCGGTGGCGGCCGATAGCAACGCGGTGCGCAGCGGCCGGTAGACCACGTCGGCCACCCATACCCCGGGATGCAGAAGTCCCGGGTCCAGGGGCAGCCCGGGGTGGTCGGCCATCCCGGTGGGGGTGGCGTGGACCAACCCGTCGGCCTCGATCGGCCCGACCCGCAGGTCCGCCGGTTCCGTCGTCCCGACCTCCGCTTCGGGGAACACCCCGGACAGTCGTTCGACCAGGGCGGTCGCGTTCGCGGCCGACGTGTCCACCACGGTCAGTCGCCGGGTGCCGGTCCGCAGCAGGGCGTAGGCCACGGCCGCGCCGGCGCCCCCCGCCCCCAGCAGGACGACCCGCTCCCTGGGGGCTTGGGGAAGGCCGTGGCGCAGTGCCGTGGCGAACCCCGACCAGTCGGTGTTGTGCCCGACGGCCCCCTCCGACCCGAAGACCACGGTGTTCACCGCGCCCAGGGCGGCGGCCTCCGCGGAGAGACCGTCCAGGAAGGGCAACACCAGCCGTTTGCACGGGTGGGTGATGTTGAGCCCGTCGAACCCCAGGCGTCGCGCCGACTCCACCAGTTCGCCCACGGACTCCGGGGCCAGCCGCAACCGGTCGATGTCGATGGTCCGATAGACCAGACGGCGCCCGAGCCTGGCGGCCTCCCGTTCATGCATGGACGGGGTGAGCGAAGGCCCGATCCCCGCACCGATCAACCCGGCCAGGAAGGACCGCTCCCGCACGTCGTCGCTCATCCCCGTCAGCACCCGGCCTCCGACCGTTGCGCGGCCATGCGCACGGCGCTGTTGGCGGACCCGTACCCGTCGTATCCACCGATCCGCTGGACCACCTCGAAGAACAGGCGCCCGTCGACGGTGGCGGTGTAGAAGTGCCAGAACTCGCCGTCGTCGTCCCGATCGTAGAGGACGCCGTTCTCCCGCATGCGCTCACGCGTGTCGGGGCGCAGGTCGGTACGGCAGGCGAGGTCGTCGTAGTAGTTGTCGGGGATCGGCAGGGGCTCCACACCGGCGGCGCGCATCGTCTCGGCGACCGCGAAGACGTCGTCACAGGACAAGGCCAGGTGTTGGGCTCCCCCTTCGGCGCCGCCATCGGGTCCTCGCCCCAGGACCGACACGTTGAGGACCACACGTGGTCCCGTGCCCCGGCCGGCCAGGGCGCGGCTGCGCACCAGCCCGTCCGGCGCGGCCATCTCGACGTTCTCCTCGGGGGTCAGCCCGAACAGGGAACGGTAGAACAGCGATGCCTCGTCGAAGTGGTCGAACGGTTGGAACAGGCCGACGTGGTCGATGTGGGCCGCCCCGGAGGACGTCCCCTCGACCCGGTCATGGAGCGCGGGCGCCGAGAAGTCCGCGGTCCAGTCCGGCCCGCCCTCCCCCTCCGCGCAGAAGAACACCGCGGTGCCGTCCGGGGCGGCGACCGCGTGCAACTCCGACTCGGCCGGGTCCCGGCGACGGGGCAGCGCCGGGGCCAGCAGTCGACCGGCCCGCTCCACCGCCCCCTCCGGGTCGGGTACGGCCACGCCCAACGCGGTCACGGACGCCGCTCCGCCCCAGGTGTGCCCCAGCCTGGGATCGGTGGAGTTGAGCAGGACGCGCGCGTCACCGTGGCGCCACAGCTGGACGGGTTTGGAACGGTGGTCGTGGGTGTGCGCGAAGCCCAACGCCGACAGGATCGTGCGCACCCGCCCCGCCGACGCGGCCCCGGCGGCGACCTCCACGAACGCGTACCCGGAGGGACGGACGGGTGCGGGGAGGCGGGACGGCTCCACCTTCGGGCGCGGCCCATCCGGGTCGCGTCCCAGCGAGTCCTCCAACAGGGACAGCGAGCGCATGGCGTCGGCCGCGGTGCGCCGCGCGTCCGAGGCACGGAACACGTCGTTGAAGACCTCCAGGGACAGCGGTCCGGTGTACCCGGCGGCCAGGACGTGGTCGGTGAACGCGGTCAGGTCGAACCCGCCCTGCCCGGGGAAGCACCGATAATGCCTGCTCCACTGGAGCACGTCCATGGCCATCCGGGGGGCGTCCGCGAGCTGCAGGAAGAAGATCTTCTCCCCGGGGATGTCTCGGATCCCCGCCGGGTCGTCGTCCCTGGACAGGATGTGGAAGCTGTCCAGGCACACCCCCAGGGAAGGGTGGTCGGCCATCTCCACGATCCGCCAGGAGTGCGCGTACCGGTTCACCGCCCCACCCCAGGCCAGTGCCTCGTAGGCGACCCGGATCCCGTAGCGTTCGGCGGTCTCGGCCAGTCGCCGCAGCTGGGCGGCGGACCGGGCGTCGTCGTCCACGACGTCCGGTGAGGCGTTGGAGCAGACCAGGATGGTGTCCGCGCCCAGCTCCACCATGAGGGAGAACTTGGCCTCGGCGCGGCGCAGGTTCGCCTCCACCCGGTCATCGGCCACCCCCTCGAAGTCCCGGAACGGTTGGTACAGATCGGTCCCGAGGCCGAGCGACGCCACCAGGTCACGGATCTCGCGTGGCCTCAGCGGCGAGGAGATCAGGTCGTTCTCGAAGATCTCGACGCCGTCGAACCCGGCGCCGGCGGCGGCCCGGAGCTTCTCCTCCAGGGTTCCGCTCAACGAAACCGTGGCGATGGAACGCCTCATGGGTGTTCCCTGCCTTTCTTCTCGTGCTCGTGTACGGACCCCGCGGGTCAGGATCCGGCGTGCAGGGACTCGTAGAGCTCGTGCTGCTCGGCGTCGAGGTTGTCGGCGAAGTAGGCGCGGACCTGCTCACGGAAGG
Organism: Nocardiopsis sp. NPDC055551; assembly: GCF_053619415.1. NCBI lineage: Bacteria > Bacillati > Actinomycetota > Actinomycetes > Streptosporangiales > Nocardiopsidaceae > Nocardiopsis > Nocardiopsis sp. NPDC055551. The sequence continues at coordinate 21,612 of NZ_JBSHJJ010000013.1, read as the reverse complement.
CGTCGACGTCCACGTCGTCGACGACCTCGATGGTGCCGTTGTCGGCCCAGTCCTGGACGATCTCGGCCTCGGCCTCCTCGACGCAGGCGCGGTTCTCCTCACGGACCTCACTGACCGACGTTTGCAGGGCGTCCTGCTGGGACTCGTCGAGCCCCTCCCAGTTCTCACCCGAGACGACGATCATCTGGGAGCCCACCTGGTGACCGGAGAGACTGATGTGGCTCTGGACCTCGTCGAAGCTGTCCGCGGACACGGTGGGGATCGGGTTCTCCTGGCCGTCCGCGGTGCCCTGTTGCAGGGCGAGGTAGACCTCCTCGAACGCGACGGTGGTGGGCGTGGCCCCCATGGCCTCGGCGTTGGCCAGGTAGATCGGGGAGTCGGGGAAGCGCATCCTCAGTCCGTCGAGGTCGTCGGGGGTGCGGATCGGCTGGTTGGCGGTGAAGTGACGGTCGCCGAAGTACCAGACGTCGAGGATCTTGACCCCGGTGGTCTCCTCGAAGTCGCTCTTGAGCGCGGTGGAGTCCTCGGAGTCGAAGTAGTCGAACATCTGGTCGACGTCGTCGAAGGCATAGGCGGCGTCCAGAATGCCGATGGGCTCGTGGGCCGAGCCGAGCGCGGCCGAACCCTGCACGTCCATGTCGATGTCGCCCGACATCACGGACGCGAACGTCTCGGTGTTGTCGCCGAGTTGGCTGTTGGGGAAGGTGTCGACGGCGAGCCCGACCCCGGCCTCCTCGACGCGTTCGGCGACCAGGTCGATGCCGCAGCGGGTATGGGGGTGATCGTTCGTGTAGCTGTTGGCGAAGGACAGGGTGACGTCGGCGTCGGAGTCGCCGGAGCCGCCGCAGGCGGTAAGACCGAGGGCGAGGGCCGGAACGAGGACGGTCCAGCGGTGGGGGTGTCGCATGGGGTACTCCCTGGTTTCGGTGTGCGGGGTCAAAGGCCCAGGTACCTGGGCAGGAACAGGACGAGGTCCGGGGCGACGGTGAGCAGGCCCAGCACCACCAGCAGCGGGACGAGGAAGGGCCCGGTACTGCGGAAGACCTCGTGCATCGGAGTGCGGGTGGCCGAGCCCAGGACGAACAGGACCCCGCCGATCGGTGGTGTGAGCAGGCCGATCATGAGGTTGACGATGACGATCACCCCGAAGTGGACGGGGTCCACGCCGAACTGCACGGCGATGGGCAGCAGCACGGGCACGGTGATCATCAGGGCGGCGATGGGTTCCAGCACGGTGCCGATGAGGATGAGCACCACGTTGACCAGGACGAGGAAGACGATCGGGTTCTCGGTGAGGCCCAGGAGGAAGGACGCGATGTCCTGCGGGACGCGTTCACGCGCCAAGACCCAGCCGAGCAGACCCGACGCCGCCAGGACGATCGCGATCGACGCGGTCGTCGTGGCGGTCTCCACGATGATCCGCCACAGCGAGCGCGGGTCGAGCCGTCGGTAGAGGAAGCCGAGGGCCAGCACGTAGGCGGCACCGACGGCGGCGGCCTCGGTCGGGGTGAAGAAGCCGCCCAGGATGCCGCCGAGCAGGATCACCGGGGCGCCCAGCGGCCCGATGACCCTCAGGGTGGCGGTGCGCGCCTCGGCGAAGGTGGGTTTCTCCCCCACCAGTTCGGGGCGTTTGCGCCCCCACAGGTAGACGGCCAGGGCCAGCCCCGCCGCCACGAGGAAGGCGGGCACGACCGCGGCCGCGAACAGCGCCGCGGTGGAGACCGCCGCCACCGAGGCGTAGACGATCGCCGGAATGCTGGGCGGCATGATCGGGCTGATCAGACTGGAGGCCGCGGTGAGTCCGAGGGCGAAGCGGCGCGAGTAGCCGCGCTCGGTCATCGCGGGCACCTGCATCTTGCCCATGCCGGCGACGTCGGCGAGCGCGGTGCCGCTGACCCAGGAGAACCCGACGCTGACACCGATGTTGACGTAGCCGAGCCCGGCGCGCACCCGACCCAGGAGGACCTGGGCGAAGGCGAAGATGCGATCGGCGATGCCGGTGTGGTTGGCGGCGACGCCGACCATGATGAACAGGGGGATGGCGAGCAGGGGGAAGCTGTTGATCTCCTGTGCCGCGGTGCGCAGGGCCAGGCCACTGGACTGTCCGGTGGAGGCCATGTACACCAGGCAGGGCGCGAGGATGGCGAAGGCGATCGGGACGCGCACCGCCAGCAGCACGACGATCCCCAGGAGGACGAGTCCGGCGCTCATCGGGTGGGCTCCTCGGGGGTGTCGGCGGGTGCGGTCGGGGGCACTTCGGGTTCGGGCGGTCCGGGAAGGAGGACCGCGTTGAGCAGGGCGCGCAGCGCGGCCAGGGCCAGTCCGACCATCGGGATGACGTACGTCCAGGTCAGCGGGATTTCGAGGACCGGGGTGGCCTGGGGTGAGGGCCCGAAGACCTGGTCGGCGGCGCCCAGGGCGAAGGAGAAGCAGGTGGCGGCCACGACGAGGTTGGCCAGGATCCACACCGTGCGCATCACCCACCCCTTGGCGACGAAGTCGACGAGCTTGAGGGTGATGTGGTCGTCGCGGCCCACCAGGTATCCGGCCAGGGAGAAGGCCAGCCACACCAACCCGAAACGGGCGAGTTCGCCGACCCAGACCCAGCCGTCCATCGGCAGGTGGCGTTGGGACGCCTGGACGAGCATCAACGCGAAGATCATGAGGAGCAGGAGGCCACCGACGAGCAGCTCGGCGGCCTCCAGCCACCGAATCGTCGCCGGACGCGAGTGGGGTGGCTCGCCTCCGTCGTTCCTGAGGGGGTCGGTCATCCGGAAGGCTCCAGTCCCAACGTCGGAGGGGCGCATCAGCACAGGTCAGACCCCTGAGTGACCGGGGTCTCATTTCGTTTTCGTGAACTCTAGGTTTCCTCCGAGAGGAATGGCAAGCGATTGCCAAAAGTTGCCATCGGCCCTACAAATGGGGACATGAGTCCCGCCAAGCGCAGCACCGTCTACGACGTCGCGGCGGAGGCCGGGGTAGCCGCCTCCACGGTCTCCCGCGCCTTCAGCAACCCGCGGCGGGTCAACGCCGCCACCCGCGAGCACGTCCTCACCGTCGCCGAACGGCTCGGTTACCGGCCCAACCCCCTGGCCAGCGCGTTGCAGTCGGGGCGTACCGCCACCGTCGCGCTGTTGGTCCCCGACATCACCAACCCGCACTTCTTCGGCACCATCCGAGGCGCGGAGCGGCGGGCCAACGCCTCGGGGCTGACCTTCATACTCAGCAACACCGAGGAGTCCGGCGACAATGAACGCCGCCAGATCGAACGTCTGGAACTCTCGGTGGACGGGTTCGTGCTGGCGGCGGGCCGCATGAGCGAGCGGACCACGGTGGAACTGGCCCGGGAGCACAACCTGGCCCTGGTCAACCGGCGGATCGAGGGGCTGCCCGGCGCGACCGTGGACGACGGGTCCGGCAGCCGACAGATCGTGGAACACCTGGCCTCGCTCGGGCACCGATCCCTGGTCTACCTCAGCGGACCCAAGGAGTCCTGGCACGCGGCCGAACGGTGGCGGGCGCTGAGCGCGATGGCGGGCCGGCGTGGGCTGCGCGCCACCCGCCTGGGCCCGTTCTCACCCAGGATGGAGAGCGGGGCGGCCGCCGCCGACGCGGCCCTGGTGGACGGAGCGACCGCGTTGGTGGCGCACAACGACCTGCTCGCCATCGGTGTGCTGCGACGGCTGGCCGAACGGGGCCTGGACGTGCCGCGCGAACGCAGTGTGGTGGGCTACGACGACATCTTCGGCGCCGACCTTTGCGTGCCGGCGCTCACGACACTGGCGGGACCGCACGAGGAGGCGGGCCGCATGGCGGTGGAACTGCTGTTGGAGCGGGTCACCCGGCCGGGCACCCCGCCCCGACAGGTGGTACTGCCCGCGCACCTGGTGGTACGCGGCTCCACTGGACCGGCCCCGGGGTGAGGACTCAGGCCAGGCCCTGCTCCCGCAGCCACTCCTGGGCGACGTCGGCCGCGTTCTCGTTGTCGACGACGATCCGCTTGTTGAGCTCGGTCAGCTCCTCGGTGGTGAGGGTGCCCGACACCTCGTCGATGATCCCCCGGGCGGTCTCGTCTACCTGCTCGGAGTTGATCAGCGGGGTGACGTTCTGCGCGCCGAAGAGGTTCTCGGGGTCCTCCAGGACCACGAACCCCTCCTCCACGATCTGCGGATCGGTGGTGAACAGGTTGGCGGCCTGGATGTCGTCGTCGGTGAGCGCCTTGGTGAGCAGGGCGACCTCCAGCGAACGGAACTCGCCGAACTCCACCCCGTACACCGATTCCAGGCCCATGACCCCCTGCTGTCGGGTCTCGAACTCCGGCGGCCCGCCCAGCACCAACTCGTCCGCCACGTCGGCGAGATCGGGGAGGGCCGCCAGGTCGTACTCGTCCGCGATCTCCCGGGTGACGGTCACCGAGTCCTTGTTCTCCGCCTCGGAGGAGGCCAGGATCTCCAGGCCCTCGGGCAGAGCCTCCTCCAGCAGGGTGTTGGTCTCCTCCGAGTCGGCGCTGGGCGCCTCGTCGTCCAGGTAGGCCAGGATCGCGCCGTTGTACTCGGGGAAGAGCGAGAGCGCCCCCGCCTCGATCTGGTCGTAGTACACCTCGCGGCTGCCGATGTTGAACTGGTAGTCCACCGGCACCCCCTCGGCCTCCAGCGCACGACCGTAGACCTCGGCGAGCAGGGTGCTCTCGGGGAAGTCCGCGGACCCGACGACGATGGCGTCACCGCCCTCGCCACCCTCGGCGTCACCACCCTCCGCGAAGGGATCACTGCCACCGCAAGCGCTCAGGAGAAGCACGAGGGGGAGCCCGGTCAGGGCGAGTTTCTTGCTCATGTCAGATGCCTCTTTTCGGATCAGCGTTCGGCGGCGGTCTCGGCCCGCAGCCCCGGGGCGACGAGGAGACGCCGCAGCCCGGCGAACAGGAGTGTGGTGACCACGGCCAACCCCACCACCAGGACGGAGCCGCCCAGCAGCATGGAAAGGTCTTGGCGGGCCTGCCCGTCCACGATGTAGCGGCCCAGACCTCCCACTCCCACGTAGGCGGCGATGGTGGCCGTGGCGACGACCTGCACGGCCGCGGTGCGCATCCCCAGGAGGATGAGGGGGGTCGCCACCGGCAGTTCGAGTTTGAACAGGACCTCGCGACCGCGCATGCCCATGCCCACGGCGGCGTCCCTCAGCCGGGGGTCAACCCCCCGCACCCCCTCGTGGGTGTTGACGAGGATGGGCGGGACGGCGAGGGCGACCAGCGCGCACACCACCGGGACCAGACCGATCCCGGCCAGCAGCACGATGAGGAACAGCACGCCGATGGTGGGCAGGGCGCGGGCGAAGTTGGCGAGGCTGGTGGTGAGGAACCCGCCGACGCCGGTGTGCCCGGTGAACAGCCCCACCGGTACGGCGATGGCGGTGGAAAGCAGCAGCCCGAGCAGCGAATAGTAGACGTGTTCACCGAGTCGCACGGGGATGCCGGCGGACCCGGTCCACTGGGCGGGGTCGCTGAACCACTCGACCAACAGGGTCAGGACGTTCACGGCGACTCCCTGTGGTCGGAAACGGTGCCGGAGCCGACCGCGGCGTCGCCGCCGGCGGCCGCCGCCTCGGCGCGGGCCGCCCGCTTGCGGGCGAGCCGACCCTTGCCGGCGTGCGCCCACGGGGTGAGCAACCGCTGGGCGATGACCAGGACCGCGTCGGTGACCAGCGCGAGCGCCACCGTGAGGACGATGCCCACGACGATGGGGGCGTCGAACTGGCGGCGGAAACCCTCACTGACGATCAGCTGTCCCAGCCCGCCCAGTCCCACCAGGGAGGCGACGCTGACCATGCTGATGGTGGCCACGGAGGCCACCCGCAACCCGGCGATGATCACCGGGACCGCCACCGGCACCTCCACGAACACCAGACGACGCAACGGTCCGAAACCCATGGCGACGGCGGCCTGGCGCACGTGCTCGGGTACCTGACGCAGCCCGTCCACCACGTTGGGCAGCAGGATCACCAGGGTGTACAGGGCCAGCGGGATGATCGCCGTCCAGTCGCTGAACCCGGTGTAGGGCAGCATCAGGAAGAACAGGGCGATGGAGGGCACCGAGTACAGGACGTTCACCCCGGTGAGCACCGGCGGGTAGACCGGTCTCCAACGCACACAGGCCAGGCCCAGCGGCAGCGCGATGGCCAGGCCGATGAGGATGGACACGTACGACAGACGCATGTGCTCCAGCAACCGGGCCAGGATGCCGCGGTCCGGCTCTCCCGGATGGCTCCAGTCGGCGACCGCCCAATCGACGATCCCGCCGACCCAGTCGTAGGCCGCGATCATTCGCTCACCGACCAGATCGCGGTGCCCAGGTCGTCCTGGGAGACCACGCCCAGGACCGCCCCATCGGTGTCCACGCCCACCGCCCGACCGGCGGGCGAGAGGACCGCGGCGTCCAGCGCGGCGCGCAGGGAGTCGGTGGCGACGTTGAAGATGTGCCCGTAGGGCGTGAGCCCCAACGACCCCAGGGTGACCCCGGCCGGGGATTCGTTGAGCTGACGCGCGCTCACCCAGCCCAGGGGCGAGCGCCCCTCGTCCACCACCAGTGCCCAGGGTTCACCGTCGGAGACGACGGCGTCACGGGCCCGTTCCACCCGGTCCTCGGCGTCGAAGACCACGTCCTGGCGCAGTGTGAGAGAGCCGGCGGGGAAGAAGGACAGGCGACGCACCCCGCGGTCGTAACCGACGAACGACTCCACGAAGTCGTCGACCGGTTCGGCGAGGAGCCGCTCGGGGGTGTCGTACTGGGCGAGCGTCCCACCAGGGCGGAAGACGGCGATCCGATCTCCCAGACGCACGGCCTCGTCGATGTCGTGGGTGACGAACACGATCGTCTTGTGCAGTTCCTGCTGCAACCGCAGCAGTTCGTCCTGCAGGCTCGTGCGCACCACCGGGTCGACCGCGCTGAAGGGTTCGTCCATGAGCAGCACCGGTGGGTCGGCGGCCAGCGCGCGGGCGACCCCCACCCTTTGCTGTTGGCCGCCGGAGAGCTGGTGGGGATAGCGCTTGGCCTGGGAGCGTTCGAGCCCGACCAGTTCCATGAGCTCGGTCGCCCTGGCCCTGGCCTTGGAGCGGCGCCAACCCAGCAGCAACGGGACGGTGGCGATGTTGTCCAGGATGGTGCGATGCGGGAAGAGCCCGGCCTGTTGGATGACGTAGCCGATGGACCGGCGCAGCTTCGCGGGGTCCTGTTGACGAATGTCCACGTCGTCGACCCGGATGGTCCCCCTGGTGGGTTCGACCATGCGGTTGATCATCCGCAGCGAGGTGGTCTTGCCGCTGCCGGAAGGACCGACGAAGACCGTGGTCCGTCCGGTCTCCAGGGTCAGATCCAGCTCATCGACGGCGACGGTGCCGTCGGGGTAAATCTTGGCGGCGCCCTCGAACGTGATCATGGGCTCTCCTTCGGGGGCGGGGCGATGCCGACCGGCGGCGGTGCCGGGGGGGCGGCGGCCGGTCCGAGACCGTAGCGACGTTACCCGAGCACACTGTGGACAAACCGCTGCGACGCGGCCCGTGACCGAATCGCGCCCGTGTCCTCCATCTCCCGTTTCGGTGGTCAGCCCGCGTTCCGGGCGGCCCATCGGGCGAGCTGGTGGAGGTCGTCGGCGATCACGTCGGCTCGTCGCGCCCGCGGGTCGGCCGCGTGCCGGTAGCCGTAGATGCCCCGGCGCAGCAGGGCCGTGCTCATGCCGGCCGCCCGCGCCGGCAGCACGTCGTTGTCGACCCTGTCGCCGACGTAGAGGATCTCGCTCGGCGCGATGTCGGGGACGTTCTCGCGCACCAGGTCCAGGGTGCGGTCGAAGAACTCGGGGTGGGGCTTGGCCACGCCCCAAACGTCGGAGATGCCGATGCCGTCCACCGGCAGGTCCATCGCCGCCAGCGCCGCACCGGCCTCGACCGGCTGGTTGCCCGCGATGACCAGGCCCAGCCCGGCCTCGCGCATGGTGTCGAGGGCCGGGCGTACGTCCGGGTACAGGTCGCCCTCACCGAAGTGCTCGCGTTCGCCCTCGGGGTCCTCCTCGCGCCATCGGGCGCTCTCGGCCGCCAGGTCGAATCCTGGGACCAGCAGACGGAAACCGTCCGTGAGGGTGCCCCCGGAGGCGATGACGCCGCCGATGGTGCCGAAGAAAGCCATGTGCGGAACCCCGAAACGGTCCGCCCAGCGCGCGAAGATGCGCGTCTCGTCGATCAGGGTCTCGCCGACGTCGAACACCACAGTACGAATTGCCACGATCAGGGAGTGTACCCAGGACGGGACCTAGGCCTGGCCGGGCGGGCGCAGGACGGCGAAGGCGTCGGTCACCTCCATCTCGCGGGTCCGGAACCGGAACAACGCCGCCGGACGGCCGCCCGAACGACCCGACGGCACCGAACGCCCCGTCTCCTCGATCTGCCCTCGGCGCAGCAACACCCGGCGCAGGTTGGTGGCGGCCACGTCGTGGCCGAGCGCGGCCCGGTAGTAGCCGGACAGCTCCGACATGGTGAACTCGGGTGGAGCCAACGCGAAACCGACGTTGGTGTAGCCGAGCTTGGAGCGCAGGCGCCGCCGCCCCGAACGCACGATCGAAGCGTGGTCGAAGGCCATCGGGGGCAGGCCGGAGGCCGGATGCCAGTCGGTGTCGTCGGGCACGACCGGGTCGATGTCCGCGGGGACCAGACCCAGGTAGGCGGTGGCCAGCGTGCGCCGCTGCGGGTCGCGTCGGGGTTCGCTGCGCGTCTCCAGTTGTTCGAGGTGACTCAGGTCACGAACGTCGACCTTCTGGGCGAGTTGTCGTCGGATCGAGGCGCCCAGGTCCTCCTCCGCTCCGAGTCTGCCCCCGGGCAGGGCCCACTCCCCCTCACAGGGCGGTAGGGCCCGTCGCCACAGCAGGACGCACACTTCGCCCGCGCGGATCTGGAGGACGACCGCTAGCGCCTCGTGCGCCGAGAGCGTGGCCTGTCCGTTTACCTCCGAGATATCCACCCTGTCCCTTCCGTTCTCGGTCATGTTAAGCTGCATCAGGTTTGTGCCTGCCAGACGAAAACCTGGTATCCACACCGCCCTCCCACGGCACGGCGCCCGCACGCCGAGCCCACAGCCTCGAGGAAGTAGTAGGACATGGCAACGGTCACCGCGACGGCGGACACCATGACCAGGCAGGAATGGGCCGCCGAGGTCCGCCGCCTGGCGGAGGAGCGCGACGCTGTCATCCTCGCGCACAACTACCAGCGCCCGGAAATCCAGGACGTGGCCCACCACACCGGTGACTCACTGGCCCTGTCCCGCCTCGCGGCGAGCGTCGACGCGAGCACCATCGTGTTCTGCGGCGTGCACTTCATGGCCGAGACCGCCAAGATCCTCGCGCCGGAGAAGACCATCCTGCTGCCCGACCCCAACGCGGGCTGCTCGCTGGCCGACACCATCACCGCCGAGGACGTGCGGAACTGGAAGGCCCAGCACCCGGGCGCGGTCGTGGTCGCCTACGTCAACACCACCGCGGCGGTCAAGGCCGAGACCGACATCTGCTGTACCTCCTCCAACGCCGCCGACGTCATCAGGTCCATCCCGGAGGATCGGGAGATCCTCTTCCTCCCCGACCAGTTCCTGGGCGCCCACGTCAAGCGGGTCACCGGTCGCGACAACATCCACGTGTGGATGGGCGAGTGCCACGTGCACGCCGGTATCGACGGTCACACCCTGCGCGAACGCGTGGCGGCCGAGCCCGACGCCGAGGTCTACGTGCACCCCGAGTGCGGCTGCGCGACCTCCGCCCTCTACCTGGTCGGTAGCGGCGCCGTCCCCGAGGACCGGGTCAAGGTCCTGTCCACCGGCGGCATGCTCACCGCCGCGGAGAACACCAGCGCCGCCAAGGTCCTCATCGCCACCGAGACCGGCATGCTGCACCAGCTGCGCAACGTCAACTCGAACACGGAGTTCGAGGCGGTCAACTCCCGCGCCGAGTGCCATTACATGAAGATGATCGACGCGGACAAGCTGCTGAACTCGTTGCGCCACGGCACCACCGAGATCACGGTCGACCCCGAGACCTCCGAGCGCGCCCGCCGTTCGGTGGAACGCATGGTCGCGATCGGTCAGCCCTCGCGCGGCGGAGAGTGAGGACACACCCGCCCCCACGGGTCGGGTAACAGAAGTCTCACCTTCAGGACACAGCTGATCGATTCCCGCACGCCACGGTTCTCCCCTCGCTACCGTCACCACAGACAGCGGGGGGGAATCGTGACCAGAGGTAACGAAAGAGACGAAGCGGCGGCACCGGTCGAGGAGCTCCACGACGCATACGCGCAGGCGCTCTACCGATACGCGTGGTCCCTGCTCGGTGGTGGCACCCCGGGCGATCCGGAGGACCCCGTCACCGAGGCCGTCCACGAAGGGCTCGTCGCCGGAGTGGTACTGGAGAGGAAGCTCCGCGACCCGGCCGATCGCGGCCCCTGGCTCTACGCCCTGGTGCGCGCCGCCTGCCAACGCCGCGGCTTCGCGCACACCTGTCCCTACACTCGGCTGGCCACCGTGCCCGCCGAGACCCCGGTCGCGCGCATGTTCTCCCGGTTGCCCGCCAGCCACCGCGAACTCGTCGAGCTGAACCTGCGCCACGCGCTGCCCTCCTCCGCGGTCGCCCGAGTACTCGGACTCGAACCGCGGATCTGTGACGAACTGTCCCGTTCGGCGATCCGTCGCGCCGCGGAGGGCCTGAACCGACTGCCCGGGCAGGACGATTCGGAGGACTCCGAGGAGAGCGCGACCCCCAACCGGCGCGACCAGATCCAACAGGTCTCCTCCGCGCTGGCCCTGCTCCGCCCGCCCGGGGCCCCGCCCGGACTACGCGAACGCGTCGTGCACACCTGCCTGGCCCCCGAGGCCGCCGAGGAACGCAAGCGGATCGCCGCAGCCTTGCAACCGCTCACCGAGGACGGTTACCCGGTCCACCGCGCCCGCGTCACCGGCGTCTTCGCGATCGAGGACGAGGGCGAGGAGGTGGACGAGACCCTGGTCCAGGCACCCCCCATCACTCCGCGTCCCCTGCCCGACGATCGGATCACCACCCGGGACCAACCGCTCCACGAGAACACGCGCGCGCCGCTGCCCACACCCGAGCGCAGGCGCTGGCCGCTGCCGGCCGTCTCCGGGCTGGCCACGGTGGCGGTGGCCCTGGGGTTGTGGTGGTGGGCCGGCATGGCGGGCGCTCCCCCGACCACGATCGACGCCGGCCCCGCCGAGACCGGCCGCGGCCACGACGGTTCCAAGGTGGAGACGGTCTCCACCGCCTCCGAGAACAAGCCCGGTGTCGACCCCTCGCCCGAGGTCGAGTCCACTCCCTCGGCTCCCTCCCCGGAGTCGACCACGGGCACCGCACCGGAATCGAACGGCCCCGAGGGCCCCGCCGATCCCGAGGACGGTCAAGGGCCCGAGGACGACCCTGGGCGGGATCCCGAACCGGAACCCGGCCACCCCGAGGCCCCGGAGGACGAGGACGACACCGCTCCGCCGGCGCCGCCCGCGGACGACGAGGCCCCCGAGGAGGAACCCGAGGGCGAGGAGCCGGGCGGTGGCTCCACAGGCCTGCTCGGTGGGCTGTTCGGGCTGTTCTTCGGCGAGGAGTGACCCGGGCGAGGATCAGAAGGAGACGAGGAGGCGTTCGGCGGTCACGTGCAGTCGCCGTTCGACCTCTTCCACGTCGCGCCGGCCCTTGAGCACCTCCACCAGCTCGAAGATCCACACGCTGGTCAGCGATCCGGCCAGGACGTACTCGATACCGTCCCGGTCCACCTCGTCCACGGAGGTGGTCTCCTCCACGGTGTCGGCGGGACGGGCCGCGACGAGGTTGCCGGTGGCCACCCGCCACACCAGGTCGGTGATGCGCACGTCCAGCTCGATCTTGACCTCGGCCATGATCAGCGAACGCACCAGCGCGTCGGCCAGCTCGGGCTCTCGCATGAGTCCGCGGGTGGCGCGCAACAGCACGTCGACGGCACGCCCCGCGGCGGTGTCGGCGGTGGGCGGCCGGCGGACGATACCGCCCTCCAGCAGGTCCAGCTCCTCGGTGACCACGGCCACGACCAGGTCCATCTTCGAGGGGAAGTAGCGATAGAGGGTGCCAAGGGCGACCCCGGCGCGCTCGGCCACCGAGCGCATCTGCATCGCCTCGACGCCGCCACGCACCGCCAGGGCGGCCGCGGTCTGGACGATACGTCGGCGACGCTGTGTCTGATTCCGCGTCATCGTTCCGATCGGTGCCTGCACCGCCACTGGGTCTCTCCCCTTCGTCATCGGTCCACCGCGAACGCGGTGGCCGAGAGCCGCCTCAAGGCCGGCGTGAGATCGCCGACCGTCATGAGAACACGTTATCTAACGCTTTCCCTCTCAGGCAGCCGTTCGAACCCATGATCCGCACCTCATCGCCCGACGTGGCAGAGGTAATACGAGATCGTGGTAGAGATTTTCGGGTCGATCGCCCGGCCAGGTAGAATATGTTCTACTTCGTCGAACACCTAGAGGCTGGACCGCAATCGTCCGGCTTTGGTCGCACTCCGCCCAAAAGTCCCAAGACCCCCTTCCCTAGAATCGAATGTGATTCGGTTTCCAGCGGAAAGGCCGTCCCACAATGCGCGAGGTTCCCCCGGTCGAGGACCTGGGCGAGGGGCTCTGGAGCATCCCGGTGCCCGTCCCCCACAACCCGATCGGCTTCACCTACGTCTACGTGCTCTCGACAACCGGTGGCCCCGTCCTCATCGACACCGGTTGGAACCACGACGACTCCTGGTCGGCCCTGGTCGACGGCCTGGCCCTGGCCGGTCACCGCGTCGACCAGGTCCGGGGCGCCGTCATCACCCACTTCCACGCGGACCACTCCGGCCTGACCGGCCGCCTACGCGAAGCCTCCGACGCCTGGATCGCCATGCACCCCCGGGACATCGCCATCCTGGCCAGGCAGGCGGGACACGGCCAGGAGGAAAGGGCCGCCACGATGATCGCGCAGATGACCCGCGCCGGGTTCCCCACCGAGGACATCGACGCCTTCCGCGCCTCCCCCACCGTCTTCCAGTCTCCCGCCACCCCCGACCTGGCCCTCCAGGACGGCGAGCGGGTCGACACGCCCGGCTCGGACCTGCGCGCCGTGTGGACACCCGGCCACACCCCCGGCCACCTGTGCCTGCACTTGGCCGACCGGGGCCTGCTGTTCACCGGCGACCACGTCCTGCCGCGCATCACCCCGCACGTGGGCCAGTTCCCCCTCGACGCCCCCGAGGGCGACCCACTCGGCGACTTCCTGGCCTCCCAGGCCCGCACCGGACGCCTGCCCGACGCCGAGCGACTGCTATGCCTTCCCTCACACGAGGAGCGCTTCACCGGGCTGCCCGAGCGCACACGAGCGATCACCGACCACCACGAGGAACGCCTGACCCGGATGGCGGAACTGCTCGACCGCGGCCCCACCACCCTGTGGGAACTCACCTCCGGCCTGGAGTGGCGGCGCCCCTGGGAGGACATGCGGATCCTGGCCCGGCACATGGCCGCCTCCGAGACCGCCGCGCACCTTCGCACCCTGGAGGAGCGCGGTCTGGCCAAGCGGGACGGTTCGACGGAGCTCCCCCGGTGGGCCACCACCACCTGAATCGACCACCCGGAATAGGATCCCCCTAGCCGAAGCCCGGCGCCGACCCCGAGTGAACTCGCGAGTAACATATGGGGGCGCCCAAACGGACCCGACGGCGGCCAAGGACGAACGGCGACTACCGGGCACGCGACCCAACGAAGAGGTGGACTCTTGACCCAGTCGGGCACAAGCACGGGACCGACCCCAAAGCCGTCCGGCGAACGCCGCCCCCTACGCGTCGCCCTCCTGTCGTACCGGAGCAAACAGCACGTGGGCGGACAGGGCGTCTACGTACGCCACCTGTCGCGCGAACTCGCCGCGCTCGGGCACCAGGTCACCGTCTTCTCCGGCCAGCCCTACCCGGTCCTGGACGAGGGCGTCACCCTGGAGAAACTCCCCTCCCTCGACCTGTACAACGACGCGAACCCCTTCGTCGCCCCACCCCTGCGCCAATGGCGCGACTGGATCGACGTCCTGGAGGTCGCCACCATGTGGACCGCCGGGTTCCCCGAACCGCTCACCTACTCGCTGCGCGCCAACCGCGAACTCCGCCGCCGCCTCGACGAGTTCGACGTCGTCCACGACAACCAGACCCTCGGCTGGGGCCTGCTCGGCATCAAGTCCGCCGGACTGCCCCTGGTCACCACCATCCACCACCCCATCAGCGTCGACCGCCGCATCGAGATCGCCGAGGCCAAGGGCCTACAGAAGCTCTCCAAGCGACGCTGGTACGGATTCGTGAAGATGCAGGCCCGCGTCGCCCGCCGCCTGGACCCCATCCTCGTACCCTCCCAGTCCTCCGCCGACGACATCACCCGTGAGTTCGGAGTCGACCCCACCGCCATGGAGGTCACCCCGCTGGGCGTGGACACCCGCTACTTCCACCCGCGCCCCGACGTGGAACGCACCCCCGGCCGCATCGTGTGCACCGCCAGCGCCGACAGCCCCCTCAAGGGCGTCACCGTCCTGCTGCGCGCCGCCGCCAAACTCGCCACCGAACGCGACGTCACCCTGACCATCGTCAGCAAGCCCCGGCCCGGCGGCCCCACCGACCGCCTCGTCGACGAACTCGGCCTGCGCGACCGCATCGAGTTCGTCAGCGGCATCGACGACGAGGAACTGGGCCGCCTCATCGCCGGCGCGCAGGTCGCCGTCGTCCCCTCCTTCTACGAGGGCTTCTCCCTGCCCGCCGTCGAGGCCATGGCCTGCGGCACCCCGCTCATCGCCAGCCACGCCGGCGCCCTGCCCGAGGTCGTCGGCACCGACGGCGACGCCGGCCGCCTCATCCCCCCGGGCGACCCCGACCTCCTCGCCGCCGAACTCGCCTCCCTGTTCGACGACGACGCCGAACGTGAGCGCATGAGCGCCGCCGCCTGGCGCCGCGTCCAGGAACGGTTCACCTGGAAGGCCGTCGCCGAGCTCACCGCGCAGCGCTACGCCTCCACCATCACCGCCGTCAAGGGGACCACCCCCGACGGGGACCACCGCCCCGCGCCCGTGCGGGCCCGCGCGAACGGCGCCTGACCCGCAGCACCATCCCTAGGGAGCCTCCACTGATCACCGTCGACTTCAACCTGTTCCCCGTCGGCCCGGGCCACCGCGTTCTCGACCTGGGATGTGGCGGCGGCCGCCACGCCTTCGAGATCTACCGCCGCGGCGCCGACGTGGTCGCCTTCGACCAGAACGTCGACGACCTCGCCGAGGTCGAGACCATGTTCGCCGCCATGGCCCACGAAGGTGAGGCGCCCGCCTCCGCCAAGGCCGAGACCGTCAAGGGCGACGCCCTCGACATGCCCTTCGACAACGACTCCTTCGACCGTGTCGTCGCCGCCGAGATCTTCGAGCACCTGCCGCACGACACCGCCGCCATGAAGGAGCTGTACCGGGTTCTCAGGCCCGGCGGCATCGCGGCCATCACCGTGCCCAGCTTCCTGCCCGAACGCATCTGCTGGGCGCTCTCGGAGGAGTACCACACCAACGAGGGCGGCCACATCCGCATCTACACCCGCGCCGAACTGGAGGCCAAGCTCAAGGCCACCGGATTCGAGATCGGCCCGCACCACCACGCGCACGCCCTCCACGCCCCCTACTGGTGGATCAAGTGCGCCGTGGGCACCGACAACAACGACCACCCGGCGGCCAAGGCCTACCACGACCTGCTCGTCTGGGACATGCTCCAGGCCCCCAAGGTGACCCGGATCGCGGAGAGACTCCTCAACCCGGTCATCGGCAAGAGCGTCATCGTGTACGTTCGCAAGCCGATCACGACCGACGTGTCCGACTGATGGCCTCCGCACCCGCGCCCAGCGACCCCGACGCCCTGCACCTGCCCGGAGTCCTCAGCACCGAACAGCTGTACCGGTCCACCGACTACCTCGTACGCGCCCAGGAGCCCGACGGCGCCATCCCCTGGTTCCCCGGCGGTCACGCCGACGTGTGGGACCACGTGGAGTGCGCCATGGCCCTGACCGTGACCGGGCTGACCGTGCCCGAACACGCCGAGGCCGCCCGACGCGCCTACCGATGGTTGTCGAAGAGCCGCCATCCAGGCGGCGGTTGGCCCGCCAAGTTCCGGCAGGGAACGCCCGTCACGAGTCTGCGCGAGGCCAACCACGCCGCCTATCCGGCCGTGGGTGTGTTCCACCACCTGCTCACCACCGGCGACACCGTGTTCGCCGAGGAACTGTGGCCGACCGTCGAGAGCGGGTTGGAGTTCGTACTGACGCTGCGCGGCGACCACGGGGAGATCCTGTGGGCGCGGGGCGAGGACGGAACGCCCGGCGACCACGCCCTGCTCACGGTCTGCTCCAGCGTGCACCACGCGCTGCGCTGCGGCGCCGCGCTGGGCGCCCGGCTGGGCAGGGAACGCCCTGGATGGGAGGCCGCCGCCGACCGGCTCGCCGTCCTCATCAACGACCGTGAGGAGCTGTTCGCCGACCGCTCCC
The DNA here is from genome assembly GCF_053619415.1 of Nocardiopsis sp. NPDC055551. NCBI lineage: Bacteria > Bacillati > Actinomycetota > Actinomycetes > Streptosporangiales > Nocardiopsidaceae > Nocardiopsis > Nocardiopsis sp. NPDC055551. The sequence continues at coordinate 5,035 of NZ_JBSHJJ010000013.1, read as the reverse complement.
GCTTCTCGATGGACTGGTTCTACCCGATCCTGGGCGGAGCGGTCCGCGGTGAGGACGCCAAGGCCCGCGTCGCGGAGCGCTGGGACACCTTCGTCGTGCCCGGCCTGGGTGTGCGCTGCGTGAGCGACCAGCCGTGGGTGACCGCGGCGGAGTCCTCCGAGCTGGTGCTCACGCTGACCGCCATGGGCGAGACCGACGCCGCGATACGCATCCTGCGGGAGATCCAGCACCTGCGCGACCCCGACGACGGCGTCTACTGGACCGGCTACCAGTTCGCCGAACAGGTGCGCTGGCCGGTCGAACGCAGCACCTGGACGACCGCCGCGGTCGTGCTGGCCGTGGACGCGCTCACCCGCACCACGCCCGGTTCCCGGGTGTTCCTGCACAGCTGGGACACCGAGCCGGTGGTGACCTGAGGATCCACCCTCACACCCGACGGCGAGGGCCCCGTACCGACGCGGTACGGGGCCCTCTTCCCGTGAGAGCGCTAGCCGTCTTCACTACGGGTCGACGGTGGCATCTCCGGGATTCCCGGCTGCTCCGGGACGCCCGGCTCCTCCGGCTCCTCCGGAATCTCGGGGATCTCCGGTTCCTCCGGGATCTCCGGAATCTCGGGTTCCGGCGGTTCCTGAGGCTCCTGGGGCTCCTGAGGTTCCTGCGGTTCCTGAGGCTCCTGAGGTTCCTGGGTGGCCGGATCCGGCGCCCAGTTCTCCGTGGTGCCATCGAACGCCGGGTCCGGGAACGAACCGCGCTCGTACCCCTCCATCGCGCGGGTCATGTACGAGTTCCACATCGAGGCCGGCAGACCACCACCGGAGATGTTGTGCCCCGGGATGCTGAAGCTCTCGTTGTTCCCGCTGTACACGCCCACCGCCGTCGACAGCTGCGGGGTGTAACCCACGAACCAGGCGGCGACGCTGCCGTCGGTCGTACCGGTCTTACCCGCGACCGGGTGGTCCCACAGTCGTGCCGCCGTACCGGTGCCGCTGTTGACGACCCCTTCCAGCGCGTGGGTGACGTCCGCGGCCGTGGTCTCCTCCAGGGCACGGTTCTCGACGACCTCGGGGCGCTCGTTGTCGCCCGCCTGGTTCACGACCTCCTTGACGACGTGCGCCTCCATGTGCACACCGCCGTTGGCGAAGGTTCCGAACCCACTGGCCTGGTCGACCGGGCGCACGCTGCTCGCTCCGAGCGGCATGACCGGCACCAGCTGGTTGTCGGCGATGCTGCCCTCGGGAAGACCCACGTCGTAGGCGGTCTGGCGGATCTCCTCGAAGCCGACCTCCTGCGCCAGCTCGACGAAGCCCAGGTTGTTGGAGACCTGGGTGGCCTGGGTCAACGTCATGACCCCGCCGGGAGAGTTGCCCGCGTTCTGCACCCGGGACCCTTGAACGTCCCGCGGACCGCGACCGTCCACGGTGGAGTTCAGGCCGTAGCCCTGCTCCAAAGCGGTGGCCAGCACGTACGGCTTGAACGCCGAGCCGGCCTGCGCGGCGCCCAGGAAGGCGCTGTCGTACTGGTTGGCGACGTAGTCGTGACCGCCGTAGAACGCCTTGACCTCACCGGTGGCGGGGTCGATGGTGGTCAGACCGATGTTGACGCCCTCGGGAAGGTTCTCCGGAGGCACCATCGCCTCGACCGACTCATAGGCCGCGTCCATCATGTCCTTGTCGAAGGTCGTGACGATCTTGTAGCCCTGCCGGTTGATGTGGTCCTCGGTGTAGCCCAGACGCTCCAGTTCGCTCAGGGCCTCCTGGAGCATGTACCCCTTGTAGCCACTGATGTCGGCGCCGTCCATGGGCTTCTCCGGCTCAGGGGCGGGGAACTCCATCTGGTCGGCCTCGGCCTGGGTGATGGCCTCGGTCGTGACCAGACCGTTGATGACGTACTGCCACCGGTTCTCCATCGCCGGCGTGGTCTCCACGTCGGCCTGACCGAAGCGGGTCGGCTGTTGGATGGCGGCGGCCAGGAAGGCGGATTCCTCCGCGGTGAGCTCGTCGACGTCCTTGTGGTAGTACGCCTGAGCGGCGGCCTGGATACCGTAGGCCTGACGACCGAAGTAGATGGTGTTGAGGTACTGCTCCATCACCCACTCCTTGTCCTCGTTCTGGTCCACCTTGATCGCGATGATGATCTCTTGGACCTTGCGGGCCACGGTCTGTTCCAGGGACACCCCTTCGTAGTAGTTGCGCACCATCTGCTGGGTGACGGTCGAGCCACCCTGCACCTGCTCGCCGGTGATCGTGGACCACACCGCGCGCGTGGTACCGCTCAGCGAGACACCGGGCTCGGTCCAAAAGCCCCGGTCCTCCGCGGAGATGACGGCTTCGACGACGTGGTCGCCACCGGCGACCATCTCCTCGTAGTCGACCACATCACGGTCCGTGCCGCGATAGGCGAACTCCGTCTCACCATCGGCGAAGTAGAACGTCGACCCCTGCTCGACCGCGTCGGCCTTGGCCGCGTCCGGGATCTCCACCGTGGTGTAGAAGAACGCGAACACACCCGCGCCCGCGATGATCATCAGACCCGTGACGATGAGGAACACGCGCAGGATGCGCCACCACAGCGGCTTCTTGGTCTTCGGCTTCTTGCCGCCCTTGGCCTTGTCGCCGGGACCCTTCGGTCCACCGGGGCCGCCGGGTGGGCCCTTGGGACCTCCGGGGCCGGTCGGACCACCGGGTGCCGCGGCCTGAGCCGAGGCGGGAGCGGCGGACGCTCCCGCGACCCCGCCCGCGGCCGCTGCGGCCGTCGCTGCGGCCGCGGTGGAGGCGTCGTCCTTCTCTGCCTCTTCCCTGGCCTTTTCCTCGCGCTCCGACGTGTAGTCGGAGAACCGTCGAGGCTGCGGCCACATCTCGTCATCGGCCGACGCCGCCTCATGCTCGGCGGTCCGGTCGGTGGCCTCGGGCTTCTCTTCCGGCTGCTCATCCGGGAGAGAAACGAACGCGGTGGCCGCCACCGCGGGCATCGCCTCGGTCGGCTTCGCCTCGTCCGCGGAGCCCGGCTCGTCCTCGGGTTCGGAGTCTGTCTTGTCCTCGGGTTCGGTGGTCGCCTCCGCGGCGGCCACCGGAGAGTCCACCCCGTCCGGCCCTTCAGGACGCTGAGAGCCCTCAGGGCTCCCAGAAGCCGGGGCGGGCGCGGGAGCGTCTTCCTCTTCCGCTGACCCCTCCTGCTCCTCCGCGTTCGCCTGAGAGAGGTTCGGGAGCGGGAAGACACCGGTCGCCTCATTGTCGGGGTCCTCGGCGCGGGCGTTCTCCGCCGCCTCGGTAGCCACCTCCTCGGTCTCCTCCTTGTCCTCCTTGTCCTCTGCCGCGAAGGGGGCGGCGGAGGTGGAGGACTCGGAGTCCGATTCGTTTTCGTCTTCGGCTTCGGCCGTCTCGGCCGTCTCCGAGTCGGTGCTCAAATCAGAAGAGGGCACGTCGTCCAGGCCGTAACCCTGATCGGCCAAAGTCTTGGCCACCCGGTCACGGAAGAACGTGCCACTGGTCTTGAATGCGGCGGCCCCGCCAACGATGAATTCCGGCTCAGGAGTGTCATTCCCTCCGGAATCCCCCTCCGATTTGTCATCATCGGTAGCGGGGACATCACCCTGGGGCGTCGCCTGACTGGACAGCTCCTCTGCAGAGGTGTCGTTCGTCTCCGGCGTATTCGAGTCGGGACGCTGTCCATCCGTCCCGCCGTCGCCGTGTGTGCTCTCGCTCAGCTCCCCGCCCCCATGGCAAATCACGTCCGGCACCGTGCCGTCCTGGTGTTTGACGCGCGAGTGCCCCTGATCGGTTCAGTTCGAGTCAGGACTGAAGCGGTATCCCGGGGAAAATCGCCACCATCATCGCTCCACCCTCACCGTCACGATACCCGCCCGTAACTGTGTCAAGGCCGAATCCGTAACCGCCCGGTGACTTCTTACCAAGGGCTTACCCTCACCCCGCGTGTCACATGGTGTTCGATGAATCACCCCGTGCTCCAAGGGGCGAAGGACCCCTGGAGCCACGAGAACCACGTCGGATCAGGAGGTACGTTCCAACACCCGCATGGAACCGACCACGCGGACCTCCTTGAACCGTCCGGTCTCCAGAGCACGGCGGTAGATGTTGTAGGGCGGACGTCCCCCGTCCTCCGGGTTCGGGAAGACGTCGTGAATGACCAACGCGCCACCGACCGCGATGTGCGGGGTCCAACCCTCATAGTCGTTCTGGGCGGCCTGCTCACTGTGGCCACCGTCGATGAAGAGCATGCCCAACTCGGTGCCCCAGACGGCCGCGACCGCCGTGGACGCCCCCGCGATCGCGATGACCTCCTCGTCCAACCCTGCCCGCGTGATCGTACGTCGGAAGTGCGGAAGTGTGTCGAACTTCCCCGTCTCCGGGTCGATCAGGGTGGCGTCGTGGTACTCCCAACCCTCCTGATGCTCCTCCGACCCCCGGTGGTGGTCCACGGTGATGACCTTCGCCTCCGCCACCCGAGCCGCCGCACCCAGGAACACGGTGGACTTCCCGCAATAGGTCCCGATCTCCACGATCGGCCCCCGGCCGGCGTACTCCACAGCCGTCTCGTACAGGGCCAGGCCCTCATCCGTGGGCATGAAGCCCTTCGCCGCTTCAGCGGCCGCCAACAGCTCCGCCGGGATTGTCTTCGTCATCCGGAGATTGTCCCATTCCCCACCCCCTACTCCCCCACCCCGACCCCGTCATCCACAGGCGGGGAGTTGGGGGTGGTGGTGGGGTTGGTGAGCGTGATCCCATCGATCTTGGGGGAGCCGCTGGTTTCGCCGGTTTCGTGCTGCCCAAGGTCTCCTGGTGGGGTGCCTGGGGTTGGGAGTCTTGGGGTTGTTGGGCGGGGCGGGGGTGGGTTGGTGGGGCGCCTCGGGTAGAGAATCTTCCGGTTGTTGGGCGTTGCTCGGGTGGGTTGGTGGGGCGCCTGGGGTCGAGAGCCTGCCGGTTGTTGGGCGGGGTGGGGGTGGGTTCTCCCTCCTTCCCCGCCGCGTGATTGTTGCCGCCCGCACCGCACGCGTCAAGGCAATGTCGGGTGCTCTGGC